>JBPPMT010000088.1:0-28043 GCA_051306195.1 Solirubrobacterales bacterium
GAAGAGCGCGGCTACTACCGCGAGACCAACCACGCCGGTGGGCTCGAAGGCGGAATGACCACCGGCATGCCGCTCTCGGTCCGGGCGGCGATCAAACCGATCTCGACCATGACCAAGCCGCTGCGCTCGGTTGACATGGCCACCCGCGAGCCGGCCAAGGCCCACAAGGAGCGCACGGACTCGACCGTGGTGCCCGCGGCGGCAGTGGTCGGCGAGGCGATGATCTGCCTCGCTCTGGTCAAGTGCTACCGAGAGAAGTTCGGTGGCGATCACATCGATGACGTGACTGGCGCGATCGATGCCTACAAGGAACGCATCGGCTGGCGATGATCTGTCTGGTCGGGTTCATGGGGGCGGGCAAGTCTTCTGCTCTCGTGGAGCTGGCCGCTCATGGACTGAAGACCGTCGACGCCGACCGCCTGATCGAGGCCGAAGCCGGCTGCCCGATCGCGGTCTACTTCGAGCGCCACGGTGAGGACGCATTCCGTGAGCTCGAGCAGCGCACGATCCTCGCCGCCCTGACCGCACCCGGAATCGACGTTCTCGCCCTCGGCGGCGGGGCGGTCGGCACCGGGGCGATCCGCGAGGCGCTTTCGACGGACGAGCACATCACGGTCTGGCTCGACGTGGAACTCGACACCGCGTGGCGCCGGGTGCGTGCCAGCAACCGGCCTCTGGCCCAGGATCAGGATGAATTCGAGGCTTTGTACTACCAGCGCCAGCCGAACTACGACGCGGTGGCCGACGCGGTGCTGCCCGCGGTCGTCAGGAGGGTCTGGGACCGCGCCCTGGGCCCGGTCAGGATGCTCAGCAACCTGCCCGTCGGAACCAGGATGATCTGGGCCGCAAGCGCCAACGGCGAATATCCGGTCTACGTCGGCAAAGGCCTTCTCGGTTCATCGCTCTTCGACGGCGACTGCGAGGTGATGCCCGGTTCGGGAGATTCCTATTCGTTCACCGATGATCAGGTCGGACCGATATACGGCGAGCAGCTCGGTGAGGTGAAGGCTGCGATATCGGTTCCTCCGGGAGAGAGTGCCAAGACGGTTGCCCAGGCTGAGAAATCGCTCCGCGGAATGGCGGTCCTCGGGGTCACCCGGTCGGACCGGATGCTCGCTCTCGGCGGCGGTGTGGTCGGAGATCTCGCCGGATTCTGCGCGCACACCTACCAGCGCGGCATCCCGATCGTCCAGGTGCCGACCACCCTCGTCGCCCAGGTGGATTCCGCCTACGGAGGCAAGACCGGGGTGGACCTGCCCGAAGGAAAGAACTACGTCGGTGCCTTCCACCTGCCTTCGGCAGTTATCACCGACGTCAACACGCTGGCCACCCTGCCTGAGGCCGAACTTACCGCCGGTATGGCCGAAGTTGTGAAGACCGCCCTGCTGGCAGGAGGCGACCTCTGGCAAGAAGTCATGAAGCTGAACCCGCGCGAGATCCTCAGCCGGCCGGACCTGATCTATTCCTGCGCCCGTTACAAGTGCCGCATCGTCGCCGCCGACGAACGGGATAACGGCCTGCGCGCCGTGCTGAACCTCGGCCACACGGTTGGACACGCCATTGAAGCGGCTACGGGGTACATGCGGTACCGCCACGGCGAGGCCGTGGCGCTCGGTCTTCTTGCTTCACTCCGCCTCTCCGATGCTCCCGAGCTGCGCGAGCAGGTAATGGGCTGGAACAGGCTCCACGGACTTCCGGTCCGGTTCGCCTCCGAGGTCGATGTGGATTCCGTCGTCCAGGCGATTCAGTTCGACAAGAAGAAGACTTCCCGCGGCGTCGGCTTTGTGCTGCTCTCCGAGCCGGGGGCGCCGATGATCGACCGCCTGGTCGAACCTGAACTTGTACGAGACGCCGTAAAGGAGCTGACCAGATGAGCCGAGCCCAGAACCGCATCGCGATCCTGCACGGAGTGAACTTCGACGTTCTCGAACGCCGTGATCCCGACCTGTACGGAGGGGCGAGCCTCTCCGAACTCGAACACCGCATCACCGGCTGGGCACATGAGCTCGAGCTCGAGCCGAGCTTCTTCCAGACCAACTCCGAGGCTGAGTTCTGTGGCTACCTCCATCGCCTTTCTGAGGGTGCCGACGGTGCCTTGATTAACGCCGGAGCCTGGACTCATTACAGCCGGGCGATCAGTGACGCGCTGGCGGTCGATCCCGTTCCGGCGATCGAGGTCCACCTGTCCGACGTTGAAAACCGTGAGGATTGGCGCAAGGTCTCCGTCTTCGACGGCCTTGTCTTTGACAAGGTCTCCGGCCGGGGATTCGACGGCTACAGGAACGCCCTGGAGTTGATGGCGACCCATCTCGGTATCACCGGTGACTGATCGGGCAGGGCGGCTCTCGGAGTTGGTCGCCGAGGCCGAGCTCGATTCGATGCTGGTCGCCGAGCCGACCAACATCCGATACATCTGCGGGTTCACCGGGACCAACGGTGCCTGCCTGATCGGATCCGAGATCCGGACTTTCTTCACAGACTTCCGCTACACCGAGAGGGCGGCTGAAGAAGTCTCGGGCTGGGATGTTGAAATCGTTTCCGGCGAGTGGCTGAAAGGCCTCGCGGGGCACTTCGAAGGGAAGGTCGGGATCGAAGACGATCACCTGACCGTCCGCACCGCGACCAAGCTCGACGCCGCCGCCGGGGACGACGTGGAGCTGGTCAATGCCGGCGGCAAAGTCGAGGGCCTGAGAAGGGTCAAGGAACCGGAGGAGATTGCAAGGATCGCCGCCGCCGCGGAGCTGACCGACGACCTCTATCGCGAGACGATGGAGCGTGGACTAATCGGCCGCTCCGAGGCGGAGATCGCGGCCCATGTGATCGCCCGCATGAGGGAAGCCGGCGCTGAGCCTTCGTTCCCGCCGATCGTGGCCTCCGGTCCGAACGGAGCGTCGCCACACGCCGAGCCCGGCGCCAGGCTTGTTGGCAAGAGTGAGCTGGTCACGATCGACATGGGCGCCTTGCTAGAGGGCTACTGCTCGGACTGCACCCGCACCTTCGCCACAGGCATGCTCGGAGAGAAGGCGGCCGAGATCTACGACGTCACCCTTCGTGCCAATGACGAAGGTCTCAAGGCGATTCGGCCAGGCGTTGCTGCGTCCGAAGTTGACAAAGCCGCCCGCGACCTGATTACCGACGCCGGCTATGGCGAATACTTCGGCCACGGGCTCGGACATGGAGTCGGGCTTGAGGTGCACGAAGACCCGAGACTCGGCACCAGCTCCGAAGACATCCTCGCCGCCGGAGAGGTCGTAACGGTCGAGCCCGGTATCTACATCTCCGGCTTCACCGGGGTGCGGATCGAAGATCTCGTCGTGGTGGGCGAGGGCGGAATCGAGCAGAACCTGAGCACCGTTGCAAAGGCCCTGACATACATCGACTGACCGGGGCGGGGCGGGAGCCGCGAAGTGATGGGATTAGGGGCGGTATTGACGCCCTTAATCCCATCGCTTCTACGAACCAGAAGTTAAAAGAGAAAACCGGCCCCCTCAGGCCGGTTCTCTCGGTTCGCACCCTCTCTCCTCATACAACTCCCTCGCCTGTTCAGCGAAAGCTACGGATTTCCCCCTACCCAACTGGCCTCTCGGCCGAAGGCTGGTTTCCGTCTTCGTCAGCTGTGTGACGGTGATCACAGTATTGCACAGTTTCTGAATCTTTGTCGTGAAAGTCACGAGTCTTCAGGTGGGTGCTCTGCAAAAGAAAAGGCCGGGCGAGTGCCCGGCCTTTTCCAGTTCTATTGGCTACCCGTTACGGGAGGCCGTCCTCGCCATCCCATCCGTTGGCGAAGCAGTAGCCCGCTACCGGAGGACCGGCTGCGCACTCGTCGATCGTGCCGTCGTTGTAGAACGACTCGATGTGGTTCAGTGCGTCAGCCGAACGGCGGGGGTACCCGTGCGGGTCCGAGCCGTAGCCCCATTCGGGACGCGGCGGCACGTTCTCCAGCGGAGGTACGCCGCTGCCGTTGCCCTGGAGTCCGTCAAACCTCGGCGGACCACCGTCGTAGTAGACCATGAAGCTCTTGTCCGGTCCAGTCGGGAAACTGGTTGTCGGGGGCAGTGCTTCGTAGTCCATGTCCCACGTGCGCTGGGGCAGGAGGGTCGGCGAGTAACGCTCGGCGCCGATCGTCCTGGCCTCGACTTCAGCCGCGAAGTTGGTGACCTGGTGATCACCAAGAGCCAGCTGGAGCAGGACCTCGTGTTCGTTGGTGTTGGGCGGCGGATTGTCGGTCATGTTGTGCGCGTAACCGTTGCCTTCACCGCGATCCCAAAGCAGCTGCATGAGCGACAGCAGCAGCGGTCGGGAAGCGAGGTCGGGGTAGTTCGCGTAGAGACCGAGGCCCGGGAGCTTGAAGTACTCGTCCGAGTCCACCGAACGGCGGAGGAGGGTCGAGTAGTTGATTCCCGGTACTCCGAGCACGCCGTAGTCGACGTCGGGGTCGAGTGCGGTGAGCGCTCCACCCATGATGCCGCCCTGGCTGATGCCGTAGTAGTAACCACGGGTGTTGACTCCGGCGCTGACGTCAATTGCCGGGGCCGGAATGGCCAGCGGCGTTACGCCGTCGTGGGTCATGTTGAACGCCGGCTCGTCAACGAAGCCGTCGGGGTGGATCAGCGCCCTCTGGATCATCATGAAATTGAGGAATCCCTGCTGCATCCTGTCGGCTGCTTTGTTGAAGTTCGACATGTTCTGCAGGGACGAGATGATCAGTCCGAGGTCTGGCTCGGAGAAGCCATCCCAGTTCGCCGCACACCAACTCGAGTTGGTGTTGTTGGCGACCTGTTCAGTGGCGTTGATCTGGTTCAACGTTCCAAGCAGGCCGTGACCGTAGGTCCCGGTTCCACCCGGAGTCACAACTCCACCGGCGACAATCGACTTCGGAATCAGGCACCGGAACGGCACCTTGGTCGTGAACGTCGTGTTCGTATCAACCGAACCATCCGGGTTGATCTTGAACTCGGAGCCCGAGGGGCATCCGTTTTCGTCGAGGTAGCAGGGCACGTTGTCGAGGTAGCCGACCACAGTACGCTGCGTCGTCGTGTTGTTCGGCACCGGCGACTGAATCGGGTCATCCGGGTCGAAGCTGCTGTTGAACGGATAGTTGTTGCCGCACTCCGGCGTCGCGATATTGCCTGCGTCGCAGAAGGCACTCACGACGATGTCAGGTGAAGCACCTTCGATCGTGCGGTTGGCCAGGTCGGTATCACCGAGCTGCGCGAACGCGTCATCACGGATGTCGGTGGCCCGGCCGGTGATGCTGCGCTCGGATGCGACCGTGAAGTCCCATGCCATGTAGAGGCTGCTGCGCTCGACGCCAGCATCTGTTGTGAGCTTGTCGATGATCGATTCCATGTGCGGACGACGTTCTTCAACAATGTCCTGTTCGGTCTCCAGGTTGTCCCTGTAGACGCGGAATCCGAGCGGTGCTTCCACCGTCTCGTTGTCGCCGTTCTTGAGGTTCCGGAAGGCAACGATGTAGCGCTTGCCAAACTCGAGGTTCTTGGCGGGACGGATGATCAGGTTGACCGGACCGGTGTTACCGGGGTTCTTGCCGATTCCGCCGGCCTTGACCAGCTCGCCGCCTTCGTAGACGGGGTCCACCGAGGTCGGGTTCGCGTCGAGCTCGGCCCAGATCGGCTGGCGAACGCCAGTTTCGGCGTCGATCAGCATCACCGCCTGCTCGGCGTCCTTGTATGCGGCGATGTCATCGAGCGGCACGAGTCCGGAGTTCTGGAACGCGGCCGGGGTGCTGACACCCTTGACCTTCAGGAGGATCTTGTTGCCGGGGCTGAAGCCGTCGGCCTGGTTGATCTGCGTTACCGCGAGATTGACCGGATTTGCGTTGCCCGTGTTCTTCGGAGTCGAAGTCGGGGCCAGGTTCAGGCGCTTGCCGGTCGGGGTCGAAGCATCTTCCTTCGTGTAGTAATCGTTCGGGAAGGGCTGGAGGCAGACCGAGGTATCGAGGAAGTCACAGTTCTCGGGATCGTCACCGAGGTCGACGACCACGGGCTCCGGGGGAGTGACGCACTTGCTCGGATCCTTGGCGAGGGTCTTCTTCCTGCTCGCCTTGGCGCTCTTCTTGCCCTTCTTGTAGTTGGCCTTGACCGTGACTGTCTTGGCTCCACAAGTCTTGAGGGCGGTACGTCCACCACTGGTCATTGCGAGGGACACGGTCTTCGTGCCCTTCTTGTTGAAGTTGACCTTTTTGGTTTTGAAGCGATTGCTCTTGCCGCCGCTGACGACAGAGAGCTTGACGCCCTTGACCTTGCCGGTTGACTTGACCTTGACCGTGAGCTTGCCCGACTTGAGCAACGCGGCCTGGTTCTTTGTCGTGATGCCCGTCAGCGATACCGATGCTTTCTTCGCCTTCTTGGCGTCGGCGCTACCGGCAATTGCTGTGGTCATGGCCAATGCCATGAACAGGGCGAACGCCATAACCGCGATGCGGCGGACGTTCAAAAGTCCCGAGTGGTGGTTCATTCTCCGTTACTGCTCCCTCTGGTTCGTTTACAGCCGGACCCCTACCTTCTAGACCGGCGGCGTCATGTGTGACAAGACTCACAGATATTAGACCGAAACGGACGAAGAAGTTGCGTTCCCTACAGAGAGAATGAATCAGCGGCTCAGGTCGACTCCGGGTTCAATCGATTCGACGAAGGCAACAATCAGCTGGACCGTCGATTCGACGTCTGCGAGGTCGACCATCTCCACCGGCGAGTGCATGTAGCGCAGCGGGATCGAGACGAGTCCGGTTGGAATACCGGTCCGCGAGATCTGGAGTGAGTCGGCGTCGGTGTGGGTCGAATTTCCACTGGCTCCGACCGAGAACGGAATGTCCGCCGATTCAGCCGCTGACTTCAGCATTTCGTAGAGCTTCGGCGAAAGGGTGGAGCCGCGACCGATCACGGGACCGGAGCCGAACGGGTGGCTGCCGACCTCCTTTTCGTTGACGCCGGGAGCGTCGGTGGCGTGGGTCACGTCGATCGCCACCGCGAGGTCGGGTCGAACGGTGAAGGCGGCGGTACGGGAGCCGAACAGACCGATCTCTTCCTGGACCGCGGCCACGGCGGAGAACCTTGCCTTGAGCTTCTTGTTCTCGTCGCAGCGGCGCAGGGCTTCGAGGGCGATGTAAGAGCCGAGGCGGTTGTCCATCGAACGCGAGACGAGACGGCCGCCGGCGACGGCCATCGGCTCGGTGTCGATCACCACGGGATCCCCGACCGAGACAAGAGCTTCGGCCTCTTCCTTGTCGTCGACGCCGATGTCGATGTGCATCTCCTTGAGCTTCACGACCTTCTTGCGCTGCTCGGGGTCGAGCAGGTGGATCGGCAGGCGGCCGGCAACCCCGGGCACCTGTCCTTCGTTGCCGGTGATCGTCACCCGCTGGCCGACCAGGATCTGGGGGTCCCAGCCACCGATCGGAGCGAAGTAGAGGAATCCCTTGTCGTCGATGTGGGTGACGACCAGGCCGATCTCGTCGATGTGCCCGACAACCGCGACCAGCGGAGCCTCGTCGTCATCGCCGATCGTGGCAATGCTTCCACCGAGACCGTCGGTCGTGACCGTGGCGAAGTCCGCGGCTTCACGCCAGACCTCAGCTGCGGGAAGTTCGTATCCGGAAGGCCCGGGAGTGTTGAGGAGCTTGTCGAGAAGCGGCGGGGTGGTCATGAAGGGATTATGCCGCCCGAGCCAGAATGGTGGTTGGTGCTTTTGCGGGCCCTCAGGTGGAGGATTCTCCCCAAAGCGTTGCGGTGATTGACCGCGAGCCGCCGCGGTCGCGGTGCTCGCAGAGATATACGCCTTGCCAGGTACCAAGGTGAAGTGATCCGTCCCTGACCGGCAATGTGAGGTCGAAACCGGTCACGGCACCTTTGATGTGGGCCGGCATGTCATCCGGTCCTTCGAGGGTGTGAGTCCACGGGAAATCCTCAGGTACCGCGCTGTCGATCCACGTCCCAAAGTCACGTCTCACCTCCGGCGACGCATTCTCATTCAGGGTCAGCGACGCCGAGGTGTGCCGAATCAAGAGGTGAAGCAGGCCAACTGAATAAGTCGAGATCTCCGGGACGGCGGATCGGACCTCACTGGTGATCAGATGAAAGCCTCGCGTCTGCGGCTCCAGGGAGAAGTCTCTCTGGAGCATCTTCACCAGGAATCAGGCCCGGGACATGTATTCGGCGTTCTCCGTGTTGACCTTGATCACTTCGCCTTCGTTGATGAAGAGCGGGACTTGGATCTCGACTCCCGATTCAAGCGTGGCTGGCTTACTTCCTCCACCTGAAGCCGTGTCGCCCTTGAGGCCGGGCTCGGTCTTCACGACTTTCGCTTCGATCGAGCTCGGGACGGCGATCTCCGAAGGCTGCTCGTCCACCAGCAGGACCTCGACTTCGTCGTTCGGCTGGACCCAGCGCAGGGCGTCGGCAGCCAGCTCGGACGGAAGTTCGATCTGTTCGTAGGTGCGGTTGTCCATGAAGACCACCGTGTCGCCGGACTCGTAGAGGTACTGCATCTTGCGCGACTCCGTGCGAACAGGACGGAACTTTTCGCCAGCCCTGAAGGTCTTGTCGAGCACTGATCCGTCCTCGATTCGGCGGAGCTTCGTGCGAACGAAGGCACCGCCCTTGCCGGGCTTTACATGCTGGAACTCGATGATCCGCATGACCTTGCCGCCGACTTCGATGTGGGACCCGTTCTTGAACTCACTGGTTGAAATCACGGGTCCAGTCTAGACACACGGCAACTTTTCTACGGGGACCGAGCCTTACGGAGTTCGGCCAGGACAGCCGTAGCCGTTTCGGCCGATTCTTCGAGGATCATGCTGTGGCTGAAGCGAAGGACCCTGTATCCGAGCTTCTCCAGCTTTCGGGTCTTCCGCAGATCTCGTTCGAACGCCGGTCCCGATGAATGGAACCGGTGGCTGTCGAGCTCGACGGCGACCATTTCACTTTGCCAGACACAATCGACCTCCATGTCACCGTTGTGAATGTTGATTTCGGGGGCGGGTATCCCGTGATCGCGACAAAGATCTACGAAGTCGATCTCCATGTTGGACTTGGTCGACTTCAGCCTCGGATCCCAGGTTTCGATCAGCTTGCGCAGCTTCCTGACTCCGGTCCAGCCGCGACCACGGGCAGCCACTTTCCGCATCTCATCGATCCTCACGAGCCCCAGACGTTCCGCTTCCGTGTAGGCCGACTCAAGCTGTCGAAGGCTCATGGTTGCGGCCAGGTCGAGGAATGTTCGGGCGACGGTGGTGGTTCGGATTCCCCGGTGGACCACGTACTCGTTCTGATTGAAAACCCGGCTGCGATGAATGACCAGGCGGTCGGAGGTGCCGTTCGGACCGCCGGTGAGCTTGGAGTTCGGGTGGTCGGGGCTCGAGGTTCGAAGGATTTCGACGCGCCCGCGGGGTTTCAGGAAGCCCCAATGGGCAGCTGCCGAGCGATGGGAGAGTGCGGCACACGGCCCTCCGGCGAGAACCGCCGCCGCGTGCCTCGCCTGCACCGTGAGAAACCTGTGCCCTAGCGAGTAGACGCCGGCGAAGATAGGAACGAGTCGCATCGAGCTGACCCGGTACTGGATCAGGCTTTCTCCCAGCCCGGCCTCCAGCATCTGCCGACGGGAAACGACGCCGAGATAGGGGCGAGCAAGCTCACTGATTGCTGCCGAAATCGTCTGACTGGACATGTCCTGACTATGTCTTGGGGCAACGCAAGCAGGTCGTGGCAGGCAAGACAAAGGCCGGACGAAAGGCCGACCAATGGGTCACGCCAGAGCCCAAGCAGCAATCCCACCCTGTTCTGGGTCGGTCTTCACCCCTACCTGAACCAGTTGCCGACCCAGAATGATCGGTGGGTGAGGTTTGATTCTGGGTCGGTGAAAGTCTCGGGTGCTGGTCGGAACCGACCCAGAAATGGTTGTTGGGTGGTTACCGGTTGGTTCGGGCATCAATATCCTTGATCGATGCGTCGTTCTCACCAGCGTCGGGATGCGGTTTTTGCCTGTTACCAGCAGGACGTCACCGACCGTCCCCTCTCGGTCCTCCTCGCGGATTCGCGTCCGTTCACGAAGGAGCTTGCCGAGGGCGTGGCGGAGCACCGCGTCGAACTTGATGAAGTTATCTCCGAATACGCGAAGGGATGGGACATCAGCCGGATCGCTCCGCTGGAGAAGAACATCATGCGGGTCGCGCTTTACGAGATGAACTACTGCGAGGACGTTCCGTTCGAAGTGGCGATTGACGAGGCCGTCGAGACCGCCAAGAAGTACAGCGGCGCGGAGGCCCCGGGCTTCGTCAACGGCATCCTCGGATCTGCTGCCAAGGCGATGAAAGCTGACGTCAGTTGAGTCGCCTGGAAGAAATCCGGGACCGGCTGCGCGAGATCACGGACGGGCTTGAAGATCCGGAAGTCTCCGACGCAGATGCCGGGAAGCTTGCGGCGGAAGCTGCCAAGTTGACGGCGGAAGCGGCCCGGGGAGCCGCCGAGGCGGTCGACCGCCTGGAGCAGGACAGGTGAGCTACCCGGACGACCTTCGGGAAGCGGTAGACCAGCACCTCGCAACGATTCACTTCTCGAGCGATCCGGCCACGGCCGGCCTCGATGAAGCAATGAGGTACTCACTGCTCGCCGGTGGCAAGCGGATCCGCCCGGTCCTCTGCCTTGCCACCGCCAAGTCTCTCGGCCACGACATCGAGCCGTACCTCGGGCTGGCCGCGGCCCTCGAGATGGTCCACACCTATTCGCTCGTCCACGACGACCTGCCGGCGATGGACGACGACGACCTGAGGCGCGGCCAGCCGACATCGCACATCAAATACGGCGAGGCGGTGGCGATCCTCGCAGGCGACGGGCTCTTCGCCGAGGCCGTTCGCCTGATGGCTTCGGTCGAGAGCAACCCGGCGCGGGTCCTCGAAGCGGTGCAGCTTTTGACCAGCGCGACCGGGGTGGAAGGCATGGTCGGCGGGCAATACGTCGACGTGACCGCGACCGGAATCGACGCCGATGGCCTGCGCCATCTCCATTCGCTGAAGACCGGGCGGCTGATCCGGGTGAGTGTGGAAACCCCGCTGGCATTTGCCGGGGTTGATCCCGCGGAGCGTGAGCCTTACCACCGGTTCGCATCCGAACTGGGGATCCTCTTCCAGATCGTCGACGACATCCTCGACGTCACGGGGACCGACGATGCGCTCGGAAAACCACAGGGGAGTGACGAAAGACACGGAAAGGTCACCTACGTCAGCCTCTATGGTTTGCAGGAAGCCAAAGACCTCGCCAGCCAGTCTCACCAGCAGGCGGTTTCGGCCTTGGCCGACGTTGATGGCGAAACTGACTATCTCAACCGCGTCGCCGACTACATTTATACGAGAGAGCAGTGACATTGGAACCCGAAAAGACCAACCTTCTCCCGGGGATAAACAGCCCGGCTGACCTGAACGGCCTGACCGACGAGCAGCTTCAGGGCGTGGCCGAAGAGGTTCGTACCTACATCATCAATGTGATCGGGGAGATCGGCGGCCACTTCGGAGCCAACCTCGGAACCTGTGAGATCGCAGTCGCGCTCCACAGCCTCCTCGAATCACCGCGCGACAAGGTCCTCTGGGACGTTGGTCACCAGGCTTATCCGCACAAGATCCTGACTGGCCGCCGTGACGAGCTTCCAACGATTCGTCAATACGACGGCCTCGCTCCTTTCTGCTCGATCCCCGAGTCCGAACACGACATCATGGGAGCCGGCCACGCTTCGACCTCGATTTCGTACGGGGTCGGCCTCAAGGAAGCGATGCGCAAGGGGATCGGCGTCGACGGCAAGGTTGTCGCTGTGATCGGCGATGGCGCCCTGACCGGCGGTGTTGCTTACGAAGCGATGCACGCAGCCGGTGGACTCGGCACCCCGATGGTCATCCTGCTGAACGACAACGGCATGTCGATCTCACCGAACGTCGGTGCCCTGTCGAGCTACTTCCAGCGGGCCCGCCTTAAGCCCGGCCTGTTCCACGCCCGGGAGGGTGTCGAGGACCGGTTGACAAAGCTGCCGCTCGGACTCGGCAAGCGGATCGAGCGGCTTGGTCCGGAACTCAAGTCTGCGATCAAGGCCTACTGGGCTCCGGGGCTGCTCTTCGAAGAACTGGACCTCGCTTACATGGGCGTGATCGACGGGCATGATGTCGGCGCGATCCGCCGGGCGCTGACCGAGGCCTTCGCCGCCGATCGCCCGGTTGTTGTCCACGTCCACACCGTCAAGGGCAGGGGATTTGCTCCGGCCGAGGACGGGGGGCTCTCTGGAATGGAGACCTGGCACGCGGCCAAGCCCGGATCGATCACCGATGGCGCTCCCACCGAGAAGGCGAAGCTCGTTCCGATCCAGGAGTCGGATGCCCCTGCCTCGATCGCTCCGGAGATCCTCGAGAAGCCGGTGCCGAAAGCCGCGCCGCCGCAGTACACGCAGGTATTCTCCGGTGCCATGGTCAAGGAGGCGACCGCAGACCCTCGGGTCATCGGCATCACCGCGGCGATGGCCGGCGGCGCCGGACTGCAGCAGCTGGCGGACGAGCGGCCGAACCAGTACTACGACGTTGGCATCGCCGAACAGAACGCGGTCCTGATGGCCAGCGGCATCGCCCTTCAGGGTGGCAAGCCGGTTTGCGCGATCTACTCGACTTTTCTCCAGCGGGCCTACGACCAGATCGTTCACGACGTCTGCCTCCAGGAACTCGACGTGACTTTCGCGATGGATCGAGCCGGGCTGGTCGGCGACGACGGCCCGACCCACCACGGGGTATTCGACATCGCCTACTTCCGTCCGCTGCCGCACGTCGTCGTGATGGCTCCGCGGGACGAAGCGATGCTCGTGCACATGCTTCACACGGCAATCAGCTTCGACGGGCCCGCGGCATTGCGTTACCCGAGGGGAGCCGCGGAAGGCGTGGAACTCCCGGACGAGGCCGAGCTGATTCCGATCGGTACCGGTGAGACGCTGAAGAATGGTGAGCGAGTTGCCCTGATCGGTTACGGCAGCGGAGTAGGCATTGCGCTCGAGGCCGCCGAGCAGCTGGAAGCCAAGGGGGTGAAGCCGACCGTGGCCGACGCCCGTTTCGTGAAGCCCCTCGACACCGAACTGATCGAGCGTCTGGCAATCGGCCACGACCTCATCGTGACGATCGAAGAAGGCGTGCTTCAGGGCGGCTTCGGTTCCGCGGTGCTCGAACACCTTGAAGACAACTTCCCGAACCCGGGCGGTCGGGCCCGGGTCCTGAGGGTCGGGCTGCCGGATCGTTACGTCACCCACGGCAAACCGAACCTCCTGCTCGAAGAGGTCGGCTTCACGGCGGACTCGGTCACGCGCCAGGTCCTGAGTGCGATTGATTCCTCAGCTGAATTGACCCGCTAGTCGGCAGGCCTTCAGCTGTGGTCGCCGATCAGGCGCAGCACGTCCGCGCCGTGGTTCTCCATGAAGCTCGGACCGACCCCGGAGATCTCAAGCAGCGAGTCTTCGTCGGTCGGCTTTGCCGTGGCGATCGCGGTCAGCGTTCGGTTACTGGCCACGTGGTAGGCGGGCTTGTCGCCGGCGGCTCGCAGCCTCCACTGGCGGAGGATCTCGAAAATCTCTTCGTCCTCGGGGGCGAGTTCCGGCGGCGGGGCCGATCCCTTCTTCGGGTTCGCGCGTGACCGTTTCACGGTGAGGCTGGCCGGATCGGGCAGCCATCCTTCGGGATCACAGACGTCGCAGCAACGGCCCGAGGGGGAGGTGGGGCTGTCGTCACCGAAGTGGTCGAGCAACTGGCGCCGGCGACAGGCATCGGAAAAGCTGAAAGCCTCGACCGCCCGGTAGGCGCGCCAGCCACGGTCCTCGGCGACTCGGCACGCTGCCGGGATCCCGCTTGGATCGAAGTTCGGATTCAGCTTTACGAGAAGTCGCCCGGATGGAGCCGGATCGACCGCCAGCACTCCGGCCCGTTCGGCAACGGCAAGGCGGATCCGCTGCTCGTCTGTGCGAGGAGCGTCCATGATTGTGCTGCCGTCCACGTCAGCCATGTGGCGGATCGACTCGATGTAGTTGAGTACATCCTCGGGGTCGACCTTCCGCCGTTCGTTGAACCGGACGAGGCGTCCGAGGTCGGATCGCATCGCCAGCAGGACGGCGCGCGCAGGCTGGCCGTCGCGTCCGGCACGTCCGGCCTCCTGGTAGTAGGCCTCGACACTCGACGGGATCGCCCAGTGCCAGACCGATCGCACGTCTGCCTTGTCGATCCCCATCCCGAAGGCGTTGGTCGCGACGACAACGTCGGCGTCGCCTTCCATGAACCGGTACTGGGCCGAAGCCCGGTCGTCCGGCGGCATTCCGGCGTGGTAGGAAACTGCGGTGAGGCCAGACGCACGCAGGTCATCACCGAGTTCTTCGGTGTCCTTGCGGGTGCCGCAGTAGACGATTGCCGGCCGGTTCTCCGGATCTTTGAGCCCGTACTCGAGCAACGCCTGCTTGCGAGCCTTGGAACCGGTGCCTTCCAGCGCCACCGTGTCGAAGCTGAGATTGGGACGGTCAAAGCCCGAATGAATCTGCTCGGGATCCTTCATTCCCATTCGTTCGGCGATCTCGTCGGCGACCTGCTGGGTCGCCGTGGCGGTGCAGGCCATGACCGGAGGGCGGCCCAGTCGTTCGGCCACCTTGGGCAGGCGCAGGTAGTCGGGGCGGAAGTCGTGTCCCCACTCGGAGAGGCAGTGGGCTTCGTCGATCGCCAGCAGGTCGACGTTCCGGGTCGCGATCAGGTCGAGGAAAGAGGACGATCCAAAGCGCTCCGGCGAGCAGTAGGCGATTCGCGCCGAGCCGTCGCGCACGCCGTCGTACGAGGCACGGGCAACTTCTTCGGTGAGCCCGGAGGCGAACATCACTGCGGGGTGCCCCTCCTTCCTGAGGCGCCTGACCTGATCGGCCATCAAAGCGATCAGGGGACTGACCACAAGGGTCAGATCGGTGCCGGCGAGGCCGGGCAGCTGGTAGCAGAGGCTCTTGCCGCCTCCGGTTGGCATCACGATCAGCGAGTCGCGGCCGTCGAGCGCGGCCTGAACCGCCTCCGCCTGGCCGGGGCGGAACTCGTCGTATCCCATGTGGGTCAGGAGGGCGCGGGGATCACGCGGGCCGTCAAACAGGCGGACGGGAACGTACTCGTCGAGCTCTATTCCTTCAAGCCCCTGAAGGGCGAGGGTCGCCTCCTCCGATTCATCGAGAGCGCCGGGGGCAGGGGCGGGTGGCGGAGCGGGTGCGGGCCTCGCGGTGACCAGGACGGCGATCCTGGCCGTCGAGTCCGCCACCGATTCACGTTCCGGCACCTCGAGCTGGGTCCAGGCCCGCCGCAGCGCACTGAGGTCCCCATCGATAGCGGAGTCCCGCGCACCACCGATCGCCTCGCCTTCAAGGCGGGCAACCAGCGATTCAGCCTGATCAATAAAGGAATTCACTGATCCAGAGTAGAGATCGAACAGGACGAAAGAGGGGCCCCGTCACGCAATTTTCGGGCTATTTTCAACCCTCCAAGTCACCCATACCCCCGGGTGCTCCAGATCTTTCAGCTATTTCCGAATTATCTGGAGCACCAGCCGCGTTAAAGGATGTAGCCCGGCTGGGAAAGCCGGGCTACAGGTGTTACTTAGGGAGGAGAGAGATCAATGATCTCTTATATGTTTTTGATCAGTGGGAGGTAGGTGGGCTCTTCATGCGCTGCGGGCGCTATACCGAGTTGAAGCGGTAAGTGCCAAGTGAGCGGCGCCGAACCCAACCAGGAAGATGGTTGCGACCAGTGGCTCTCCGTAGATGCCGGAGAGGATTCCGATGGAAAAGATGCTGATCCCGAGCACCAGGTCAAAACCCTCGAGGGTCGAGACCGGCAGTGCTCTGGTGGTACCGGCGAGAGCAACGCTCATCAACAGGGCACCGAGGAAGAAAGAAACGAGGCCGACTCCGGGACTGAAAGTCAGGAGGTAGGGGCCGATCATCAGAAGGGGCGCAGTCGCCAGAACGAGTGCGTCATGTGCTGCGAGGGGAATGGTTCTTGAGTTAGTCACAGGTCTTCTGACGACGAACTTACGCTTAGTAATAAGTGCCGTGTGTGAGTCGGGTCACAGTGCGGTGTTAAGTAACGAAAATTGCAGCAAAAACCGCCCCTTTTGTCCCGTCTATACCTTTCAACGATGGCCAGTAAGAGAACTCGACTCGACACGTTGCTCGCCGAACGCGGTCTGTTTTCCTCGCGTACGGCTGCCGCACGCGCTGTTCGCGCCGGCCAGGTCAAGCTCGGGGTCGACGGACCGGTGGCGCTGAGGCCCAGTCAAGACGTCGATCCTGCCACCGATCTCCAGGTTCTGGAAGGCAAGCGTTATGTATCCCGTGGCGGCACCAAACTCGCCAACGCACTTGACACGCTGGAGCTCGACGTGACCGGCCTGCGCTGCCTCGACGTGGGTGCCTCGACCGGCGGATTCACCGATTGCCTGCTCCAGCGCGGGGCGGCCCACGTGATTTCACTCGATGTCGCCTACGGGCAGATCGACGACACGATGAGGAACCACGAGTCGGTGACCGTGATTGAACGCCTGAACGCCCGTGACCTGCTGCCGACGGATCTCGACTATCGCCCCGACCTGACGGTGATCGACGTCTCGTTCATCTCCCTGACCAAGGTTCTCGAAGCCGTGGTCAACGCGACCGCCGAGGATGCACGCATCCTCGCGATGGTCAAGCCCCAGTTCGAGCTCGGCCGAAAGCGAGTCGGCCGAGGTGGGGTTGTGCGGCGGCCTGAGGATCGCCTGGAAGCGGTGACCGGCATTGCCGACTTCGCTCTGGCAATGGGACTGACCCTGCTTGGCGTGGCTCCGACCGGCCTGCCGGGGCCCAAGGGCAACCTCGAGACCTTCCTCTATCTCGGCAGATCCGGTGCAGGGGCTGAAAGCGCCGCCGCTCTCTGCGAAGGTGTGGACCTATGAGCGCCCCGGTCGCACTTCTGTTCACGCACGGTCACGCCGAAGGAATCGATCGGGCGACCGAGGTATGCCGGGCTGCCGCCGAGCGGCATGGCTGGAACCTCGTTCTTAACCCCGACCAGGGCGACCACCAGCCGGAACTCTGCATCGTGCTCGGCGGTGACGGTCTTGTGCTCAACGCGCTTCGTGCGACCGCCGGCACCAGAACGCCTGTTTTCGGCATCAATTTCGGCCGGGTCGGATTCCTCGCCGCTGTCGAGGCCGATCAGATCGAGCTGGGACTCGACCGGGCCTTCGCCGGTGACACCGAGATGATCGATCTGCCGGGCCTGGACCTGAAAATGGAAGGCAAGACTTCGGTCGGGCTCAACGACGTCAGTTTCAGCCGCCGTCCGCGCGGGGGGGTGGCCGAACTCAGCTACCGGATCGCCGACGAAGAGGTCGGGCACGTGCGCTGTGACGGACTCGTGGCCGCAACTTCCACCGGATCCACCGGGTACAACCTCGCCAACAACGGTCCGATCCTCGCCTGGGGGGTAGACGGGTACGTGGTGAGCTACATCGCGCCGCACACACTCACCGCAAGGGCCCTGGTGGTCGCCCCCGGTGACGTGCTCCATGTGGTCAACCACCGCAGCCGCGACAGTGTTGACACAGCTGTAGACGGGGTTCAGGTCGGCGAATTGGCGCCTGGTGCCGAGGCGGAAGTCACGTACCGCAAGGACGTTGCCCGGCTGGCCCAGCTGCCGGGATCGAACTTTTACCATCGCATCAGGGAAAAGTTCGGCCATTTAGCCGTTTGACGAGCAGGTTTTGTCCGGTACCGCTGCTACAAGTGGTGTCGATGCTTCGCGAACTTCGGATCGAGAACCTCCTGCTGATCGAGCGGGCCGAGCTCCAGCTGGGTCCGGGCCTGAACGTGCTGACCGGTGAGACCGGTGCCGGCAAGACTGTCCTCGCGCACTCCCTTGATCTGCTCATGGGAGGCAAGGCGAAAAAGGGCATCGTCAGGCCTGGCGCCGATGAAGCATGGGTAGAAGGAGTCTTCGACTTGCCCGCCGCCTGGCAGAACGAAGCTGATCTGGCTGAGATTCTCGACCGCCTTCCTTCGGGCAGTGAAGAAATCGTTCTCGGGCGCCGGGTGTCGGCAGCCGGACGGACATCGGCATTCGTGGGAGGACGCGCGGCGTCGGCTCAGGAACTGCGGATTCTCACTGAAAGACTGCTTGCGTTCTACGGCCAGCATGAGCATCGTCGGCTGACGATCAGCTCGGCTCAGCTCGCGATGGTTGACGGGGCCGGGGGAGCACCACAGAAGAAGAAGTTCGACACCTACCGCGCTGCCTGGGACAGCCAGCGCCGGGCCAGGATGGAACTCGAAGAACTGCTCGGCCGCGACCAGGCCCGCGAGCGCGATCTCGACCTTCACCGATTCGAACTTGAAGAAATCGACACGGCGGCTCCCCGGGTCGAAGAGAAGGCTGATCTGGATGCCGAGCGCGATCGTCTGCGACACGCCGAAGGGCTCCGGCTCGCAGCGGTTGGCGTCGCGCAACGTCTCAGGGGTGATGAAAGCAGCGAGGGCATCACCGGTGAGCTCGCCGCAGCGTCGGGGGAACTGGGCGGGGTCACCGGGGTCGATCCAACCCTCGATCAGCTCGCGGGCCGTGTCGAGAGCCTGTTGCTCGAAGCCGAAGACACTGGAAACGAACTGCGCACTTACGTCGAGTCGATCGCCGCTGATCCGGAGCGGCTCGCCGAGATCGAGATGCGCCTGGACGTGCTCGACCGCCTGGAACGCAAGCACGGAGGATCGATTGAGAAAGTCCTCGAGCATGCCGAGTGGTGCCGCGCGGAGATCGAGCGCCTGGAAGGCGGGGAATCACGAGAACTGGAACTGCGGGCTGAGCTGGACCGCCTGAGCCTGGAGCTCGATGCGGCCGGAACCGACCTGACCGCCGGGAGGAAGAAAGCTGCCGCGCGGCTTTCGGCTGAAGTCACGGCTGACCTGTCAGATCTCGCCATGAGCGGGGCGAACCTGGACATCAAGCTGATCGATGTTCCCGACGGACCCGGCCCCAGCGGTGTAGAGACGGTCGAGTTCATGCTGGCTCCGAACCCGGGGATGGCAGCCCAACCGTTGCGCGACTCCGCATCGGGAGGTGAGTTGTCGCGGGTGATGCTCGCCCTGGCCGGCACCGGATCCGGCGACGAGCGGACTCTGATCTTCGACGAAATCGATGCGGGGATCGGCGGCAATACCGCGACGGCGGTCGGTGAGAGGCTGCGGGCTGTGTCGGCCGGGCGCCAGATCCTCGCGATCACCCACCTGCCGCAGGTTGCCTCGCAAGCGGAAACGCATTTCACGATCGAGAAGGACATCGGCCGGGAGACGGCAACCGCGACAGTCACCGCCTTGAAGGGCGAGGAACTGGTCGAAGAGATCCGCCGGATGATGGGAGCCGAGAGCGGTGACGAAGCCGCGACCCGTCACGCGCGGGAACTGGTCGCCTCGCACCACTAGATCGGTTCCGGACTGCGATCGACCATTCGGGACCCATCGCGCCAATAGGCATTACCCTGAGCGGGTGAACCCGATCACAAAACGGCTGCGCTCCCGGAACGGAGCCTCCGAAACCCCGGCTGCCGGCGGACCGGTCGTGACCAGCGGGACCGCGCGCCCAGGCCGGAAGACCAAGGACCTGGTCAAGCAGCTGAAGCCGGGCGAGATCGCCGTGATCGGCCACCGGAACATCGACCGGATCGCGGCCGAAGACCTGGTCGCAAGCGGGGCGTCAGTGGTTCTGAACAACCAGCCCTCTTCGGACGACAAGTATCCGAACCGGGGACCTCTGATTCTGGTCGACGCCGGAATACGACTGATCGACTTTCCCGACGCCGACCTGTTCGAACTCCTGAAGGACGGCGACCTGATCGAGCTTGACGGGCCGGAGCTGAAACGAGACGGCGAACGGCTCGCGGTTGGACTCGAACAGCTGAAGCCCGATATCGACCAGAGGCTGGCGGGCCAGCAGGAGCAGATCCACCTGGCCCTGGCGGCGTTCGCAGAGAACACCGTCTCGCACATCCAGGAAGAGGGGCAGATGCTGAGCGGCAGCATCGACCTGCCTTTCACCCGGACCGTATTCCGGGACCGGCACGTGCTGATCGTCGTGCGCGGGCCGAACTACAAACGCGACCTTCGGGCGCTGCGCGCTTACATCGGCGATGTCCGGCCGCTGCTCGTCGGAGTTGATGGCGGAGCGGATGCGATCCGGGACGCCGGTTACAAACCAGACATGATCCTCGGAGACATGGACTCGGCCACCGACGAAACCCTCAAGTGCGGGGCCGAACTCGTGGTCCACGCTTACGCCGACGGCAAGGCCCCCGGGGAGCAGCGGCTGCTCGACCTCGGCCTCGAGCCGACGGTTCTCCCTTCAGTCGGAACCAGCCAGGACGTCGCGATGCTCATGGCCTTCGAGAAAGGCGCCTCGCTGATCGTCACGGTGGGCGCCCACTTCAACCTGATCGAGTTCCTGGACAAGGACCGGGACGGCATGTCATCGACTTTCCTCACCCGCCTGCGCATCGGTGAAGTACTCGTGGACGCCAAAGGAGTGAGTCGCCTCTATCAGCCGGGAATCACCGCGGGGCCGCTGTTCATCTTCCTTGCGGCGTTCCTCGTTCTTGTCCTGGTCGTGATCCTGACTTCGCCGGCCCTGGCGGATCTCGCCGACCTGATCTGGCTGAAGCTAAAGATCCTGCTCGGTTTCTGAGAGTCTTTCGGGAATGGGTTACAGCGCTCGCTACCACGCGGCATCACTCGCCGCCGTCTTTCTCGCACTCGCGATCGGAATTCTGATCGGGTCGCAAGTCGGTGGCGACATTCTCAACGACACCCGCAAGGACCTCGAACAAAGCCTGACCGGCGACCTCGACGAAGCCCGCGGGCAGATCGATGACCTCGATACCGAGCTCGGACAGGCGAATGACTTCGGCAACGGTGTGCTCGCCGCCCTGACCGAGAATCAGATCCGTGGGGACCGAATCGGTCTGGTCGGGTTCGGCTCTCTGCCTTCGGACCTCACCGAATCGGTCGAAGACACGATTCAGCCGACCGGTGCTGAACTGGTAGCCGTCGGCGTGATCCGGGAGCCACCGGACACCGAGGCGATCGCGAATTCGATCACCGGTGGAGCCACGCCAGCGCCGAACCAGAACGACGAAGCACTCGAGCGTTATGGCCGGGTCTCCGGCCGCCAGCTGATCATCGGCGGCAAGGTCCTCGATGCAACCAAGTCTGAACTGATGTCCCAGTCGAGCGGCGAGTTCGGCAACCTCGACGGCCTGCTCATCTATCGCGCCGAGACCGGGGAACTGGAACCGGCCGAGGCATCCCAGGTGGAAGCCCTTCAGCGTGGCCTGATCGACGGCGCGACCGCGACTCCGGCCGAGGTGGTCGGCATCGAAGAATCAGACACTGACCCTTCGTCGGTCTCTTTCTTCGGGAACTTCAATGTGACCAGCATCGACAACGTGGATCAGCCGGCCGGCAAGGTCAGCATGGTCTACGCGCTCGCCGGGGCCGAAGGCTCGTTCGGAATCAAGGAAGGCTCGGACCGCCTGTTGCCGGAACTGCTCGCGCCGGTTCCGGCCAAGGCAAAAAACAGGAAGCAGGGCTGAGGCGTCACCTGGCTGGGGCTGCCCGTCGCAATCCTGGTCGCACTGCTGGTTGTGCCGGCGGGGTGCCGTGGCCTCCTCAGCTCCGGGCTGGTCAGGTCGAACTACAAGGGCGAGAAGCTGGCTTTCCCGCTCGGGGCAGTGCTGGTCACCGCCACCCTGGTCAGTCTCGCCCCACTCGCCGTGCTCAACGAACGGGCCGGACTGGACCTCCTGGAGCCGGACCTTCGGCGCTGGATCATCTACCTGATCGGAATCGCGTTTCTCGGCCTGCTTGATGACTCGCTGGGACTCGGATCAAGCCCGGACACTCCCAGGGGCTGGCGGGGCCACGCTTCGGCCGTCCTGAAAGGAGAGCTCTCGACCGGAGCGGTTAAGGCGATTGGAGCGCTCGCGCTGGCCGCGTACGTGGTTACCGGCACCGGTAACGAGTGGCTCGGCTACATCGCCGACGTCGCGTTGCTGATCCTCGTCACCAATCTGTTCAATCTGTTCGACCTGCGCGGCGGCCGGGTGGAGAAAGCGATGCTGCTGGTCCTGGCGGCGATCTGCCTGATCGGATGGACGATTGCGCCGATCGAGCTGCTAGGCATATTCGTCGGGCCGTTCGTCGTCGGCCTCGCATTCACGCTGCGGGACCGGGCCATGCTCGGAGACACCGGCTCAAACCTCGCCGGAGCGATCGTCGGAGTCTGGCTCTTGACAGAACTCGGGGACACCGGCAGCCTGATCGCCCTCGGTGTTGTAATTCTGGTGACCGTCTACGGGGAATTTCGCTCAATTTCCGTGATCATCGATCGTTTTCCGCCTCTGCGGTTTATAGACTCCCTCGGGAGAGCTAAGTGAGCAAGACGAGCCAAGGAGAAACCCGATTCATCTTCGTCACTGGCGGAGTGCTTTCGGCTCTCGGAAAGGGCATCGCTTCCGCTTCGATCGGCCGACTGCTCAAGGCCCGCGGATTCAAGGTCCAGATCCAGAAGTTTGATCCTTACCTGAACGTCGACCCCGGGACGATGAGTCCGTTCCAGCACGGCGAGGTTTTCGTGACAGAAGACGGGGCGGAGACCGACCTCGACCTCGGTCACTACGAGCGCTTCACCGACGAGAATACGTCGAGGGCCTCGAACGTGACTGCCGGTTCGGTTTACAACTCGGTCATCCGTCGCGAACGCCGCGGTGACTACCTCGGTGGAACCGTCCAGGTGATTCCGCACATCACCGACGAGATCAAGAATCGAATCCTGATCGTCGCCGAGACCAAGCAGGTCGACTTCGTGATCACTGAGATCGGCGGCACGGTCGGAGACATCGAGTCACTGCCTTTCCTCGAGGCGATCCGCCAGCTCTACACCGACCTGACGCCCAAGCGGGCGATGTTCATCCACCTGACCCTGGTCCCATACATCAGCCACGCCGGCGAGATGAAGACCAAGCCGACCCAGCATTCCGTTCAGGAGCTGCGCCGTATCGGCATCCAGCCTCACGCGCTGATCTGTCGTTCGGTCACCGGGCTGGACCGCGACATCCGGCAGAAGATCGCCCACTTCGCCAGCCTTCCGATTGACGCCGTGATCTCCGGCCAGGACGTGGACAACGTCTTCAAGATCCCGTTGATGTACCGCGCCGAGGGCCTGGACGACTTCATCCTCGAACACTTCCGCATGGAAGCGCCGGCGCCCGACCTCAGCGAATGGGAAGAGATGCTGCGGATGGCCGACCGGGCCGAAGGTACCGTCCGGATCGCGCTCGTCGGCAAGTACATCCAGCTCGCCGATTCATACAAGTCGGTGATGGAGGCCCTCGAGCATGGCGGCATCCACAACGGGGTCAGGGTCCAGTGCGACCTGATCGACTCCGAGAACTTCGACGTGTCCGAACTTGAGGGTGCAGATGGCGTGCTGATCCCCGGTGGGTTCGGCGAGCGCGGAATCGAAGGCAAGGTCGAAGCCGCGAAGTACGCACGTGAGAACGACATTCCTTACCTCGGCATCTGCCTCGGCATGCAGATCGCGGTCATCGAATTCGCTCGCTCGATCGCCGGCATGGACGGAGCCAACTCCGCCGAATTCGACCCGGAAACCGAGTACCCGGTGGTCGACCTGCTTCCGGAGCAGAAGGAAGTCTCCGACATGGGCGGCACCATGCGCCTCGGTGCCGACCCGGTCAAGCTCCACGAAGGCACCCGGGCGGTCGAGATCTACGGTGAACCGGTCATCTACAAGCGCCACCGCCACCGCTACGAAGTAAACAACCTGCTCCGCACCCGACTCGAAGACGAGGGCCTTGTTGCCGGTGGTACGTCCCCGGACGAGCGACTGGTCGAGATGGTGGAAGTGCCGGACCATCCCTTTTACGTGGCCGCCCAGTTCCACCCCGAGTTCAACTCGCGGCCGAACCGCCCCGAACCGCTCTTCCGCGAGTTCATGAAGGCGGCCGCCAAACAGGCTGCGTCCGTTGGCAAAGCGGACATCGAAGTGGATCAGTTCAACCAGACCTGACCATGACCAGCCCGTCCTGACTTGATTTTCGTCTTCTGGATCGTCCTTGGACTGGCCGTTGGGGCGTTTCACGCCCTGCGTCATCGCGAAGCCCGGACCGGTAGCCAGATGGCCGGAATCTTCCTGCTGTGGTGGATGGTGATAACCGTGGGTATCGGCGGCATTTTCGGCGCGGCCTTCCACGTCTTCGACGGCGAACAGATCGCCAAGGAAATCTGTTTCACCCGCGGAGACGGGGGATTCCAGTTCGAAAATGCGATGGGCGACCTCGCGATCGGCCTAGCCGCGGTTCTCTGTTATTGGATCCGCCATCCGATGTGGTGGGCGGCAGTGATCCTGATCCTGACCATCCAGTTCTTCGGGGATGGCTATGGCCACATCTACCAGATGATTGAGTACGACAATCACTGCGTCGACAACACCGGACCCGTGCTTTGGGCCGACTTCGGCCTGCCGATCGTGGCGATCGTGCTGTTCGCATTCATGCGCCCCGATGGAACGCCCAAACGGAACTGATCGGTCATGAGTCGCTTCGTCCGGCTCTGCGAAATTTCCAGCCCCACGGGCGAGGAAGGCGAAGTAGTGGCTGCCGTCAAGGCCGAACTCGATTCGTTTGGGCTTGAAGTCTCCGAGGACGACGCCGCTGGTCCGGCCGGGGCCGGCGCAGGAAACCTGCTTCTGAGGATCGAAGGGGAGAAGCCGGGCTACGTCCTGTTCTGCGCCCACCTCGACACGGTTCCCCACAATGGCCCGATCGAAGTGGTGCTTGACGAAGGCGTCTACCGCAGCCGTGGTGACACGATCCTCGGGGCCGACAACAAAGCTGCGGTTGCGGTCCTGATGGAACTTGCCAGCCGCTACTCGACGAAGAAGCCGCCGATCGGCATCGAGATCCTGTTGACGGTCGCAGAAGAACAGGGACTGCGCGGCGCCGCGGCTTTCGACATCTCACGGCTGGAGTCGAAGGCCGGGTTTGTGTTCGACCACGCGACCGACATCGGCGAGGTGATCACAAGATCACCGAGCCTTCTTCGCATCACCGCTGAATTTACTGGCGTGGAGGCCCACGCGGGTCTTGTTCCGGAGTCCGGGCGCTCGGCAATACTGACCGCTGCACAGGCGATCTCGGAGATGAAGCTGGGTCGCGTGGACGAAGAGACCACGGCCAACATCGGGCGGATCGAGGGCGGTTCATCGGGGAACATCATCCCCGGCAGCTGCCGTGTATCTGGCGAGGCCCGTTCGATCGAACCGGAGCGGGTCACCGCGGTGATCGCGGAGATGAGCGACGCGATGATCTGGGCGGCGTC
The DNA here is from genome assembly GCA_051306195.1 of Solirubrobacterales bacterium. Lineage (GTDB taxonomy): Bacteria > Actinomycetota > Thermoleophilia > Solirubrobacterales > 70-9 > 67-14. The sequence goes on from JBPPMT010000088.1 coordinate 25,462, forward strand.
GGAGAACGGCTGCGAGGTCGACATCGTCACTGAAGAAGTCTTCCGCGGCTATCGGACTCCGGACGACTCACCGGCTCTGGCTGCCGCCGAAGTGGCGCTGCGAGAGCGGGGTCATGAACCGAAGCGTGTAGCGACGGGCGGGGGGAGCGATGCCAACGTTTTCATGGCAGCCGGCCTCGACACCCTGCTGCTGGCCAACGGCACCTACGACAACCACACCCACGACGAATCGGTCCCGCGTGAGAACCTTGTCGAGATGCTTGAAATCTGTGAAGAGATTCTGATCGCGGCAGCAGCAGAGTGCTGAAGCTGCGAAGGGGCGTCGTGGCCTCAATCGATCCGCTCGAGACCGAGATCGACGGCGAGCGCCGCCGCGCCTGGGCAGACGAGACGATGGTCGGTGCCTGCGAGGTCGGAGACGAAGTGATCGTCAACGTGGAGGCGCTTGACCTCGGGCTCGGCTCGGGCGGGTTCGACATCGTCCACGTGAACCTGACCCGCGGACTCGAGGCCGAGGGTTCAGCTACCGATCACGTGATGAAGTTGAACTACAGCTCGCTCCAGCACCCGGTCGCTTCGATCGAGCGTACGGTCGAGCAGCTCGAAGCCGGTCCGGTGACCGAGGCGGTCCCCGTGCTGGCGATCGGACTTCACGGCCACTTGGCGCCGGCCGCGTGGGCGGCTGCCGAGGCTGCGCCTGAGTCCGGGGAGCCGGCGAAAGTCGGTTACATCCAGACCGGCGGCGGGGCACTTCCCGGAACCCTCTCCCGGGACGTAGAAGATTTGCTCGAGCGGGGATTCCTGGCGGGCCACGTCACGGCCGGACCCACATACGGCGGCGGAGCCGAAGCGATCACCGTGGTTGGTGCAATCGACGCAGCGCGAGATCTCGGGTGGGATGCGGCAATCGCCGGACCCGGACCCGGCATCCTCGGATCGGCGACCGGATACGGGCACGGCGGACTGGCCGCCCTCGACGCGGCCCACGCCGGACTGTCGCTCGGGGCTCCGGTGATCCTTTCGGCACGGATGTCTTCCGGCGATCCGCGACCCCGGCACCGCGGACTCAGTCATCACACTCGCTCGGTGATCAGCCTCCTCCTCGGGAGTGTCACAGTTGCCTTGCCCGAAGGCCAGGAGGATCAGGCGAGGGTGGTCGCGGAGCTCGGGCAGGTGACCCATGGGGTCACGATCGAAGCCGCCGACCTCGATGGGTACGGGGCCAGTGGCCTCCCTCGTCGCACCATGGGACGGGACCTCACCGAGGACCCCGAGTTCTTCAGCGGGCCACTCGCGGCGGGCGCCAGCCTCGCTCGACTCGTTTCCGCCTGAAGCAACCTCGCGAGCGGCGGATTCGTTGCGCGTAAAGGGGCGCTTGGTGGCGGCACGAATCAGTTGCCATGCCTCCAGCCGTCGCTACTCCCGAGATCGAGAACGCCCGCTTCGAGCACCTGTTGCTCGAGTTCCTGGCCTACCTCGAGTTGGAACGGGGGCTTTCGCGGAACACGCTGAACGCCTATCGAACCGACCTGCTTCAGTTCGGCGGGTACCTGCTTGAGCGGGGGATAGACCCGGTCGAGATCACTCCGGCCGAGATGTCCGAGTTCGTAGCCAGCCTGACTTCGGCGGACGGCGACCAGCCCCTGGCCGCATCGACCATCCACCGGAAGACCGCGGCACTTCGCTCCTTCTACAAGCACCTTCGCCGCGAAGACCTGATCACCGAAGACCCGACCGTAGGCCTGACAACGCCGCGCCGCTCGAAGAAGCTGCCGAACGTGCTCAATCAGGCTGAAGTGGCAAAGCTCCTGTCATCGCCCAAGGGCGCTTCAGCGCAGGCCTACCGGGACCGGGCGATCCTCGAGGTCATGTACGCCTGCGGCCTTCGGGCCTCGGAGCTGACCGGACTCGAGATGACTGACGTCGACACCCACCACGGCATGCTGAAGGCCCGCGGCAAGGGCAGCAAGGAGAGGATCGTGCCGCTCGGCCGCCAGGCGATTGCCGCGGTCGAGCTCTACCTGAGGAGTTCCCGGCCCGAGCTGGTCAAGGGTCGGTCTGAGAAGGCGCTGTTTCTCAACTTCCGCGGAAAGCCTCTGACCAGGCAGGGCCTCTACAAGATCGTTCAGGGCCACGCTGCTTCGGCCGGACTCGAAGACCGGATGAGCCCGCACACCCTGCGCCACTCCTTCGCGACCCACCTGCTGGCCGGAGGCTGTGACCTGCGCGCCGTCCAGGAGATGCTGGGCCACGCCGACGTAGCCACGACCCAGATGTACACCCACCTCTCAGGCGAACAGCTGAAAGACGTCTACTTCAGGACCCACCCAAGGGCAGTTTCCGCGTAGTCCATATTCTTGGGGAGTGCCTGAACTTCCTGAAGTCGAGACGATTCGTCGTCAGCTGGAACCTGATCTGGTTGGCCGGAGCATTGAATCGGTTGAGGTCCTCGACCCCTACTTCTCCAAACCCGCTCTGCCTCGGGAATTCGAGGGTGCGGTGGAGGGGCGGGAGATCGTTGACGTGGGGCGGAGGGGCAAATACCTGATGCTGGAGCTGGGTGATGGCAACACCGTTGTCAT
>JBPPMT010000163.1:0-18992 GCA_051306195.1 Solirubrobacterales bacterium
ACGATCTGGTCCCCGGGATTGTTCTCGAGGTGATGGTGGACGTAGTTCGAGCCGATGAATCCGGCCCCGCCGGTTACGAGGAGCTTCAATTTTCGCCTTCTGTCTCGGTGCTGTTCTTCTGTGCCAGGTAACTCTTCAAACCATCCTGCCATGACGGCAGCTGAATCGCGTGTTCCATCTCGCTGATCAGGACCGAGTGGGCCGGACGAGGTGCCTTCGCCCCGAACATCTCGGTGGTCGCCGACATGGTGACTACCTCCAGGTCGGACTGCCGGAAGATCTCCTTGGCGAAGTCGTACCAGGAGCAGTGCCCGCCGGCCGCCATGTGATGGAGGCCGTAAGCGTCGGAATCGAGCAGGCGAACGAGTCCATATGCGAGGTGCCAGGTGTAGGTCGGGGACCCGACCTGGTCATGGACCACCAGAACCTGACCTTGACTCTTCCCGAGCCGGATCATCGTGTCGACGAAGTTAGGTCCGTTCACTCCGAACAACCAGGACGAGCGCACGATGAACGAGCGCCGGTTGGCGGTCATCGTCGCGACCTCGCCGGCGAGCTTGCTCTGGCCGTAGACCGAGATCGGCCCGGTCTGGTCGGACTCGACGTAATCGCCGTCCTTGGTTCCGTCGAATACGTAGTCGCTGGAGACGTAGACGACCCGCGCACCGATCTCGGCCGCGACGGTCCCCACGTTGCCGGCGCCGGTCCCGTTGACCAGCTGCGCCCCTTCGGGGTCATCTTCGGCCCCGTCGACGTCGGTCCAGGCGGCGCAGTTCATCACCGCGTCCGGCCGGTCAAGTTCAAACCGGCTCCGGAGTGCATCGAGGTCGGTGATGTCAAGCTCGGTGTGGCCGAAACCGCGGACTTCGTGGCCGGCGTCCTCGAGTGCGCGCATGACGTCGCTTCCCAGCATTCCCCGGGCTCCGAGGACCAGCACCTTCATCAGACGATCTCGATCTCTGAACGATCCCCGACCAGCAGTCGCATGGTGCGGGGGAGCCCGTCGCTGCGGGTCACCTTCACGTCACGGCCCAGCAGGCTCGCTTCCATGCGTGTCCCGAGGTCCTCGACGGTAGCACCGGCGAGGAGGATCGAGTGTTCAACCTCCGAACGGCGAACGACGACGTTCGCCCCGATCGAGGTGTAAGGCCCGATGTACGCGTCTTCGATCACGGCACCGGCGCCGATCACGGCGGGGCCGCGGACGACCGAACCGCGAAGGACGGCACCCTCTTCGAGGATCACCCGGCCCTCGACCTTTGAATCTTCGAGTGTTCCCTTGATGTCGGATTCGATCTCCTCGAGCACCAGGCGGTTGGCCTCCAGCATGTCGGCCAGCTGGCCGGTGTCCTTCCACCAGCCCTTGACGACCTCGGAGTGGACATCGCGCCCACTCTCGATCAGCGACTGGATTGCTTCGGTGATCTCGAGCTCCCCGCGCCAGGACGGCTTGAGCGCACGGGCCGCGTCCATGATCGCCGGCGAGAACAGGTAGACGCCGACCAGCGCCATGTTCGAAGGCGGGTCTTCGGGCTTCTCGACCAGACCGATGACCCGGTCACCATCCAGTTCAGCAACTCCGAAGGAACTCGGATCGTCGACTTCAGTCAAAAGGATTATCGCTTCCGGCGAGTTCTCGCGGAATGATTCGACCAGCCCCGAGATTCCGTTCTTCAGGAGGTTGTCGCCGAGGTACATGACGAAGGACGAGCCGCCAAGGAACTCCTCGGCCGTGAGCACCGCGTGAGCCAACCCGGCAGGCTCAGCCTGCTCGATGTAGGTGACCTTCGCGCCAAATCTGGAACCGTCACCGACCGCCTCGCGAATCTCCTCGCCAGTAACCGGGGCGATGATGATTCCGATATCCGTGACCCCGGCTTCGACCAGTGCTTCAATCCCGTAAAAGAGCACAGGCTTGTTGGCCACCGGCACGAGCTGTTTGGCGGAAGTGTGGGTGATCGGGCGCAACCGGGTACCGGCTCCACCCGACAGAATAAGGCCCTTGAGTTCATTCATCGTGTCCAAGGGTATATGGCCACAGCGATCATGTGCCCGAAGACCGGAGTATCAGAAGTCGATTTTTCGGGCCTCGGTTTTTGCGGTGCGATGCGGTTGGACGGCGATGTCGAGCAGACCCTCTTCTCCACCCGCCCGCCAGCGTTCGAAGACGCCTCGAGGATATCCGGACATCTTGGCGACGTCACCGGTGACGACCACCACCGGAACCAGGGCGAATGCCTTGATGCAGCCCAGAACGCCGCTATACGGCTGTCCGTCGAAAACCCTTCCGACGAAACCCTTGAAGTGAAACGTCATCCCGATGGCCAGGAGTACCCGTGCGAGTCTGGAGCGCGATGAGCTCAGGGCTAGGACGAGCCCGGTCAAGTAAGCGCCGTAACGGACGAAATGGCGCCCGGCATAGATGCGGGCGTGTCCGTCGCCGCGAGCGTAGCCGTAGTACTGCTTGAAAAAGGCCCTCAGATCAGGGCGGGGATACCAGGCGACCACAGCGTCCGGTGTGAAAGCGAACCTGGCCCCGGCCTTCTTCAGGTTCATGTCGAATACCAGGTCTTCGCAGACCCTCAACCACTCCGGGTAGCCGCCGACTTCCCGCCACAGGTCTTTGCGAAATGCGATGGAACGGCTCGAAGGAGGAAACCCGTCGGGGTAAAGGTCATGGAACCGGGGAGTGATGACGGTAGCAAGCACCTCTTCGAAGAAATCCCGTCCTGCCGGGCGATAGAAGCCTGCACTTACCCCGAGCCCGGAGTCCTGAGCGAACGGTTTTACAAGCTGTTCCAGCCAGTCGTATTCGGCGACGGTGCCGGCGTCGGTGACGGCAATCAGATCGCCCCGGGCGGCTTCGATCGCGGCATTCCGTCCCTGGGATATGTTCGCGCCCGGCACAACTAGGAAATGGAAGTTCTCATCGGTCGCCGCAAGCTCGGTGAGTGCTTCAACCGTGCCATCAGTCGACCCGGCGTCGCAGATGACTATCTCGTCCGGTGTCCGTGACTGCCTGCCGAGACCTCGAACCCAGGCGCTGATCGAATCCGCCTCGTTGAAGACTGTTGCGCAAAGACTGATCACCGGACCTTTATACCCGCTCTCCGGACTCGGTCCCGAACCAGTCAGCACGCCCGGCAAGCCTGAGGATGACCGGACCCATGACTGCAGCGCAGATTACGACTCTGGCACCGAGTTGGCCCCAGGCCGGGGCGTACGCACCGTACTTCTCAAGTAGCAGCGTGATCACGACCATGGTTGTTAGTTCAGTCGCAAGCAGCACCACGAGAAACCGTTCGCGCCTGACTCTGAGATAGCCCAGCTGCGCCATGTAATAGAAGCCATCGAGGGAAAAGGCAACCAGGAGTATGGCCAGCGGCCAGGTCGCATCGTCGCCGACATCTCCGAGGATCTTGACGCCGATGAACGTGAGTGGAACTACAAGCAGGGTCAGGGCACCGGCGATGGTGGCGCCGATCCGTATAAGACGCTGCATCTCCTGCCAGGGATCGGGCGCTTTGAGTACGAAAGGCAACATCGCTCCGGCCAAAGCCGTGATCAGTAGGAGGAGCCCGGCGGCAAAGCGCCACGCCGCGGAGTAGGTAGCGACATCGAATTCGCTGCCGAACGAGGTGAGCAGCAACACATCGCCGTTGAGAAGAACCGCGCTAAGGATGGCCAACGTACCGAGGTAACGCCGACGATCCGCTCGGGACCTAGTCCGATCATCATCCCTGCCATCTGACCTCGGCTCGTCGTGTATCGACACGTCGGCTTCGACCACGCTCAACTCGTTGCGACTGTGCCTCATGAGGATTGCAAATCCGACCGCTGAAGCGAGGATCGGTGCGACAACGCCGTATCCGACCATCATGGCTACCGAGCCGTAGCCACCGATCGCGGCCAGGGCGACCGCCGCGAGCCGGGTGGCACCAAGAACCACCTGGACAATCCCGGCAGACTTGAACCTTCGAAATGCCTGAAGCGACCCGACTGCAAAGAGCGCCACGCACCCGATGACGCCACCGCCGACCGCAACCAGGGCAACGTCGCGATACGGCTCGAGCGAAGGGATCAGAATCACTGCGAGGGCGATCAGCGCACCCGAGGCGACCGCGGTTGAAATGCGCCGCACCGCGAGTCTGACCAGACGATGCCTCGCCTCGTGGGGACCATTCGCTTCGGCCGCTTCAGCCATCGCGACCGTGGGCAGTCCGAGGTCGGCGAACTGCATTGTCAGGCTGTTGACCGCCATGCCGACACCGAAAGCGGCAAACCCGTCGAGTGAAAGGGTCCGGGCCGCAACTATGGCCGCTATGAACGAAGCGGCAGCGCCGATCAGGGTGCCGGACATCACGGCAAAGCCCGCCTGGGCCCGCGGGCGTCGGGCCAGACCTCTGAGGATGGACTTGGATCGGTTCATGGCGCAACCCGATGATGCCGCAAGCGCCAGCGTGGTGTGGGATCAATACGCTCAACGGGATGGAAGCGGTCGCTTATATCCCTAACTTCAATGGTGCTGAGCGCCTCAGCGTTCTACTGAAAAGCCTCCGGGGCCAATCCGGAGACTGTCGGGTGGTTGTGGTTGACAACGGTTCGACCGACGGATCCGCTGAACTCGTTCGGAACGAGTTCCCGGAAGTTACGGTCTACCAGCTCCCTCAGAACCTGGGGTTCGGCAAGGCTCTGAACCGGGCGATCTCCGAGATCGGTGGAGATGCACTCTTCCTTCTGAACAACGACGTCGAGTGCGAGCCGGGATTCATCGCGGAGATGCTCAGCAAGCTCAACGAAGACACCGACATGGTGGCCGGGGTGCTGACTACGAGGACCGATCCCGGGGTAATCGATTCGGCCGGAGTAATCGCGGACCGCCGAACTCTGATGGCTTTCGACTACCTCCACGACCAGCCGGTTGAATCCGCCAGATCTGCACCACCCCCGCTCGCGCCGACCGGTGGCGCCGCGCTCTACCGTCGCGAGATCTTCGAGGCGGTGGGTGGCTTCGACGAGAAGATCTTCGCCTACTACGAAGACCTCGACCTGGCCTTGCGGTTGCGGGTTGCCGGCGGCAGGTGTGCGTTGGCTTCGGAGGCGAGAGCAAGCCACCTCCATTCGGCAACACTCGGCAGCCGCTCGGCGTCGAAGTACGCCCTGACTGGCTGGAGCCGCGGCTACCTCGCTCGGCGCTACGGAATCATGGGCTCTCTGAGCGGCGCATCAAGAACTCTGGTCTGGGAGGCGATCATTTGCGCCGGCCAGATCATGCTCGACGGAACCGTGCAGGGAACCACCGGACGCATCCGGGGATGGCGAGCCGGACGATCCTTGCCCGGAAAGCAACTTCCACCTGACGGGCTGATGGAGTTGTCGACCAGAACCGTGGTCCGCAGCCGAATCCGACAGCGCGAGAACTCGGGACCTTCGGTCTAGTCGGTTCCGGTAGTCGGCTTTTGCCGATCGCCCAGGGGAAAGACGAACTTCTTGCGCAGGCCCGGATCGAGCAGGACCGCACGCAGGCTGAGCGAGAAGACCACCCACCAGGTGAGCGCCAGGAGCTGGGTCTCGAGTGCGGGGTAGATGATGTTGTAAAGGCCGAGCCCCAGGCCGGCCGCGGCCAGTCCTGCGGTCCGTGGATCCGGAAACTGGAACAGCACCCAGCAGAAGAAGGCGAGTGACCAGACCAGGAAACCACCGATGAGGACGAGGCCCAGCATTCCCGTCTCGGTGAGGATCTTCAGGTAGTAGCTCTCGACAATGTAGGTCTTTTCAGACGACTCGGACTCGATCTCGTTTCCGGTGTCTTCGAGTTGTCGGGCGTTACCGGTCGCGGCGAGGCCGTCGCCCAGGGCCTGGTTCACCAGAGCAAGATCCCCGTAGCTGTCGATGCCTTCGCTGATCGCCTCGGACCGCAGGTCGTTCCCGGTATCGCCTTCGGTCTTGAGCCCGGAAGCGGCCCGCTCGCCGGCATCCCCAGGATTCACTCCGCCGAGGGCACCGGCGCCTACTGCGATCACGATCGCGGGAATTACCACCGCGAGATATGCGACGCGTCGACCCCTCGCCGCGAAAATGAACAGAGAGGCAATCCCGATAGCTGAAATCATCGCGCCAGAACGGCTGAACGTCAGAATGACCCCGCCGAAAATCCAGGCAAGCAGGGCCACGGCGATCAGGCGCTCCTTCCATTCATTCAGGCGTATCGATTCAGCCAGGACGAGAACGAAGCAGGTACCGAGGAACGCCGAGGTGTGGAGATAGCTGCCGGTGATGCCGGCGTAGCGGTCCGCCGCAAGGCCGTCCACCTGCGAGTTGGCAGCCTGGATGAAGGATTCGATCTCGGCTGCCTGGAGCATGACCGAGGTCGCGACGACGAGGCCCGTTGCCATGAGTATCCGGGCGAGCCGTCGCTCGTCTCCTGCTTCCATAATCGGCCAGATGATCAGGGCCAGGGTCGGGTACACGAGGTACTGGGCAAGCCCGATGCCGTACAGCTTCAAACCAACAGTCTGAACGGCGAAGTTGACCAATGCCGCAAAGGCGATCAGGCTCCAGCCGATCAGCAACGGTCGCGAAAACGAAGAGAGTGTCGGCTGCAGACGGAGGATGACGCCAACAACGATCGCCGCCACGATTGCTGGCACCAACGCATTTACCGTCAGGGTCGGGTCACTCAGACCGGCATCCGAAGCGAGTACGAGGAGACCGCCGCGCAACCCTGCCAGCAAGACCGTGATCGCCACGAGGAACCGCAATGCGGTGCCACCCCAGATTACGGCAGCCAGAACGGCTGCGATGAAGACGACGGCCGGGACGATCATCGGCCGAGCCTAGTCCAGGTGGGCAGGCGGGGTTGCCCCGACGCTACGGCCTTCCTCCGGAGAACTTCACGAACTGTTTCCATGACGGTTTCGCGTTGAGGCCATTGGCCGCCGTGAACCAACCCGTCGAGTAACAGAAGTTGCAGGATTCCTCAGACGGCTTCTTGTCCTTCCATGCAAACCAGTAGACCGATTCGAGTTTGAGCTTGCGACGACTGCCAAGGAAGTAGTTGTAGGCCGACTTGACCTGTTTGGCCTGAGCCTGCTTGCTTCCGACATCGAGGAAACCGTTTCGATTCGAGCCCCAACCCACTTCGGTAATGCTGAGCGCCTTGTTGCCATCGCGGTTCTCCGCCATCACCTTTCGGAAACGGTTGATCAGGGCCTCGGTTGTTTTCGTATTCGGGGTGTAAGGATGTATGGCCGCGACGTCAAAGTAGTTCCTGGCTCCGCGCGCATAGAGTTCGCTGAGGAAAGCGTAGGAATTCATTGCGTTCTTCCGCCTGATCTGCTTCTTTGGCGGGCTGCCGTAAAGTCCGCTCAGCATGATCCTCGCCGAAGGATCAACCTCTTCAATCTTCTTGTCGGCAAGCTTCAGGACCGTGAGGTAGTTCTTCGGCGAAACCGGGTCCGCGAAGTAGAAGAAGTTGGCTTCATTCCAGATCTGCCAGGTCTTTACAGGACGCGGGGTGATCGGATCTGCCGAATCGGGCCCGTGTTCTTGCCAGAACTCACCTCCTTTCCCGTAACGCTCGACGGCAGCGCCCACAAACTTCGTCCAGGCCTGACGTTCATCCGATCCGTTGACCGGCAGTCGCGTGATCGATCCGGTTACCCAGTCGGGAGAGGAGTAGATGAAGGGCAAAGTGCTCATTCCGCTTTTGGCGGCCAACCCGATCACATTGTCAGTAGCTATCCAGTTGAAGTCCTCACTGTTCGACGGCTGCACGGAGGCCCACGAGAGCGGGACCCGAAGCGACTCGATACCACCACGAGCCATGCGGGTCGAGTCGGTGGCAGTGAAGTCGGTTTGATTGATGACGCCGAAGAAGCCCTTGGGAGCAACGGCGCGGGTCGCGCTCTGGGCGCTGCTGAAGGCAATCAGAGGCAATGCCACGAGCACCGCTGCGAGTGCTACCAGCCTGGTGAAAATCCCAGCCGAGGCTCCCTGGTCCGAGTACTGCCTTCGCACCTGCCAGATCAGGAAGGCTCCGACGAGGACCAGGGCAAAGATCAAGACCCAGGAGCCGGTGATGATCCCCAGAAAACCTGGTCCTGAGTCTGCGGATTCGACCGAAGAGAATGCAGCACTCCCATCATCCGGCGCACCGATTACACCCTTATCATCCGACGAACTGCCGTTACCGATTCCTGATATAGGCTCGTATCCGTATTCCACGTTGGCTGGACCTGCCCCGGCCTGCGCAGTCGGCATCGCCACAAACATGGCAATCACCACTACTAGCAAGATTCGTGAACTGAAAGACTTCAAGAATTGACTCCAATTTCATCGCTCATCGGGAACGAGCGGGCAGGCTTTGCTGGAATTGCGGGTTTCCGATCGGAACACGTCGTGGCTTCCGTGGTTGCGGTTCTGATCGGAGTTTCAGCCTTATGGTACGGAGGAAACCCGCCAGAGATCACTGCGGCCATTTCGGTACTCACCTGGTGGGCAGTCGCACTCGGCCTCGCCTTTGGTCTGTTGCCGGTCTCTGGCTTGTCGAGGTCAGCGATGATTTCGGTTGCTCTGCTCGCTTCGCTTGCCGTCCTGACCGGTCTTTCGTTCTTCTGGACCAACAACGAAGGCCTGGCATACGAGAAGACGGTGCAGATGACCTGCATCCTCGGCCTCTTCGTCATGGCTCTCCTCTGCTCCCGACCTGGCAGTGCCCGCAGTTGGCTGGTCGGGATGGCAGTCGGTCTTTCGTTCCTGGTCCTGCTGGCCGCACTCAGCCGATTCATTCCTTCGATAGGCGATGACCAGGAGCTGCGCGAATCGCTCTACGGTTCGGCTGGGCGCCTTTCCTGGCCACTCGGTTACTGGAACGCCATGGGAGCGATCGCCGCGATGGCGACCATTCTGGTCGGCTGGTTCGCTGCGACCCTGGCCAATGTCCGACGGCGCATCGCCTGCATCGCTCTGCTACCTACCTTCTTCCTCGTGCTCTACCTCACGTCTTCGCGGGGCGCGCTTGCTTCCCTGATCTTCGGTTCGGCCCTCCTCTTCCTAATGGACAGGCACCGCAAGGGTCTCTTGATCGCCTATGGGGCCGGGCTCGCTGGCGGGGCGATCCTCGTCGTGGTTTCAGCCCAGATGAACGACCTGGTCCACGCAGACGCCGGCTCGACCGCCCGGACCGAAGGCATGGCACTGCTGGCGCTCACGATCGTCGTTACCGCCGCCCTCGTCCTTCTGCTCCGGTCCAACGAAAGGAGCCTCAAGGACAAGCCGTTGCCGCGACTTCCCACGCCGGCCTGGATCGTCGTCGGCCTCCTCGCGGTGGCCGGTTTGATCGCCGCGAACCCGGTCAAGCAAACTGACAACTTCATTTCCACGCCTCAGACGAACAGGGATTCGGGGGCCGACCCGAACGATTCCACCCTTCGCCTTCTCAGCACGGGAGGAAACGGTCGCTGGCAGTACTGGAGCGTCGCCGCCGAAGCGTTCGGGGACGAACCGGTCAAAGGCATCGGTGCCGGCGGTTTCCAGAACTACTACACAAATCACCGGGATAACCTGCTTTTCGGGCGGCACACCCACTCGCTCCCCCTGCGTTACCTGGCAGAGCTCGGCCTGGTCGGGTTTCTGATCGGAGCGGCGTTCATGCTTTCGGTGTTACTGATCGCGTGGAGGCGGTGGAATACGGACCGGGGATTCTCGAGGCGACCGGACGCGGTCGTTCGGCCCACGGACCCACCCTTACTAACCGAAATGATGCCTCCATTCGCGGCAATCGTCCTCGCCGGCATGGTCAGCATGTCGATCGACTGGACTTCTGAGTTTCCAGTTGTCGCAGCGCCGATCTTGATCTCGATGGCAGCGCTGATCGGTCCGGCGACACGCCGGACCCCGGAGCCCGCGGCGGTCACCGACCGGCAGGTAGGCCGAGGACTGATCCCTCGCGAACTGCCGTCAGTATTCGCGATCGTTTTCGCGGGTGCAGCCATTCTCGTCTCTGTCTACGGCTTCGGGATCTCCGAACAGATCGAGCAAAGTCGCCAGGCACTTCGGGACGGCGACACCGAGAAGGCACTGAAGGAAGCTGAAGATGCGGTCGGGCTCGCGCCCTGGTCTGAAGCGTCCCTGATGCAGCTGGCCGGTGCCGAGGAGGCATCAGGGAATGACATAGCCGCGCTGAATGCGCTCGACCGAGCTGCCGGGCAGGCCCCGTTGGACAGTGCTCCCTGGCTGGCCAAACTGCGAATCGCCGGACGCCTGAACGACTCGGTAGAGGCTGCGAAAGCGCTGGTTGAGGCGAGTCGCCTGGACCCGCACGCCCCCCCCTTCGAGAATCCCGGACCATGAGGCTGGTCTCGAAAGACGAGACCGTTTAGTAGACCCCGCCAAGTTTGCGGTGGTCCCAGCTCATGGTTCTCACCGGTACGAACTGGAGCACCGACCGCTTCGGAGCCTGCTGGCGAAACGCTTCCATAGCCTCGGACGAAGGCGCTTCACCGCCGGGGGCGTAGCGCGTGGTCAGCTCTTCTGCAAATCCGGTGATCAGGTCGAGGTCCTGGTGGATGATCACCTCCGTTTCGAACTGAACGCCGCGCAGTTCGGAGTAGACATCATCACCGGCTTCGACGAGCACGGTCGCGCGCGAGTCGCGCTGAAGGTTGACCACTTTCTGCGACTTGGTGAAGGTCCAGGACCAGACCTGGCCCTCACGGACCACGTACCAGAGTGGCATCGAGTGCGGCCAGCCTCGCGGGCCAAAACTACTGGCGATCGCCACCTTCTCTCCATCGAGAAAGGAATCAATTTCGTCTGCATCCATCTCGATCTGCTTGCGCTTGTTCATCTGCGGGAGCCTACCGGTGGCCCAGGCTCAAATATCGTGGGTGAAGTCGAGCAGCCGGAACCAGGCCGGTTTGGCCTCGCCGTCGGAATCGAACAGCCCGGTCTCGAGGCAGAATGAACAGGTGACACTTCCGGCCGGAAGGTCGCTCCAGCTGAACCAGTAGATCGCGTCGAGCTTCAATTTTCGCCGGTACTCGAGGAACTTGGAGTACGCCGATCTCAACTGGATACCCTGACCCTCCGGGTCGTCCATGCCGAAGGCCGTCGCAGAATCGGATCCCCAGCCCAGCTCGGTGATCATTATGTGTTTGGACCGGTCTTTATGCCGGTTGAGGGACCGCCGCACCGGGAAGGTCCGCTGGATCGACAAACCGGTCGTGGTCGCGTAAGGATGGATCGCAGCGATGTCGAAGCTCGACCTGAACCCCCTGGTTCGGTAAAGGCGGTCGAGAAAGACTGATGCTTCGATTCCGGTGTCGCGAGGAGGCTTGGCGTAAAGCCCGCCAGCGACGATCTTCGCGTCAGGATCGACATTGCGGATCACGTTCGCAGAAATCATTACGAGTCTGGCGTAGCGCCTCGGCGACACGGGGAAGGCAAAGTTCCCGATGTTCGGCTCGTTCCATATCTGCCATTTCAGGACCGGCCGATAGGGCACGTCGGGGTTGCTCACCCAGAAGCTGCCGTCGGCACCGTATCGCGATACCGCCGACTGCAGGAAGGCCCTCCACTTGGCGATCACGTCCGGGTTCCAGATCGGCATTCGTCGGTGGTCCAGGGCTACCCACTTCGGAGAGTTGTACATCGTCGGCAGGAAATCGATGTTGCGCTCGGCCGTCGCGGCTACCATCGCGTCGATCCAGGCCCAGTTCATCTGGCCGCCTTGCTCACGCTGGATCACCCCCCAGTCGATCGGCATGCGAAACGAGCCGAGCCGTCCCCATTCCATCTTGTCGAAGTCCCCGTCATCCATCAGCTGCTGCGAAATGACCCCGTAGAACGGATCGGGATCAGCGGCCCGGGACTGCGGGCTGAACGCGAAGTAGCCAGCCGCGGCGAGGATCAGGGTCGCGGAGACCTGTGCATCCAGATCTCCGTCCGGATTGACTGTGGCAACGCGCTGAAATCCGATATCACCCACGATCAGCTCCTCCGATTCACTGAAGTCGATCGAGGAAGACTGAAAGGAAGGGGCCTTCCAGCTGCCACCGCAGCTACCGGTGGGGACGAAGGCGGCCTGCGCGGAGTTTGCTGCCCCCAGCCAAAGCAGGCTGAAGCCGAATGCGAGGGAGACGCCGATTTGCCGTGCCGAGACTCCCCTTGAACCCATGGTCAAAAACACACTTCATCTCCTGAGATGACTGGTGGTGCTGCGGGTACTTCTACGAAGCAAGACCGTGGGAGGGTAAAGAGTTGCGGTTACTCGCCGAGGTCGAAAGGCAGGCGCCCTTCGGCCTCGAGCTTCTGGAGGTGGGCTTCCATTACGACGTTTGCGGCCGGACGAAGCTGGGGATAAACGTCGGACCAGACCTCGTCGAGCAGGGCCATCCGCGAGCGTTCACCTCGCTCCATAGCGTCGATCAGCCCCTGCTCACGCGACTCGCGGTGCCCGATGTACTCGGCGACCTTGGCCGCGGGGTCGGTGATGAACGGGCCGTGGCCGGGACAGATCAGGGTGGGTTCGCGGTCCTGGATCGCCCGCAGGGAGTCCATGTAAGAGGCCAGCGATCCGCCGTCGGGCGGAACGTAGGTCGATCCCCAGCCGAGGATCAGGTCTCCGCTGAAGCAGACGTTGTCTTCGGTGAAAAAACAGGCGTGGTCGATCGCATGGCCGGGGGTGGCCACGGTCTCCAGCCCGCCGTAGGTCTCACCGTTCACGATCGAGACCGGGGCGTCGCCAAAGAGGACGATGCCGCCGGAATGGTCGTTGTGGGAATGGGTGAGCAGCGTGCCACCCAGTCCGCCCCGCTCTCCCACCGCGGCCTTCACCGAATCGATGTGGGCCTGGTCTTCAGGTCCGGGATCGATCACCCAGCAGGGATCGGACCCATACAGGTAGGTGTTGGTCCCGGTCAGGGTCATCGGACCAGGGTTGTCAGCCACCACCCGAAAGATCTCAGGATGCCCGGGCGCGGCTTCGTCGCCGACTTCCATGCGGTCAGGCAGCGAGCTCGGAGGCGATCGCTGCGCGGGCTTCGGCTGGCTCGAGGACCACGAGGTCCCCGGCTCCGCGGAGGATCTCACGGACCAGCCACGAAGTGCCGGCGTAAGGCAGTTCGATCACTACCGAGCCGTCCTTCAGCTCTTCAACCACGTTGCGCTCTTCGCGCAGCCAGCGCGAACGCTCCGGCGAGACCCAGACACGGGCGACCGATGCTTCGGGCACTTCGCCGTCACTCATCCAGCCTTCGACTCCGGCCATCTCCACGGCTTCCGGACGTCGTTCGAAGGACTCGTCGGAGATCGTCGCTTCTTTGATTCGTTCAAGTTTGAAGTGCCTGATCGCTTCGCGTTCGAGGTCGTAACACTCGACGTACCAGCCTTCGCGACCGTTCTCCAGTCGATACGGCTCGACCCTGCGGTCGCTGAACTTGTCTTCGTTTTCCTTGTAATAAACGAGTTCGAGGACCTTGCGCTTGGCGATCGCTTCGTTGACGATCCGTGACGCCTCGGCGCCCCCGGGATCAAGCGCGATCGCGAGGCCTTCGCGGGCCGGGTCGTGCCCGAGCGCGTCGACGATCTTGTCGCGGGCCGAATCGAGACGGGTCTGGGGCAGGTAGTCGCCGACCAGGTCGATCGCCGCGACCAGAGCCTTGGCCTCGAGCGGCAGCAGTCTCGCCGGGCGGGCAAAAGAATCGCCATAGGGCTCGGAGTCGACTTCGATCACGTCGCCCTTGATCTCGGCGTAGAGCACATAGGTGCCACCACCGAAGTTGACGACGTTCAGCACGTCGATGTCATCACGCAGTTCTTCTTCGGAAAGTTCGAGGCGACGGCAGAGGTCGCTCACCGAAAGCTTGCCTTCCTCCTTGGCGGCACCGATCAGCATGCCGGCCAGGGTGACCAGGCGGCCAAAGCGCTCGGGGCGGATCGCCGCGGAGGCACGTTCCTTGTTCCGCTGGCGGCGCTCCTTGACCGGCGGAGCGATGCCCTCCGTCGTCTTGGCGATCTCGAAGCCGTTGATGTGGCGGTCCCGCAGCAGGCTGATTCGCTCTTCGGCGAGTTCACGGAGTTCCGGTGGGCCGAGCACTTCGGCATTCTGGCGCCAGCGCAGTACCCAGGCAAGCAGTTCGCGGTCGCTCGCGTAGTCGGTCTCGAGGATGACGCCACCGTCCGAGCCGTTCTTGCCCTCCTGCCGGGTGATCGTTCCGTGGCGACTGAAGTCACGCTCGATCAGCCAGGCGATGCGGTCGGCGAAGAAGATGCGGGCGGTCCCAGCGGTCTCGCCCAGCTGCCAGTCGGCGAGGTCGGCGTAGTCCCGGCGTTCGAACTCCTCGGGCGGGGTGAAGTCGTGCTCGGACTTGGTCGCGTAGCCGACCTTGCCTTTGATCCTTGAAAGTCGGAAGACCCGGACAGCTTCCCGTTCATGGGCGTAACCGATCAGGTAGAACTGCCCGCCGCGGAAGACCAGGTGGTACGGATCGACCTTGCGCTCGGCCGTCTCGTCCCGCTGCATCGTGTGGTACTTGAAGGTCACCGTCTTGTGGCGGGAGATTGCGGTTTCGATCCGAGCCAGGCGCTGGGTCAGCTCTCGAGACGAGGTCGAGGCGAACTTGGCCATCGAGACCGGGGTGTTGTCCGGATCGACCAGCGGGTTGGGGTGTCCCCAGGCGACCTGCTGGAGGGCGAGGCGAAGCGGCTCGGCGTATGCGAACTCGCCTTCGGTGAGCAGGCTCAGCGAGGTGCGTAGGGCGGCGAGTTCGTCGTCGGTGAACTCGATCTCCGGCAAGTAGAAGTTCTCGGGGGGCAACGAGTAGAGCTCGGCCTCGAAGAAGCCCTCTCCCGGCCGGTCCACCTGCAGTTCGATGCCGAGGCTGTCGAGCTCGGCCCGGTCGGCGTAGAAGCGGCGGGCGAACGCGTCTTCGTTCATGACGCTGTACCCCTCGACCTCCCTTTTGATCTCCAGGGCCGAAACGGGTCGGCCCTGGGCCATCAGAAAAGAGATCAGAGAGAGCTGCCGGATGAGCTTCTCTGTGTCCTTTGCCATCAGCGACGGAGGATACCTGCGACTGACATCCGGACTCCCCCGGGTGCACCTTTAATCCCGCATTTTGGCTGTATTTTGCGGAGAGTCGGGCTTTTGTCAGTCGGCGAGCTGACGGGCAAGGCGCTCCGAAAAACGCTCGGATCGCTCAAGTGCCTCTTCCTGCTCCATATACGGGACGAGCAGCGAATAGAGGATGTCGGGACCGACGTCGGGCAGGTACTCGGTTCGATCGTCGACGATCTCGGCCCTGATCACGACCGCGGCGCCACCGACCGCCATGCCGGCGACCGATTCCGGGACGTCCTCGCGACCGGGCATCTCGGTGCGACCGACGTCGACAAAGGCGGCGATCAGCCGGACCGCCGAGAGATACCGCTCGAGAGCGGAAGGTCCGGCGGAGAACATGTCAACGATGCACATGCGGGCGAAGGCGGGTTCGGCCGCGAGGAAGCTCATGCTCGCTTCGACGCCGAGTTCGATCTGCTCCGGCCAGGTGAGGTCCGGGTCCTGGCAGGCTTTGATCACTTCGGTGACGAACCGGCCGAGGATCGCGTCGTAAGCGGCGAGGAAGCAGGCTTCCTTGTCCGGAAAGATCTCGTAGAAGGTCGAGCGGGAGACCCGGGCGCGGGAGACGATGTCGGCGACGCTGACTTCGGCGTAGCGCTTCTCGGCGCAGGCCTGGGCCATCGAGTCGAGCAGGCGGTCGCGCTGCGAGCTGACCACGAATTCGCGAGGCAGATTGTGTCGGCCCGAAGGGAGTCTTGATGGAGCGGCCTCGGTCATTCGGGGATCGACGTCTCTTCCATTGCTTTCATCGCAGCTTCGTGGCCGAGGTAAGGCACTACCACGACGTACATCATCTCCGGCAGCCGCTTGGGCAGGTTGGCGGCGTTGCCGGCGGATGCTTCGTTGAACATCAGGGCGGAGACACCACCGACGATCACCCGGGCAGTCTGCGGCGGCATACGGTCGGGGTCCGCGGTCTGGACCCGGCCGGCATCGAGGTAGGGGAAGAAAGAGGAGACCGCCTGCTGGTAACGGTCGCGGGCCCTTGCTCCGGCGCCGAAGCCTTCGACGATTCCGACCCGGGCGGCCACCGGATTGTGTGCCAGGTAGATCAGCAGGTTGCCGATGCCGCTCCGGATCTGGACGATCCAGTCGTCGGTTTTGATTGCAAAGCCCTGTGCCACGAAAGCGAGCAGGCGTTCCATGACCGAGCCGTAGGCGGCGATGAAGCAGTCTTCCTTGTCGGCGAACTGTTCATAGAACGTCGCCCGGGAGACCCCGGCGTTGGAAATGATGTCGGCGACCGTGGTTTCGGTGTACCCCTTGAGGGCAACCACAGCGATCATCGATTCAACCATGCGCTCGCGCTGGGAACGAACCACTACCTCGCGGGAGAGACCGTGACGTCCGCTCGGGAGCTTGCCTGTTCCGAAGGGGTCGAGTTCCTCAACATCTGCCTGCTGCATTCTCATGATCCTATCGAGGCTGAAAGTCACAGTACTGTCCGGTTCATGATAGCCATACCGTTGGTCGTTCGGATATGGTGGATTTCGCTCTGAACGCCAGCGTTCACTCGGGTGCCGCTGCTGCCACCTAGAATCTGTCGCGTGACTATCACTGCGGCCGAACGGGCCGAATCATGAGCGTCGGCATCATCGGCATGGGTTACGTCGGCCTGCCCCTTGCGGTTGCTTTCGCCGAAGCGGGCGAAAACGTGATCGGGCTTGACTCTGATGCCACGAAAGTGGCACGGCTGAACGCCGCCGACAGCTACATAGAAGACGTGCCTTCGGAGACCCTGGCGGCGCTCGACGGCAGGATCACGGCCACCGCTTCCTACGCGGACCTGGCCGATTGCGAAGCGGTGATCGTCTGCGTCCCGACTCCGCTGACCGGATCCCGCGAACCCGACCTCAGCTATCTCGAGTCTGCCGCCGCCAATCTCGCGGCTGTTCTGACCGACGGCCAACTCGTTGTTCTTGAATCGACGACTTACCCCGGTACGACCCGCGATCTGATGGCGACGACCCTGGAAACCGATGAGCGAAAGGTCGGCAGCGGATTCCACCTCGCCTTCTCGCCGGAGCGGATCGACCCGGGACGGACCGACTTCACCGTGCGCACCACGCCGAAGCTGGTCGGCGGCCTCACCCCCGCCTGCACCCAGCGGTCGCTCGAGCTCTACGAAAAGATCTGCGACCGCGTCGTTCCGCTTTCCGGGCCGGAGGCTGCCGAGCTTTCAAAGCTCCTCGAGAACATCTTCCGCTCGGTCAACATCGCCCTGGTCAACGAACTCGCCCAGCTCTGCGACCGTCTCGGGGTCGACGTCTGGGAAGTGGTCGACGCCGCTGCGACCAAGCCCTTCGGTTTCATGCGTTTCGACCCGGGGCCCGGAATGGGCGGGCATTGCCTGCCGGTCGATCCGTTCTACCTCGCCTTCAGCGCCCGCGAGCATGACTTCTACCCGGAGTTCATCGAACTGGCCGGCAAGATCAACCAGTCGCAGCCGCTGTTCTGCGTGAACCGGGTCGAGAGGGTCCTGAACGACAACAAACGCCCGGTCAACGGTACGAAGATCCTTGTCCTCGGCGTCAGTTACAAGGCCGGCGTCGGTGACGTTCGGGAATCACCGTCGCTGAAGATCATCAGGCTTCTTTCCGAGCTCGGCGCCGACCTCAGCTATCACGACCCGCACGTGCCGGAGCTCCCGGAGACCGGCCTCGTAAACGCAGACCTCAGCCCCGCGCTAGAAACCACGGATTTGACCGTGATCGTCACTGCTCATCCTGAATTCGACATCGAGGACATCGTCGACAAGAGCGACCTGGTCCTTGACCTCCGTGGCGTGACCCGGGGGATCGACGCCGATCACGTGACCCGGCTCTAGGCAACGATGACCGGCTTTCACCTGCCCCTCCTCAAACGTCCGCAGAAGCACTCTCACTGGCAGGAGATCAAGACGGACAAGGCCACGGCCGCGCTGGCAGCTTCGACCCTGGTGATCGCCGCCACCGTGCTTGTCGCCCAGTACGGACGGTTGCTCACCCGCCGCACCCACGAGATCAGCCCGGACCAGTCCGGTGTCGTTCCCGGAGACCTCCTCACCTCGGCGCCGGCCGCGGCAGTCGATACGGTCGGTGTCGCCGTCGAAGGTTTCGGTTCAGCTCCCCGCAGCGAGGTGATGCTGTTCAACCTGCTCGCCGGCTTCCTCGGCAGCTTCGCCGCCGTGCGGCTGACGACCTGGATGATCAAGGACAACCGCGGTCCTTTCCGGAACGTCAAAGTTGGCGGTCGGCACATCCATCACTTCATCCCGGGCATCCTCATCGCGTTCGCTTCCGGAATCGCCGCCCTGCTGGTCAGGGGCAACACCGGAGAGAAGCGGATCGCCGTCTCGATGGGCATCGGCATGGGCCTGACCTTCGACGAAGCTGCCCTCCTGCTCGATATGCGCGACGTTTACTGGAGCCGCGAAGGACTGCTCAGTGTCCAGCTCAGCCTGGGTACGGTGGCGACCCTCGGGATCACGATCCTCACCCTGCGCATCCTCGGCCGCGGTGAACGCCATCAGGAGGACGCAGGAGAAATTCCGAAGATCGACGGAACGCTGACCGTTCCAAATCCATGAACACGCTTGTTTCACAGTAGTTACAGCAACGAAACAACGGCTACAAACACGCCTGTACTGAAGTCTCTGGCAGTCCGCCAACTGGATTGGCAGACATTTCTGAAGGATCCAGGCAGGCCGGTGCGGTCTGTGCCAAGAAGCCTTTCGTGGCCCAGAATCCCAGTATCAGAGCAAAAAAATGTCGGCTGGCGAGTCGACTCAAGGGAGAGTGAGCCGACTCGCCTGTTACCGACGAAGCGTTGCTGAGGGTAGGGAGGGACCCCAGTCAACGATGTATATGCAGTTCTCACGTCCAGTGATGAA
>JBPPMT010000003.1:0-4106 GCA_051306195.1 Solirubrobacterales bacterium
ACGACCGGGCACGCCTGGCTCAGGACCGCCGAGGAAGCTCTCGTCAACCTCGACATCGCCACGCAACCGGTCCCGCCCGGGCCGTATCATCACCGTGCGGTACCGATGCAGCATCGCCCAAGCGGTCTGGATCGAGCCCAGCTCCATCTCACGGCGCAGCTGGGTGGCCGAGACGCCGGTCTTGCTGTTGACCAGCAGCCACGCCGCTGTGAACCAAACCGTCAGCGGCGTGCGGGTCTTGTCGAAGATCGTGCCAGCGGTCGCGGAGACCTTCCGCTTGCAGGCGCGGCACAGCCACCTGGCGTCGGACAAACGCCACCCCGCGAGGCTGCCGCAACCAGGGCAGACGAACCCGTCTGGCCAGCGAAGCCAGTCCAGGTAGTCCAGGCACTTCCCGTCCTGGTCGAACCAGGCACGCAACTCTGCGTAGGACCGCGGGTAGTCCCGTCCAGCGACCGGGCTCACCGTGAACGCTCCATGGATCGAGAGTACCTAAGTGGAAACCCCCTTATAGCTAAGTGGAGACCCCCTTATAGAGAGAACGTCGTCATCAGTAGGCGCCTTCCCGCGCCAAGACGGCCCTCGTCGTCCTCCACAAGATCACAAGATCTCCGGTCATCGACCAATTCTCGACATAGTAGAGATCGAGTCGAACCGAGTCCTCCCAAGACAGGTTCGACCGCCCACTTACCTGCCAGAGACCGGTGATGCCCGGCTTGACCAGAAAGCGCCGGTGTACGTGGCTCTCGTACAACGCCACCTCTCGTTGGAGCGGAGGTCGTGGCCCGACTAGCGACATGCTTCCACCGAACACGTTGAAGAGTTGTGTGAGCTCGTCGAGGCTGTAGCGTCGAAGGAACCGTCCAATCGGTGTGACCCGCGGATCGTCCTTCATCTTGAAGAGGACGGTGTTCCCTTCGGTGCGTTCTTGCTCTTGTAGCTCCCGGAGCCGCTGCTCGGCATCCACGACCATGGTGCGGAATTTGAGCATCTCGAACGTCCCACCTCTTAGGCCGACCCTTTCCTGGCGAAAGAGGACTGGGCCCGGAGTACTTAGCCGCACAGTCATCGCGACGAGCGCGAGGAACGGGGAGAAGAGCACGATCAACACTCCAGAGACGACGAAATCGAAGGCTCGTTTCGAGAACCGCTTAAGGCCCTCGTAACGGGGTGTTTCAACGTGCATGAGGGGCAGGCCGGCGACCGGGCGCATGTGGATTCGAGGGCCACCGACGTCGGTCAGGCTCGGAGCAACGACCAGGTGCTGGCGCCCCGGTTCAAGGGACCAGCTGAGTTCGCGGACGCGACTTGACGGCAGTTGATTGCTGCTTGTGATCACAAGCGTGTCCGCGTTGTACTCGGCCATGGTGTCGGTCACGTTGTCGACGGAGTTGGAGAGAGGGATGGTCGTGCCGAGCAGATAGAGGGGGGCACCCTGGCCAGTCGCAATCGCAGCCACGACGTGGTAGCCGGCGCCGGGCAAACGGATCAGATCTCGCGCGACCGCGACTACGGATTCCATCGACCCCAGCAAGAGCACTCGGGAGGCGAACTCGCCCCGCTGACGTTTCACCACCAGCCATTGACGCCATAGCCATCGGGTGAAGATGAGGGAGATCGTACCGATGGGAAAGGCGAGGAGTACGTAACTGCGGGCGACATCCACTCTGAGCAGGAACGCCCCGATGGCGAGAAGGCCGAACAGGCGCAGTGTGGCGTCGAAGATGCGCTTGTACTCGGTGGTGCCTACCCCGACCACGCGCGAGTCTCGGGTGCCGAAGACGGACAGGATCACCATCCATGCCGCGATCAGGAGGATCGAGAGCACCGTGTAGCTCATCGCTAGATCGAATTCGTAGGTCTCGCTATCAGCGAGGATAGGCGCGGCGTCCAGGCCGAACCGTGCGAGCTGCGCGCCGGCGACGGCCCAGACGATCACGATGAGGTCCGTCACGGCGAGACGGCGCGCGTAGCGCGTCTCCCAGGACAGGGGCTCGGGCGTGGGGATGCTCGAGCCGGCTTGCTCGTTCAAATTGCCGTCTCCGCGTGATGGTCGGGTGAACTCCGACGCTATCGGTTTGGGCAAGCCAGAAGGAGCGTGGAAATGAGATGTTCACAAGAAATCTCTACCCGCTTTCGGGGGCCACCGAAGATCTGCGGTGTCTCTCGAATACCGCCACGGTCAGTACGCCCAGCATGCCGCCGACCGTGTTGCAGACCATGTCGATCCATGACGGGGAGCGCTCGGGCAACAAGAGGAACTGGCCGAGTTCGAAGCCCGCGGATGCTGCTGCGCAGAGAACGACCGAAATGCCGCGGGCGCGCCGGCCGAGTGCCCGTGCGGCGATGATTCCGAGCGGGACGAACGGCACCACGTTCGCCGATCGCTCTATCAGGTCGTAGTCGACGAACTCCAGACCGACCAGGTGCATCCACGCGATGAAAGAGCGGAGCGGCCCGGAGAGGCCCCGATCGATCGGCGTCGGCCAGAACGCGATCCCGATCAGCATGACGAGGTAGACGACCACGGTGATCAGCGTCACTCGACGGCCCATGTCCACCTCCAGTTCACCATGAGAACTGCAGTTTTCAGGAGGTCGCATCATAGCGCCACCGGGCCGCGATCATGGCATTATTGAGGGTCGCCCAATTACTGGAGAGGAGAATGGATGCGCAGCGCACCGTATGTCATCGCTGCGCTGTCGCTCGCCGTTCTCCTCGGTGTCGGCCCAACAGCAACGACAGTCGCGTCTGCCTCGATCGTTCACTTCGAGGACGACCCGCCTGTGGATCCTCCCGTCGATCCGCCGGTCGATCCGCCTGTCGATCCTCCAGAGGACCCGCCTGTCGACCCACCAGTGGATCCACCGGTCGACCCGTCTGTCGATCCGACCACCGATCCCGATCCGACCTCGCCTTCGAGTGGCGACTCCTCCGGTAGCGGAACGAGCACCGGAACAACCTCAAAGTCGACGAAGAAGACGAAGACCACCGAGCAGACCGTAACTCCGTCCGGCGTGGCGACATCCACTCCATCTCCGACGCCGACCTTCACCTCTGGCCCCAGGCGCACCGATAGCACGGTCGACTATGGCGAACTCGAGCCGGTGCAGCAGGTCGGCGAGATCCAAGACCCCACCGACCAGACCGTCGTGGTGCTGTTCGTCGCGCTGGGAGCCCTCATGGTGTTAGCCGGTGGGTGGCTCATCCACCGGCTGTGGTTTGCGCAGATCCTGCGCAAACGCAGGGGTTGACGCAGGGTTCTCCAAACCACCGACGCCCGAATTGGGGGCGTCGTTTCGGGTCACTCGAAACCCTGCCGTAACCAGCGGGGCATTAGGGCGGCGTAGCATTCCCCCATGTCTGCTGCGTCGCGGGCCAGGCGGCGAACAGCCGGTCCCCCCTCGGCCCCTAACCACACGCCCTGGTGGCTTGTTGCCATCCTGCTCATCATCGTGGGGATCACGATCGCGCTGGTCGCGGTCGCGTTCATCGGCTGGAAGCCCATCCTGAGCTGACCGCCTGCGCGACGGTGTCGAGCGTGATCACGCCACCATGCCTGCACAGGTCGGATGTCGTGCTGAAAGCACACGATTTTGGCGCACCGGAACCTCTCCGCCACAAGGGTGAATACCTTGCGCTAAGGAGGTGGTTCTTGTGCCGACAGTGATGCGCGTCTCTGCCTATCGACTGTTCTTCTATAGCAACGAAGGGGTTCTGGCTTGAGCCCGTAGAATTGGCGGGACGAAGTCGCTTCAGTTCATGGGAACTCGCGAAAATCAGGCGCATCATCCAGGCGAATAGAGATGGGATACGGGAGGCATGGCATGAACACTTCAGTTCGTGAAGCCGCTGTCGCCGTCGACGTGCACCTCGATGATCGATTCCTGACCGTGCGGTTGAAAGACGGTCGTGAACTTGCTGTTCCGCTGGACTGGTTTCCGCGGCTTCGTGAGGCCAGCGCGTCGGAGCGCGCGAATTGGCGCCTGATCGGTTTCGGTGAGGGCATCAGCTGGCCGGGAATCGATGAAGACCTCTCGGTAGAGGCGCTACTGCACTAGCTGAGCTGGTTGGCTTCGACCCAGGCCCTGTCTCTTATACACATC
>JBPPMT010000031.1:0-2383 GCA_051306195.1 Solirubrobacterales bacterium
GCGACCCGATCGGAGACGTTGTGCTCCCGATGAAGGACCCGCCAGACAGTCGGTTCGGCACCTGGCGCCTCGAGTCGAACGAGGTCGGGCTCCGCTCCTGAGGTGCGGCGGAACACTCGGCTGGTTCGTGAGCTGCCTGAATCGAGGGTGAGATTCACCTCAGCGAGTCGTTCTGGGAAGAGCAGGTACCGGGCGTCGAAGCTGCCTAGGCGCTTGCGGAGCCGATCACCGCCCCGGACGAGCGGAAGCCTCACGATGGTAGAGGCCCATGTCATCATTTCCGCGACGTTCGGGTCCTCCCGGGCAATCGCGTCGGGGTCGAGCACGCTCGGGACACGCAGAGTTGGGACACGCTCGGGGTGGTACGGCAGTGCGGCCAGTAGCTGTTTCGAGTCCGGCTCGTTGAAACCGAAGGAGATCGAGCGGCTGATGATCTGGGGGTGGTCGGTGACACCGAGCACGGACTTGAAGCCGAGACCGAACCGTCCGATCTTCTCATCCTTCTTCGAGCTGAGGAAGGCGCCGGTGACGGCCTTGATGCCGTCGGCGCCAAACGGACTGCCCTCATTTGCGCAGTAGAGGACTCCGTCCGCTAGCCGAAGCTCGACCCGACCGGGCGTGGTCAGCTGGTCGATGGCGTTCTGAAGGAGCTCTTCGATCTGCCGCTCGCCGTACCCGCCGGCCTGGAAGTTGTCTTCCATGCCGACGTGCTCAGCAAGCAGATCGGGGTCATTGGCATAGTTGTCGATCGTGATGCGCCGACGCTCTCGAACCTGCTCCTGCAGCGCAGGCTCTCCCATTCCCCACATCAAGGACCGGCCTCCTAATGTGCTGAGCTCGCTGCTCGGCTGACTACAAACTAGTGGGAAGATCCGACATATATTCGCTGATGGCGTATGCGGGACCGTTGGCGAGCCGGCGCAGTACACGAGCAAGCGACTCCTACGATGGTGTAATGACCCGCGAGATCGCAGTGCTCGACCTCTTCGCCGGCGC
Organism: Solirubrobacterales bacterium; assembly: GCA_051306195.1. Lineage (GTDB taxonomy): Bacteria > Actinomycetota > Thermoleophilia > Solirubrobacterales > 70-9 > 67-14. The sequence goes on from JBPPMT010000031.1 coordinate 997, forward strand.
TGGCGGGCTCACGGCCGGGCTGCACAAAGCATCCGACGGCTTCCGGACGGTCGGTGCTGTCGAGTGGGACCAGGCAGCGGCGGCATCCTACGAGGCCACCTACGGCAAGGACGTCGTTTACGCCGGGGACATCAAGACTTGGCTGGATCAAGAAACCGTGCCTCGTGCGGACCTGATCATCGGAGGCCCTCCATGCCAGGGCTTCTCAAGCCTCGGTAAGCAGAACGTAGAAGACGAGCGGAACTTCCTCTGGAAGGAGTACGCGCAGACGATCCGACGGGCGATGCCGAAGTACTTCATCGTCGAGAACGTGGCCGAGTTCAGAAAGTCTCCGCAGTACCTTCAGTTCCAGGCCGAGACGTCCAAGAGCGGGATGCTCCCGGATTACGCCTTCGAGGCGAAGGTGTACAACGCAGCCGACTTTGGCGCGGCTCAGGCCCGACGCCGCACTGTCATCATCGGATATCACCGCGACCTCGGCTATCCCGGTGACCTCGATCCGACTCACTCTGCGGAGGCCGGCTCTGCCCTCCCGCGGTGGGTGACCGTCGAGGATGTGCTCGGCGGGGTTCCTCGTACTCCAGACCGTGACTGGGTTTTCGACTCGCGCAGGACGGACTTCAAGAACAAGAGATTTGCGGGGGATTTCGGCGTCCGGGATCTGCACTGGAGCCGGAATTACACACAGTTATCGAAGGACCGCTTCGCCGTAATTCCTTCTGGCGGCAATCGCCGGAACTTGGAGCCGTACCCCGAACTGATGGCTCCATGCTGGACGAAGCACAAAACAGGTTCAGGGGACGTCATGGGCAGGCTCCACTGGGACCGTCCGTCCGTGACGATCCGCACCGAGTTCTTCAAGCCAGAGAAGGGGCGTTACCTTCACCCTGAAGAAGACCGCGCGATCACTCACTATGAGGCGGCACTGCTGCAGGGGTTCGGCGAAGATCACCGCTTCGTCGGATCGCGCACCGACATCGCTCGCCAGATCGGGAATGCCGTGCCCATCCCGCTCGGCACGGCGATCGGGCGACTGCTCGCCAAGGTCCTCTGAATTACGTGAAGGCTTGTCGATGCGGTCATTCTGGTGAATCGACATCACAAATGTCATCGTGGCCGGAGCGGGCACTCCAGCCACGACTCAGTGACTAGCCGAGGTCAGTGCACTGCTTGCAGCGCCGATACCCGTTCGTACCAGACCGCTTGTTCGCCGCCGGGATCTGCTTTCCGGTCGGACAGTCATCGTGGTCGTGATAGACGTCCGGGTCGCTCGGGTTGATCGAGTAGTACGCACTTACCTTTGCCATCTGGCACCCCATTCGGGTTGGGGCGACCCGGGTTGGGTCGCTGTGGAGGAGAAGTTAGCGTCTACCACCGACATCGAAAG
>JBPPMT010000084.1:0-4464 GCA_051306195.1 Solirubrobacterales bacterium
CTGACACCGAGATGGCCGACGAGCAGCGAGTCAAGATCTTCCCCAACGAGGAGTTCGGCTTCCTGCGCATCACCGTCGAGCGACCACTCCGACTGAAGTGGGAAGTGACCGACGCGTCCGCGGACGCGCTGCTCGCGGACAAGAAGCTCGCCAAGCTCGACGAGCAGCAGCGACAAGCACTGGTCGAGCACGCCCGCGGACGCGTGGGTACGACGTTCGACAGCGAGGCCGCCGCCCGCAAGGAAGCGAAGCGCTGGATGGCCGACCTGCACCTCGACGGCAAGCCGATCGAGAACGCCATCGTCGACGCCCTGGCTGTCCGTGATCCCGACGCCGCCCCGATCACCGACAAGCACGGCCAGCCCGAGCCCGACCCCGACCTGCGCGACAACGAGAACGTCCCCTTGCCGAACGAGCCGGTGCGCTACGAACCCGACCCCACCGACCGCCTCGCAACCGACACCTACCGAAAGGCCGTCGAGCAGTACGTCGAGCAGGAGGTCCACCCCTACGTCCCCGACGCCTGGATCGATCACACCAAGACCAAGATCGGCTACGAGATCCCCCTCACCCGCCACTTCTACGTCTACACACCACCCCGACCGCTCGACGTGATCGACGCCGAGATCAAACAGCTGGAGGCCGAGATTCAGGAGCTGCTGCGCGAGGTGACGGAATGAGCTGGCCTGTCAGCAGGATTCAACACATTGCGACTGAAGTGACCGACTCGGTCGATCCGACAGTGTTCGGCGATGAGCTGGTCGCGCACTTCAGCATCCCGGCGCTCGATTCAACTGGCGGCCCGGAGGTCCAAGCTGCTTCCGAGATCCAGAGTGCCAAGCAACCACTTCGCGGTGGAGAGGTGCTGATCTCGCGTCTCAATCCTCGAAAGGCGCGGGTGCTGACCGTTCCGCATGCGCTCGACTACCCCGCTGTCGGGTCAGGCGAGTTCATCGTGCTCAAGCCATTGCCGGCGGCCGAACCGAGGTTCCTTGAGTATCTGCTACTCGCAGAATCGACCCGACAGTTCCTCGACGGCGCAGTTCAGAGCGTGACGAGGAGCCATCAACGCATCCGGCCCGAGCATGTAATGAAGCTCGAGGTTGCAGTGCCGCCGGTCACCGAGCAGCGGGCGATTGCCGCCTACCTTGACGCCGAGACCGCCCGCATCGACGCCCTGATCGCGAAGAAACAACAACTCATCCACCTCCTCGAAGAGCGGCAGCGAATTGAGGTTGAAACTGCGATTCGTCGCCTCGGCGCCGAGCACGGGCTCGGTCCGTTGAAGCACTATGCCGGGCCAATCACCGTTGGGATCGTGATCACTCCCGCCAAGTGGTACGTCGAACACGGTGTCCCAGCCGTACGAGGCCTGAATGTTTCTGCGGGCGACATCGACATGACCGAAGTCGTGTTTCTCAGCGATGAGGGCCATCGGGAGCACGCCAAGAGCACTCTGAGGGTGGGTGATGTCGTGGTGGTGCGCACGGGCCAGGTGGGTGCCGCCGCAGTCGTGCCCGCCGAGCTGGACGGGGCGAACTGCATCGATCTCCTGATCGTCCGGGCGGCACCCAAGCTGCGATCCCACTTTCTCGAGTACGTGTTGAATTCAGACTGGACCGCGAAGCACATCGGGGAGCACTCGGTTGGCTCGATCCAGGCTCACTTCAACGTGGCGGCGCTACGTGAGGTACCAGTTCCCGTGCCGCCGATCGACGTCCAAGACCAAGTTGTGGAATACCTCGACCGAGTTGCCGAACGTCACCAACGCACTCTCGCTCGGCTCGCCAAGCAACTCGAACTGCTTGTCGAGCACCGCCAGGCGTTGATCACGGCGGCCGTCAAAGGCGAGTTCCCGGTTCCAGGCGCAGCGTGACGCTCCGCTGAGCGTCTGCCTACTTTCGACCCCGTCGCCAAGTACCCGTCCGCGGACGCTCCCGAGCGTGCTCCTCAGGGCATCGGCCGGTTGATGGAATCCTGGTTGCCGTGAGCGGATCGAAGGTGCAGGGACTGGATCTCGCTGGCGAGTTCCAGCCTACGTGGGGGGTGTCGCAGAGTTCCGAGACCCGGACCATGAGGTCGCACGCGTCTGCGGACGCACGCCCGCCCGTTACGGCAGGTCGATTGTGCGGCTCGGTCGGTCATCGCCATGGCCTGGAGCCCGAAGCAGATCCGGCGGTCGGGGACAGCGAGTGCGCGGGTGTCTGCAGTTTGTGGAGGCTGCGCCACAGAACGCGCAACGGGCCCGCGATCCGATTGACCACTACGCCCGTGGGTACGAGGGAAGGTACGGGTCGTGGGAAATGACGAAGCCAGGCTTCACACCCCGCGTCTGCCGTTCAGCCCATCGATGCGCCGCCTTGTGGGTGGCGGGTCCCTTGCGTATCGCGGATGCAGTCCGGCTGAACGACGTATCAGGTCCGTGGCCAGGGCAGTAATACATAGGCACTTCGTCGAGACGAAGGTCGATAGCGATCACCGAGATCAGCCCAGTGAGATAGCCCTCGATGTAGGCGGCGTTCCAATAGTCGCGTGCCCTTACGGCGCCCTTGAGCCAGTCGTCGTACATACGTACGCGGTTGGTGAGTTCGTGATGCCGCCGATCGTCACCCGTGTGACGCTGGGCCTGCAGCCGCCCGTAGCAGTCGCGAATCCCGTCGCGGTATGCGCAGTCGTAGATCTCGAGTGGGTGTTTCGCAACTTCCAACCGATAGCCACGCGCTCGGGCGTCGACTTCTCGATCGACCAATCGATCTACCCGGTCGTACATGTTGCGTGGAAGCAGCACGTCGTCGTTCACGAGGGCGTCATCGAGGAGTCGTACGAAATGGCGGGCCGACGTTCGGATCACCTCGGCTTCCGGTAGCGGCGCTACGAAGTCGGGATCAGGATGGACGAAATAACACTTGCGTGCCGCCGACGACAGGTCAGTCCGTAACGCATCAATGATTTGGCGGATGTCGTCGTCGCGATATGAGTATCCGACGAACACCACCGTTCGTGTAGCAATCAGAAGTTTGGCCGCTGTCCCGATCGCGCCGGAGCGAAGGGCCAAGAGCGACCGGTCATATTCCTCGCGAGTGGCGACGATTGTTCCCGGATTCAGGATTGATCCATGAATCTTGAGGACCTTGCGGACCGGGGCATCCCAGAAGGCGAAGTCCTCTCCCACGACAAGTGGGACTGCACCGGTGATGCGCTCGAAGAGATCGTCCCAGTTGGTTGTGATGATCTCTCGGATGAACGGATTGACGCTGATCCGATAGTGAAACTCGGAGATCCGGTTCGACAGCGTGGGAAAGCTCTTCTTGTAGAGCAGATGCTGAAGAAACCGTTCGACCAGCTCGTTGCGCGAGTACTGGGCGACGAACGTTGACATCAAGTCTGGAAAGTCGGGCTCGTCCCCGATTTTCAGTTCCGACCGAATGCGCTCATAGAAGGATGCTCCTGTGTTGTGGCCCTCGGTGCTTGCGCCTGCGCCGACGAAGAGGAGCAGCTTCCCGGAGTGACAGTCTTCGATCAGGCGCTTCGGCAGGATGACATCAGCGTCGGCGCCGCAGAGTCGACAGTCGGGTTGTCCGCATCCGGTGGCCACATAGAGAACGTATTGCGCGTCACCGGACGATGGGTGGTTGCTCGGCGCCTCGCAACGGCGAAGAACTCCTCAGTGAGTCGAGTCGCCCCACTCTCCCCAGGCCTCGGCCGCACCCCAGTCGGCGACCAATGCGAGGTCGTGCTCGACAGTTCGTTTAGTGGCCGGTCTCTGGTTTCGGCGTATGGCTCGGAACCGTTGAGCAGCCAGCCGGGCCGCCTCGGCGCTTTCGATCGGTACGGCCTTGGACCTCATCGCCCGTACGCACGTGCCTGTTGCGAGGATCTCCTCCCACATCCGTATCTGCCCGAAGCACAGCAGAACCTGCTCCTCGCGTAGGAACTGCCGCCGGCGCGGGTCGATCCAAACGAACGGTTGGCCGACCTCATCGCAGAGCATCATCATGTCGTGGTTGGACGTCACGATGATCTGGTTCGTCTTGCGGGCGAACTCGATCACCTGAGCGTCGGTGGAACCTCGCTGCGGAGCGCCATCAGCGCCAACGTGGGTGGTCTTGAAACCGAGCTCGCGGAGTGCGCGAGGTACGGCGTGGCTCAGGAGCTCATCCCAGATCAATCGCACCTGTGGCCGGTCGGCGGCCTTCGTTCAGGTCACACTTGGATTCCAGCCCCCTGGGCGAGCAGCTCCTCGAATCGCACGGCAGCTTCGACCGCCGACAGCTCGAGATCGAGATCGAAGGCGATGTCGTCGTCGTGCTCGACCGCCGCCCGCTCAGCAACTACCCGCGTCGGGATCCGGGTTCCTTTCACGCATGGTGCGCCAGCTTGGACCTCGGGGTCGATGGAGACTCCATCGATCGGTGTCCACCGTGTCGGCCGACCGGTGACGTCGAACTGGATCCGCTTGAGGTG
>JBPPMT010000092.1:0-14567 GCA_051306195.1 Solirubrobacterales bacterium
GAACTCCACGAGGAATACGCCGTCCAGCGCTGGCCGGAGACGAAGCGCCTCCTCGGCCTGCTGGTCAACTCGGCTGGCCGGGCCCACGGCAAGAACGCAAGGAAGCTCGTTCAGGCCGCCCGCAAGCAGGATCGCCGCCTGGCGGTGTCACTGCTGGCCGCCTCGGTCGCCCACACGCCTGAAGGCGAAGAGGTCCTGCGCGGCGCCCGCATGAGAATGGCCCGGAAGCCCTCCGCCGTAGCCCGCGAACTGCTTCGCAACTTCCCCAAGGGCAGCAAGAAGCGCCGTCGCCGCAAGAAGAAGGGTGATGGGGAGAAGCCGACCAATAACAACAGCCGGAACGGTCGGGCAAAGACCGACCGCAAGAACGGCAACCAGGCTTCAGACAATGCTCCGGAAACGACCGATACGGTCGAGGACATCTACGAAGGCGAGACCGCGTCCACCGTCATCGACGACGGAGACGACGGCCTCGAATCCTGGTCACCAGAGCACGACCAGTAGGGGCTACCCGAAGGCGTGGCAGACCGCTTGTACGTATGACTTGCGGATGAGGGCGGAGATCCGCTTTCCGTTCGGGAAATCGGAGCCCGCGGTTACCTGGATGTTCACCATGTAGGCGATCGAGCGCTTTCCGTCGGCACTTGATGCCGCGAAGGTGCGGTAGCCGGGGAACGAGCCGGTGTGCCCGTAGACGACGCCACACTTCGACGAGTAACGGAAGAGGCCCATGCCCGCGTCATTCCTGCCCGGTCCGGCCGGCTGTGACTCGCCGGCGATCCACCTGCGCTGTGCGCGCTTGATGCTCTTGCCGAACAGCTTGCCGCTGACGTAGCCGCGGAAAAAACGACCAAGGTCAGGCAGGGTCGAGACGATCGCCCCTGACGCCCAGGCGCCCGAAGGGTTGTAAGCCGTCGACACGTTGATCGGCGGGTTCCCCGGGTCGATGTCGTACCCGCGGATGAACGGCCTCGGCATGGCAGTGACGTTCGGGAGCGATGTGCCCGTGAGGTTCAGCTTGTTGTAAACCTCGCGCCTCAGGAGCCTCCCGTAGGGGACCCCGGTGACCTTCTCGGCCATCAGTCCGACTACGAAGTTGTCGGTGTCGGAGTACTCGTACTTGCTGCCCGGGCGGTGGGTCAGCTTCACGTTCTTGACGTACCTGACGATCCGCTCCGGTGAGAAGTACTGCGTGGGGTTGGAGCCGAAGGCATCACGAAAAGCTTCCGACTTGATGTAGTCGGGTACGCCGCCGGTGTGCTGGAGGACCTGGCCCAGGGTGACGCGGTTGGCCTTGGGCAGCTTGCCCGGAAGGAGCTCGCCGATCGTGTCCCCCAACCTGAGCTTGCCTTTCCTGACCAGTGAAAGCGCGACGGCTCCGCTGAACGCCTTGGCGACGCTGGCGATCCGGAAGCGCTCATTCGGCTTCGGGGCGGCGGCGGTGGCGAGGTTGGCCTTGCCGCGGCCGAAGAACTGGGTGCGACCGTTGCCGGTCACCTGCACGGAGATTCCGGGAGGGGAGTTCTTGACGGCCAGGACGTCATCGATCGACTTGACCAGGGCCTTCCTCGTCGCCTGACTCGCGGTGGCGGACGAAGTGATGACCGACCCACCGATGAGTGCCGTGAGAGCGACGGCGATGACTAGGGACATTTTGTGGAACAAAGTCGATTTCATGTTGAGGACCATACCTGTACCGAACACGAACCGCGAAGTGCAGTTGCGGCAACCAGCGATCAGAGGCGTGGCTTGTAGGCGGTCAAGGACCGCTCGTTGGCCCGCAGCCAGGTGGCCGACGTCTTCCAGTCGGGAAGGGCCTCGGTCAATGCGGCCCAGAATCTCCTCGAGTGGTCGTGGTGGCGGATGTGGATCAGCTCGTGGATCACCACATAACGAAGGGCGTGCTCCGGGCCGACCACCAGCCGCCAGTTGAAAGAGAGCGTGCCCGAGGTTGAGCACGAGCCCCAGCGGGTTTTCTGATCACGGATCGAGATCTTCTCGGGGTGAAGGTCGAGCCGTTCGGCCTCGATGAAAGCGACCTCTTCGATCCGCTCGCGGGCCTCACGCCGGTACCAGCGGTCGATCGCTCCGAGGACCGGCTTCTTTCCCCCGCCGCCAACGACGAGTACTCCGGGCTCATGCGGCTCGAGGACCATCTGGCCGAACTCCGCCGCGACCACACGGGCCTCGTTCCGGTTGACCAGCTTTGCTACAGCCCGACCGGTGCCGGTGGGCTCAACCGGGATCGCTTCGCCCCCGAGCCAGACAACACCCTTCTTCGAAAGGTCGATCCCGGAATCAGTCAGGCGCGACATCGAGGTGCACCTCCCCGGCACCGAGGGCCATCAGGCCAATGACCGGATCTTCAACCAGGAGGTTCCCCTGATCATCGATGCCGGCGGCGGTGCCGGATCCGTCCGGCCAGCTGACCTTCCTGCCCTTCAAAGCGTCGCGCGTGGCGAACTCCACCAGGGTTTCTTCGACCGACTGATCAAGCCGGACACCGAGGCAATCGTTGAGAGCCGTGACCGCTGTCTGGATGCTCACGCCGTCTCCGATCGAAGTCGCCCGGTCACGGACGTCATCCGGAAAGTCCAGCGGGGCGATGGATACGTTCAGGCCGATTCCGATCACGGCCCAGCCGTCCTGCGGCCTCGCTTCAACCAGGATTCCGGCGACCTTTTGGCCTTCGATCCAGACGTCGTTCGGCCACTTGACTTGAGTCGTCAGTTCAGGCGCCAGTGACTCGACGGCTTCGCAGACGGCCACGCCAACCTGGAGGGGGAGCGTGCCCGGGACCTCGACCATCCGCCGCAGGACGATCGAGTAGGCCAGCGCGCCCGCGGGGCTGGACCAGGGGCGTCCCTGCCGGCCCCGGCCGGCGGTCTGGGCGTCACTGGTGACAAGTGTTCCCGAGCCGGCCCCGGCCCCGGCCAGCCGGCGGGCTTCGGTATTGGTCGATTTGATCGACCGGAAATGGAGATGTGGTCGACCGATCAGCACTGGGGCGATTCTACCTTTCGCACCAAACGTGTCCTCGCGGCGAAAGCCAATGGACAGATGTCGAATGCGGGCGTATAGTCACCGACTAACTTCAACTCAGGGAGATTCGATGATCAAGGGTTCTTCATTTCTGACTATCGCCGTGATTGGGCTGATGTCAATCCTGGTTCCGGCGGGAGCCGAAGGTGCGATCAAGCCCAAGGACGGTCTTTATTACGACTCGACTTCGGTCAAGGTTCCAGGTAGCGGCTACATCCAAACCACCGGTGGCAAGATCATCGGGGTCGGCCTCAACATCAAGTTTAAGACCAGCAAGGGCAAAGCCTGCACCCCCGAAGGATTCTTTGAATCGAGCGGTTACGTGAACCTCGCTTTCAGCACCAAAAAGACCAAGCCCAACAGAAAGAACAAGTTCTCGGTCAAGAACAAGTTCTCGCCGTTCAATCCCGGACTCAAGGGAACCGTGACCGGCAAGTTCAAAAGCAGGACCAAGGCCACCTTCAAGGCCGTTCTGAAGGCTGACGGCTGCACCGCCAGGGCCAACTACACGAAGGCTGTTTACACGGCGGGGGGCTGACCGATGATCGGTCGCTCCGCGTCTCTTTCGTTGATCACGATGACCCTGGTGGCGGTCCTGATCCCGGCCGGGGCCGGAGCAAAGGTGAAGCTCGAAGATGCCCTCTATTACCAGGCGCTCAAGGGCAGCAAAGTTGACGGCTACCTGCAGGCCGACAATGGGAAAGTCATCGGGGCGGGCGCCAATGTGAAGTACCGCGACAAAGCGAACAAGACCTGCGTTCCCGAAGGCATGCTGGCCCAGACGGGCGGCTTCATCGACACGACTTTCGCCACCAAAAAGGTCAAGCCGAATGGGAAAGGCAAGTTCACCACCACGAACAAGCCCAGTGCAACCCTTCCGGGACTGAAGGCCACTGTGAAAGGCCGGTTCAAGTCGAGCACCAAGGCGTCATTCACGATCGTCCTGAAGGCCGACGGCTGCACCGCCAAAGCCACGTTCAAGAAAGCTTCATCCCGTTAGTGAACAACCAAGGAGCAATTTGATGAATCCGGATTCTGGTAGTCGTGGCCGCAGGGCGTTCTGGGCCTTGCTCGCACTTCTAATGGCGGTCACGCTCGTCCCGGCAGCCGCTCAGGCCAAGGTGAAACCCAAGGATGGCTACTTCATCAAGGACGGACCATCCACCAATCCGTTCCGCGGGTACATACGGGTCGTAAATGGGAAAGTCACTTCTTCGAGTCTCCACCTCGCCTTCAAGACCAAAGACGGCGAGACCTGCGCTCCCTCCGGTTCGGAGACCGACCTGATCGGTTTCGCAAACGTGTACTTCGACGCGAAGAAAAAGGTGAGGCCCAGCCGGAAAGGCAAGTTCAAGATCACCAACAAGAAATCGGGCATCTATCCAGGACTGAAGGGGACCGTCACTGGTCGCTTCAAATCGAGCAAGCGGGCGACCTTCAAAGTCACCGTGAAGTCAGGGGACTGCTCCGCGACCCAGACCTTCAGGAACGCGAGTCAGGCCTCGGGCGGCTGATCGGCGAGCAGCGCTTCGACCAGACCGTCGAGGTCGTGGCGTTCGGCCTCGATCGCCACTTCCATTCCGAGCTCACGGGCTGTCTCTGAGGTGACCGGGCCGATTGAGACAACCCGGGCACCTTCCGGCAACCCGTCAGGCAGGGCTTCGTTCAGGTTCCTCACCGACGAGGCTGAGGTGAAGGTGAAGTAGTCGGCGTCTCCCGCAGCGGCCAGGGCCTTCTTTGACGGGGTGTCGCGAACGGTGCGGTAAACCGGGAGGATCTGGACGTCGGCCCCGCGGGCCGTGAGTGCCTCAGGCAGAACGTCACGCGCCTCTTCGGCCCGGGCCACCAGCACCCGCTTGCCTTCCGCCTCGAAGGTCTCGAGCTTCTCGACCAGGGTCTCGGCGACGAACCTCTCGGGGATGAGGTCGGCCTTGATGCCGTGCTCCGCCAGCGCCCGGGCTGTGCCCGGACCGATCACGGCAACCGTCGCCCCGGCAAGCGCCCGGGCGTCGAGACCGCGTCGGGCCATCGCGTCAAACAACAGCTGGGCGCCGTTCGGGCTGGTCAGGCAGATCAGGTCGAACTCACCGATTGAGCCCACTGTCTTCTCGACCTCAGCCGTCTCGATCAAGGGCTCGATCCGGATCGCCGGCAGTTCCACGACTTCCGCACCGAGGAGCCGCAGGCGTTTCGCCAGTCCGCTGGCCTGGGCGCGGGCCCGGGTGACCACGACCTTTTTGCCATGGAGCGGGCGGCTCTCGAACCACTTGAGCGAGTCCCGGTGGCGGGCAACCTCACCGATCACGATCAGCGCCGGCGCCTTGATTTTCGCCTCGGACACGACGCCAGCAATCGTGGCGAGCGTGCCGGTCACGACCCGCTGGGACGGGGTGGTGCCCTGCTGGATCGCGGCGGCCGGCTGTTCGGGCGGGCGGCCACCGTCGATCAGGGCTGCGGCATTCTCCGCCAGGCGCTTGACGCCCATGTAGAAGACGAGAGTGCCCGGGAACGAAGCCAGAGCGGGCCAGTCGAGGGCGGTCTCGGGCTTGGTCGGGTCCTCGTGGCCGGTGACGAAAGCGACCGCCGATGCGTCGTCGCGATGGGTCACCGGAATACCGGCGTAAGCCGTGGCAGCTATGCCGGCGGTCACGCCGGGGACAACTTCATAGTCGAGTCCGGCCTCGCGCAGGCCTTCCGCTTCTTCGGCTCCGCGACCGAACAGGTAGGGGTCGCCGCCTTTCAGGCGAACGACGTGGAGCCCTTCTTTGCCGCTCTCGATCAGCCGCTCGACGATCTCCTCCTGGGGCACACTCGGTACCCCGGGCTGCTTGCCGACATAGACCAGCTCAGCGCCTTTCTTCGCACCATCGAGTGCGGTCGGCGGGATCAACCGATCGTAATAGATGACATCGGCCACGCTGATCAGCTCAAGCGCACGGGCGGTCATCAGACCGGGATCACCAGGACCAGCTCCGACGAGGTAGACCTTGTTCTTGCCTGTGCTCATGCTTCTGCTGCCGCCTTTTCGAGAATCTCGCCTGCACCGGCAACCGACATCCTTCGGGCCAGTTCCGTGCCTACCGCTTCCGGATGGGAAGGATCGCCTTCGAGGCGGTCGCGTACCCAGACCGAGCCGTCAGCCAGTCCGACGAAGCCGTCAATTACGAGACGCCCACCAACGTGACTTGCGTGGATGCCGACCGGACTCGAGCAATCGGCGCCCAGGGCTACGACCGCAGCCCTTTCAGCCAGCAGCGCCCGCTGGCTTTCAAGGTCGTTCAGCTCTGCTGGTCCTTCATCGTTGCCGGCCCGGGTCTGGACCACGAGGGCGCCTTGACCGGCTGCGGGGGTCATCTCTTCAAGGCTGATCGGAAAGGTGATCTCGTCATCGCGGCCAAGCCGATTCAGGCCGGCGACCGCGAGGATGATCGCGTCCGCCTCTCCGGACTCGAGCTTCCGGAGACGAGTGTCAACGTTGCCGCGAAGCTCGACCGGCTGGAGGTCCGGCCGGATCGCCAGCAACTGGGCTCGCCGTCGCAGGCTGACCGTGCCGACCCTGGCACCCTCGGGAACATCGGCGAGGCTGGTGCCTTCACCGATCCAGGCGTCACGCGGATCCTCGCGCTCGGGGACCGCGGCGATCACCAGGCCGGAGGTCATTACCCCGGGCAGGTCCTTGGCCGAGTGCACACCGGCTTCGGCTTCCCCGCCGAGCACAGCAAGCTCGACCCCGCGCACGAAGCGCTCCTTGTCGCCGGGCGTGTTGTCGGTCTCGACCGTGATCATCTCGGCTCCACCCATGGCGTCGGCCACGATGCCTGACTGCGTCAGCGCCAATGCGCTGGATCGCGTCGCGATCCGCAAGCTCAGCTCTCTTCTGATTTTTGGTGGATCGGGGTGACCGAAGCGTCGGCGTCGGCTTCGACCTCAGTGTCGACGTCCAGGCCGAACAGTTCCCGCAGCGTGTTCACGTTCTCGTAAGCCTGGTCGGAGCCAACCGAGTCCTTGAGCTTCATGGTCGGCTCGTGGAGCATACGACTGGCGATCGCGCGGGCCATTGTCTCGACCCGGAGGCGGTCGGCATCGGTGAGGTCTTCCCAGCGGTTCTCGTTCTCGCTGAGCACACGGCGGACGATCTCGTCCGAGCGCTCCCGGAGGGCGATGACTGTCGGTACCACTTCAAGCGAGGCCAGCCAGCGTTCGAAACGGTCGAGCTCGACTTCGATGATCCGCTCGGCAAGGCGGGCCTCTGCCTGACGGCCGGAGGTGTTGCGCTCGACGATCTTCTGGATGTCGTCAACGTCGGAAACGGTCACGCCTTCGATGTCGCGGCAGCCGGGGTCGATGTCCCGCGGAACCGCCAGGTCAACCATGAAGAGCGGACGGCCCTGGCGGGATCCCATGATTTCGAAGAGCTCGTCCTTGTCCACCAGGTGATGCGGCGAGTTGGTCGCGGAAATAACGATGTCGGCTTCGTCGAGCTGGGCCGGAAGGTCGTCGATACGGACTGCGTCCCCGCCGAAGCGGTCAGCCAGCCCGATTGCGCGGTCGTAGTGGCGGTTGGCGATGAAGACGGTTTCGGTTCCCCGGTTTACGAGAGCCCGGGCAACCAGCTCGGCTGTGTCGCCGGCGCCGATCACGAGGGCATGGAGACGGCTCAGGTCACCGAGCGCCCGGCGGGCCTGCTCGATCGCGACCGAAGGCACCGAGACTCCCTTTTCGCTGATCGCAGTCTCGCTGCGGGCACGGCCACCGGCGGCTATCGCACCGCGGAAGAGCCGGTTCAGGATCGGGCCGGAAGCACCTTCGACCAGCGACAGCTCGTAGGCCCGTTTCACCTGGCCCTGGATCTCGGCCTCGCCGACGATCATCGAGTCGAGGCCGGAGGTGACCCGGTAGAGGTGACGTGCGGCATCGCTCGACCGGAGCGAATAAAGGTGGCTGATCAGTTCGGTCGGCCGGATCTCCGCTTCGCGGGAGAGAGCGGACAGGGCGATCGATTCAGCCTGGACCGAGTCGTCGACCACGAGGTAGACCTCGGTGCGGTTGCAGGTGGAGATGATCGCCGCTTCCCGGACCTCATCGGTACCGGTGAGCTCGCCCATCAGGCCAGCGGCGCGGCCTTCGGTCAGGGCGAGGCGCTCACGCAGCTCAAGCGGTGCGGTCTTGTGGGAAAGGCCGAGGGCGAGAAGCTCAGACACTGCTTTCCTCCCTTGCGGGCTCGACCGGCGCCGGGTCGGGTGCCTTGACCTTGCCGGCCTCGACCTCATCGGTCAGCTGGCCGATGTCACGGTTGATCCGCTGGAACTTGGCCCCGAGGATCCCGATGTAGATCAGGATCAGCAGCAGGAAAAATATGTACGCGGCCAGTACGTAACCGGTCCCGTCGTCTGGCACGTTGTCGAACATCTAGCTGGCCTCCATGTTGGGCGCGATCCGGCCGCCGACCGAACCAGTGGCGGAGTCGGAGTAAAGGGCACGGCGAAGGCGGTTGACCTGGCCCGAAGCCTGCTTGCCGGCGAGCTCGACCTTGACCAGCGTCAGCCAGAGGAGGCCCATCCCGACCATGCAGACGAGGAAGGCGAAAAGCATCGAGCCGGGCAGGCCTCCTTCCGAAGTGGCGAAGACCCGCGGGTGGATGATGCTCTCGGCCATGCGTACGGCCATGAAGTTGAGGGGCACGAAGGCGCCGGCGGTGATCGCGAATACCGAGGCGTAACGGGCCTGCCGGTCGCGGTCCTCGATCGCGTAGCGGAAGGGGTAGTACGTGCAGTAGAGGAGGAAGACGATCAGGAAGCTGACCAGGGTCGGCTCTTCCCAGACCCACCAGTGTCCCCAGGAGGCCTTGGCCCAGATTGCGCCGGTCGCGAGCACGGCAACCCCGAAAACGACCGAGAGGTGGATGAAGACGTAGGAATTCGCGTCGTGGCGGCGATCGCCGCTCCGCAGATGCCGGAAACCCTCGATGCCGCCGGCGATGAAGCCGATCAAGGCGACGATTGCCAGCGGCACGTGGAGATAGAAGATCTTCTGCTTGAAGCCCTGGTCGGCGTCCATCGGTGCCCAGAAGATGGCCAGCATGAAGCCCGCGATGAGAATCACCACGGTGGCTATCGACAGTGCTTTGAGGCCGCGTCCTGACATCTTCATTAGTCCCCTGGCGCCCGTCTCAATCTTCAAGGAGGAAGTCGAATACGGCGTAACCAACGAGGCAGAAGATCCCATCGTATAGACCCATGACCAGCAGCCAAGTGCCGAACTTGTCGTAGGAAGGGCCACCCGGCTCCAGGAGCGGTGCCGAGGCCCCCGTGGCAGCGATCATCAACGGCACTACCAGCGGCAGGAGGAGCAGGGGAACCAGGAGGTCACGGGCCCTGGAATTGACCGCCATCGAGGAGATCAGGGTGCCGAGCGCGGCGAACCCCAGGTTGGCTCCGATCAGGACGGCGATCAGCGGGATAAGTCCGCTCCACTGCGGCAGGAAGAAGACGGCGAAGGTGGGAACCACGATCAGCTCGAGAACCGCGAGGTAGATGAAGAGCGCCGCGGCCTTTGAGGTGAAGAGAACGGTGCGATCGACTGGGGCCAATCGGAAGGCATCGAAGCCGCCCTCCTCCTGCTCGGAGACGAAGATCCGGTTGATCCCGAGGATCGCCGCGAAGAGGATGGTCGTCCAGAGCACGCCCCCGGCCAGGCTGCCGGAGAGTGTGGTCCGGTCCAGCCCGTAGCGGAAGATGATGAAAGTCGTGACCGCGAAGAGCACCATCGCCGGCAGGGAGCGCATGGTGCGGATCTCGGTACGCAGGTCCTTGCCGAGGATCGCGGCGAATGCGGTGCGGCTCGGTGTCATCGGACCAACTCCTCGATCCGGCCATTGCGATCGAGCTGGAGCACGGCGTCGGCTTCCGACCGGGCGCGGTCGGGCTCGTGTGAGACGAGGACCCGGGTCCGCCCGTCGCCGGGGCCGATCAGGGACTTGGCCAGCTCGCGGCCTTCGGGATCGAGGTTCGAGTCCGGCTCGTCGAGCAGGAGGAGGGTCGGCCGGTGGAGCACGGCCCGGCAGATCGCAATCCGCTGCCGCATTCCTGCCGAGTACTCGTTGACCCGCCCGTCGGCCCGACGACCCATCTCCATAATTTCGAGGTCTTCGTTGATCCGGCGGGTGGCTTCGTCCGCCTTGAAGCCGTGGAGCTTCGCCTGAAGTTCCAGGTTTTCGCGCCCGGTCAGGTCCTGGTAGAGCAGCGGCTCGTGGCCGAGGTATCCGATCTGGCCGCGCAGCTTCCAGCTCTCTTTTGGTTGCTCGAACCCGAGGACAGTGACTTCGCCCCGGGTCGGCCGCAGCAGGGTGGCAAGGATGCGCAGCATGGTGCTCTTGCCGGAACCGTTCGGCCCGAGCACGGCCAGCGACTGACCCACGGGGAGGGTGAGGTCGATGTCCTGGAGCGCCGGACGATCGCCGTAATCACGGCAAAGCCCGCGCAGGACGATCGCCGTCGCGGCGTTTTCGGCATCAATACTCACCGGCGGATTGTCTCAGTCCAACGCCACCCGGCCACTTCCCAACGACGGCTGGGACAGAAGTGACCGCCTTTATCCCCGTGTCACGGGGATAAGGGCGGTCACTTCCCCGGGATTACGGCTTTGCGACGTGGAATTCGACTACTTCGATCTGCTTCTGACCCCTTGAGCCCGGGTAGACCGGGCCGGCTCCTCCGACCAGGTCTCCGATTCCGGGCAGGGGATCGGGTCTCAAGTCGGTGCGTACGTCGAAGATCGTGACGCCGGGTCCGGTGATGCTCGACCCGCTGGCCGTGACGAAGTGCGCATCTCCGTCGCCATCGGGGTCGACTTCCTCGACAAATACCACCCGGCCGGAAGCGACCACGCAGTTCGAGCCGAGTTCCGGCGGGCAGGTCGATTCGGGCAGGACCAGGGCTGGCTCTTCCGGCTCCTCCGGCTGAGGTTCGGGCGCGGTGGTCGTCTGGGCCGGCGGTTCCGGATTCGACTGCTTGTCGTCCTCGGTCCCGCGGCTCATGAAGACCAGAAGCACCCCACCAACCGCCATGAAAGCGAGGAACAGCAGCGGCAGCCTGAGGCTTCCGGTTCTCAGCTGGCCTGCCCCGTCACGGCAACCGGATCTCCGAGGCGGATCCGGCCAGAGCTCGCGACCGTCGCGTAGACGCCGAACGGCAGAGGCTCGGGTGAGTCGTTGTCGCCGCGATACGCCTTGAGGTGATGGAGCGTCTTCAGGTCGACATCCCCGCGATCCGGATCACGGGTAGTTGCGGCGCAGCGCCCTACCCGCTCCTTGACTTCGACCTCGGCCGCTCCGATCTTCACCCGCTGGTTCATCCAGAGGTCCTCTTCGTGGGGTTCGATTCCATCGACCCCGAAGTTCATGCGGAAGCGGCGACGGTCGATCTCCCCGGGTTCGCCGTCCTCGGTCGCCTGAGCCTCGAGCCGGTCGATCGAGCCGACCCCCAGGATCGTGGCCGGGCCGTACTCGCCCCGGTCGACCCCGGGGCGTTCCTCAGGCATTGCGATCAGGCGGAGCGGGGTTTCGCAGTGGTTCGAGATCGCCTCGGAGTACTCGCCAAGGACCGGCTTTGCTTCGTAAGGAACCGTGAAGATGGCGACGTCTTCGGCCTCGCCAAGCTCGACCGGGCCGGAGACTACCGACCCGTCGGGGAAAGCGAGCGACAGCGTTCCGTCCCCTTCGCCCTGCAGGAACTCCGGCACGATGCCGAGCAGCGGTCCGAGCCGGGTCGCGCTGATCATCGCTGCGTTCTCGTCGACCAGGAAGAACTTACGATCGCCGGCCGCACCTTCAGAACCGAGCTCGACTTCGCTCAGCTCCTGCATCCGCATCCCCTTGACCGGGGCGATTGAAATCCAGGCGACGGAGGCGGCCATGTGGCGCCTGTTCAGCTGCCGCGTTTGGTGATCCGCTGGCCGACCTTGAGCAGCGGTCCGGCGCCGGACTTGAGGGCCTCGACCCGGTCCCCGCCCTTGCCGTAGATCAGCTTGGCCGATGCCTTCATCGCGTCGGACAGGGTCTCGTCGTAGGGGTGCCACCAGAAGTTCCGGGTGAGTCCGGGTTCGTAGGTGACCAGCTTGATGTCAACACATTCGTAGAAACCGAACTTGGAGTGCGAGTGGCCGAGACCGGAATCCTTTACGCCGCCCCAGTTGCATTGGCAGGCACCGTGGGTGAACATATGGTCATTGATCCAGACCATGCCGGACTCGATGCGACCGGCCATGCGCTCGCCGCGCTGGCGGTCCTTCGTCCAGACAGATGCGCCGAGTCCGAACTCGGAATCGTTGGCCAGGTCGAGTGCTTCCTGCTCGGAGTCAACCACCATGATCGGCAGAACAGGTCCGAAGATCTCCTCTTTCATGATGCGCATGTCGTGGGTTACGCCGGTCAGCACGGTCGGTGCGATGAAGTTGCCGGCCTCGAATCCTTCGACTTCGACCGGTCCGCCGCAGTGGCGCTCGGCTCCGTTGGCGATCGCGTCGCCGACCAGCTCGTTGACCAGCTCGTACTGGTCCTTCGAAACCATCGGGCCGATCTCGGTGTCGACGATCGAAGGGTCGCCGACCTTGAGCGCGGCGGCCCCGGCAACAACGCCTTCGATGAACTTCTCGCTGACATCACGCATGACATAAGCGCGTTCGATTCCGGCGCAGGTCTGGCCGGCGTTGGCGAATCCACCCCAGACGGCACCGGAGATCGCGAAGTCGATGTTGGCGTCCTCGAGCACGATCATCGGATCCTTGCCGCCGAGCTCGAGCACGCAGCCCTTCATCAACTTGGCGCATTCCTCGCCGACCTTGTAACCGACCGGCACCGAGCCGGTGAAGAAGATCTTGCCGGCGCTTGACTTGGTCAGTGCGTCGCCGATGCGTCCGCCGCCGTGAACGGTTCGGATCAGACCCTGCGGCAAGCCGGCGTCCTCGAAGATCGACTGGATCGCTTCGCCGAGCAGCGGGGTGAGACTTGCCGGCTTGAGCACGATGCCATTGCCGCACATCAAGGCGATGGCGATCTCCTGCATCGGGATCGTGAAGGGGTAGTTCCAGGGAGCGATCACACCGACCACGCCGATTGGCTGGTAGTGGAACTTGGAGCGCTTGGTCTTGAAGAAAGGCTGGGGGTAACCGATCTTCTCGTCCTTGAGGATCTTCGGGCCCTCCTTGGCGCACCAGCGCAGCGCGTCGATCGAAGGGATCAGCTCCATCGTGTAGCACTCGGAAATCGGCTTGCCCTGCTCGGCGGAGAGCAGCTCGGCGATCTCGTCGATGCGGTCGAGCAGGGTCGAGGCGGCGCGCTTCAGATAGACGGCGCGGTCGCTCGGGGTCAGCTCGGCCCAGGCAGGCTGGATGTTGCCGACGTCATCAACGATTCCCTGGACCTGGTCCGGGGTGATCGTCGGAACGGTGCCAACGACTTCTCCAGTTGCCGGATTGAACGAATCCAGGGTCTGGGTTTCGGTGGCCGGGCTCGGAGCAAGAGTCTCTGTAGACATGCTCGAAGTCTAAGCCTCAGGCTTAAAAAACTCGACCCGAGACCCCCAGTCCGGGTCTCGGGCCGACACAGCACCCTCGCGAGGTAGTACTCATCGCGGGTTCGGTACTAGAACCCTCCAAGCCGCCAGTAGTTGTGGCGGTGCCAATAAATGTTGTCTAAGGATTCGGCTCGGGTTCTGGCTTTGAGGAACCGCCCTTGCCACGGATACGGTCGGCGGCGTCTCGGCGGCGCTTGAGTTCGGTCTCGAATCCGTACTCGGTCGGCTCGTAGAAGCGGGCATCCTCGAGGCCCTCGGGCATGAGGGTCTGGTCGCTGACCCCACCCTTGATGTCATGCGGGTACAAGTAGCCGATTCCGCGCCCGAGTTTTTCGGCTCCGGCGTAATGGCTGTCGCGCAGGTGGTCCGGCGGCAGTTTGGGTCCATTCTGGCGGACCTCCTCGCGTGCTTTATTGATTGCCGCGTAGGAAGCGTTCGACTTCGGCGCCAGCGCCAGATAGGTCGCGGCCTGGGCGAGAGTGAGTGCCGCCTCCGGCATGCCGACCCGGTCCACCGCCGCACCGGCTGCGGTCGCTACCAGGAGAGCCTGCGGGTCGGCGTTGCCGATGTCCTCAGAAGCGAGGATCACCATGCGCCGGGCGATGAACCGCGGGTCTTCGCCGGCTTCGATCATCACCGCGAGGTAATAGAGCGAGGCGTCGGGATCGGAGCCACGGGTCGCCTTGATCCAGGCCGAGATGTAGTCGAAGTGGTGGTCGCCGCCCTTGTCGTACGCGATCGCCTGGGCCTGGAGGGCGTCCTCGGCTGCGGCCAGGTCGGCTTGTCCCCCGGCGGCAGCGAGCCTTTCGAGCGCCGCCAGCGCAGCCCGGGCATCACCACCGACACGCTCACTGATCATCTCCAGCGCGTCGGCATCAACCTCGACCTGACCGCCGACCCCATGTTCGGAGTCGGCCAAGGCACGATCGAGCAGGGTCCTGATCTCCTCCGGGC
>JBPPMT010000120.1:0-3123 GCA_051306195.1 Solirubrobacterales bacterium
TTCGCCGTGACGCCCCAACCGAGCACAGCCGTTGCCGACGCTGAATTCGACGCATCCCTGGACTCAGAGCGTGACTTCGCGCAGGGCCTCGGCGTGATTTTCCCCGGGACCGCTGGAGAGAACAAGGGATACTCGGATAGCCTCGCGGGGGCCACCCGCATCGCAAGGCAGACAAGCCTTCGAACCACGATTCGGGATCTTCCCAGCCCCAGCCAGGCGCTCCCCGAAAGCGTCTCGGTTATTTCCGGAGCGCTCAACGACGAGGCCTTTATCGACCTGCTTCTATCCAATGACCTGGCGGTCCTGCCCTACGAGCCGCGTGGCTTCAACCGGCGAACCTCCGGGCTGCTCATCGATTCCATCTACCATGGCTTGCCAGTGGTTACGACGCAAGGGACATGGCTTGGAGATTTCGTCGAGCACTACGGTTGTGGTGCTGTGGCTCCGACCAACTCGCCCAACAAGCTCGCAAACGCCGTCTACGATGTCGCCCTCGGATATGCGGATTACGCTGCGAACTCACGCTCAGCTGCCCGCGACCATTTCACTCGAAATTCCTGGCACGCCCTGGCCAGCTCCATCGTCGAACCTCACCGTCGCGTTTTTCGGGGCCCGTAGTCGCTGCGATCGTGAGAAAGGTCGTTGTACACCAGATGGGCAAGGTCAGTTCTTCGGCGATCATGAGTCTCGCTGAGCGTGCGCTCGACACCCAGGTGCCGCAGACACATCAACTCTCACGGGTCTCCCTGGGACGGTTCGTATCGCAAAAGGCTGCCGCCGGCCGGCCGATACCCCCGCACATCGACAACTCCTATCTGGTTCTCGAATGGCTCGATGCTGGTCAGGCCATCGACTTCATCACGTTGGTACGGGATCCGTTCGCGCGGAACCTGTCGGCCTTCTTCCAGAACATCGACGTGTTTATGGACAATCCGACGAAGGCGACGGCGAAGGAGATAGTTGCCGCCTTCATGAAGAGGTACCGGCAGCAGCTCCCGCTCGAGTGGTTCGATCGCCAAGTTCGCGACCCTCTCGGAATCGACGTGTTTACGCATGAGTTCGACGCCTCTGAGGGATACGGGACCATCGAGTTCGAACGGCACCGGATGTTGATCCTGCGCCACGAGTCAAGTACCGCGAAGAAGCGTCAGCTGGTCGGCGATTTCCTGGACGTACCGATGCCAGAGCTGACGAGAGTGAACACGACGTCGGGTAAAAGGACCGGTGCGCAATACGCCGCGGTCAAGAAGCAGCTCAGGCTTCCGGCGGAGTTTGCCGAGGAGATGCTCGATTCGCGCTACTGCCGTCACTTCTTCAGTGCGGCCGAACGCGATCTGATGTGGGCGCGCTGGGTCGAGGGCAGTCCCGTCGGCTTCTAGGCTTGGCGACCTTTGTTCCCGACTTTGTCCGGGCTTCGCGTTTGGAAACTAGTCGTCCGAAGGCGCAGGTCTTTTAGGACTTCGTCGTTGAGGATGTCCCGCGAGTCACCAACGATGCCCTTGCGCCGGTGTTTGCCCGGTCCGGTGTCGGCCATTTTTTCGAACGCCGTCTCATGCTGGACCTGATCGAGCGTCGACGCGTCCAGGTCGAGCCCGAGGAATGAGGCGAGGGCCTGCACTTCCGTCGCGAAGTCAGTGTGGAGTGCTTCACATGAACCAACGAAGACGCCCGGGTGTCCGACGTTCCAGAAACGGTGATCGTTCAGCACCCCGTGGATGCGGCCTTTGCCGAGTCCCCAGTAGTACTCTTCGATGGTGTCACCGGAAAACTTTCCGATCCGCACGTCGTGATGATAGGCCGAAACGAGCACATCACCGAGATGACGTGTCAGGTTGAAGACCATCACATGAGGGTCGTCGATGAGGGCTCGTGCGAGTTTCACATCCGAGTGGATGTGGTTCTTCGACACGAAGTTTTTCGCGACGTGCTGCCCGCTGGCAAGGAAGTCGGGCAGCTTCTCCAGATCGATGGACGGGTTGCTCCACTTCGGATGCCGAAATTCTTCGGGTACCGGCTCGGTCTCCACGAGGCCTCGGAGAATGTCGTACTGCCAAGTCGACCCGCATTTGAATGCTCCATTGGCGACTATCAGCACCGCCGCATCCTATCAATCGCCAGCCCAGATCGGCGAGCATGAAGGCGTGCCTAACGGCGTCGCAGAGCCGAGACTGCCCGGCGCAACGCACCTCTCAAACTCAAGCGCCTTGGCCAGGCCGATCCGGCCCACCTCGTCGAGGGGCCAGGCACCTGCTCGAAGGAGCGCCGGAACCCGACGAGAGGCGTTGGCGGCGGGTCGTCCGCGGCCTCGAGCAAAACTCTTCTGAACCGTGCTGACGCATCGCTGATGTTCATGTGGGCGCGGGCAAACGATGTGCCTCGAGCGGACAGACGGGTCCGAAGCTCTGGGTCCCGCGCCAGCTTGCTGATCGCTTCCCTGATTCCGGCAGAACCCGGTTCGGTGAGGCTATGTGCCATATCTCGGCCTGCGACGAACTTAATCGAGGTCGCTTCACTGGGCCCGATCGCAAGCAGGGCCGCCCCGGACGCGAGACACTCGGGCAGTTTGTTCGGCATCGAATACCGGATGTAGTCGACCGATGCCGCATCGAAGTTGTACGCAATCAAAAGGATGTCGGCGGAGGCCAAAACCCGCGGGTACTCCGAACCCGGCACGCTCTCCAGGATTGTCGTGCCGGAGAGGCCTCGGATCGCCCGCTTGTATGGCTTGGCCCAGGGATGGCGCGTGTAGACCTCGAAGCGCACCGGCAACTCGCCCTGCAGTTCATCGACGGCCCGAGCCACATCGACGAGGGTGGTGAAGACCATGTCCTTGGCTACGGCCCCCACGTATCGCACCACGACTTCGTCTCGCGACTCCTTCTCGCGGACCGCAGCCTGTCTGGCCTGGTCGTACGGCGTCAGGTCAACCCCGTTGGCAATCGCCACGAAAGGCACGCCGTAGCGCTCCTGAAACGCCGCCGACATCTCGTCCGAGATGCTCAGGGCGACACTGCTGCGGGAGAAAACCTCTCGCAGCTCCCGATCAGCGACGTGAGCTCGGTCCGCGTCGCTGTTGGCCAAGCGGCTGGGCCAGTCATCCATGATGTGCGAAACGACCGGTAC
>JBPPMT010000019.1:0-3232 GCA_051306195.1 Solirubrobacterales bacterium
GTAAGCGTCCGGCCTGAGCGCCCTTGATCACTTCTTCGCCGGCCTGGCCTTTGCGAGACTTCCAAACCACAGGCGAACGGTTTGCCGGTCGATATTTTGGGGATCGAACTTCCGGCCATACCAGTTGAGCATTTGATCGTGTTCTTCATGCGAAGGGTCAGAGATGGCCTCGAGGAACATCTCGAATCCATGAGGACCGCCGACATCTTCAGGCGGTGTCCTGTACTCCCCCTCGATGAACCGTGGCAGGCGCGCGCCTGCTTCGGCTTCGAAGACGTCCAGGACATCGATGCGGTGTTCCCAGTTGTCACCGAAGTCATAGGTGTAGAGGAAGCTCTCGCCCTTCATGCTTTTAAGCCGTGTGAGCTTTGCGATGCTGGCCTTGTGGACCTTCATGTCCGGATCGTCCTCAAAGGGCATGCCGTAGCGCTTATCGCCGATCTCGAACTCCCAGAGGTGATAGTCCTGCCAGAGAAACGCGGCCTGGATCGCGTCGTGAAGGTTCTTCAACGACATCGAAAGCGGAACTTCGATCTCGCGCCATGGCGCCGGATTGAGGTCGTGAAGCGTGATCCGGAGGCGGGCGGCGTCAATCATGCCACGAGATTATCCCGGGCGCTGCGATCGGGGAAGTTCCAGGGCGCGAGATCTGCGACGCGGTTGATCGGATGATCGGCTATCCGGGACAGGACATCGCAGAGCCAGGCTTGTGGATCCACGTCATTGAGCTTGGCGGTCTCGATCAGGGTGTAGGCGATGGCAGCGGCATGTCCTCCGCCCTCGGAGCCGGCGAACAACCAGTTCTTTCGCCCGATAGCGAGACCGCGCATGCCACGCTCGGCGGCATTGTTGTCGATCTCGAGGTGCCCATTCGACAGATAGATTTCGAGCCGTGGCAGGCGTGTCAGAGCATACCGGATGGCCTTGGCCAGGTCCGACTTTCCGGAGATCTTCGGTAGTTCCGACTGCAGCCAGGTGATGAGGTCATCGAACACCGGCCGGGCCTTTGCCTTACGTACTTCAACACGTGTGTCTGGCGGCTGGCCGCGGGCTTCGGCTTCGACCGCGTAAAGCGCCGCAATGCGCGCCACCGCTTCGGTCGCAACAGCTGAACCGGTGGCCTTGGCGATATCGAAGAACTTGCGCCTTATATGGGCCAGACAGGCGACTTCGGTGATCCTGCCGGACCGGTAGAGTTCTTCGAACCCGGCATAGCCATCGGCATGCATGAACCCGGAGTATCCCTTCAGGTGCTCTGCGGGGCGGATGCCCTTGCGGTCCATACTGAACCTATAGAACGCCGCTGGCGGTGCGACCGATCCGAGAGGTCGTTCGTCGCGCGCATAGACCCAGACCCTGCCGGTCTTCGTCTTGCCGTTGCCGGGCGCCAGAACCGACACCGGTGTATCATCAGCATGGATCGCAGCGCCCGCGCGCACATGCTGCCCAATCGCCTCAGCCAGCGGCTCAAGCAATGCTGTCGACTTGCCGACCCAGTTGGCCATTGTCGAGCGTTCGAGATCGAGCCCTTCCCGGGCATAGATCTGGCTCTGCCGGTAGAGTGGCAGGTGGTCGGCATACTTGGAGACGAGGACATGCGCGAGC
The DNA here is from genome assembly GCA_051306195.1 of Solirubrobacterales bacterium. Classification (GTDB taxonomy): domain Bacteria; phylum Actinomycetota; class Thermoleophilia; order Solirubrobacterales; family 70-9; genus 67-14. The sequence goes on from JBPPMT010000019.1 coordinate 1,606, forward strand.
AGGCCCGGGCCGGGGCGTCCCCGTTCGATCGGGCGGCTCGGAAGGTGGGCCTGGTGGAACCGGTCACAACAGGTGCAGGCCATGCGGGGGCGCACATAGCGGTTCACCATGAACCGGCCGGGGATATACTCGAGCTCCTCGGTGACATCCTCGCCAACGCGCTTCAGCTTGCCACCGCAATCATTGCAGGCCTCGCCCGTCTCAAGCACCTGTTCGGTCCTTGGCAGATGATCCGGCAGCGGCCTGCGGACCGGCTTATCCTTCGGGGCAGGCTCTGGCGCGCCAGCGGGAACCTCTGTGCTGCGGGTGATCTCCAGGTCTTCCAGCATCAGCTGCAGCTGCTGGAGGCCTTCGGCCGATGACCCGAACCGATGACGGGCCATCCCGGCCAACTGGAGCTTCAGCTTCTCGATCAGCAGGTCGCGGCCACGCAGCTCGACACGATGCCGGCTGATCTCGACATGCGCGTCGCGCAGCATCGCCTTCAGCGCTTCGACATCATCGGGAAGATCAGCCACATCCGACATAGGCAGGAATCTACCCTGCTTCGCCTCGCCAGTGAATCCCGAAAATCACTTCACCCTGTCGTCAGCGGTCGCCATGTCTTCCGCGTGATCCGCCAGTCGATCCCTTCAAGCAACATCGACAGCTGCGCCTGGCTGAGGTGGACCGTGCCATCCTTCGCCGCCGGCCAAACAAAGTGTCCCCGTTCGAGCCGCTTGGCAAACAGGCATGCGCCCTGGCCGTCCCACCAGATGATCTTCACAAGATCACCTCCGCGTCCCCGGAACACGAACAGGTGGCCGCAGAAGGGATCCTCCTCCAGGACCTTCTCGGCCAGTGCGGCAAGGCCATTAAAGCCCTTGCGCATGTCGGTCACGCCAGCCGCCAGCCAGACCCTGGTCGAAGCCGGAACCGGGATCATGTCACCTGCCTCAGGGCACGCAACACCCTCACCAGGGATGGCTCGTCCCTGCAGCGGATACGCGCTCCCGCCGCCAGTTCCACGATGACCTCATCGCCTGGCCCCGATAAAGGTTGGGCGGTCACCGCGACAGGCGCCGGACCGATCTTGACCGGAAGGAAACCCGTGACCGCGCTGCTGGCGCCGAAGCGGGGATCGCGAAGCCAGTTGAAAATGACGTTCGCGTTCATGCCATGTCGGCGGGCCACTTCAGCCACCGACACAAACGGCTCCCGCGTCTCGGCCAGGACCTGGAGCTTGAACGCCCTTGAATAACTCCGCCGCGTGCGCACAGGCTTATGGTCAAACATGGTCGGATCGTGTCCACTTAAATCAGGCGGACACTATCCGCCTCCATCCAACCAAAATCAGCATCGAGGCGTTCACCACAAGGGCGGGAAGACCGGACGGTTACGGTGCTTCTGCAGGCGCGGCTTCGACTTCCTGGGCCATGGCCGGCATCTGGGACGCGAGCACGCACAGCGAGGCTCCCAACAGGGCATAACGGCGGATTCGGGGTGTCTTGGTCATCTGATTTTCTCCTCCCGGCAGCGTCCTCTTGGCGGGACCTGTCCATTGGGAGGGACAGTCAGTAATTATTGGACAACCAACAAGCTATCGGAAGTGACAGGGTGGACTCAGAGCCCGAGCACCATCTTGGCC
>JBPPMT010000056.1:0-6495 GCA_051306195.1 Solirubrobacterales bacterium
AGGGTGTCGAACGCTGGGACTGGGGTGAGGTGGTTGCGCCGGAACCGGCCGATGTCTCCCTCGACGCCGCCCTTCTCGTGGGCGCCGTCGATGCCCGGCTCGCAGAAGAACGACTCGAACCCGTAATGCGACCGCAGTGCGATGAACCGGTCGTTCTCGAGGCGATCACGGCCCTGCAAGATCCTGGTGACCGCGGTCTTCAAGTTGTCGTAGCGGACCCGGCGCGGGACCCCGCCGAAGCGTTCGAACGCTCGCACATGCGCGTCAGTGAACGACTCCTGCGCCTCGTTCACATAGGCCCGATGGAACGCCCCCGAGGAGAACCCGAGCCACATCGAGAACAGATGCAACGTCACCGTGACCCCGCCGACCTGCGCTTCGAACTGGCCCCAATCCACCTCACCCTCCACGCCCGGCAGGCGGGTCTGCGGCACGAACACCTTGGCCGGGGTGCCGACCTCGGCAGCGATCTCCGCTCGGACTCGGGCCACCACCACCCGGCACTGCGATTCGGAGATCAACACGCCTTCCTCGGCGGCGAGACGATCACGGATCCGCTTGGCCGTGTGACGCTGCTTGCGCGGTGCGTCTCGATCCGCGAGCAACACCTCGCGGATCCAGCCATGCCACTCACCCGTCACCGGCGACGCCCGCACCGGCGACTTGCGTGGGGCAGGTTCCGGCGACGCCAACGCGGCGCGCACCTCACGGCGATGCACGCCGAACCGGGCCGCCAACGCCCGCACACTCAACGACTCATCACGCCGGACCAGCCGGATCTTCTCGTACAACTCCACCTTGGACAATCGCTTTCCCCTCACCTCGGTCATCGAGGCAAGGTACGGATCAGAGGGCCAGGTGGGGCCAACTCAGACCGTCGCGACACCCCCAAAGTGGGGCCAAATCAAACCGTCGTTCTCAGTTCCGGAGACAGGAGAAGTTGACCATGGTCGCCGTGAGGTCGTTCTCCATCGAGCACTCGAGGGCGGTGGCGACGCGGAAGAAGTCTGTGGCTTCGTCGTCAGCGAGGTCGCTGAGCTTCGCAACGTGTCGCAGCGACACGACGAGCACGGCTCCTGGGACGGTCTGATCCGGGTGGAACACCAGCTTCCAATGCCGCGAGACAGCGAACGTTGATGGGTCGTCCTCAGGACTCGTGCAACTGATGCACTCCGGATTCAGGGCGAATCGTCGGTGCTCTGGAATCGAGAGTTCCGCTCGACCGGACATGCGACGAGTCTCCCACGAAGGCGCTTCGACCCTGAGACGTCATCATCCCGGCGGTCGGGGGCAGCCACTGGTCGCTTCAGGGCCTCTCTGGGCGAATCATGTCGAGCTAGCCTGGCCTAACTACCATCCCGGGCCAAACACTGTAAAGCCGCCTAGGTTCGTCGGTGGATCTGGCGCGAATTCGAGCAGTCGCCGAAAGCCCTCGTCGTGGTCGGCTGGCGGAAACAAGACGTACGGAGTGAGGCTGATTCCGCCACCCAGCCAGTCAAGGGCTGAACGCAGGGGGATCTCGATGACCAGTTCCTCAAGGTGAACTAGATCGTGTGGCGTCTCAGTGGACCAGGATCCAGCGGCGATGAGCAGTCCATGTTGTGCGTGCGGTCGAACGTAGACCGAAGGGACGGCTGTACGAAGGTCCGCCACACGGGCAACGGCACTCCGGGAGATGCCGGGTTGACCTGTCGGTACGCACGCTCCAGCGTTCAACAGAGTGATGTAAGCGCTCGGCGTGTAGGTCTCGTTCGGGTCGCGGCGCGCGTGATGGCCGTAGCGCCCAACCACCCGGAGTTCGTGGCAGGCGAACCACAGCGCGATCCAAATATTGTCGACCACGTCCACCCAGCGGGTCCGGACCCCATAGTGCTGTAGTAGCGGTTCAATGGCAGCGGTTGCGGTGCCTCGTACGACACCTGTGTCCGACGCCTTTGAGTGATCTCGACAAGGCCAGCCGGCAGCGCACTCCGGCTTGTCCGTTCGCCCATTGCATCCGCACGCGCCGCCCGCGAGCTCTCGAACATAGTCAGCCATCTGTCCGGTGACCTTCGCTCGCCACCGAGACCCATTGTGCGACCGATAAAGGGTCGGGATGATGCTCGGCCAGAGTTCAGAATGGCCGCGAAGAAGGATGAGCGAACCATTCGACTGATATCTGGCGTGTCCTACCACCTGCGTCAGCGCATTCGGATCTACTACACGGATTACGTGGCGGACAGAACCGTCCTTGTTAGCGGCCTCGACCTTGCTGGCACCCTTCACAGAAATCTTGTCGATCAGTGCCACTGCAACTCTTCTCGTTTCCGGGCCAGTTGGCCACAACGCTCTACCGCTACCCGAATCTTGCCGTGTTCAGTTGTGTCGTTGCTGCCACTTCGCGCTCATCGGCCGCTGCGTCACTCCGTCGAGTACTTCCGAATAGCGTTCCACCATCGGCTCGGCGCGCGTATCCACGGGCGGTCGCTGTAGGGCACGTCGACTGATCTGGTGAAGTACAGCTCGGTCTGCGCTCGCGATGTCATCACGTGCAGTACCGAGAGTTCCTCAGTGATCTCCGCATCGGACTTGGCGCGGTAGTCCGGGATGTGCCCCTCCTCCATGCCAAGCACGACGACCCGGTCGAATTGCTGTCCCTTTCCGAGGTGCCCGTTCAGTAGGTGGAGCCCCGGCGGCGCGGGAACGTGGGGATCTCCTGCGACGCGGATCGAAGCGATAGTGGCGTCGAGCCCGATCGATCGAACGGCGTCCTCGAGTGCGTCTACTGAGTCATTCAATTCGTCCATCGTCTCCATGTCCGAAGCGTCGATGGATTCCGCGCAGCGAAGTAGCAAATCATTTAGACCTTCAATGCCGTCGCCCGAGGTGCGGACCGCAGAGCTGACGAACCGTCGAAACCGATTCACGAGCTGAGGCTTATGCGAAGCCAGGTCCCAGAGTTCATGGGGGAGTCCCGCCGATACGACTGCGGAGTCGAGCCACCGTCGCCGATGACCGGAGCGCACCATGATCCCGATCGAGCACTGGTGATCGCTAGCGAGCCACGTCGCAACCTGATTCGTGGCCCATTCCGCCTCACGCTCGGGATGGTCAAACTCGCGGATTATGACTCGACCCTCATGTGGCCAGGTTCGGTCCGGTGCCGGCTTCAAAATGTCGCCGCCAAGCAACTCGCTCGACCAGTTGACGACCCTGAGGATCGCAGGCGACGACCTGTACGACGTGTCTAGACGGACGAGGGCGGTTGCTCGGCCTTCAACGCGGCTGTAAACGGCGGATGGTGCTGCCCCAGCGAAGCCGTAGATCCCCTGAGCGCGATCGCCAGCAAACGTTGTTCGTCCAACCCCGATCCCGTCGATCATGTCGAGGTGAGCTTCGGCGAGGTCTTGGGCCTCGTCCACCATCACAACCGGAAAGCGTTCACGGTACGCATCGGATACCGAAGGCACTGCAAGCAACAGTGTCCCGAGACGGATGGCGTCGTCGAAGTCCCGGCGACCCTCTGCCCGAAGCCGTGTCTCGTACGCGAGCGCTGCCGGACCCAGTCGATCCAGGACTTCTGCATCGGAGTAGGCGCCACACTTTGCGTCCCGAAGCTGGGTCGATAGCTCCCATGGACTCATGTTGTGCTGCTCCGCGACTTCGTTTCGGATACGTCGCAATGGGGCGCTTATCCCGAGGGCACGGTCGGAGTGCATATGTCCCACAAGAGGTCCGTGAAACCGGGTCAGCCGAAATCCAAGTCGGTGAAAATTGGTCACTGCGACATGGCGGCTCGCTTGTGGGCCAAGATGGCGATGAAGCCGCTCGGTGAGGTTCGCTGTCGCCTTACGGCTGTAGGTGATCGCGAGTATCTGGCGCGGGAGGGTGACCACGCCACTCCGAACGAGAGACGCTGCTCGGAGCGCCAGTAGTTCCGTCTTGCCGCAGCCCGGCGGCGCGGTGATGAGCGTGTCTTCGACCTGCGGTCGATCAATCCAATCGTTACGGTCGTAGGTCGTCGGGTCCGTCATGTGAAATCGGTGGCACGTTCCAACAGCGCCCGGATCGGCGTGAGCTGGTCTGCCTCGCCAGCTGTCAATCCGTTCGCCACCCCAAGCGCGGCGAGCACCTTATTGTTGCGGCAGCGAGTGAGTACTGCATCCTCGGGGACCGCGCCGAGGCCCGCGGCGGGGCTCGCCAGCATGGCGGCGACCCTAGGCGTCCCCAATGCGGCGACGTACACGTCCTCCAAATCCTGCGAGCACGTGAACACACCACGCGTAGCGAGGTCGCTCCGGTCGACTCCGAGCACGGCCGAGACGATCGGCTCCTCCTTGAGGTCTACGAGCGCGGCCATCCGAAGGTCAAACCCGGGTGGACCGAGAAGCCTGAACGCATTAGTGAAGTTGTTCGCCCCACCGATGTTCACAAGGCTGACACCCAAGCCATCAAGATCAAAGCTCAGAAGTTCGGACACTCGACGAACGAGTATCTCGTCGGAGGGACCTTCAACGAGAATGAGCGATCGACTGACGAGCGGCTCGATCATGTTCTCCACCCACCACCCGCTGAAGAACTTCCGATCACGGTCGGCAACGTCGGACTTGAATTGGCGGACACCATCGTCGGTGATGGCGACCACGTCCGCTGGTGCGAACTGCCTGAGGACCGTAGGTGAGTGAGTCGCGATGATCCGCTGTCCAGTCGGCGACGAGAACAGACGACCAATCCGAGCTTGAGACCGAGTATCGAGGTGGGTTTCAGGTTCATCCACGCCGGTGATCTGATCGCCGGCCTGTCCAAGAAGCTGGAGGCTCATCACAGCTAGCGATCGCAGGCCGTCGGACTGGTCCAATAGCGAGCGGGCATCCCCTCCAGTTGAGGTCGCGACAGCCACTTCTACGGAACGCAACGGATTTTGATCTGTGCGGATCGCAACCTGCACCATGTCAGACGTGATGGGTGAGGCGAGCACCGAGCTCAACGCCGACGCGACGTCGGTGCGTAGTTGAGCGACGGATTGAGCGCTCGTGAGCGCAGCGTCGACTCCTCTCAGTGCCTTATCGACGGCGTCAGCGTCGTCCCCCAGATCCGTTCGCCGCAACAGTTGACCGAGGGCTCCTGCTCCTGAAGCTGTGAGATCACGTTCCGCATTCCGACTGGCCCGGATCAGGCTCCATCCGATGGCTTCGAGGTGTCGTCCGGTAACGGGAATCGGCTGGACGCCTGGCTGCAGGAACACGCGAGAGACATCAACTTCTGCCGGGTCGGAGGCGGATCGAGCCACCGTTAGTTGAATGGTCAGTGTCGAGTCCGCGGGATCCGTTGCAATCGCGATCTCGTCGACGAGCGCCGCCACCTCGTCGTCCGAAAAGTCATGTAGAACCATCCGAACGCGCAGTTCAGCGTCCTCGTTTCGAAGCACCTTCAGCGGGAAACCCGTCGCAAGTTGGGCGTGGCTCCAACTGAGGCAGGCGTCGATGGCACGCAATACCGAACTCTTTCCGCTGGCATTCGGACCCACGATTACGGCGTGTCCCGAGACCACGATGTCAAGGTCGATGACGTTGCCGAAGTTCTCTACAGTTAGCCGTTGAATTTTCACAGATCCCCCGCGTCGCGGCCGCTGTGATGCGGTCACTTCTCGTCACAGTCTGTCCCATCATGTCGAAGATCTGCGGGCATCTGGCAATGCACCAGACCGAAAGAAGCTCGGCGGCCAGAGCGCTCAACGGAACCCGACGAAGGACTCGACGTTTGTGCCGGCTTGTGGCGTGCCGATTCCACAGCAGCAATGCATTACGCCAACGTGTGCACCGACCGCACTGCCAAAGTGCCGGACGGCCGCGTCACCGAAGTGCCGTTATCTTCAGTCGGCCTTGCGATCTGGGGGCTGACCAGGCTGTCTTCGTTGGTGACATGTCATCAACGAAGCATTCAGCGGTGGAGTCGGTGCTCGCCGAGGGTCCGAGCGACCTGGGTGCGAAGCATGGTGTTCTCGGCTCGTAGGCGTTCGATTTCCTCGCGTGCGGTGGCGAGGCGCTGTCGGATCGATTCGTCGGTGGCGCGCTGGGCGGCCGGGATCGGCACGATCGATGTGTTCTCCCGGAGCCGGTTGATCTCGGCGAGCAGGTCGGGCTGTTGGTAGATCCAGCCGCGTGACACGCCGGCCGTGTGGGCGACCACGGCGACGGAGACGTGAGCGCCGGTGCGGGCGAACTCTTCGATCACGTCGATGGTGCGGCGGGTGGCGGCGTCACGTTTGTCCGCCGCGGCACGCAGCAGGTTGATGGTGTTGTCGGCGCGGGTCATGACGGCGGCTGCTGGTCGAGGGCTTCGAGGGCGGGGATGATGTGGTCGAGGCTGTCCTGGACTCGCCGGAGGTTGCCGGCGAGACGGAAGTGCCCGTCGGCGTCGGCCCGGGCGATGAGCTTCCGGTTGGTCTGTGCGTGCTGACGGTGGACGTGAAGGAACTCGGGGGTGGTCTGGAAGTCGGGGCAGGTCAGGCACGCG
>JBPPMT010000065.1:0-20645 GCA_051306195.1 Solirubrobacterales bacterium
CGCTCGATTGCCGCCGGAACCTCGGTCGACGTGATCGAGATGGACGCCGCGTCGAATCGTTCGGTTGATGACATCCGGGGCCTGCGCGACCGGGTTGCTTTCGCTCCCACCGCCGGCAGCTGGAAGGTCTACATCCTCGACGAAGCCCACATGCTGACCAAGGAAGCCTGGAACGCCTTCCTCAAGACGCTCGAGGAGCCACCGCCGAACACGGTCTTCATCCTCGCCACGACCGAGGCCCACAAGGTGATGCCGACGATCAGTGACCGGTGTCAGCGCTTCGACTTCCAGCGGCCTTCGATGGAGATGCTTTCCGAGGTCCTGAACCGGGTCTCCGCCGCCGAGTCGATCGAGATCGAGCAGCCGGCAGTTTCCATGATCAGCCGATCCGCCTCGGGCAGCTTTCGCGATGCCCTTGGAACCCTCGACCAGTTGGTCGCCTACAGCGGCAAGACGATCCAGCTTGACGACGTACTCGAACTGCTCGGAGCCGCCGACGCCGACCTGTTGTTCGGGGTGGTCGACGCGATCGTCGCCTCCGACCCCAAAGCCGTGCTCGTTTCGGTCGAGACGATGGCCCAGAGCGGCCGCGACCCGGCCCGCTTTGCGCGGGACATGCTCGGCCACCTGCGGGTCCTGCTGGTTACGCAGACGACCGGCGAGATCCCCGAAGCATTTGCCGTAACCGCGAGCGATGGCCCCCGTCTCGCCGCCCAGGCCAACGCGATCGGACCGGCGACCCTGATTCGGACGATCGACGAGCTGGCTGCCGCCCTGACCACGATCCGCGAGGGCGACGAAGCCCGGCTCGCCGTTGAAGTCGCCCTTCTGAAGGCGGCCCGGCCCGACCTCGACCCCGGTACCGAGGGCCTGATGCGCCGGATCGAAAAGCTCGAACGGTCCGGACCGGCCAGACCGCAGGCACCAGTTGTGACACCTCCGCCGGCCGCCCCCGCCGCTGAGCCAGAAGCCGTCGTACCGCCCGAGGAACCTGCGGTCGTAGCCGCGGCGCCTGTACCGGAAGCGCCTGCACCCGAGGAGCCGCCGTCGGCAGATTTCGCTCCGGTAGAAGGCGAGGCGGAAGCACTCGACCTCGAGAAGCTGAACCAGGTCTGGCCTACCGTGATCGACGCTCTTCGTGCCAGCGGCTCCGGTCCGACCGCTTCTTACTTCGAAGGATCCAGGCCGCTCGCCGCCGGGGATGGCAAGGTCGAGATCGGGTTCCCCCCGGAGGCCTCGTTCAACCGGCGAAACGCGGAGAAGCCGGAACGGCGAAGTCAGCTGGCCGCGGCCCTGCTTGCCGTAACCGGTGAGGAACTGACGGTCTCTTACGGCGACCTCGAAGGAGAGGCAGCCCAGGAAGCTTCAGCAGGGGACTCGGTTGACGAAGAAGAGTTCGTCGAAAAGGTCATATCGGAATTCAACGCAGAGGAGGTCATCTGATGGCTCGCAAAGGAATGGGCGGGATGCCCGGAGGAATGGACATGAATGCCCTGCTCAAGCAGGCGCAGCAGATGCAGACTGACATGCTTCAGGCCCAGGAGGCGCTGAAGGATGAAGAGGTCGAGGCCAGCGCTGGTGGCGGCATGGTCAAGGTCACGATCACCGGCGACCTGGTGATCAAGGACGTCGCGATCGACCCCGACGCGGTGGATCCGGAAGACGTCGACATGCTTGCAGACATGGTCCAGGCGGCTGTGAACGAGGCGATCCGCTCGGCTCAGGAACTTGCCGCGTCGAAGATGCCCGACATGCCGGGAATGCCCGGAATGGGTGGCCCCGGCCTGCCCGGTGGATGACTGAGGGACCCGCACCCCTCAGTCGACTGACTGCCGAGCTCTCCCAGCTGCCCGGCATCGGTCGCCGCACGGCCCAGCGCCTTGCGTTTCACATCCTGCGGAGCGATGACGCCGCGGCGCGCTCCCTTTCCGAAGCAATAATCGAGGTCAAGGAGAAGGTCGGCCTCTGCGAGATCTGCTTCAACCTTTCCGAAGGTCCTCGCTGCCGGATCTGCGAAGACCACTCCCGCGACGAATCCCTGATCTGCGTGGTCGAGGAGCCGAACGACGTGATCCCGATCGAGCGCACCCACGAGTACCACGGGCGTTACCACGTGCTCGGCGGAGCGCTGTCACCGATCGACGGCGTCGACGAAGGTGACCTGCGGATCGCCGAACTGCGCCAGAGGGTGGCCGCCGGCGGCATCACCGAGGTGATCCTTGCCACCAACCCGACAACCACCGGCGAAGCCACCGCGATTCACATCGGGGACCTGCTCAGGAGCCAGGTCAGCGTCACTCGCCTGGCCAGCGGATTGCCGGTCGGAGCCGACCTCGAGCACGCCGACGAAGTAACCCTCGGCAAAGCCATGGTGGGAAGAAGAACGCTTAGCTAGATTTCGGGGTTCGGAGCAGGGCGATCTGACGACAGCGGGCGAGCAGCGTTCCGTCGCGGCTCCACAGTTCGCCGTCCTCGGAGAAGTGTCCGTCGTGCGCTTCGTCGGTCATCAGGCGGACCAGGACCCAGTCGGGATCTTCCGCGCCCTCAACCGGCAGGACCCGTGGGAAGTGGACCGTGTATTCGAGGGTCGGCGCGAAGACCGGCTCGGTGAGGGTCACGAAGGGCGCCGGGTACCAGACATCGAGCATGGCGGCTGCGAGGACCGGGGTCATCGGCTGCTCGTCCTTGAGCTTCATCCAGCCGCCGGTCTCGGCTTTTTCGCCGCCGGAGTAAGGGAGGTCGCCGATCACGGGAACCGCGCGGTACTGGTTGAAGACAGCAACCGGGGCTTGCGCCGTGTCGATCTCCTCACCGTCCTCGGGCATCGGAACGTCGGGCATGCGGGTGTGGTCGAAGGACGGACCGTCGCGACCGTCGGAGAAGACTGACATCGCCTTTGCCTTGATCTCACCCTCCTGGATGAGGCGGGCGGAGATGAAAGAAGTCGCGAAGCCGCCGTGCTCGACCGTGACTTCGACCTCTGCTCTTCCGACCGCCGGGCGTCCGAGGAAATGAACGGACAGCGAGCGCGCGGGTTGCTGTCGCGTTTCGGCGGTGAGGCTGGTCACGGTGTCGGTCATGGCCTGGAGCATCAGCGCCGCGGTATAGCCGCCGTTCGGCCCGGGGCCGATCCACCAGCGGTCATTCAGCTCTACCCGGTAGCGGCCGGGTCCTGTCGGTTCGGCGCGGGTGTCAGTTTCAAAGTCGGTCATCGTTCTCGTTTTCATTGTTTCGCGGGTGGGGGAGTCGTTGCTTCGCCCTCTGAGACGCCCCAGCGGTCATGGAACCGCCGGAGCGGTGCCGGGGCCCACCAGTTACGGCTGCCGAGGAGTTCCATCAATGAGGGGACGAGCAGTGCACGGATTATCGTCGCATCGATCAGAACAGAGAGCGCCGTGCCTACACCGAGTTCCTTCACGAAGACGATCTCTCCGGCGGCAAAAGCTCCGACCGCGAGGGCAAACAAAAGGGCCGCGGCGGTCACGATTCGACCTGTTCTTTCGAGTCCGACCGCGACCGATTCGGAGTCAGAGTTCCCCGAGTCGCGGGCCTCCTTGATGCGCGAGAGCAGGAAAACCGCGTAGTCGGTCGACAGCCCGAAGGTGATCGCGAGGATCAGGATCGGGGTCGACTGGTCGATGCCGCCGGGGGTTTCGAAGTCGAGCACGCCGCTCAGGTTGCCGTCCTGGAAGATCAGGGTGAGCAGGCCGAAAACCGCACCGAGGTTGAGCACATTCATCAGCAGCGACTTGAACGGCAGAACGACCGAACCCGTGAACAGGAAAAGGATCAGAAGGGTGGCGATCACGATGATCGACAGCGCGATCGGGAAGTGCTGCTTCAGGCTGCTCTGGAAATCGACAAACAGGGCCGTGTCCCCGCTCACCTGGACCTCTGTGCCCGGCGGAACCGGCTGGTCGCGCAACTCGTCGACCATGTCCTGGGTCGGACCATCCATGTAGCCCGCCCGGGTTATTACTTCGATCAGGGTGATCCTGCCCGGCAGGGGCTGCGGTGGATTGACCGAGGCCACGTTGATGGTGTCCTCGATCTGGCGGCTCAGCTTCTCGACCGTTTCCGGGTCGCCCTGGACCACCACCCTGACCCTCTCGGAGTTGCCGCCCGGGAAATCGTTCTCGAGGGTTTCCTGGACGACCCGGGAGCTGGTCCCCGGTGGCAGGAGTTCCGCATCGATCGCGACGAACTTCATGCCGAACGCAGGCAGCGCCAGCAGGATCAGGAAAAGTGTGGTGATGACGGCGATCGGCCCGGGCCTCTTCATCACGAACCGGGAGAGCCGGTACCAGAAACCTTCCGGGCTCGAACTTGCTTCCTGTTTCTCGCGTCGCTGCAGGAACTTCGGTGAGAGCGAGTTGACCCTGGAACCGAGCAGAGTCAGAACCGCCGGCAGCACGGTCAGGGCGACCACCGCCGAGAGGATGGAAACCAGCACGCCTCCGAGGCCCATGGAATAGAGGAAACGCTGCGGGAAGATCAGCAGGGCTGCCATTGAAGCGGCGACGGTCATCGAGGAGAAGAACACCGTGCGTCCGGCGGTGTTCAGCGTGCGTTTCATCGCCTGGATTCCGGGGCCACTTACGGCAATCTCCTCGCGGTAGCGGGAGACGATGAAGAGGCTGTAGTCGATCGCCAGGCCGAGTCCGAGGCCTGTAGTGAGATTGAGCGCGAAAATCGAGACTGAGCCGACCTCGGAAGCGAGGCTCAGGCCCAGAAAAGTTCCGACGATCGCCAGGGCGCCGACCATCAGCGGCAGGACCGCCGCGACCAGGCTGCGGAAGAACAGCAATGAGAGAAGAAGGAGGAGCGGAAAGACCAGGAGTTCTCCGCGCCGGAGGTCCTTCTCCACCTGGACGTTCACCTGCTCGTTGGCGAGCGGAAGACCGCCGACGATCACGTTCTCGTGTTCCTCGAGCAACTCCGCGAGGTCGGCTGCAGCAGCCTGCCTCTCTTTGTCCCCGGTCGGCTCCAGGGAGACGGCGATCAAGGTCGAGGTGCCGTCCTTTGATACGAAGGTGGGGGACTTCGTCTGGCTGAATCCGACCGCATCCTTGACCTCGGACTTCGCAAGGATCTCGCGGCGGATCGATTCGACTTCGGCCCGGTCCTTCGCGGAACCTCTTAGGTCGACCCCGCTGATCAGGACCGTGGTGTCAGCCGGGCGGATTCCGGCCTCCTCCAGCATGTTGTCGGCCTGAACGCTCTCGGTGTGGCCGTCTTCGGCGCCGTATGGGCCGAGCTTGTCGGCAACCGAACCCCCGAGCGCGGCCGCAACGACGAAAAAGAGGATCGCGATCAGGCCGATCCGGCGTGCTCTGGTGTCAGCGACTCTCGCGAGCGTGTCGAACATTTGTGTCCCATGGCACGGCCGCCGGGCGAGAGGCCGATTGACTTGAGGATACGTCGGCGCCCGGGCGCGCACCTGTGATTGTGATCACACATCCGGCCCCTCGACCAGAATCTCGACTGCTCGCCGGGATCCGTATCCTGAAGGATTCATGCCGGAACGAGATGACATCGTTGTAATGAAGTTCGGCGGCACTTCCGTTGCCGGACCGACCGAGATCAAACGGGCCGCCCGTCGGATCGTTGCTGCGCGCGAGGCTGGCAACCGGGTGGTCGCCGTCCTTTCGGCCCGCGGCAAGTCGACCGACGAGCTGGTCGCGGCCGCCTTCGAGATCTCCGACAAGCCGGATGCCCGCGAGATGGACATGCTGCTCTCGACCGGTGAGCGGATTTCATGCGCCCTGGCCGCTATGGCAATCAACGACATGGGCCACAAGGCCGTCTCCCTGACCGGCAGCCAGGCCGGCATCGTCACCGACTCTTCGCATACCAAGGCCCGCATCGTCGACGTCCGCGCCGACCGCATCAGGGAGACCCTGGACAACGAGCAGATCGTGCTCGTGGCCGGTTTCCAGGGCGTTTCCACCGACAGCCGTGACGTGACCACCCTGGGACGCGGCGGCTCGGACACGACGGCGGTCGCCATCGCGGCAGCTCTCGGCGCTTCGGAATGCGAGATCTACACGGACGTGACCGGCATCTTCAGTGCCGATCCACGCATCGTTCCTGACGCGCGAAAGCTGCCCGTCGTCTCATATGAGGAGATGCTCGAGATGTCCGCTTCCGGCGCAAAGGTGCTTCAGCTCCGGTCGGTCGAGTACGCCCGTAACTACAACGTCCCGATTCATTGCCGCAGCAGCATCGAAGATGTGCCCGGTACCCTCGTACTCTCCGAAAGCGAAACCATGGAACGACCGATAATCACAGCAGTGACCCACTCCGATGACGAGTCCCGGGTGACCGTCGTCGGCGTCCGCGACGAACCCGGAATCGCCGGGCGGATCTTTACTGCCCTGGCTGAGGCAAACGTCAACGTCGATGTGATCATCCAGAACGAGCCGGTCGGCGACGACGCCCTGGCCGACCTGTCCTTCACCGTGGATCGTGACGACCTGCCGACCGCGGTCGACGTGATCGCCGAACTCGGCGACATCAGCAACTCCGTCCGGACCGACGAGCGCATTGGCAAGGTGTCGCTGGTCGGCGCTGGCATGCGCAGTAATCCCGGCGTCGCCGCCAAGGTATTCGAGGTCCTTGGCGACAAGAGGATCAACATCGAGATGATCTCCACCTCGCCGATCAAGATCTCCTGCGTCATTCCGGCGGATGACGTGCCCGAAGCCGTCCGAGCCCTTCATGCCGCTTTCGACCTCGGTGATCAGGCGATCGTCAAGGACGATCCGACCGGTCAGCATCGCCCCGCGGTCCCCGGGTCATGAGCTCGGGCGAATACAGGGTGGGAGTCCTCGGTGCCACCGGGGCGGTCGGTTCGACCATCCTCCGGATCCTTGCCGAGCGTGATTTCCCCGCGAGTGAAGTCGTGCCGTTTGCCTCCGAGCGATCGGCAGGCAGATCGCTGCCGTTCGGCGACTCGACGATCAACTGCGTGGTGCCGTCAGACGAATCGATTCAGGGCATCGACATCCTGATTTCCTCCGCCGGTGGTGCGGTCAGTGCCGAGTGGGCACCGAAGTTCGCCGAAGCGGGTGCCGTGGTGGTCGACAACACCAGCTACTGGCGCATGAATGACGACGTACCACTGGTCGTGGCCGGGGTGAACGACGATGCCGCGCAGAACCACAAAGGCATTGTCGCCAATCCCAACTGCACCACCATGGTGATGATGATGGCTCTGGCGCCGATCCACCGCGCAGCCGGACTTGAGCGACTGGTCATCTCCACCTACCAGGCGGTTTCCGGAACCGGCAACCTGGCGATCGAAGAATTGAAGTCGCAGTCAGCCGCCGTCCTGGCCGGCGACGAAGTCCCGGCGCCCGAGGTCTACCCGCACCGGGTCGCCTTCAACGTGCTGCCGCAGGTCGAAAACTTCAAGGACGGCGACGACTACACCACCGAAGAACGAAAGGTGATGGCCGAGACCCGCAAGATCCTGGGTATCGGCGAAGAGGTCGGCATTTCCGCGACCTGCGCCCGCGTGCCCGTGGTCAGTGGCCACTCCGAGTCGATCAACATCCAGACCAAAGAGGACCTCAGCCCCGAGGCCTGCCGCGAGCTGCTCGGCAGCGCCACCGGTGTCATCGTCGCCGACGATCCCGCCAACGCGGTCTACCCGATGGCGATCGACGGAGCCGGAATCGACGAGACCCTGGTCGGCCGGATCCGCCGCGACCCGAGCCACGAACGCTGCCTCAACCTCTGGCTGGTCGGAGACAACCTGAGAAAGGGCGCCGCCCTGAACGCAATCCAGGTAGTCGAGATCCTGATCAAGAACAACTGGCTAAAACCAGCCTGACCCCGGAAGCGCCGAAGTGATCAGGATTCGGGCCATCAGATGGCCCAAAGTCTGATCACTTGCAGTTGAACCCCTGAGACTTCTTTGTATCCCGTCGTGCCATCGGTGAGCCTGACCGCTCGATTCTGTTGCCCATGGAGGCGGACAGAACACAAACCCGCGCGATCCTTGAGCTGGCTGGTCGTCAATACGGCGTGGTATCGCGCCGGCAACTCATGGATAGAGGCATTCCGGCCCGCTCAGTCACCAACCGGACATCGCAGATCAGCCTCTTTCCGGTCTTTCGCCCAGTATTCATGGTGGGCAATCCATTCCTGACCATGAACGGGGCAAGGATGGCCGCTTTGCTGGCAGCTGGGGATGGTGCCGCTCTCGGGTTTCGTAGCGCTGCCAAGCTTTGGGGGTTTCTCGATCATCGGAATCCAATTGAAGTGCTTCGAACGCAGGGAGGCACTAGCCAGCGAGCGCGAATTCGAGTCGCGGGGGAGACGTGGTGGCCTTACCTCCTTGTTAGAAAGCCTCGGGCTCTACCGCCGTCTGATCTCACGACGAAGCTTGGACTGGCCTTGACTTCCCCGGAGCGAACGTTGCGCGACCTAGCGCAGCTCCTGCCCGAACAGCAGTTCTTTCGTGCCTTCACCGAAGCGGATCGACTTGAGCTACTCAATGAGGGCGCACTGCGAAGCGTCGCCGAGCGAACCCGGGGCAGCAGGGGCGGACGCATGTTTCGGCAGGCGGTGAGTCGCCGGATTCCGAATGTCAAGGAGACAGAGTCACTACTGGAGGCGATCGTATTGAAGCTCACCCTTGACGGACGGATACCGCCGCCGGAAATTAACCGCAAGACTCGAAAGTATCGTCCTGATTTTCGATGGCCGGTCCAGCGAGTGATTGTCGAAGCAGACGGATACGAGTTCCATCGCGGCCGGGAAATGTTCGAGCAAGATATTTCTAGAGCCAATCGCCTGAGACGCGATGGCTGGACGGTGTTGAGATTCACATGGCGCATGGTCGACGAGCGCCCCGACGAAGTAGCCGAGATCATCGCCGAAGTATTGGCAGAGGCCGGATCGAGAGCGAAGTGATCAGGATTCGGGCCGTGAGATGGCCCAAAGTCTGATCACTTCGCCTGTGGCTCCGGTTCGGCAGTGGACCCGGGCCGGGTTAGTCTCCGAAGTCTTCGGCTAGGTCTGCGATTCGGGCGTAGAGGGCCTGGAAGAACTCGCTTCTTGTGACTACGGCGTGGACTCGGCCTTCGGTGGCGATCGGGACGACCATCACCCGGTGATGGAGGAAGGTCTCGGCCAGCTGGGTGTCGGAGTAGTCGTCCTCGACCAGGACCGGGTCGGTGGTCAGGTAGCCGCGCACCGACTCCTCCTGGCTGCCAATTCGGCGTTCGATCGTTTCGTCCAGCGAGCGGCGGATCATGCGTGCCGACATCAGGGTGCCGACGTAGCCGGGAAAGACGGCGGTCATGAACTCGCGTTCGCCGAACAGACCGGCGTAGTCGCCGTTCTCGTCGATCACCGGCAACGCGGGCAGGCCCGACTGGATGACTCGACGGGCCGCGTACCCGACCGGGTCTGATGTCACCAGGGGCTTTATCTCCCGAATGATTGCTCTGACTATGTGATCAGCCAAGAATGCTCGTTTCCCTTAGTACCGCAGAAGAATGTACGCCGTTGCCAGAATTGTTGAGATCAGGGTCACGGGAAGTCCGATCTTCATGAACTGGAAGAAGCTGAGTGGATGGCCGGCGCGATCGGCCAGACCGGCCGCCGCGACGTTGGCCGCAGCCGAGACCATGGTCAGGTTGCCGCCGAAGCAGGCGCCGAGCGAAAGCGCCCACCAGTACGCCTGATCGCCGGAGTCTCCCTTGATGTCGCTGACCACCGGGATCATCGCCGTGGTCAGGGGGATGTTGTCGACGATGCCGCCGATGATCGATGAGACCCAGATGATCGAGACCAGCTCCGCGTCGCGGTTGCCATTGGTTATCGACTTCATCGCGTCGGCGACATGATCGATAGCCCCGGTCACCTCGAGCGCACCGACCATCACGAAGAGTCCGATGAAGAAGAAGAGGGTGGTCCACTCGATCTTCTCGAGGGCGCGTTCGATCGGGATTTTTGTCACCGCCAGGCCCACCGCGGCTCCGGAGAGGGCGATCGTCGCCGGTTCGACGTGGATGTACTGGTGGAGGAAGAAAAGGATGATCGTGCCGATCAGGACCGGCAGGGTGCGCTTGAGTTCCTTCGGGTCCGAGATCGATGCCTTGGCATCGAGTTCCATCACGTACTTGCGGTTGGCTTCATCGACCTGCAGCTGTTTTCGGAATACGAAGTAGAGGCCGACGGTGATCACCGAAAGGATCGCGATCACACCCGGTGCGTTGTTGATCAGGAAGTCGTTGAAGCTGAGATCCGCCGCGGCACCGATGAGGATGTTCGGCGGGTCCCCGATCAGGGTGGCGGCACCGCCGATGTTGGCGGCCATGATCTCGACCATGATCAGTGGCATCGGGCTGATGTCGAGTGTGTCAGCCAGGAGGAAGGTGATCGGCACGATCAGCAGGATGGTCGTGAGGTTGTCGAGGAACCCCGAGAGGACCGTTACCGTCGCCGACATCATCACCACGAGGACGAACGGCCTGCCGCCGGAAATCTGGCCCGCCCGGACGGCGATGTAGTCGTAGATGCCGGTCTGCTGCGTGATGTAGACCAGAATCATCATTCCGGCGAGCAGCCCGAGGGTCGCGAATTCGACCGATTCGATCGCCAGCTCTTCGTTGTAGTCCCCGACGAAAAGGACTACTACCGCCGCTCCCAACAGCGCCACCTTGGTGCGGTGGACGCGTTCGCTCGCGATGAACGCGAGGACGATCAGGAATGTTGCGACTGCAAGTGCCAGAAGCCGATCCTAGATGATTGATTCCACGAATCCGTGGACGTCAGGTGCGTGCCCGGCGCCGCGAGGTCGTGGAATCAATCATCCATTACGTCAGGGTCGGAGTGCTCTCCCGAGCTGTTCGACGGTCACGACCCCCGCCAGCTGGCCGCCCTGATCGGTCACCATGAGTGCCCCGAATTTCCTCATGTCGGGGTTGCCGAGGAGGCTCTCGAGCAGGGCTTCTTCGCTGATATGGAAGGCGCGGCTGTTGATCTCGAGGTGCTCGGAGACGGTGGCGGTTGCTCTCTCGATCTCCGGTATCTGCTCCACCTGATCACGGATGACCATGCCGAGGAAGCGATTTCCGCCATCGACCACCGGGAACCAGGACCACTGGTAGCGAAGAAAGTACTCGTCGAGTGCCTTGTCGATCGAGGTGATGGCGGGTATCGCCACCGGATGCTCGTCCATCACGTCGCCGACCTTGATCCCTTCGAGCCGGCTGGTCACGGAGGTCTGGACCGTCGCTGCCTTGGCCGAGCCGTTGATCAGCACGCCGATCAGGCCGAGCCAGACGCCGCTGAAGATGTCACCACGGATCACCAGCAACACACCCAGGCCGATGAAGATGAACCCGAAGATCCGGCCGAGTCCGGCGGCGAACCTGGTTGCGGCCGAACGCTTGCCAGTGACCTTCCAGGCGATTGCCCGCACGATCCGGCCACCGTCCATGGGAAACGCAGGCAGCAGGTTGAAAGCAAGGACGATCACGTTGATCGTTGCCAGCCAGGCGACCATCGCGGTGACTCCACTGGCGTTGTCGACGAAGGTCCGCATCTCCATCGCATCCCGGAACTCGGTCCAGCCGACAGTGAACAGGCCGATCGCGATCAGGACGATCGCGATCAGTGCCGTGACCACGGGACCCCCGGCAGCCACCTTGAACTCGGTCCCCGGACTGTCCGACTCACGGTCCATCTGAGCGACACCACCGAAGATCCAGAGCGAGATCCTCGTTATTCCGATTCCGTTCCTCAGGGCGACGAAAGCGTGGCCGAGTTCATGGAGGACGATCGAACCAAAGAATCCGACCGCGCTGGCCACGGCGAGCAGGTAAGGCTCGGTGGCGGAGTTCGGCTGCCCAAGCAGGGTTCCATAGAAGTCGGACAGCCAGAAGATGACCAGGAAGAGGACGATGAACCAGGACCAGTCAACGGTGATCCTGATTCCGCGTACCCGGAAGAGTGTGAATGCTTTGCCGCCGCCGAACATGTCACCCATCGTATGGGACCGGCAGGTTTCCCCCGGCCGGACGAAGCTCAGGCTTCGTCTACGGGCTTGCCCCAGCGGTTGTCCTTGTAGTCCCGATCGCGTTCGTCCTCAACCGCGCCAGTCTTGCCTTCGGGGCCGTAGCCGGCCTCGGTCAGCATCCGGCGAAGGTCGACGATCGACTGGCGGTCGGCGTCCTTTGACTGGTGGACGTGGAAGACCTCGGTCTCCGGACCGAGCTCCACCTTGAGGTGCCCGTTGTGCTCCTGGGTCACGGTGCCGACGGCTTCGAGCAGGGACTCGATCTTTCGCCACTCGACGCTGTGATTCTGATGGTCGAAGATCTCTTTGAGGGTGCTGCTGTGGTGGTTACTGAGTCCTTCGGTAGCCATGGTGCCTTTCTTGGTCAAGGAATCGGACGGGAAGTCTGCTGAATGAGTATCAGGGCCAGGACCTCATCGACCTGCTAAGCGGCTGGGGTGTTGCGTGCGATGATGGCGACGTAGTCGAGGCCGGCCGGCAGGGTGCCGAAAGCTTCGCCCCAGTCGCCGCCAAGGCGGGAAGCACAGAAAGCATCGGCCACCGCCGGGTCGCCATGGCGGACCAGCAGCGACCCCTGGAAAGCGAGCGCCAGTCCTTCGACGACCCGCCGGGCCCGAACCTCGAGAGTCTCGGGTGAGGTCTCGATCGAAGTCTTGAGCCGGTCGGTGAAGCTGTCGAGCCGTGCATCAGCGCCGCTGGCTTCACCGATCTCGTCGAAGAGGGCCTGGGTGCTGGCCGGGCTCTTGACCATGGCCCGCAGCGTGTCGAGGGCCTGGACATTTCCGGAGCCTTCCCAGATCGACATCAAGGGACTCTCCCGGAACAGGCGTGGCATGCCCGATTCTTCGACGTAACCATTGCCGCCGAGGCATTCAAGCGACTCGACCGCATGCCAGGGGGCCCGTTTGCAGACGAAGTACTTGAGGACCGGAGTGGCGATGCGCTTGAGGAGTTGGGCCGATTCGTCACCGGACGCAGCGTCGTCGTAGGCCCGGCAGAGCCTCATCATCGACGCGGTCGCGGCCTCGGATTCAACACAGAGGTCGGCCAGAACGTTGGTCATCAGTGGCTGGTCGATCAGCTTCTTGCCAAAGGCCGAGCGGTTGCTGGTGTACCAGGTCGCCTGGGCGACGCCGGCACGCATCCCGGCGCTCGATCCGATCGTGCAGTCGAGGCGGGTGTGGCCAACCATTTCGATGATCGTGCGAACTCCGCGGCCCTCTTCGCCGACGAGCTGGGCCCAGGCGCCGCGGAACTCGACCTCGGACGAGGCGTTCGACTTGTTGCCGAGCTTGTCCTTGAGGCGCTGGATGTGGAAGTTGTTGCGGAGGCCGTCCGGGGTGAAGCGGGGCATCAGGAAGCAGGAGACCCCAGCGTCAGTCTGGGCGAGCACCAGGAAGGCGTCGCACATCGGAGCCGAGCAGAACCATTTGTGGCCGGTGATCTCGTAGGCGGCGCCGGGTCCGCCTCCGTTCACCGGCACGGCGCGAGTGGTATTGGCCCGCACGTCGGAGCCGCCCTGCTTCTCGGTCATCGCCATTCCGGCGAGGGCGCCGGGCTTCTCCGCGGCCGGGCGGAGTTCGCCGTCGTAAGAAGTGGAAAGGAAGCGGGGCTCCCATTCGGCTGCGAGCTCGGGCTGGGTTCGGAGCGCGGGGATCACCGAGAAGGTCATCGAGATCGGGCAGCCGACGCCGGCTTCCGCCTGGCTCAGCTGGGTGAAGAGGGCGCCGCGGGCGACGTTCGCGCCGGGGCCGGGTTCGCTCCAGGGGAGCGAGTGGACTTCGTGACTTACGCCCAGCTCCATCAGCTCGTGCCAGGCCGGGTGGAACTCGACTTCGTCGATCCGGTTGCCGAACCGGTCGTGGGTCTTGAGCTGCGGCGGAAAGGCGTTCGCCTCGCGGCCCCAGTTCAGGACTTCGGCTGACCCGCAGATGGCGCCGAGCTTGTCGACCCGGTCAGCCGCCCAGCCGCCACCTTCTCGGGTCAAGGCCTCCTGGAGGGGCTGATCGACCTTGAAAAGGTTGACGTCTTCAAGCGCGACGGACTGGTTGAACACCTGGTGAGTGGCTGACATCGAGGTCCATGATCGCACAGGTTTGGGGCCCGATCCCGCAGCGCGCCTGAAATCCGCCCTGCCTATACCATCGCCCCTCACAAAAGTTTCTTAGTTCCAAGACGAAGGGAAGTTCCCGCCTTGCCGAAGATCAAAGTCGCGAATCCGATTGTCGAGCTCGATGGCGATGAGATGACCAGAATCATCTGGTCGTTCATCAAGGAGCAGCTGATCCTTCCTTACCTCGACATCGAGCTCAAGTACTTCGATCTCGGCATCGAGGCCCGCGACGCCACCAACGACCAGATCACGGTTGATTCGGCCAACGCGATCAAGGAATTCGGCGTCGGAGTCAAGTGCGCGACGATCACACCGGACGAAGCCAGGGTCGAGGAGTTTGGCCTCAAGGAGATGTACCGCTCTCCGAACGGCACGATCCGGAACATCCTCGGTGGTGTCATCTTCCGCGAGCCGATCGTCATCTCGAACGTGCCGCGACTGGTACCCGGGTGGACCAAGCCGATCGTCATCGGCCGTCACGCCTTCGGTGACCAGTACCGCGCCACCGACATGCTGATCCCCGGCGAAGGCACCCTGACCACCACCTTCACCCCGAAGGACGGCGGCGAGCCGGTCGAAGTCGTGGTCCACGAATTCCCCGAAGCCGGCATCGCGATGACCATGTACAACCACGACGAATCGATCCGGGACTTCGCCCGCGCGTCCCTCCGTTACGGACTCGATCGTGGGTACCCGGTCTACATGTCGACCAAGAACACGATCATGAAGAAGTACGACGGCCGCTTCAAGGACATTTTCGAAGAGATCTACCAGGCTGAATTCAAGGCCGACTTCGACGCCGCCGGTATCACTTACGAGCACCGCCTGATCGACGACATGGTCGCTTCGGCCATGAAGTGGGAGGGCGGATACGTCTGGGCCTGCAAGAACTACGACGGTGACGTCCAGTCGGACACCGTCGCTCAGGGCTTCGGATCACTCGGGCTGATGACTTCGGTTCTGATGTCGCCCGACGGCAAGACGGTCGAGGCTGAAGCAGCCCACGGCACAGTGACCCGCCACTACCGCGAACACGAGAAAGGCAACCCGACTTCGACCAATCCGATCGCTTCGATCTTCGCCTGGACCCGGGGACTTGCCGCCCGGGGCCGGATGGACGACACCCCGGAAGTCACCGAGTTCGCCGAGACCCTCGAGCGCGTCTGCATCGAAACGGTCGAGGAGGGCAAGATGACCAAGGACCTCGCCCTGCTGATCGGTCCGGACCAGCCGTACCAGACCACCCAGGAGTTCCTTGCTTCAATCGACGAAAACCTGCAAAAGGCAATGGCCTAGGGCTTTCTCGACGCCCGGGTCGTTACGCGGCCTCGGGCTTTGGGTCGGGCCGGACGACGACCGTGTCGGCGACGGTGAGTACTTCGTCGGCTGGCATGCCCACCTTCGCGGCGTGGTCCCGGACGGCTTCAACGTCGCTTGCCTGGTAGATGCAGACTGTCCCGAGATCGCCGTTGAGCTCCTCGACGACGTAGCTGCGGATCCAGCTGATACTTCCGGGGAACTCCTCGTCGGCAACCGCTGTCGATCGCGCGGCAGCGGCCTCGAGTTCGGCCGGCGTCTTCCAGGCTTCACGCCTGCGGATCATGAACATGTCCATGTTTTGTCCTCTCTGATGCCACCGGATTGGCGGCGCCGACCGATTACCGACCGACAGTCTGTAACCTAACGCCAATGGACCAAAAGCACAAGCGGGGTCCCGGGCGCCCCTCTGAGGGTGCTCGCGATGCGATCGTTGCCGCGGCTCGCGAACTGTTCGTCGAGCGTGGTTTCGAAGCAACGACGACCGAGGAGATTCTCAAGCGGTCTGGTGCCAGCAAGGGGGCGATGTACCACCACTTCCCGGGCAAGTTGGAGCTCTTCGAGGCGGTTTACATCCAGGTCGAGGACGAATCGGTCGCGCGCCTGGTCGAACGAGCAACCGGTGAGACCCCGCTGGAGATCTTCCGCTCCGGAAGCTACGGCTATCTGGCTGAGAGTGCTGGCGACACTGACTTCGTTCGGATCAGTCTCACCCAGGCTCGTCAGGTCCTCGGCTACGAGCGCTGGCGGGAGCTTGCGGCTCAGCGTGGCGTCAGTGTGGTCCAGGCGCTGATCGGCGCCGCTGTAGAGCAGGGAGAGATCCCCCCCGTTGATATCGAGGCGGCCGCGTCGATCTGGGTCGCAGTCCTCATCGAGGGCGGCCTGATGGTCGCCACTGCCGACGACAAGGATGCGGCGCGCAAGTCGGCGGGTGAAGTCTTCGATCGGCTGTTGGCGGGCCTCGTGGCGGAGAAATCGAAGGGGTGAGAGCTTGCCCGTTTTCGGGGCGGGACCGTGCGGAACCAATCATCTAGGATCGAGTCGACCTTTGAGAGACACCAACGACCGAGGAGTAACCACCCGTGAGCACCCCCGTAAAAGTCACTGTTACCGGCGCTGCCGGCCAGATCGGCTACGCACTTCTTTTCCGTATCGCCAGTGGCCAGCTGCTCGGGCCTGACGTAAAGGTCCACCTGTCGCTGCTCGAGATCCCGGCCGCCGTCAAGGCTGCCGAGGGCACGGCGATGGAACTCGACGACTGCGCCTTCCCGCTGCTCGAGAAAATCAGCATCACCGACGATCCCGGAGACGCCTTCGACGGCACCAACATCGGCCTGCTGGTCGGCGCCCGTCCCCGTGGACCGGGCATGGAGCGTGGTGACCTGCTCGAAGCCAACGGTGGAATCTTCAAGCCGCAGGGCGAAGCGATCAACTCCGGCGCCGCCGACGACATCAAGGTTCTGGTGGTCGGTAACCCGGCCAATACCAACGCCCTGATTGCCGCTTCAGCAGCGCCTGACGTACCTCGCGAGCGCTTCACCGCGATGATGCGTCTCGACCACAACCGGGCGATCGCCCAGCTCGCCAACAAACTCGGTGTGCCGGTCAATTCGGTCACCAACATGACTGTGTGGGGAAACCATTCCTCGACCCAGTACCCCGACCTGGTTCACGCAAAGGTAGATGGCGAAAACGCCTGGGAAGTAGTGGACGACGAAGTCTGGATCAAGGACGAGTTCATTCCCCGCGTAGCCAAGCGTGGCGCGGCGATCATCGAGGCCCGCGGGGCTTCGAGTGCCGCTTCGGCCGCCAACGCCGCGATCGACCACGTGAACAACTGGGTCAACGGTACGGCTGATGGAGACTGGGTCTCGATGGGCATTCCGTCAGACGGCTCCTACGGCGTGCCGGACGACATCATCGCCGGCTTCCCCGTCACCTGCTCGGCCGGTGAGTTTCAGATCGTCCAGGGTCTGGAGATCGATGAGTTCTCGCGAGGCAAGATCGATGCCAGTGCTGCCGAGCTTTCCGAGGAGCGCCAGGCAGTAGCCGACCTCGGCCTGCTCTAGGGCGTCGTTGCGAGATCCGAAAAGTCAGGGATTATCCCTGACTTTTCGGATCTCGGCGGCTGTTTAGCCGGCCGGGTAGTAGCCGGTGCCCTTCTTCGCTACGCGGCCATCCTTCACCAGTTCAGCCATTACGCGGTAGACATAGTTCGGCTTGATCTTCAGCTGATCGGCGATCTCCGAAGCCTTGATGCCCGGGTTCTCGGCGACTGCCTTCTCGGCATGCTCGGCCCGGGTTCCGCCCTTGCGCAGACGACGTCCGGGACGGCTGGTTGAAGGGGATGAGTTCGACGAGCGATCATTTTGCGATCCACGGGGGCGTCCGGGACCCTTGCGGCCGTCGAGAGCCTTCAATGCCTCCAACAGTTGCGTACGCTCCTCGTCCAGTTCTGCGAGTCGTTCTTCGACCAGCTTGCGAATTGCATCAGTCTTTGGAGCCATAGCTGCCTTACGTTGTGGGAAAGAAATTGAACATTTGAAACAACTGGAGTCTAGGGCTAATAGTGTCAGTACCTACGGTAAATAACGAGAGTGCACTGTGAGTAGCAAAAAAGGTGTGGTAATCGCAAGGGTATTGCTGCCAGCCGGTGCTGACCTGCTCGATTCGGAGTTCGATCTTCGGACCGGAGGTCTCGACTTGGACCGCGACGGACTTCTCGGGCTAGTTGAAGGTGCCGCGGCGATAGTCGCCGACCCGACGGTCCCGATCGATTCCGAAGTGCTCGAAGCCGCCGGGGACCAGTTGGAGGTGGTCGCCAACTTCGCGGTCGGCTTCGACAACATCGATCTGGCCGCCTGTCGTGGTCGCGGGGTCACTGTCACCAACACGCCTGACGTCCTGACCAACGCCACGGCTGAGCTGGCGGTCGCGCTGACCTTCGCGGCCGCCCGGGGGGTCACGTCTTCAGAGGCCCGGATGCGCGCGGGAGCCTGGCGCGGCTGGGATCCCGGAGCCCATCTGGGCATCGAGCTGAGCGGAGCCACCATCGGCATCGTCGGAATGGGCCGGATCGGTCAGCGGTACGCCGAGCTGATGCGAGGCCTCGGGGGCGAGTTCCTTTACACCTCGCGGGAGCCGAAAGAAGAAGTCGAGGTCCTGCTCGGAGCACGGAAGGTTGAGTTGGACCGGCTCCTGAGCGAATCAGACGTGGTCAGCCTGCACCTGCCGGCCACACCGCAGACGACTCACTTGATCGACGCGGATGCCCTGAAGATGATGAAGCCGACGGCGATCCTGATCAATACGGGCCGGGGTCCGGTCGTCGACTCGGATGCACTTGCGGCAGCGTTGGAGACGGGAGAGATCGGCGCGGCCGGCCTCGATGTCTACGAGGGCGAGCCGAACGTGCCGCAGCGCCTGCTGGATGCACCGAATACCGCACTCACCCCACACATCGGGTCGGCAACCACCAGGTCCCGGGACGACATGGCTCGCCTGGTTGCACGCAACGTGATCGCTGTGCTGGACGGCGAGCCCGCGCTCACCCCGGTCGCCTGAACCCGACCTGATTGCGTTTGAGGCGCAGGATTCCGCTCTTCTTCTTTCCGCTGGACGTGATGGTGATCCGGACCCGATTGATTTTGCCGGTCTTGATCGCCTTTGCTGCCAGCTTGTTCAGCTTGGCCTTGAAGGTGGCCGCCTCGAAGGAGCCCTTCGCCAGCGTGCTGCCCTTACGGAAGAGCTTTTGGCCGACCACGAACTTCTTGATCGAAGTCGCCGTGATCTTGCCCTTGCCGGACTTCGACAGCTTGACCAGCAGGCTGCGCCCGGTGATCGCCGCGCTGAAGGCGCTGATGCCGGACCAGTTGGAATCGGTGTTCGGTCCGACCGGAGCTGAGGGCGGCGGCGGGGGTGTTGCCGATGCCGGCTCGACCGTGACCGAAGCGTCGTCGGAGAGCACTGCTCCCGAAGCCTGGTTCGAGGCCGAGCTGACGGTCGCCGTGTTCACGTACTCGTTCCCGTCGCCGGGAGTACCGGTGCGGGCCTCGAGGCAAAGCAGGTAGAGCGTCACGTTCAGCGGATGGTTGGTCGGGTTCCAGATCTTGAATACCCGGGTCTTCGGCTGCGGATCGTTGCCGAGCTGAACCAGCTCGTCGTCGTATTCCCAGCCGGCGACGATGCCCTTGGCATTCTCGCCACAGGTGAGCTGTTCGTTGACTGTCTGTCCGGCACCGACCTGGATGGTCTTAGATATAGGTGTGAACTGGAGCTCGGTCGAGGCACCGTTGACCGCACTCGTCTTGTTCGAGAGGCAGCGGATGCTGACTTCGGCCGTCGTATTGTTCTGGTCGATCCGGAGCGTGACCTTGCGGCCGGTCGCACCGTTCGGGGCAGAGGCGATCACGTAAGCGCGGCCACCGCTGACCTGAAGGCCCGGGGCGATCGGCGTGTAGCCGGCGCCACAGGTGAGGTTCACGGTGTGGACGCCCGCGTTCAGCACGACCGTCTGGGTTACCGGGGCACTGACCAGCAGCTCGTGGCCACCGGAGGTCTTCTTCGGCAGGCAGACACCGGAGAGCTTGACCTGCGCCTGGCCGGTCGAGTGGTTCGTGACCGTGGCTTCGTAGGTACTTTCCGAGATCGACTTGAGCTTGTGGACTTCCACGCTGTTCAGGTCGCCGGTGCCCTGGTCGACCGAGTCGACGCGGACGGAGCCGTCGGACATGATTCCGTCGGGACCACAGGTGATCTGCGCCGTCTGGGTCTGTCCGGCCTGGATCGAGATGTGCTGCTCGACTTTGCTGATGGTCAGCTGGTCATTGGCTGTATCGACCGTCAGGACCTTGGCGGCGGTGTGGACCTGGAAGGTCTCGGTCTGTCCCGGGGCGAGCGTCCCGATCACACACTGGACCTGCTGTCCGGCGGTGGTGCAGGGACTGTCGGCCGAATCGACCGTCAGGCCGACCGGTACGAGGTCGGAGATCACGGTGTTCTCGGAGTTGGCGTTGCCTTCGTTCTTGACCGAGAGGGTGAAGACGACGGAGTCGCCATCGCTGACCACCGGGTTATCGACGATCTTGGTGATCTTCAGCCTGGGCTTGCCCGGGGTGGTGGGGCCGGTGGGGCCGGTGGGTGAAGTCGGACCGGTCGGTCCCGTGGGACTGGTCGGTC
>JBPPMT010000156.1:0-11233 GCA_051306195.1 Solirubrobacterales bacterium
GCCCGAAGCACGCATTACATCGGTCGAACCGTGTACTTCTACACGGACAATCCCACCTCAAAGACGAGTGCGTTCAGCACCAAGCATGTCAACGACATGTTCCGGCTCTTCCAGGACTGGCGCGAGCAGGCGGAGCAGTTTTCCTTGCCCGAATACGCCCGAGCGGGCATGGACCAAGGTGTTGACCGTCTCGTCGCTGTGCTGATCCGCCGGTGCCTGGCAACTGATGCCGAGAGTCCCCGCGATCACTTAGGCCCGCTCCGCCACATTCACAAGCTCTACGTGGCATTGCCGCGTTATGACGAGCAGAAGCGGGACAGTCGCCTGGCCAAGTTCCTCGAGCGCCTACCCGAAACAAGGGATTCCTCGCCCGGGATCAAGAAGGAAGTTCTGGCTGATCTGTGTACGGTCTTCCCGCCCGATAGCCCATCGTCGCGGGAGTTCCCACTCGGCATCCAGCCGACCGACCTGGCCCGGCGGCTGGCTGGCGCGATCGTCATCGTGTGCCAGGTCGACTTTCACCTGCGGGCGGCGGCGACCTGGGCCCACGCGTTGCAGGCGCGAGGGCATCGGACGGTGGTACTGGACAACACCAAATTCGTCGCTGACGGCCGTCGCGGCTTGAGATCTGACGAAACCGAACTGTTCGCGGGGATTGAGCGGATCGTGGTCGAGTCATCTCCCTACGAGCTTGATGCCCTCGCCACCGCCCGAGTAGTTCTCACGTTCAACGACTTCAACGACGACCTTCGAGATGCAGTTGAGTACCGTCAGCGCCTGGACCTCCCGACGGTCGCCGTCGTGGAGAGCATCAATGATTTCCTGCGAGTGGACTTCGAGCCGTACAGATACCTCCCGTACAGGCGCTGCACGCACGTGTTTCTCGCGGGTGATTACGACCGTGACTACTTCCAGGACAGGCAGACCGCGGTGGTAGGAATGCCCGTCGTGGAAAAGCTCACGGGGGTCCAGCCCGTGTTCCCCGACGCGCCACTGGTCGCCATCAATGTGAATTTCACGTATGGCGTGCTCGAATCCCATCGTGAGGAGTTCGTGCGACTCGCCGTAGAGGCCTGCAAAGTCCTGGGGATCGACTACAGCGTCACTCAGCACCCCATGGATAACGGCGATCTGGCCGACTACAACGTAACTGAGCTAAGTCAGTACGAACTGATCGATGATTGCTCCGTGTTCGTGAGCCGCTTCGCCACAGGAATCATCGAGGCGCTTGCGTCAGGCAAACCGGCCGTTTACTTCAACCCGCACGGCGAGAAGGTGCCGAAGTTCTCTGACCCGATGGGCGCTTTTGCTGTCGCTAACTCGGTACAGGAACTGAAGGTCGCACTCGCGCAGACGCTCGGGGACATCGAAGAGGGCGTTGATTTTCGCGAGCGAGCGCTGCCTTTCCTGCGCCACCATGCGGCGTATGTACCGGGCAAGACCACCTCGACCCGCTTCGTCGACGCCGTTGAGGCCCTGCTCGAATCAAGCGCTGAGAGCGCTGCTGCCGTCGCGAGCCTGGTCGAACAAATCGATGCCGCATCGGCCGGGACCGAAGCGATGCTCGGCCCGTTCACTCGTGAGGATGACGCTCGCGTCCATGAGACCGACGTCTTTGCGCACCTGTTCGCGGGCGCGGGGCCGGGACACGTCCTACTCGACATCGGGGCGCATTTCGGTTCGTCGCTCGCTCCCTTTGCAGAAGCTGGTTGGACAGTCGTCGGGTGTGAGCCAGATCCATCGAATCGAGCCAGGCTCGAAGAGCGCTTCGGCGAAGACGAGAACGTGTCGATCGATCCTCGGGCAGTCAGCTACGAGGTGGCCCGAGGGGTGCCCTTGTTCACCTCGGAAGAGAGCACTGGAATCAGTTCGCTGAGGGGCTTCCGCGACACACATCACGAGGCTGGTGCGGTCGATGTCACTACCGTCGCCGAGCTGGTGACGCAGTACGGGCTGGAGAGGATCGACTTTCTGAAGGTGGATGTCGAGGGATTCGATTGGCACGTGCTGAAGGGCGTGCCGTGGGACACGATTCAACCGGAAGCGATCATCTGCGAGTTCGAAGACTCAAAGACGATTCCCCTTGGATACCGATATCAAGACATGGCTGACTACCTCCTCGAGAAGGGGTACTTCGTCTACGTCAGCGAGTGGCACCCGATCGTTCGGTACGGAATGTCCCATGAATGGAAGCAGCTGATGCGCTACCCCTCCAGCGTGTCGAATCCGAATGCCTGGGGAAACATCCTGGGATTCAAACAGGACCCGGGGGAGCGGACTTTGGCGTCCACGTTCGCGTCCTCCATGGGGCAGGACCTGGGCAGTGCGGTCCTGGCGCCACCCACGCGGACTGCGGATGGATCGAAGGAGGCCACCGAGGCCGTAGGAGTACTCGCTCGTGCGCAGCCGTCGAGGCCTGATCGACTCACGACTGAGATTGCGGGGCTAAGCGAGTCGAACGCGGCTATGCGCAAGTGGCTCGACATCAAGCTCGAAGAGCTTCGGGATCGCGACCGGGCCTGACCCGCATGGACGTGCTTGTGACAGGAGGGGCTGGGTTTATCGGGTCCCATCTTTGCGATGCGCTCATCGCAGGGGGAAACAGAGTCGCAATAGTCGACAATCTCTCTACTGGAAGGCGAGAGAACATCGCCGGTGCGGTCGAAGCCGGAGCAGAGCTGTACGTCGCTGATGTCCGGGAACAGGAGTCGATTCAGGCGATATTCAATTCAGTCTCTCCTGAAGTGGTCTTCCACTTGGCAGCTCAGGTAGACGTCCGCAAATCTGGCAATGATCCTGCCTCCGATGCAAATGTAAACGTCGTCGGCACGGTCAATTTGCTCCACTGTTCCCAGCTTCACTCCACCCGGCGGTTTGTGATGGTCTCAACGGGAGGTGCAATCTACGGTGAGAACTCAGGCATACCGGTGACGGAAGCTTCGAATACATCACCGCTATCGCCTTACGGTCAAAGTAAATTGGCGGCCGAAGGGTACGTGGAATACTTCGATCGCACTTCCGACGTAAGCGGGGTCACACTTCGTCTTGGAAACGTATACGGACCGCGCCAGGATCCACACGGCGAAGGTGGTGTAGTCGCGATCTTCTGCCAAAGACTTAGAGAAGGCGAACCTCCGACGGTATTCGGCACTGGGGAGCAGACTCGTGACTTTGTCTACGTCAAGGACGTCATCGCCGCGATCCTGGCTGCCGGATCATCAAACGCCGTCGGCCCGTTCAACGTCGGTACTGGCGAGGAAACTTCGATACTGGATCTGATCAAACTGCTGAAACTCGACCAACGCGGAGACCTCAAGCCAGTTTTCGAGCCGGCTCGCGCGGGGGAAGTCAAGCGGATCGCAATCGACTCGAGTCGAGCCAGGAATGAGCTTGGTTGGCAAGCGACAACAGAACTTGAGTCGGGGCTCCAGCTGGCGTTTGAGTATCTCCAAGCCAGGGCATAAACAGGCTACGAGCGGACGATCGATGCTGAGGCCGCGATAGGCTCCTTCGGCATGAAGCTTGCTTTCTACCCCGCCTTCTCCGATCGCGAGACGTTCAGCGACCACTTCTACCGGTTGCACTGGTACCTGTTGCCCTTCAGCGAGCGGATCGATGAGATCGTCCTGCCTCACAAACTCCAGGAGCCGACTCCAGACGACGTTCCCAGCTACCTCGATCCGGGTCTCGCAGATCTGGTTGGCAGGCTGCCAATCACCCTCGCGCACGTCCAGACCGACGCGGATCTTGCCAACACGCTCGACGGGGCCGACTACGTGTTCGTCTGGTCATCCGCAGCGCTCGGCGATCCCGCGCTCCGGACCGTCACCCGTGAAGGCCGGACAATCAAGGTCGACCACGGGGCCGAACAGTACAGCGGCTCGTTCTACCTGAAGTTCGCGGAGCGCTTCGAGCAAGATCAGGCCGACGCCCTCGCCCGTTCCCGGGACCGGTTCGAGCGCATGCGCGACAAGTGTGAGGGTGAGATCGGCTACATCTTCGGAACCGGGCCGGGCCTGAGCACCGCCGCCGAGGGATACGACTTCTCCGACGGTGTGGCGATCGCCTGTAACAGCATGGTCAGAAACCACGAGCTGCTCGACAAACTGCAGCCATCTCTCATTGCGATCGCCGACCCGATCTTCCACGCCGGAGCTTCAAGCTACGCCGGGGCGTTCCGTAGCGAGCTGGTGAGGGCGCTCGATCTGTACGACGCCGATCTGGTCGTACCGCTCCGCGATATCCACGTCTACGAAGCGCACCTGCCGGATCGTTTCACCGACCGGATCATTGGCATCGCGTTCGAGACCCGCGACGAACCCAACCTTGACCTCACCGCCGACTTCTCGGTGACGTCAACTGCGAACGTTCTCACGCTGCTCCTGCTGCCACTGGCCGGCACGCTGTTCAGCCGGATTCGGATCATGGGTTGCGATGGCCGGCCGGCGCACGAGAACAACTACTTCTGGTCGCACGACAAGGCGTCTCAGATCAACGAAGAGATGGACTCGATCCAGACGGCCCACCCTTCGTTCTTTTCGGTGGACTACGACGAGTACTACCAGAGTCACTGCGACACATTGGAGGCCTGGTTGACTGCCGCCGAGAACGACGGGAAGGCAATCGAGAACCTCAGCCCCAGCCATATTCCAGCGCTGATGCGGCGGACTTACCCGGCGCGTCGAGGCAACGAGCGTCCAGCAGTCTCGGTGATCATGCCTGCCTTCAACGCGGCTGAGTTCATCGATACGGCCATCGAGTCTGTGGTCTCCCAGGACTTTGAAGACTGGGAGCTCCTGGTTGTTGAAGACGACTCTGAGGACGATACGGCAAACCGCGTTTACCAGTGGGCTTCGAGAGACCGGAGAGTCTCGCTACTCCGTAACACCGCCAAGGGTGTTTCGTCGGCCCGGAATCTCGGCCTGGAGCGGGCTCGTGGAAGATACATCGGCTTCCTCGACGCGGACGACACTTTCAATCTGGGGGCGATCGGGGCCAGGCTCGCAGTGCTGGACAAAGAAGGTCTTCAGATGGCCCACTCGTTCGTGCGCTTTGTCAGCACGAGTGGAGAGGATCTGGGCTTGGAGCTTGCCCATAGAACTGACCTTTCCTTCGCCGACATGAGCGGTTGCCCGGCCCACCTGAACTCGGTGTTGATCAAGACCGACTACGCACGGCGCTACCGCTTCGATGTGGACCTGCCGAACGGCGAGGATTGGCTGTTCCTGGCAAGACTGCTTCGGGGAGGTGTGAAGTCACGCTTTGTTCCTGACGGGGGTGCCACGTACCGTGTCCATGCCGACTCGACGGTCATCCGAGACAAGCACACGCACGAGCAGAACGTGCTCCGGACGCTAGACTGGATCTATGCGCCAACGACCGGGCCGAACGTGGCGCCTCAGCTCACAGCGGGACTCTCCGAGCCACCGAAGGAGCGTACATACGCGCAACGCGGCTTCAATCAGCTCGTCTGGGCGGTCTTGTCCGGTGACGAGCCCTTCGTGGACCGCTTTCTCGCGTCCTCCTCACCCTCGGAGTTCCTTCCCAACCTGCCGGACTCCTGGTTCGAGAATGCAACGGCCTTGGCTGGTCTTCGGCTATTCGGAATCCCGCGGAAGGATCTCGGGCGGATCGACGGCCAGAGGCGGCGGGAGATCGAGCGAATCATCGCGAAGGGCTCACTGCAGTCGGCGTGCCCCGAACTTGTTTCTGCCGTGGTGAAGGTGTTCGGTCTTAGCCAGAACGGTGCGAAGGAAGCAGCGGCTAAAGGCTCTGCGATAGTCGGGCCCTATGGCCGTGAGGCAAAGGCGACGCTTGACGAGACCAAGGTGTTCGCACGGCTTCTGATCAAGGGTCGCGAGCCAGAACGCACACTGATCGACGTTGGTGCTCACCATGGTTCTTCGTTGAAGGCTTTCGCGAAGGCGGGATGGAGGGTGCTTGCGTTCGAGCCTGATCGCGCGAATCGTGAAGTACTGATTGAGAGGGTGGGCTCAATGCCCAACGTCCTGATCGACCCCCGGGCGCTGAGCGACGTGCCGGCCCAGTCCGTGCCGTTCTTTACCTCTGACGAGAGCACTGGCATCAGCGGCCTGAGTGCTTTTCGGCCAACCCACGTGGACACCGACGCGGTCGAGGTCAGCACGGTTGCCGAAGTAGCCGCGGCCCAGAACGTCTCGGAAGTCGATTTCCTGAAGATCGACGTCGAGGGATTCGACTGGAACGTTCTCAGGGGTGTGCCATGGGACTCGATGAAACCCAAGGCCATCGAGTGCGAGTTCGAAGACTTGAAAACGATCCCGATGGGCCATACCTACAAGGACGTTGCGGACTACCTTGTAGAGAGGGGCTACACGGTGTACCTGAGCGAGTGGCACCCGATCGTCCAGTACGGGATCTCGCACCAGTGGCGTCAACTTGCCAAGTACCCCGCCCCACTGGCCTCGGAAGACGCCTGGGGCAATCTGTTGGCCTTCATCGAGGACCCTGGTGTTGACGTGCTTCGGGAGCAGCTCTCAGCTTGCCTCAAAGTCGCGGCGCCACCGGCCGCAGCGCCGCAGGTCGGAGCGCGTCAGGCTGCGCCGCCGTCCGCGGCCAAAGCACCCCTCCGGAACCGCGCGCACATGTGGGCGCGCGAACGGTGGCTTCGCGGCGAGAATCATCCAGTCGCGCTGCTCGGCCGGCTCGGGATCTGGATGCTTCGGAGGATCCGCGAACACAAGTTGGCGACCCTCATCTACGTTGCCCTCCTGGCGGGCCTCGCCGGGGTCGGATTCATCTCGGAGATCGAGCCGTACGGTCGTCTCGCGTGGGTTCTCGCAGGCGGCCTCGTCCTCCTGGGAATGACGGTCCTCATCATCGGCTTCGCGAACTTCCTGGTGGCCGAGGCGCGAACACAGTCGAAGGTTCGCCACAAAGCGACGAATGAGCGCTTCGTCCGCACCGAGAGGCGCTTCAACTCATTCGAAAAGTCCCAGGAATCGCTTGGGACGAGAACCAAGGCTCTTGCCTCCCAGACCAACGAGTTGGGTTCCGCCACAAAGGCTCTCGAGGACCGGCTTGCCGCCCAGACCAACGAGGTGGGTTCAGCCATAGAGGCTCTCGAAGGACGGCTTACCGCCCAGACCGACGAAGTGGGCTCCACCACAGAGGCTCTCGAGGACCAGCTTGGTGCTGTGGAGCGCGAGCAACGGTTGGCGAACGCGACGCTCGCGGCATCTTCGGCCGCCATCGAAGCCTCTATCGCCGAGCTGAAGACCGATCAGCAGGCCGCATTGCCCGGCCTCACCGCCGAGCTTCAAGCACGCTCCGAAGAGCTTCAGGCACGCACCACCGAGCTTCAGGCACGCATCGAAGAATTGTCGGCCCAGACGTCGGAGCGATCAGCTCGCTTCGAGGAAGGCCTTGCCGAGACCTCCAAGCGCCAGGACTCGCTCGAGACTGGGGTCAGCAATCTTGCCGCTCAGACCACCGAGGTCGCTGCCGCTTCCGCCCATATCCCGGAAGTGGTCGACTGGCTGCAGGCACGCATCGAAGAATTGTCGGCCCAGACGTCGGAGCGATCGGCCCAATTCGAGGAGCGCCTCACCGAGACCTCCGAGCGGGACGTGGCGCCCGAGATCGTCGCGGTGCTGCGTCAACTTCACGACCTGTGGTTCCCCGCAGCTGAAGACGGAGTCGGTCGACCTGAAGTCGACTCCGAACATGGCCACGATCTTCTGATGGCGAAACTCGTTCGGCGCGAGCTCCGGAGTCCCGGAGTGCTGAGAGGGAAGACGCTGATCGAGATCGGCAGTACGCGAGAGCGTTATCCGGATCAAGGGTCCACCGAGAAGCTCGCGATCTTCTCGGCGGTCGCGGGCATGTCGTTCATAACGGTCGACATGGATCCGCTCAACACAAGCAGGGCGGAGCGGATGATGAGAAGCTTCAACCCGCGCGCGAAGGCGGTCACCGCCCGCGGCGAGCAGTTCCTCGCTGAATACGACGGCACTCTCGAGTACGTATATCTGGACGCATTCGATTTCGATCACGGCAAACACTCCGAGGCGCGCCAGGAACGCTACCGCTCCATCCTCAACACTGAGATCGACGATCGGGAATGCTGGCAGATGCATCAGGCTTGCGCCGCAGCCGTGGTGACGAAGATGCCAAACGACGGAATAGTCGTAATCGACGACACCTGGCTCGACGACGAAGGCAACTACGTCGGCAAAGGAAAGCTGGCCGTCCCGCTCCTTCTGGCCGCCGGGTTCCGGATCTCGAACAGCGCGAACCAGTCCGTGGCCCTGGTGAAGGACGAGGTATTGCCGCCATCGGCTAAACGTGCCTCCCGCGCAGCGGCAGACGAGGACTATCAGCGGGCCCGTAACTGATTGAGGCGGTTCGCTTACTACCCTGCCGTCGATACAGCGGATGAGCTGACGGACCTGCTATCGCGAGCTGCGTGGTTTCTCACCTTTTCGCCGATCGAAAGAATCTACGTCCCCATATCCGATCCGGAGTTGGCAAGGATGGAGTGGCGAGTAGCGTCCGGGATGGATCCGGCGATAGAGGGCCGTTTCGATGCCCTCCGGAAGTTGATCGAATTCGTGCCGGTCGGTGGACACGAGGAGGTCGGGGCCGTACTTGATCGGGCCGACGCGATCCTGCGGTGGAAGTTGTCCGACGAATCGGAGCCACAGAGCGTGGCTCTGCGAAGGCGGGCGGCGAAGAAGCGGATCTTCGAGGTGGATCCGCAAGGAGTGCGTCAAGAAGGTGGGAACTACATCGAGGTCAGTTTCTGGCTCGAGGCAGCCGCGGACACGCGCGAGTTGCACCGTTCGAGGCTCGCGACGCTCGCTAGCCAACTCGGCACCTTCGAGCGCGGGTTCGTTCTCGCGACCGGGCCGTCCGTCGCGCAGTTCGACAAGTTCGATTACGAGGACTCGCTCAGCGTCGTCTGCAACACAGTGATCCTCAACGAGGAACTGATGGAGACCGTGAAGCCACAGTTCGTGACCTTTGCCGATCCGATCTTTCACTTTGGCCCCTCGCGTTATGCAGCCGCATTCCGGGCGAACCTTCGGGAGGCGGCCGAACGCTATCCATTCACGATCTGTACCCCAGCCAAGTACTTCTCCGTGTTCGAGGCGGCTATGCCGGACCTCACCGATCGCATGGTTGCAATCCCCTACCGCAAGGATCGAGAGTTCAACTTCGACCTCGCGTCGGACTTCGAGCTTCGGACTACTGCCAATGTCCTCACCTTGATGATGCTGCCCCTCGCCGCAACCTTCGCGCGACGCATCGGAATCCTCGGCTGCGACGGGCGCCCGATGAGTGAGGACAAATATTTCTGGAGTCACAGTCGCTCGACTCAGATCAACGATGAGATGGCGAACATACGAGGGGTCCATCCAGGCTTCTTCGACATCGAATACAACGACTACTACCTCGAACACTGCGAGACGCTTGACCAGCAGTTGGAGGTCGGCGAACGCGCGGGGCGAAAGTTCGAGAGTCTGGCGCCCTCGCATATCCCCGCTCTGCACGCTCGTGAGAGCGACGGCGCTTCGATCAGGAAACGGATCCCCGCGCTTCCACCGCCTGTCCGAACCTCGAGCAACCCGCGGCTACTGGTCATCGATCCGACACGCGTCAATTCCCCTCCGGCCACGGGGCGGCTCAAGGGAACTTTGCTGGAGGGCTGGCCCGAGGCCGAGTTCCTGCAGATCTACCGGGCCAAGAACGGCCCCGCGCGAGGTCGCGTCACCATCGCACGCACGCTCGAACAGGGAGCCGGTGACGTCGAGATCTCGACCGACGGGGCGCTCGCTGAAATCGCCCGATTCATGCCGGACGTCATCTACTGCCGCCCGATCATCAATGAACATCCCGAGCTGCATTCGCTTGCCCTCAAGGCGCTCGACCGGCATTATTCCTCGCTCGTCAGCCACATCATGGACGACTGGCCGGCAAGGCTTGCGAGAGCGAACGCAGACGGCGCGCGTGAGGTGGACACTGAACTGCGAAACCTCTTCCACCGCAGCCAGGCATCACTCAGCATCTCCGAGAAGATGTCAACCGTCTTCGAAGAGCGTTACGGCGTGGCTTTCGAGCCGCTCGCCAACGGCGTCGACCCGGGAACCTTCCAGGCGGCCGCCGAGGCTGTGGGCCCGACGAAGGAGGAGCGCGATGAAGTGATCCTCCGGTACGTGGGAGGCAGCACGACGGACATGACATTCGAGTCGCTTCTGGACGTGGCACGGGCGGTCGACGCACTGCAGGGCGAGGTCCCGGTTCGTTTGGAGGTCTACACCTGGCCGCCAGGGATGGCAGTGTTCGAAAAGGCGGTTGCAGGCCTGCGCGGCGTCGACGTAATACTCGGCGGCAACTACGAATCGGATCAGTATGCGGAACTGTTGGCGGGCGCCGACGTGCTCCTGCTCACTTACAACTTCGACGAGCAGTCAATCGAATACATCGGGCTGTCGATGCCGAACAAGCTTCCCGAATGTCTCGCGTCGAACTCCGCGCTCCTGGCCGTTGGCCCACCCGAGGCCAATGGGATCGACTACGTACTGTCGAACGGCCTCGCTTACTGCGTCACCGTGCGCGATCACAAAGCATTGACGAGGGCGATTCGGAAGTTGGCCACCGATGCGGAATACCGAAAGTCACTCGCCTCGCGCGGGCAGAAGTGGGCGTTCGAGCAGATGAACGTCATCGACGCCCGCGAGCGATTCGAACGGGTGATGCGTGAAGCGGCCACCCTTACTCCTGCAGGTCGGGACGATATGCCGACTGTCTTTCTCATCGATCCAGACTCACTCGACCGGGGCGATCACTCGATCGCCTACAACGACGAACTGTTTGGAGCTCTCGAGCGTTTGGGCTGCGAAGTCAAGGTTCTGTGCAATCGGGCGATTGAGTCGGCGGCCGTGCGCGAGCGGCCGCAGTTCTTTCCAGTTCTATCTTCAGGCAGCCGGACGATCGGGCAGGGGTCCGGACCCTCGGTCGAGGACGCGGCCCGGCAGTTTGAGGCTGAGGTCTCCGCCGCGGTATCCGAGCTCGGCGACGGCAAAGCCGTCATCTACATGCACACCGGTAGCCTGAACCATGCCTCGGCGCTGGCTCGTCTCCTTGAACGGGATGCGAGCCTCTGCGGCACGGTGAATCTGTTCTGGGACGCGGAGGGTGATGACGAGGAGTGGGAGCAGTGGCTGAGTTCGCATCGCGAAACCGCGATGGC
>JBPPMT010000018.1:0-2167 GCA_051306195.1 Solirubrobacterales bacterium
GCGTGCCGGGTTCGGAGTACCCGCGGGTTTTGGCCTCCGCCGACATCTCGTCCGAGATGCTCAGGGCGACGCTGCTGCGGGAGAAGATCTCTCGCAGCTCCTGATCGACGGCGAGCGCGCGGTCTGCGTCGCTGCCGGCCAGGCGACTGGGCCAGTCATCCATGATGTGCGAGACGACCGGTACGGCATGTCGATCGTGTATCTCCCCGGCGAGCACGTGCAGATCGGGGTGCCGGTCGATGACCGGCCGGTAGTAGACAACCTCCGGCCGAAAGTGGACAACTTCATCGAGGGCCTGCTCACCGGTTAGCTGGCGGTCTACGGACGCTCCATGCAACGACGAGGCCAGCGCCAACCGACCCTTTTCGTTGACAAACAACTGTCTGAAGCATTCGTCCGGCCACTCCGAGAGCAGAGCCAACTTCAGCTGGCCAGTCGCAGCCATCGATCCGGTCCGCGTCGGATCAATAACCAGAAGACGGGGTACCTCTCCGGTCACCTTTGGGCCTGCGCTCGATGGCTCGCAGGATCCGTGAAGGCAGCTGTGCCCCCGGTTCGTTCGGCGAGAGCAGGGATGTGCGATGGAGCAAGGCTCACGAAATCCAGCCCTGCCCGTTCGCCGGCTTCGATTTCGGCCTCCAGAGTCCGGCAATGCTCCAGGTAATAGTCGTTGTATTCGATATCGAAGAAGCCCGGATGCACTCTGCGGAGAGCATCCAGCTCCGAGCCGAGTTGCGTGCTCGGATGATGCTTCCAGAAGTGTCCGCTCTCATTCATCGGTCTGCCGTCACAACCGAGCATTCCGATCGTTTTGGCAAACGTGCCGGCCAGTGGAATCATCATGAAGGTGAGCACGTTGGCGGTCGCCCGGACCTCGAAATCCTCTTTGAGGTCGAAGTTGAAATAACGCCCCGGCTTGAACGGAATCGCAATCGTGCGGTCAAGCAGCTCGGGCAGGGCGGCAGCAAGGACCGGGAGGTACTTCGAGGCGATGACGATCTCGAAGTCAAACTCTTCAGCGGCTTCCCGGACCTTCGCCCTGAACTGTGCTGCGTAGGAGGAAGGTCCAAAGTGGAAGACCGGGTCGAGAAAGACGACGATCTGCGGGTTGACGACCTTCATCAGCTCGTGGTCCAGGACTGCGGTGTTGCAAACGACACGAAGCGAATCACCGTAGTCAAAGGCTCCGTAGTCAGATGCGGATGGACCGGTCGCGAGGATCACCGCCCGGTCAAAGGTGCCAAGCCGAGCTGATAGATCCACGAACTTCTGACGTTGCCGCGAGTCCGAATATTCGGGATTGTCGGAGGACCGAAACCCCAACTCGATGTAGTTTCCGCCCTCGTGGCGGGTTCGGCGGGGGTCGACGTCGATGGTCCGCTTGTCCTCGAGGCGGCGTCGAAGATCGGGCGACTCAGAGCGATGGCCGGCAGTGCTCCAGCGCAGGATCACATCTGTCTGATCGATGACATCAGCCAGCTCTGGAGAGTCGTCTGGCACAAGTCTAAGGATGGCGCGAAGAGCCTCGAACCGCTCAGCGATGAGCGGATCCATGTCGGGGGCAACACGCCAGACCACGTCCTCGAGTGACGGGTCGGAAATGAGGATGGTGATGCGCTCGAAGTCGGAGTACGTAAGGAACCAGGCGGCCCGCGACACGGTGTCGATCAGGTCTTCTGCCCGCGATATCGGTGGGTAGTACAACAGCCGCCGAGCCCGGCGCCTCCCGAACAATCTCGTCAGGCGCGACCGCATCGCATTCCCCTTCGAAGCAACCTCCGCCTCGCTCCCAAGGCTCTAGTGCGTTCAGCGTTCATGACGGCTGACTCTAGCGAGCAGGACCTGAAACAACCAAGCAGTCTTCGGGAGCGACATCGCCGGCCGGCTCCGGTGAAATAGCCTTGCACGATGATCGACCTCCATTGCCATTTCCTCTCGGGAATCGACGACGGCCCCGACACCGAGGGCGAATCGCTCGACCTGGCCCGGGTATGGCTCGAGTGCGGAGTTGACCGGATCGTCGCCACCCCCCACGTCAATCTTCGCCATCCCAACACCGCCGAGAACATCGAGGGTCGCCGCCAAGTCGCGGTCGATGCCTTGAAGCAGGCTTCAATCGATTTGCGTGTGGAGGCCGGCGCCGAAGTGT
Organism: Solirubrobacterales bacterium; assembly: GCA_051306195.1. GTDB lineage: Bacteria > Actinomycetota > Thermoleophilia > Solirubrobacterales > 70-9 > 67-14. The sequence goes on from JBPPMT010000018.1 coordinate 2,150, forward strand.
CGGCCAGTGTCGCGATCG
>JBPPMT010000044.1:0-10280 GCA_051306195.1 Solirubrobacterales bacterium
GGGCTCGACCGTTGGATGTTCACCCTCACCGCAACCGACGCCAACCGCGCGGCCCTCCGGATCTGCCGCCAGATCACCGGCCGGCCGAAGGTGCTCGTTTACAGCTACAGCTACCACGGCTCGGTTGATGAGTCCTTCGCTGTGGCCGGGCCGAACGGCACCACCGTCTCCCGGGCCGGAAACGTCGGCCCGCCGGTCGATCCTTCGCAGACCACGACGGCAATCGAGTTCAACGACATCGACGCGCTGGAGAAAGCCCTCGCGACCGGCGAGATCGCCTGCGTCCTGGCCGAGCCGGCGATGACCAACATGGGAATCGTTCTGCCCGAGGACGGGTACCACGACGCGCTGCGCGAGCTGACGAGGAAGTACGGAACCCTCCTGATCATCGACGAGACCCACACCTTTTCCGCCGGGGCCGGTGGCTGCACCAAAGCCTGGGGACTCGAGCCCGACCTGTTCACGATCGGCAAGGCGATCGGTTCCGGCGTCCCGGCCGGGGCACTCGGCATGACCACCGACGTGACCGAGCGTCTGTTCGAGCAGGCCGAGGCCGACTACGAAGACACCGGCGGCGTGGGCGGCACCCTCGCCGGCAACGCGCTTTCGATGGCGGCGGTGCGCGCGACCCTCTCTGATGTGCTCACCGACGAAGCTTTCGAGTACACGATTCCACTGGCCACCCGTTTCACCGAAGGAGTCGAGTCGGTGATCAGCGAGAACGGCCTGCCCTGGAGCGTCACCCAGCTTGGAGCCCGGGCCGAGTACCGCTTCGAGAAGGTGCCCGCCGTGAATGGCACCGAAGCGCACGGGGCCTGCGATGAAGAGCTCGAACGCTTCCTCCACATCCACGCCCTGAACCGGGGGGTTCTGATCACTCCTTTCCACAACATGGCGCTGATGTCGCCCTCGACCACCGAAGCCGACGTCGACCGACACACCGAAGTGTTCGGTGAAGCGGTGCTCGACCTGCTGGCGTAGGGTTATTTCGCATGAACGACAGGCCGATAACAGCGCTGGTAACGGGAGCATCGAGCGGGATCGGAGAAGCGACCGCCTGGCGGCTCGCCCAGGTCCCCGGCACCCAGCTGATTCTCGTCGCCCGTCGTGAAGACCGCCTGCGTGAACTCGCCAGCCGATTGCCGGTACCTGCCACCTACGTGGCAGTGGATCTCACCGAGCCGGACGCGCCCGGTCGGGTCCTGGCCCACGTCCAGGAGCACCACGAGCGCCTGGACCTGCTCGTCAACAACGCTGGCGCTTCCTGGCGCGGGACCTTTGCCGACGAGGGCTACGAAAACGTTCGCCGCACGATGGAGCTCAACTTCGATTCGGTCGTTCGGCTCACCGAGGCCCTCCTGCCGTTGATCCGCGCATCGGCTCCGAGTTCGATCGTCAACGTCGCCAGCACCGCAGCCCGGATCTCACGGGCCGGCGCCGGGGCTTACTCGGCCTCCAAGTATGCGATCGCCGGGTGGACCGACGCCCTCTTCCTCGAGGAGCAGCCGAATGGCGTTCATGTCGGCCTCGTCCTCCCCGGATTCGTCCGGACCGAGGGCTTCCCGGCCGACGAACTGACCGGCAAGATCGCCACCCGCTGGATGGTCACCGAGCCCGACAAGGCCGCCGAAGCCATCTATGAAGCCGGTCCGGGAGGCAAGGCCGAACGTTACGTGCCCCGGCCCTACGCACTGATTGCCGTGCTGAAGATCCTCGCCCCGGGGCTAATGCGCAAGGTCCTCGGGGGCGCCGTCGGCAAAGTGGCGGTCACCAAAACCGGTGCCGACGCAGCCGACCGGGCGAAGCAGAACCAGAACTGAGAATTACCTGTCCGGGCGGTCCGGGTAGACGTCGTCGATCGTGGTCAGCGCTTCGTAGGGGGCACCGGCCGCTGCTGCGATCTTCTCGGCTCCTCCGGCCAGGCGGTCGACGATGCTGAGCACTCCACCGATCTCGAAACCTTCGTCCTTGATCCGTTCGATCGCCGAGACGGTTGACCCGCCGGTGGTGACGGTGTCTTCGACCACGAGCACGCGGTCCCCGGGCTTGGCGGCCCCTTCGACCCAGCGCTGAAGTCCGTGGTCCTTTCGTTCTTTGCGAACGAAGAAGCCGTTGAGCCCCCGTCCTTCGGGGACGGAGATCGCGGCACAGGCAAGCGGGATCGCCGCCATCACCGGGCCACCCACCGCGCTGCAGTTGAGATCGTCGGCGTGGATCGCGATCAGTTTGCCGGCGGCAGCCAGGCCCGCCGGCTGCATCACCGTGCGGCGCACGTCGACGTAGTAGGAAGCCTTGGCTCCCCCGGAAAGCGTGACTTCACCGAGAACCAGTGAATGTTCGCGCAGCAGTTCGATCAGGTGGTCTCGGGTGACGTCGTTCTTGTCCATGGGACGGATCCTACGGAGGCTCAGGAGTTGAGGACGACCAGCGCGACGCTGTTGTTCATCGCGTGCATGATGATCGGCGGCCAGAGCGAATCGGTCTTCTCGAAGACGATGCAGAGGATGGCGCCGAGGGCGATCAGCGACGGAACCGCCGACCAGCCGGTCGTGTAGTGGAGCACCCCGAAGACGATCCCCGCAGACAGGGCCGCGGCCCACATCGGGAGGCGGTTCCGGATTCCACCGAAGAGCATTCCGCGGAAGCAGGTCTCCTCCGCGATCGGGGCGACGATGGCGATCATGAGGATCTGCAGCGGGATCGGGCCGAAGTCCCCGGCGATGTCGTCCTGTTCCGGGGTGCCGATCAGGGCCGAGTAGGCGATCGCGAAGACCAGGTAGGAAACGATTCCGATGCCGATCCACTTGGCCGCCTGGGAAACGTCGAACGACCGGAACCCGAGGCGCCCCAGTGCCGGCCCGAGGCCACCGCCCGATGCCAGGGAAAGCAGCAGGGGAACAAATACGAAGCCGATCGCCGTACAGATCTGGACCGCGACCGTGGTGGTGAGCGAGAGGTCGTCGGTGTCGCCGCCCTCAATGACGATGAACGGAAGGCTGATCATCAAGCCCCCGATCAGTGCCGCAACAACGGCACCAAGCGCCTTCCAGGGCCCCCAGGTGGCGAAAGGGAAAAGGTCCGGGTCCCGAACCGGTTCGGGTTCGACTTCCGGTTCTGATGTGGGGAGGGTCGCTTCCATCGAGTCAGCCCATTCTCACACCTGAGCCAATCGGACGGCCCGACCACGACTAATACCAACGCGCTGGCAATGAAATTAGTCGCTCAGCGACTAATTTCATTGCCAGTCTGGTGTTTTTGATGCAATGGGGGATGCCGGAGCGGGCTCTTTAACCAGCGCAAAGGCTTGCGTCGGTACTCTTTAGACAATGACCAGGCGCCAAAGACGTGTGCGCCGACGTCAGGGTGGTCCGCGTAAGAAGATTGTCGCGGCCTTCGCTGTGGTCGGTGGATTGCTCCTTACTGGAGTTTTTGCCGCTGGCGGCTGGGTTTTCAGCATCGCCAGTGATGCACCGGACGTCGCCACCCTGAAGCCGATCGACAAGGGTCAGAACTCGATCATCTACGCCGGTGATGGCAGCAAGCTCGGCCTGATCGATTCGGACGAAGTTCGAACCCCGATCGAACTCGCAAAGATTCCGAAGGACCTCCAGTCCGCCACGATCTCGATCGAGGACGAGCGTTTCCTCGATCACAATGGGGTCGACATCGAAGGCATCATGCGCGCGGCCAGCAAGAACCTCGAGTCGGGCAAGATTTCCGAGGGCGCGTCAACTCTGACCATGCAGTTGATGCGGAACCTCTACATCACCAATCCCAAGCGGGATTACGAACGAAAGATCGTCGAGGCCCAGATGGCCATCGACTACGAGAAGGACCACACCAAGGACGAGATCCTCGAGTCCTACCTGAACACCGCTCCTTACGGCACCAATCAGGGACGCACTTCGATCGGAGTCGCCGCTGCCGCTCGGGTCTACTTCTCCCGCAGGGTCGAGAAGATCTCCCTGCCGCAGGCTGCACTGCTCGCCGGACTGCCCCAGGCTCCGACTGACTACAACCCGATCACGAACCCCAAGGGTGCCCTCGAACGTCGCAACGAAGTCCTCGACTCGATGGCCGACAACGAATACATTTCGAAGGCCCGCGCGGCCACGGCCAAGAAAAAGGGCCTGCAGCTTGACCCGGTCGAAGGTCTCTTCGACCGTCAGGAGCCGTTCTTCTTCGATTACGTCGAGTCCGAACTGATCAAGAAGTACGGGGTCAACACGGTCCGTCGTGGTGGCCTCAAGGTCTACACCACGATCGAGCCGGCCATGCAGCAGGCGGGCCTCGATGCGCTCTCGGCTAACCTCTACGCTGGCGGCCCCTCGGGCGCCCTGGTCGCGATCGACCCCCAGACCGGTGAAGTCAAGGCGATGGTTTCCACCGCCTCCTACGACGACAACCAGTACAACCTCGCCGCTCAGGGCAAGCGCCAGCCCGGCTCGACCTTCAAGACTTTCACCCTCGCCGCGGCGATCAACGAGGGCATGGACCCGAACACCACTTATTACGAGTCGAAGCCGCTGAACATCGACGACCCGGTGTACGGCCACTGGGAGGTCTCGACCTACTCCGACTCATATGCCGGCACCACCAGCGTGGCCGCGGCGACCCTGGCCTCGGACAACTCCGTCTTCGCGCAGCTCGCGCTCGACGTCGGTCCCGACAAGGTGGCCGAAATGGCAAAGGCACTCGGCATCAAGACCCACCTCGATGGTTATCCGGCGGAGACACTCGGTGGTCTGAAGATCGGTGTGTCACCGCTCGAGATGGCTGGCGCGTACTCGACACTCGCCGCGGGCGGCCTGCGTCGTGACCCGACCGCCATCCGCAAGGTGCTGTTCCCGAATGGCGATGAAGACCGCCCCGGCAGCGCCAAGCCGGTCCGCGTGATGTCCGAGCCGGCCGCCTACGAAGTCACCAAGATCCTCAACGGCAACATCACTGGCGGAACCGGAACCGGCGCCTACACCGGCTGCTCCGGCCAGGCCGGCAAGACTGGTACCACCGACAACTTCATCGACGCCTGGTTCGTCGGCTACCAGCCGAATCTCGCGACCGCCACCTGGGTCGGTTACCCGGAGTCGAACAGCATCAGCACGGGGATCTCCGGTGGTGAAACTCCGGCCAGCATCTGGAACAGCTTCTACAACAATGCCGCGGTCCCCTGCGAGGCATTCACCGTGCCGACCGAAGCGATGGACTGGAGTTCCTTCGGTGGCAATTACACGGTTTCCGCCGGCACTTCGAGTGCTTACGACGACTCGGAAGAGACCGATACCGACACCACCGATACCGACGAGAAGAATTCCGACGCGTATGAGAACGGCGCTGGTGAACAGCAACCGGCCGGTACAGCGGACCCTCCGGCTCCGGCACCGACACCCGCGCCTACACCTGCTCCCTCCCCCGGCGGCGGCGGGGTCGCACCGCCCAGCGCGGGTGGCGCAGTTCCTCCCGGCTGAGTACGGATAGGGCGCCGAATTTCCTAACTAGGAAATTTCGGCGTTTGCTGCAGTGAGCGGCTGCAGCGACATCACCGTTGGTCAGGCGGCGGTTTCTTTTTTCAGAACTTCGGCCAGGTCCTCTTCGCCTGAACGACGGGCCAACAGCGTGACTACTCCGACGTAAATCAGTTCGACCACGGTCTGGGTTGCCCGGACGGCGATCGCGATTACTGCGCCGACCCCGAAGCTGCTGCTCGGCAGGGCGGTCTTCACGGCCCAGGCGAAAGCCGCGTCACGCACGCCGAGGCCGGCCGGGGTGACCGCCGAAACGACCGCGGCCAGGAAGCCGATCATCTGCGAGGCGGCGACGATCGGCAGGTCGTTGAAGTCGAGGAAGTGGACCGAACGCGCGGCGAAGTAGACGCCGATGCCCATCACGCACCAGAGGGCGAGGTAAGCGACGAAGATCGTGAGCACTCCCCTGAATGCCATCGTCTTCGGCAGGGCTTCGCGCCCGAGCGCGCTCAGCAGCTTCTCGGAGACCGGTCCGAATATCCGGGGGTGGAGGAAACCGACCAGCAGCGGGGTCACCAGCAGCGGGATCCAGCGGAAAGGCGTGTCCTGGAGGTCGGGGTGGGCGATCACGAAGTAGGAGGCGATCGTCATCGCGGCAGCGATCGAAACCGCCTGCTCGTAGACGATGCCCGCGGTCGAGACCCGGCGGGAGACACCGGCCTTTTCGGCCAGCAGGATGCGGGCCAGCACGAATAGCACGCTGCCCGGGATGTAGCGCACGAGCAGCGGCTGGGCCCAGATCTTCTGGGTCTCCGCCGGGGGAACCGGAGAACCCATGAACCTCAGGATCACGCCCCAGACCGCGGCGCTGCCGGTGTAATAGACAAGCATCGTCAGGACCGCCGGGATCAGCCAAAACAGGCTGAACTCGACCCCCTTCTCGCGCAGCTCGGACCACTGGGAGGCGACCGTGAAGACCAGGAAAGCGAAGATCAGGAAAGCGAACCCACCCTGCAGGATCAGCTTCGTCGAACGCTTGCGGGGTGCCTTCTTGCCTACGGTCGAGCCGAAATGGCCGACGCGGTGAAGGAGGCTCTCCTTGTGCTGATCGCCGTCCTTGGTGGTTTCCTCTCCCATTCGACTGGTCATAGTGTCAGAGAGCAATGGATGAAGGTTTCACAGAATTCGAAGTGATCGATCTGCTCAGGTCCCGTTCCGGCAGTTCAGACCGTCTCGAAGTCGGGATCGGGGACGACGCGGCGGTCACTGTCCCGGGCGGGTCCACGGCGACCTCGGTTGACGCGATTGTGGACGGTGTCCATTTTCACAGGGACTGGAGTCCGCCAGAGGCGATCGCCCACAGGGCCGTCGCGACGGCCCTTTCCGACCTCGCCGCGATGGCGGCCGCGCCCGGTGAGGTCTACGTGACCCTGGGCCTTCCCCCCCATACTGACGCCGGGTTCCTGACTTCACTGGCCGATGGCTTCATCGCGGCCACGGAGGTTTTCGGCGCGGTCCTCGCCGGCGGTGACACGGTCGGTTCCCCGGTCCTCTTCGCCGCGGTGACCGTGGTCGGGCACGCCTCCGGACCCGGTGGCTTCGTCCTCCGATCGGGGGCATCGGTGGATGAAGTAGTCGCCGTCACTGGCGAGCTCGGTGGTGCAACCGCCGGGCTCTGGCTGCTCGCGAACGGTTCCCCCGGTATCGAAGGGCTGGATGGACCTACCTCCAAGGCCCTGATCGGGCGCCAGCTCCGTCCCCGGCCGCAACTCGATTCCGGACTTGCCCTCGCCCGCCACGGCGCCACTGCGATGGTCGACGTCAGCGACGGCCTGGTACAGGACCTCGGGCACGTCGCCGCGGCCTCCGGGGTCAGCCTTGAAATCGACGCCCGCCTGGTCCCGGTACAGCCCGGCGTGGCCGCGGTCGAGGCAGGATCGGGGTCATCCCCTGGCGACATGTCGCTGGCCGGCGGTGAGGACTACGAACTCGCCCTGACCATCCCGGAACCGGCGCTCGAGGCAGCACGGCAAGAACTTGAAACCCTCGGCGTGCGGTTGACGGCGATCGGCCGGGTTGCCGCGGGAAGCGGCGTCAGGGTGGTCGATGAAGGTGGGACACGTGACTCCCCGGCCGGCTTCGATCACCTCGCCTGAGAGGCTGGCCGCGCTCACCCCGTATTCTGGGTCGCCATGCTTAGCGTCCCCGAAAAAAGATCCCTCCGCAGCGAGGCGCCGATGCGCTGGCCGCTGATCCTCACGCTGGTAGTGCTGCTCGGATTGCTGGTTGCCGCCTGTGGCGACGACGGCATCCAGGACGAACCGTCACCGCCCGCGGTCGAATCTTCTGCGGAGCCAACCGAGACGCCAGAACCCCAGATCGTCGATGACGCCACCGGCGAAGCCTTCAACGCGACCCGGGTCTACCGCGAGTCGGTGCCCGGAGTGATTTCGGTCCGCTCGATCTTCGATGAAGGCGCTGCTGGCGGGTCGGGCTTCGTCCTGACTGCCGGTGGCGAGATCGTCACTAATGCTCACGTCATCACCGAAGGTGAAGGCGAAGACCGCACCCCGGCCAAGAAGGTCTACGTCGAGTTCTACGACGGCAACGTCCTGCCGGCCAAGATCATCGGCTTCGACCCGTTCTCCGACGTCGGCCTGCTGAAGGTCGATCCCGACGAAGTCGAGCTGACCCCACTTGAACTCACCGACAGCGAGCAGGTCCAGGTCGGCCAGCCGATCGCCGTTATCGGTTCCCCCTTTGGTGAGGACCACTCGCTTTCGACCGGTGTTGTCTCCCAGGTGGGGCGCTCGGTCCGATCCCTGACCGACTTCCAGATCGAAGGTGCGATCCAGACTGATGCCTCGATCAACCCCGGAAACTCCGGCGGGCCGATGCTCGACGCGCAGAACCGCGTGATGGGCATCAGCCAGCAGATCAAGGGTGGCTCCGGTGCCAGCGACGGCGTCGGCTTCGGTGTTCCTTCGAAGGCGATCGAAGCTTCGGTCAAGCAGCTCCGTGAGGACGGAGAAGCCAACTACGCCTACATCGGAGTGAGCACGCAGCCGCTCTATCCGCAGCTCGCCGAGAAGCTCGGCCTTGACGTCGAGACCGGAGCACTCGTGGCCGAGGTGATCGAAGGCGGACCAGCCGACGACGCCGGAATCAACGGCGGCGACGAAGAGATCACCTTCCAGGGCTCTACCTATACCTCCGGCGGTGACGTGGTCGTCTCCGCCAACGGCGAGCCGATTGAGAAGGCCGAAGATCCGGGCCGGATTATCGGTGCACTCGAGCCGGGCGACACGGTTGATCTGGTGGTCATCAGGGACGGCAGGGAGATCCAGGTCGAGGTCGTTCTCGAAGACCGGCCCACGGCAGTAACCGCGCCTTAGCCCGCGAACCCGGTGGACATCGGGCGCGGGGAACGTAGACTCTGAACCGTGAATGATTCCGCAGAGAGCGCCACCAATCAGCCTCTGATCATCGTTTCGAACCGGGGCCCCGCGCAATTCGAGCGGGACGACGATGGCGAAAGGGTGCTGACCCGAGGCGGCGGCGGACTTGTCACCGCCCTTTCCGGCCTTGCTGCGGAGCGGGAGGCCCTCTGGATCGCGTCGGCCATGACCGAAGAAGACATCGCGGTCACGGAAGAGAACGACTTCCAGCCGATCGACATCGACATCAATGACGTCACCTACAGGGTGTTGATGGTCGAGAGCGACCCCTGGGCTTACGACCGCTTCTACAACGTGATCGCCAATCCGATCCTCTGGTTCATCCAGCATTACCTCTGGGACCTCTCGAACGCGCCGGACATCCGCGAGTCGGAGCTTCAGGCCTGGGACCAGGGCTATCAGGCGGTCAACCGGGACATCGCCGACTGCGTGATCAAGCAGATCGAGAACCGGGAAGCGCCACTCGTGATGCTCCACGACTACCACCTCTACACCGCCCCCGCGATGATCAAGGAGGCCCGTCCCGACGCATTCCTCCACCACTTCGTGCACATTCCGTGGTCCCAGCCCGACAGCTGGCGGGTCCTGCCGGCGCGGATCCGCGAGGACCTCTTCGCGGGAATGCTCGGCAACGACATCATCGGCTTCCACACCTCGACCTACTGTCACAACTTCCTCTCCTGCTGCAAGCGCCTGCTGGGTTACGAGGTCGATTACGACGAGCTGAGTGTCACCCATCCCGGCGGCAAGACTCTCGCCCGGGCCTATCCACTTTCGATCGACGCCGCCCGGCTGAGGCGCGCCGCCGAGTTGCCCGACGTGGCGATCGCGGAGAAGGAGGTCCTCGCCCGCCGGCGTGAGCACCTGATCATCCGGGTCGACCGGGCCGATCTCTCCAAGAACATCCTGCGTGGCTTCACCGCCTTCGACACCTTCCTCGCACAGCACCCGGAGTTCCGGGAGAAGGTCACCTTCATCGCCCACCTCCAGCCTTCGAGGCAGGACGTTCCCGAATACGCCGAGTACCTCGAGCGGATCGAGGCCCTGGTCGCCGTGGTCAACCACCGGCACGGCACCACCGACTGGATGCCGATCGACCTGAGGGTCTACGAGAACTTCAACGAGGCGGTCGCCCGCTACAAGCACTTCGACCTGCTCATGGTCAACGCCATCTTCGACGGCATGAACCTGGTCGCCAAGGAGGCGCCGGCGATCAACCTGCGTGACGGCGTCGTCATGCTCTCCGAGAACACCGGTTCGCACGAGGAACTCGAGGAACACGTGCTCACCGTCAACCCGTTCGACATCCAGGACCAGGCCGACACGATCCACCGTGCCCTGACCATGGCACCCGAGG
>JBPPMT010000082.1:0-3254 GCA_051306195.1 Solirubrobacterales bacterium
GAGGAGTTCTTCTCGGTCGGCCAGCTGTTCGACGGTTCGTCGATTCGCGGCTTCCAGTCGATCCACGAATCCGACCTGCAGCTCATCCCCGACATCTCGACGGCGTTCGTCGACCCGTTCCGCACCGAGCGCACGCTGGTCATCATCTTCGACATCTACAACCCGCGAAACGGCGAGATCTACGGCCGCGACCCGCGTCAGGTCGCCAAGAAGGCGGAGAAGTACCTGGCCTCGACCGGCATCGCCGACACCGCGTTCTTCGCTCCCGAGGCCGAGTTCTTCATCTTCGACGAGGTCAAGTACGAGGTGAAGCAGAACAAGAGCTACTACGAGGTCGACTCCTCCGAAGCCGCCTGGAACTCCGGTCGTGACGAGGAAGGCGGCAACCTCGGCAACAAGACCCCGTACAAGGGCGGCTACTTCCCGGTGTCGCCGGTTGACCAGATGTCTGACCTGCGCGACGACATCGTGCTCAAGCTTGTCGACGTCGGCCTTGAGGTCGAACGCTCGCACCACGAGGTCGGCACCGCTGGCCAGAACGAGATCAACTACAAGTTCGACACCATGGTGCACGCGGCCGACGACATCCTGAAATTCAAGTACATCGTCAAGAACACCGCACTCGAGTGGGGCAAGGTGGCGACCTTCATGCCGAAGCCGCTGATGGGCGACAACGGTTCGGGCATGCACACCCACCAGTCGCTGTGGAGCGAGGGCAAGCCGCTGTTCTACGACGAGAAGGGCTACGGCGGACTCTCCGACATCGCTCGCTGGTACATCGGCGGAATCCTCAAGCACGCGCGGGCGATCGCGGCGTTCACCAACCCGACGGTCAACTCCTACCACCGGCTCATCCCCGGCTTCGAGGCGCCGGTCAACCTGGTGTATTCGGCCGGCAACCGGTCGGCGTCCATTCGCATCCCGATCACGGGCACCAACCCGAAGGCGAAACGCATCGAGTACCGCGCGCCCGACGCCTCCGGCAACCCGTACCTCGCGTTCGCCGCCCAGCTGATGGCCGGCCTCGACGGGATCAAGAACAAGATCGAGCCGCACGAACCGGTCGACAAGGACCTCTACGAACTGCCGCCCGAGGAGGCCAAAGGCATCCCGCAGCTTCCGGGTTCGCTCGACGAGGCTCTGCGCGAGCTGGAGGCCGACCACGACTTCCTGCTCGAAGGTGGCGTGTTCACGCAGGACCTGATCGACACCTGGATCGACTACAAGCGCGAGAAGGAGCTGCTGCCGTTCGCGCAGCGGCCGCACCCCTTCGAGTACGAGCTGTACTTCGGGGTCTGATTCCGGGAGGCCCTCAGAGCCACGCTTCCGGTTCTTGAGACCAGCAATTTACTGAGCCCCAGGCGGCAGTTGCCGTCTGGGGCTCAGTCTATCTCTGGACGTTTTCGGACGGCTACTGGCAGGAAACGGACAGGTTTTCGGACAGAGGAGCGCGAGAAGCTTGAGCGAGCCTGGTCCACCCGTCGGAGACCCAGACGGTCCAAGATCGGGTAGCGCGCACAAGCACTTCCCTCTCGTCGGCGAGCTGGTCGACCGAGCGTCAGGGGGCTCCACTAGCGTGGGCAGGTGGATGCGATTCTTGAACCGCGAGCAGTCGGTGACGTCACGGGAGCCTTCTTCGTTCCCGGCTATCAGCGGGGTTATCGTTGGGGTCCTGACGAGGTCGACCGTCTCCTCGCAGACATCTGGGAGAGCAAGGGCGAGCCGTACTACCTCCAGCCCGTGGTCGTGAAGCAGATGTCTGATGGTCGGTGGGAACTCATTGACGGCCAGCAGCGGTTCACCACCCTTTACCTGATCTTCCAGTACATGCGGGATCAAGGGCTGCAAAGCGCTGGCGCTGGCTACTCGATCCAGTACGAGACACGCCCCAGTAGCCAAGAATTCTTGCGGTCGCCGACGGCCGACCGCAAAGACGACAACATCGACTTCCACCACATTTTTGGCGCCTACGAACGCATCCGCACGTGGTTCGAGGCGTGGGAGCATCGCACTCAGCACGTTGCCAACAAGTTCTACGGCTACCTCTTCGACTCGGTCAAGGTGATCTGGTACGAGGCTTCGCAAGATCTCGACTCCATCACCCTGTTCACCCGACTGAACGTCGGGCGGATCCCGTTGACTGACGCCGAACTCGTTAAGGCGCTCGTGTTGGCGAACAGCCGCGCGCGTCCTGGATACTCAGACAAGAGCGAGCAGATCGCCGCGCAGTGGGACCAGTTCGAGCGGGAACTCCGCGCCCCGGAGGTCTGGTCGTTCATCACGGGCCGACACGAGAGCGAGGCAACCCACATCGGGCTCGTCCTCGACACTCTCGCCGATCAGATCGGGGGGAGGCCTTCCGGGCGGCACCGCCCTCGCTACTACACGTTCGAAACGCTGAGGAACGAGATCGCCGCGGGTGCCCAGGCATTCTGGGACCGAGTCGTCAAGCTACACTCACTGATCCTCGGCTGGTACGACGACCGCGAAATCTTCCACAAAGTCGGATTCCTGATCCAGGTCGGAAGCGACACCTTCGGACAACTCGTTAATCTAGCCGACGGTCTCACCAAGCCGCAGTTGCATGCGGCACTCGACGGCCGAATCCGGGACGTGCTCGACCTAACGGAGGAGGACCTTGGCGAACTGGACTACGACACGAGGAGCGCGAAATGCAACGAGGTCTTGCTGCTGATGAATGTGGAGACAGTTCGCGCCCGCAGGGACGACACCGCCCGGTACTCGTTCAATGCCCACTCGCGCGGCTCCTGGTCGCTGGAGCACATCCACGCACAGAACGCGAAGGAACTCCGACGCGACGAGAAGATTTGGCGCGAGTGGCTCCTTCTGCAGCGCGATGTCGTGGCGGACCTGCCGACGCTGGAGAGCGCCATCCGCGCCGAACTCCTCTCAGAGATCGACGATGTGCTCGGGATGATCTCGGCGCAGCAAGTGCATGGAGTCGGCGTTCGATTCGACGCGGTGAAGGCCGCAGTCGAGGAGGCTCTCACGGACGACTCGAACCGTCGGGGAGAGAACGTGCACTCGCTGGCGAACTTGGCCTTGCTTGCAAGTGGTGACAACAGCGCTCTGAGCAACTCGACCTTCGAAGTCAAACGCCGGGAGATTCTTGCTCGGGACAAAGCCGGCTCATACATTCCGCCGTGCACCCGCAACGTGTTTCTGAAGTACTACACCGATGCCGACGACCAGCAGATTCACTTCTGGGGAGCCGCCGACCGCGAGAGCTATCT
>JBPPMT010000144.1:0-30193 GCA_051306195.1 Solirubrobacterales bacterium
GTCGGGTTCTCGTAGTGAACAAGTCCGGGAAAGTCGTGGCCGACAGCGGGAACCCGGGGAGTGTCGGCAGCAATTACGGCTCGCGACCGGAGGTCGCGACCGCCCTGGACGGGAACAGCGATCAGCGTGAGAGATCGAGCGACACGCTCGACGCGGAGATCCTCGCCACTTCGGATCCGGTCTTCAGGGGCGAGAGCGTCATCGGAGCAGTCAGGGTCACCCAGAGCGTCGAAGCAGTCCAGTCTGCCGTGAGCCGTTCCCTGCTGGGACTCGGCCTGCTGGGTGCACTAGTTCTCGCATTCGTTCTGTTGATCGCCGCGGTGATTGCCAACCAGATTGCCCGACCGATCCGCCGGCTCGAAGTGACTGCCCGCCAGTTCGCGACCGGCGGCTCCGAAGTTGAAGCGGAAGTGACCGGAAGTTCCGAGCAGAGATCACTGGCGCGGTCGTTCAACGAAATGACTTCCCGGGTCGGCAGGCTCCTCCGAAGCCAGCGCGACTTCGTGGCCAACGCGTCACATCAGCTCCGTACCCCTCTCACCGGATTGCGGCTCCGGCTGGAAGGACTGACCGAGGAGACGTCGGATCCCGGAACGCGGGCAGAACTGGAAGCAGGATTGTCGGAGGTCGACCGCCTCGCGAGGATGGTCGACGAACTCCTGATTCTCAGTCGCGCCGGAGAGATCGACGTGCCGGGCGAGGATCTCGACCTGGGTGAACTGGCTCGCGAAACCTATGACAGGTGGCTGCCCGCGGTCGGGGAAAGGTCTCTGGTACTCGGCGACTGGAGAGACCAGGACATTGGAACCGTGTTCTGCGCGCGGGCCGATTTCGAGCGGGTGCTCGACGCTCTCATTGAGAACGCTGTCAACTACTCGCCACCGGAAAGTGAGATCAGGATCGAGGCAGCGCCCGGCACGATCAGGGTCCTCGATGACGGCGAGGGGCTTGACCCGGGGGAGGAAGAGATCGTCTTCGAACGCTTTGCCCGGGGAAAGGCCGGGCGGCAAGGCGTCAAGGGCACCGGACTCGGCCTGGCGATTGCGCGGGAGTTGATCGGGCAGTGGGGCGGCTCCGTAACCATTTCATCACGCCGGTCCGGGGGCGTTGAGGCGACTGTGAAAATGCCTTCGCGGGCGGAGGTGACCGAACGATGACCTCGGAGTTTGCCTGTTGTTTACCCGGTAATTCGTACGCTTGAGTCGATGAAGAACGGCAACAGACAGATGTCCGGCGAGTGGGGCCTCGGAAGATGGCTGCTGCTGGGAATCTTCGGCATCGCCCTGGCGGTGGCCATCGCCCTTGCCGCCGGGAGCCTCGCCAGTCAGCCGATAGGCCTGTCAGGTGAGCCGGTCTCCGCAGGCAGTGCCCTGGAGCCCGCCCAGGTCATGTCGCCCGTGCCTGAAGTCAAGCGCCGCAAACCAGACCGGCGAAACGAATCGGGCAGCGAAGAGACGTCGAACGTCGGACCCGTAGATCCACCGGTCGCTCCGGCGCCCGTCACCGCTCCGAGCCAGCCAGCACCCCCGGTGGAAACCGGTACGCCGGACGATTCGAACACCGGGAGCGTTCCAGAGGCTGAACCGGCTGAACCAGAGGCCGGCGAAGGCGGCGGACAGGACGACGACTGAAGCGAGTCCGCGGTGACCCGTGGGTAGGTTCAGTTGATCAGGATGATGGACTGCCGGGATCCGGCGGAGCCCCGATGCCCAGAAAGCGGTGAGCAATGGCACCGGTAAGCAGCGCGATGAATGAAACACCGACCAGCAGGACCGCGATAGCTGTGATCTGAGAGCCGACAGTCGACGGTTCCCATTGGGATCCGAGTGTGGTCATCGTGGTGATCGCCCAGTAGACGCTGTCCCATTCGGTCAGGTGCTGATGTCCTTCTTCGAAGGCGCGGAACACGGTCCCGCCGGCGATCGCGATCAGGAGGGTCATCAGGGCGGCGTACCCGAGGCCTCTGTCCGAGAATGCCCGGCCCGACAGCTGCGCCAGCTTTAGGAGCCTCAGGAGGCGCAGCAGGCGGATGGCCCGGAGCGCCTGAAGGCTGGCCGGCAGGACCGGGGGAGTCAGGAAGACCACAATCAGTTCGACCGGATGGTGCTTCAGGTACTTCTTGCGATCCGGGACCAGGATGAGCATCACAACCAGTTCCAGAGCGAAAATCAGGTAGGTGCCCCAGTTGAGTACCTCGGCCACGACTTCGAGCCAGCCGCCGACGTGGGCCTCGGTCAGAGCGACGCTCGGCAGCGTCAGCGCGGCCGCGATCATCAGCGGCGTGTTCAGCAGCTGCTCGGCCCTGATCGCCCTGGGACCCTCGACGCCGTTCTGGGGAACGGTCCCGCCGGTGATCTCTGACGCGAGCTCCTCGCGAAGGGGGTGATCCCGGGGAGGTTTGGGGGTCTCGTCGGCCATCCAGGAGCCTTTCGACGCAGGGGCACGAGAGCCTGTCATCGCAAGGCAGCCACCACAAATTCCATTCTGGGTCGGTTTCACGTCGAAAGTGAGCCCCGAACCGACCCAGAACGAGCCCGGGTTCATTCTGGGTCGGTTTCTGGTTGATGTCGGCATGTAAACCGACCCAGAATGAAATTTGGCGTTGGGATTGGACTTGTTGGAAGTAGTTTGCTAAACTAATTAGCATGAGTAACTACTTCTCACGACGGAAGGACCCGGGAGCCGGCCGCAGGCTGGAGCTCTCCAGCCAGGAAATCGAGCAGGCCGAAGTATCCCGCATCGCAGAGGGGGATACATATGGTCCGACGAATAGTCAGACGATACGTCAGACAACCGAGGAATCGGTTATGCATGCGGGTAACGAGGGTTCCGCAGTCGTGCTGCGTCTGGCCATAACCAGGACCGCCAGAAGGATGCGCCAGGAGGCCGGAAGCGACCTTTCGCCGACCGCCCTGGCCGCGCTCGCCACGATCGAGCGCCACGCCCCGCTTACTCCGACCCGCCTGGCCGACATCGAGGGTGTAAAACGCCCCACGGCCACCAGGGTGATCAACCACCTGATCGAATCCGGCATGGTCGAGCGGTTGAAGGACCCGAATGACGGTCGCAGCTGCCATCTGGTGCTGACCGAAGCCGGTTCCGGTCATCTTGCCGAGGCCCGCTCGCGCAAAAGTGCCTACCTGGCCCGCCTGTTCGATTCCCTTCCCGACGAAGACGTTGCCACGCTCGAACGTGCCGCGATCATCCTCGAAGATGCCCTGGAGGACTCTGGTCGAGAGCTGAACAAGTGACCGCCGCGCTCCGGCGGTCGTTTGACTCGCTACAGGTCCCCAACTACCGCCGGTACTTCACCGGTCAGGTGGTCTCGCTTTCCGGAAACTGGATGCAGACCGTTGCCGAAGTCTGGCTGATCCTCAGCCTCACCGGTAGCGGATTCGCCGTGGGTGTCACCACGGCCCTCCAGTTCCTGCCGATCCTCCTCGCCGGAGCCTGGGGCGGGGCACTCGCTGACCGCTTCTCGAAGCGCCGGCTGTTGATCGTCACCCAGGGCGCGATGATGGTTCCGCCACTCATCCTTTTCGCGGTCACCACCACGGGCGCAGTTCAGCCCTGGATGGTCTTTGCGCTGGTCTTCATCCGCGGATCCCTGATTGCCATTGACAATCCGGCGCGCCAGGCCTTCGTAATGGAGATGGTCGGGGCCGACCGGATCGTAAACGCCGTGAGCCTCAACAGCGTGATCGTCCACTCGGCCCGCGTGGTCGGCCCGGCCCTCGCCGGGACCCTGATCGCGACGGTCGGTGTCGCCCCCTGCTTCGGCCTGAACGCCGCCACCTTCCTGGTGATGATCTGGGCACTCTGGAGCATCGACGGCAGGCGCCTGAACATCGCGCCGCGGTCGGTGAGGGGAGACCGCGGCGTCATGGACGGAGTCCGGTACGTCCGGGCGACTCCAGAGCTCGCGATCCCCCTGCTGCTGATGGCGATAGTCGGCACACTCGGCCTGAACTTCCACGTTGTACTGCCGCTGCTGGCCCGCCTCACCTTCGAAGGGGGTGCCAGCTCTTATGCGGTGCTCGTCTCCGCGATGGGCATAGGATCCGTGATCGGGGCCCTGGTCACGGGTGCCCGCGGCCAGACCGGCCTCGGCGTGATCGCTTTCTCTGCGCTCGCCTTCGGCACGATGGCCCTGCTGGCCGCCTTCATGCCGAGCCTCGCGACCGAAATCCCGGTGCTCGCCCTGCTTGGCGCGGCAGCGGTCACCTTCGCGGCCGCGATCAATTCAACCCTCCAGCTGGTCGTCTCGCCCGAAATGCGTGGCCGGGTGATGGCTCTCTATACGGTCGTCTTCCTCGGGACGACTCCGATCGGCGGACCGCTGGTCGGCTGGATCTCCGAGGCCTACGACCCACGTTACGCGCTCGCGATGGCGGCGTTCTCCGGCCTGCTGGCAGCGGCCTCGGCCTTCTGGATCCGCGGTTTCACCAGCTTCGGGCGAGCCCAGCGGGCGGACGCCGGCGCCCACTGACGCCGGTCGAGTCTCCGCCGCACGGCATCGACTAGCCTGCGGACAGATCGAGGTGCTCCATACCGCTCACGGATACTGGATCGCAGAGGCCGGCGCCCCGGATCCTCTGCCGCCGCTTGAAACGGAAATCGATGCGGACGTGCTGGTGGTCGGCGGTGGCTTCACCGGGATGTGGTCGGCCTGGCACCTCAAGCAGCTCGAGCCCGACACCCGTGTGGTCCTGATCGACTCCGACCTGATCGGCCACGGACCGAGTGGCCGGAACGGTGGTTTTGTCGATTCGATGTGGGTCAGCTTTGCGAGGCTCGAGGAGCGGCACGGGCGGGAGGCGGCGATTGAGATAGCCCGCGCTTCGGAAGATTCCGTCAATCAGATCGGCGAGTTCTGTGAGGCCCAGGGAATCGACGCCTGGTACCGGCATTGTGGCTACCTGAACGTCTCGACCACTCCGGCTCAGGATGGACTCTGGGACAGGAACGTCGCCGCGATGAAAGCAGCCGGAGTTGCCGGCGAGGCCGAAGTACTGAGCCAGGAAGCGGTCTCGGAGATCTGCGATTCACCGCGTTTTCGTGGTGGCATCAAGTACCACGCGGCAGCCACGGTACAGCCGGCCCGGCTCGGCTTCGGAATCAGGAAAGCACTCCTGGAAGCTGGCGTTGAACTCTTCGAGAACAGCCCGGTGACGATGGTCACCGACGGGCCGTCGGGCATCGTCGCGATGACTGCCAATGGCAGAGTTCGGGCGGAGAAGTTGATCCTTGCTTCCGGGCCTTCGCTTGCCGGTTACGGATCGCCGATCCGGCACAGCGTCACGATCGCTTCGAGCCACATGGTGATCACGGAGCCGGTCCCGGAGATCATCGAGGAGATCGGCTGGACCGGAGGCGAGGCGATCAGCGACTGCCGGGCATTGCTCACTTACTTCCGGACCACCCCCGACGGCCGGATCGCCTTCGGCTGGGGCGGCGGCCGAATTGCGGCCGGCGGGCGGCGTCGCGGAACCGCCGAACTCGATGCCGAAGTTGTCGAGCAGGTCGGCCAGGGCCTCCGGAACTACTTTCCGGCGCTCGAAGGCCGCAACCTCGAATATGCCTGGGGAGGCCCGATCGACGCCTCGGCATCGCACCTGCCGCACGCGGTCAAGCTTCCTTCGGGACAAGCTTTCGCCGCTTTTGGCTACACCGGGAACGGGGTCGGTCCGTCGCAGATGGTCGGACGCTGCCTCGCTTCCTGCGCTCTCGAGCTGGACGACCGGTACTCCTCGCTCGCCATGGTCGAGCCTGCCTCGGCGCTCACCCGGGTCCCGCCCGAACCCTTCCGCTGGATCGGTGGGACTCTGATCCGCGAAGCGATCGGCCGCAAGGAAGAGGCCGAGGCCGCCGGCCGAAAGCCCGGGCCGATCACGTCGATGGTTTCCGCCATTCCGAAGCTGATCGGGTTCCACATCGGCCGCTGACCCGCGGACCCGTTGGCCGGGGAGTCCGGGTAGGTAATCTCGACTTAAACCGAACGGAGGAACCAATGGCTTCAATTCCCGATGACGCAGTACATCTGCTCGAAGGTCAGCACTTCGCGCACGTGGCAACCTTGAAGGAAGACGGCTCGCCCCAGGTGACTCCCGTCTGGGTCGGACACGAAGGTGACCTGGTCACTTTCAACACCGCCAAGGGCCGGCTCAAGGAGAAGAACCTGAAGCGCGACCCGCGCGTAGCGATCTCGATCCTCGACGCCGAGAATCCGTATGTACCTCTGGTGATCCAGGGCACGGTTGTCGAGATGACCGAAGAGGGCGCCGACGACGATGTCGATGCTCTCGCCAAGCGGTACCTCGACGCCGACACCTACCCCTTCCGCCAGCCCGGCGAGGAGCGGATAATCGTCAAGGTCGAGCCCGACAAGGCTGCTTACCGCAACGGCTGAACGTCAGCTTTCCGGCGCCGCCGGCGGCCAATTGACGCAGGGCCGCCTGTAGCGCCGAAAGCCCCGGGGCAAGGTCCCGTGCAGAAGTGTCGGCACGGCGGCTCTTTATGTGCAGGTGCTTACACTTCTCCTGGTGCGCACTTTCAATTCCCTCACTTCCGGGCCCGCAAGGGTCCGATTCTCTGTTGCCCTCGCCTTCGTGCTCGTACTGGCCCTCGCCTGGACCGGCCGGCCCGCCTCGGCTGCCACCGAGCAGGAGAAGCTCGAAGCAACCCAGGGGAAGATCGATTCGGCGAACCAGGAGAAGGGTGTGCTCACCGAGGAGATCGCCGGGTTCAGCTCCCAGATCGATTCATACGAGACTCAGGTCGCGGCACTCCGCGCCGAGGAGCGCGACGCCGAGATCCGCCTCGAGGCCAAGCAGGAAGAACTCGACATCGCCGAGGCCGAGGTCGACAAGGCGTACAAAGAACTGAAGATTCTGGCCGCGCGTCTCAAGCGTTCGCTCGAAGTACTGAAGGAACGGCTTGTCGCGATCTACCAGTCGGGCAGCACCGACATGGCCGAGATCGTCCTCACGGCCAAGGACTACGGCGATCTCCTTCAGCGCTCCGAGTACCTCCGCCAGATCCAGGATCAGGACGAGACGATCGTCGGGCGGGTCCGCGGCCTGCGCGACGAGCAGCAGGCGATATTCGTCCGGCTGAAGAAGGCCAAGGACACGATCAAGAACTCGCGAGACCAGATCGCCGCCGAAGAAGCCAACCTCGCCGCAACCCGCGGGGCCGTCGAGTCCCAGCAGAACAAGCTCAAGGACGCTCGAGCCGAGAGGCAGGCGGCCGTAGACAAGATCAACAGCCACGTTGGCCACCTGTCTGAAATCGAAGCTGACCTTCAGGCGAAAATCCAGGAGCAGATCGCCGCTGCTTCCGGCCTGACCACATTGCCCGCCGGCCCGATGTCGGCGCCCAGTGCGGCCGGCCTGATCTGGCCGGTCAGCGGCACGCTCACTTCTGGATTCGGCGGCCGTTCGTCGCCCGGTGGAGTCGGATCCACCTACCACGAAGGCATCGATATCTCCGTTCCCGAAGGCACGCCGATCCGCGCTGCCCAGGGAGGAACCGTGATCTCGGCTTCCTACAACGGCGGCTACGGCAACTACACCTGTGTCGACCACGGCAGCGGACTTTCGACCTGCTACGCCCATCAGTCCCAGCTCGGCGTCTCGAGCGGCCAGAGCGTCGATCAGGGCCAGATCATCGGCTACTCAGGCAACACCGGAGCATCCACCGGACCCCACCTCCACTTCGAGGTACGCATCAACGGTGTCGCCCAGGACCCGCTGGGTTACCTCTAGGTCCTTGGTGCCCGGCTGGCGGGCGGCCCTCATCAAAAACGGCCGATTTTCGGGAGCCATCTCGTGAGGTGCCTGCGATTTTGGCGCGGACTGCGCGGTTATCGCAGGCACCTAGCCTTATGGCCGGGGTCCGCGCTCCACGAAGGGGGGCTAGGAGAGTCCCAACCTCTGCGCCCGCTCACGGGCCTTTGCGACTATCTCTTCGGACCCCTCGATCTCCCGGTCCTTCATCAGGACCTTTCCGTCTACCACTGTCGTCTTGACGACTGAACCGCTCGCTGTGTAGACGAGGTTCGAGGTGAGGTCTCCGAGGGCCAGCTCGTGGCTGTCGGGGTCGAGCAGGAGGAAGTCTGCGGCCTTGCCGATCGCCAGGGGGTCGGGGTCGCCAGTGAGCGGCGAACGGCAGCCGGTGGCGATCGCCCAGGCCTCCTCGACCGGGATCGCTTCCGCACTCACCGCGTCGTGCCGCTGGATCAGCGCAAAAGCCTTGAGGTCGGCGAACAGGTCAAGCGAGTTGTTCGAGCCGGCTCCGTCTGTGCCCAGCGCCATGTTGACCCCGGCCCGGGCGGCGGCGGGATACGGGAAAGCCCGTCCGACCGCGAGCTTCATGTTGGCCACGGGGTTCGTGGTCACGGTCGAGCCGCGCTCGGCGACCAGGGCGAGTTCTTCGTCATCGAGCCAGACACCGTGGGCGAGCACGGTCTTCGGGGTGAGCAGGCCCAGGCTGTCGAGGTAGAAGGCGGGGCGAACGCCATGCGATGCGACGCAGTCATCGACCTCCGGTTCGGTCTCGGAAAGGTGGATGTGGACCGGCAGCCCCCGTTCGGCCGCGGTCGCCGCCGCGAACTCCAGGCTGGTCGTGCCTACGGTGTAGATCGAGTGGGGAGCGACCGCGCTGCCGATCCTCGGGCCGAACCCGTCCAGCGCATCGAGGTCCTCGGCCAGCTCGTCATTCCGACGGTCGAATCCGCTGCCCGACTGGGGGTCGATCATCGGCGGTCCGATCGTTGCCCGGATGCCGGCATCGGTGACAGCCTGGGCCACCGATCGAGGCTGCCAGTACATGTCCCATAACGAGGTCGTGCCGGTCCGGATCATCTCCAGGCAGGCGAGACGGGTGCCCCAGTAGACGTCCTCGGCCTCGAGCTTTGCTTCGACCGGCCAGATCGCCTCCTGGAGCCAGCGCATGAGCGGAAGGTCATCACCGTGGCCGCGGAAGAGGGTCATCGCCGCATGGGTGTGGCCGTTGACCAGCGGCGGGCTGAGGATCGCGCCGGCGGCGTCGATCATCTCGTCGCCACCCAAAGGTTCCACCGCGGGGCCGATATCGGCGATCAGCCCGTCGACCGTTCGCAGCCCGACGACCTCTCCATCGAGGACGGCGCCGGTAAGGCAGAGATTGCTGCCGGGCTCGCTCATACCGCGGCGGCCTTGCGCCTGCTCTGCAGGATGAACTCAGCACTGCCGAAGAACGGGGCGATGCAGCCGAGGATCGTGATCGCGACAGCCAGCCTCATATTGATCACTTTGTAGTGGAGCGCGAACAGGCTGAGGATCGACATGCCGATCCAGAGAATGCCGTGGGTGAGTCCGAGGATGAAAGTGATCGGCTGGGGGTCGTGAAGGCCGAAGGCGCAGATCAGGAGGCTCGTATAAATGACCGAATGAAAAAGGCTGACACCTTCCATCCTCCGGAAGGTGACAGCCCGAGTGAAACTCTTGCCGAACCTGCTCTCAGTGAGTGTGGCCGGCGACTGGCTTGACTGTGGTGTTTCCTGAACTGGAGGCACTCGGTCCGAAGCTTCTCACGGTCAGGAGGGACCGCGTCACTTCGGCTGCGGCGTACCCAGCAGTGGTGAGCCCGAGGGCCTCTACATTTCCGGCACCTGCGACCAGGCTTGCGACGAGAACTCCGGCCCCGAACAGCTTGGGAATCCGGTCGGTGGTAACGCCCTTCGTCACCCGGTTCTTCTTTGTCTTTTCCATGGGACCAGAGTAGGTCCGGTACCCCGCCAAGACGTTGCCATCCTGTGAACGAAGTGACTGAGTTTCGAATCTCAGTCCGTCGCGCCGGTCGTGGCGCCTGCCGCCCCGGCTCCCCTGGCCGTCGCAGCCTCGCCCCGGGTGAGGCGGGTGGCCAGATACACCGGGATCATCGAAAGAATGATCGCGATTACGGCGACGGCGTAGACCTTGCCTGGCTGGTTCGGTCGGAAGAGTGTCTCGAAGATGTAGATGGGCAGGGTCTTGTCACCGGCACCGATCGTGAAGTTGGTGACCACGATCTCGTCGAAGGAGAGGGCAAAGGCGAGCAGACCGCCGGCGACGAGAGCCGAGCGCATGTTCGGCAGGGTTACCCTCCGGAAGGTCGTCCAGGGGGTCGCGCCGAGATCGGCCGAAGCCTCTTCGAGGGTGGTTGACATCCGCCTCAGGCGGGCGGCCGCATTGTTGAAGACGATCACGATGCAGAAGGTCGCGTGGGCGACGATCACCGTGAACAGGGTCAGCTTGAGGCCGAGCACCTGAGTGAAGGTCGCGTTGAGCGCGATGCCCGTGACGATGCCGGGCAGGGCGATCGGGATCAGCACGAGAAATGTGATCGACTCGCGGCCGAAGAACTTGTGACGGGCTACCGCCAGCGAGGCGAGGGTCCCGAGGACCAGGGCGACCGCGGTCGCGACGACGCCAACTTTCAGCGAGTTGAGCAGGGCATCGCGGGCGGCCTGGTCCTGAATTGCCTTGGGGAACCATTCGAGGGTGAGGCTCTCCGGAGGCCAGGACAAGGTCTGCGCCGGATTCATCGCGTACAGGAGGATGATGAGCAAGGGGATGTAGATGAACGCCAGAGTCCCGCCGACGGCAAGCCTGAGCAGGTTCCGGGAAACAGGAGATAGCCTCATCTGAGTACTCCGGCATCAGACATGTTCGAAGGCTCCGAGCCGGCGGGCGATCAGCAGGTAGATCACCATCACTACTATCGGGATGGTTGTGATCGCCGCGGCCAGCGGCAGGTTGGAGACGAAGTTGCTGTAGACGAGGTTGCCGATGAACTGCTTGGTGCCGACGTTGGCGGGCGCGATGTAATCACCGAGAGTCAATGAGAAAGTGAAGATCGAACCGGCGACGACCGCCGGAAAAGTCAGCGGCAGGATGACCTTGCGGAAGGTCCGGAGCGGCTTCGCCCCGAGGTCCTCTGACGCATTGAGGACCGAATTAGGGATGCGCTCCATTCCAGCGTAGATCGGGATGATCATGTACGGCAGCCAGATGTAGGCCATTACCAGCCATACGGCCGTGGTGCCGAAGCCTGGGCCATGGAGCCCGAATGGTTCCAGCGCCCAGTTGATCGCACCGTCTTCGGCCAGCATCAACCGCCAGGCCCCGACTTTGACCAGGTAGCTGGACCAGAGTGGCAGCAGGACGGCGACCACGAGCAGCGATCTAAAGCTCGGTTTCGCGACCTTCGCCATGTAGAAGGCGATCGGGAAGGCGAGGATTACATCCGTGACCGTGACCAGGGCCGCGACCCCGATCGTCCGGAGGGCGATCGTCCGGTAAACGTCTTCCGTGAGCAGAACGTTGAAGTTTTCGAGAGTGAACCCTTGCTGGACCTCGCCGCTCAGTTCGTTGAGGTGCCAGAAGGAAGCGATGAGCATGACTCCCAGAGAGCCCAGGTAGCCGATGACAAGCCATCCCAGCGGTGCGGCAAGAAGCGCCGCGACCGTGAGACGGGGTCGCCCCTGAAAGAGATCGGCGAGCCTTTTGCCCGCCGATCTCCGGGGCGCTGGAACTGTGGCCTCAGTGGCCACCGGATCCAGTCACTTCATTCGGGTCAATCCCTTCGATCAACCCTTGATTTCCGTCCAGGCCTGAACCCAGTCGTCATACGTCTTGCATTCATCGCCGCGGTCATCACCACAATCGCTGACCGGCGTTTGCCAGAAGGCGATCTTGTCGTAATAGGCGGTGTCCTCGGCGTGGTATGTCTTGCAGTTGGCCTTTGCCGCTGCGTCCACGCCGCAGGCCTTGAGGTTCGCCGGCGCTTCGCCGAACCAACCCGCAACCTGTGCCTGCGTCTCGGGGGATGCCATCCAGTTCATCCATTCGAGCATGCAGTTGGGATTCTCGGCTTCAGAGCTGAGCATCCAGGTGTCCGACCAACCGGTTGTGCCTTCTTCAGGCAGGGTTGAACTGACGGGCTGACCGTCGGCTTCCAGAGTGCTGGTCTGGTACTGCCAGCTCGAACCGATCACCGAGTCACCATTGGTGTAGGACGAGATGTTCTTGGTCGCGTCCGGCCAGTACTCACCGACGTGCTTGTTCTGCGTCTTGAGCAGATCGACGGCGGCATTGAACTGATCCTCATCGAGCTCGTACGGGTTGTCGATGCCGAGATCAGGCTGGGTGGCCTTCAGGTAAACCGCGGCATCGGCGATGTAGATCGGATTGTCCGGCGCGGTGATTTTGCCGCTGTACTTTGCCGCTTCCTTTTCGTCGAAGACAGACGCCCAAGAAGTCGGGGCCGGCTTGACGACGTCGGTGTTGTAGAGCAGGACGTTGGCTCCCCAACCGTGTGGCATGCCGTAGTTCTTGCCGTCGACCGTGTTGTACGGCTGATCCTTGAGGCTCGGATTGATGTCCGCGTAGTTGGACAGGATGTTCATGTCGACTGCATCGACATCTCCGCCCTCGATCAGTCGAACCGAGGCGTCGCCTGAAGCGGACACTCCGTCGTACTGGCCGGTTCGCATCAACTTGACCATTTCATCCGAGGTGCTGGCGGTCTTTGTGGCGACCTTGCATCCCGTCTTGTCCTGGAATGGGGTGACCCAGTCGTAAGCCGGGTCGGTCGAACCGTCCTCGGCGTATCCCGCCCAGGCGATCAGGTTCAATGCGCCTTCGGTTTTGCCGATCGAGGTGACTTCATCGCTGCTCTCGCTGTCGCTGCTGCTCCCACAGCCAGCAACTACCAGGACCGCGAACAGTCCCAGCACGCAGAGCCATACGACTCGCAGTGGGTTTGAAAGGGATGCACTCATGAACTTTTCTCCTCCAGTGATTCGTTTTGAATTTGCGGCTGGATCGGGACGATGTGATCCGGTCGCCAACCAACAGTCACTTCATTGTTGATTGCTTCGTTTTGGCTAGAAGATTCTTCGTCGACGTTCTGGCGGGCGAGCTGGATCGTTCCGCCGCTGTCGAGGTCGACGATCAGTCGGGTGACCATGCCGACGTAGGCGACTTCGGCGATCCGCCCGGTCTCGGTCTCGAGCCCGTCTGCCGGTTCTCCCGGGTTGATCAGCCGGATTTTCTCCGGCCGGATCGTGAACCGCCTGCCACCACGTTCGAGTGCGTTCGAGATACCGACAAAGTCGGCGACGAACTCGTTCACCGGGTGTTCGTAAAGATCCCTGGGCGCGCTGACCTGCTCGATCCCGCCCTTGTTGAATACGGCGATGCGGTTGCTCATGGTCAGGGCTTCGTCCTGGTCATGGGTGACGTAGACGAAAGTGATGTCCACCTCTGCCTGGATCTGTTTGAGCTCGATCTGCATCTGTTCGCGCAGCTTCAGGTCGAGCGCGCCGAGCGGCTCATCGAGCAGCAGGACCCGGGGCCGGTTGACGATCGCCCTCGCCAATGCGACCCGCTGACGCTGCCCACCCGAAAGCTCGGAGGGCTTGCGGTCGTCGTGGTCGCGGAGGCGCACCATGTCGAGGGCCGCGGAGACCCTTTGCTTCCGCTCGCTTTTCGGGACCTTGGCCACTTCAAGTCCGTATTCAATGTTTGCTGCCACGCTCATATGCGGGAACAGTGCGTAGTCCTGGAAGACCGTATTGACCTCGCGGTCGTATGGCGCAAGGCCACTCACATCGCGTCCGGCCAGTTCGACCGTGCCGCCGTCCGGCTCTTCGAACCCGGCAATCATCTTCAGCGTCGTGGTCTTGCCAGAGCCGGAAGGGCCCAGCAAAGTAAAGAACTCACCGGCCTGAATCTCAAGGTCGATTGCATCGACCGCTACGAAGTCTCCGTAGCGTTTGGTCAGTCCCGAAAGGCGCACGTCTGGGGCAGAAGTGACCTCTGCCGTGGGGGGCTCGGACGAGAGTTGGGGTGGGGCCGGACGGGACGTGGTCTTTTCCTCTGGTCGAATGCTGATGGGTGCTGCCAGCGACACGAATCGGAGTCGATCGATTGGCTCGACCCGACTTGTAAAGATCGTAACCTACGTCACGCAATCGAGCGAAACGGATTAGGACTCAGCCGATCTCTGCCTCCAGTTCGGACATCGAGCTTTCGAGGTCCGTCCTCAGTCCAGTCGGCAGTCCGTGTCCCTCGAGTAGTGAGATGTCCTGCTGCCAGGATTCTGTGCGCCTGGCGACCGCGAGGTCGCTCAGGTCCGCGTTATGCCTTATCAGGACCGTCATCTGTCGGATCCCGTCGAGGCGGTCGGAGGCATAAACCAACCTGGTCCGTTCGCCACCGTCGATTGCCCTGCGGCGATGGTCGAGGCGTTGGGCATGAGGATCGGAGATCGAAGGGTCGTGGCTAAGGTCGACTACGAGATCACGGATCCTGGGGCCGAAGACTTTGCCGATCTGGTCGGCGGTCACGCCGGTCTTTTCGATCGTGTCGTGGAGGTAAGCGACCGCGATCGCTTCATCGTCACCGTACTTCGCAACCTCTCGGGCGACCGCGGACGGGTGGTCGATGAAAGGTGCGTCAGATCCGAACTTGCCGGGCGTGTCCTGGTGCGCCCGCGCGGCGAAGGCGTAGGCTTTGGCCGGCAGGAAGAGGGGCTCAGAGCCTGCCTGGCGGTCGGGATGGTCGCGGTCGATGAATCGCTCGGCACCGAGCTTCAGTTCGGGATCACCCATCAGGCGGTTGAAGCATTCGGCCTCGATCTCCAGCCCTTGCTCGAGTGGCCGGCCGTAGCCACGCATGGCCGCTTCGAGGTCCGTCCTGAGTGCCGGCTGCGGCAGGGACGCGATCTCGTCGGCAAGCTCAAGTGCAGCCTCGACACATTTCCCGCTCGGCACGATGCGGTTGACCAGGCCAATGCCGGCGGCTTCTTCCGCACCGATCACCCGGCCGGTGATGATCAGGTCCAGGGCCGGGCCGAGGCCGATCAACCGGGGGAGTCTCTGGGTTCCGCCATCGCCCAGGCCGACGTTCCAGCGTCGGCAGGTCACGCCGAAAGACGCGTGCTGGTCAGCGACCCGCATGTGCGCGAAACAGGCCCATTCGAGGCCTCCGGCGTAAGCCGCGCCATTGACGGCCGCAATCACCGGCTTGTGGATGTCGGCCCAGCGGGTCGGGCCGATGTTGCCTTCGGCCGGGATCGGGTGGTTGTCGAGTCCCAGTTCGATCTCAAAGAGTGGCTCGATTTCCGGGTCGCCCTGAGACATCGCGGCCACCGCGTGGAGGTCGGCACCGGCGCAGAAGGCGTCAGTACCGGAACCGGTGATCACCAGGACCCTGGCCGAGTCGTCGTCCTTGAATTCAGCGAGTGCCGTGAACAGCCCCCGGGCTTCCACGGGGCCGATCGCGTTCATGCGATCCGGCCGGTTGATTGTGAGCAACTTGACCCCGGAGGTTCCGTGATCCTCCAGCCGGATGGTCTCGGGCAGGTCTGCCGGGCTCACTCTGCCGGTGGGACGACCGTGGTCGTACCGGTCTCGGGCAAGGTGCTTCCGGTATCCGGAAGCGTCGTACCGGTTTCGGGAAGTGTGGTTCCGGTCTCCGGCAGGGTTACTCCGGTCTCCGGGACGACCCCTGTAGTTGCACCGCTGACCGCTTCGATCGCTTCGATCCTGGTTTCGAGAGCGTTGATCCGGTCGCTGTCGCTGTTCTTTGTGATCGCGATGTACATTGCGGCCGCGCCGACTCCAACGGCCAGGCAAGTCAGGATCAGGGCGATGAGTGAGCGCTTCTTGAGGGAGCGGTCGAGTTCGTTCAGCCAGCCGCGCTGGCCGTCAAGGCGGGTCGAAAGATCAGCCGGTCGGGGAGGCGTGGCCGGCGGCTGGACGCGCGGTGTCCCGGGTGGTTGCGTGCGGGGACGGGCGGCTGGTTGAGGGCGCGGAGGAACGTCACCAGGTCGAGGTGGGTTAGTCATCCAGAGCAATGTACCCGTCCCGCGCCTGCCAAGTTCAATAACTTTCCCTGTTACAAGAATCGGCCCGAGTCTCCGCCCGAGACCCTTCCCCGGCCGAAACGACCAAGGAGAACCACCGCAATGCCTGAAGCAGTGATCGTGGACACCGTCCGCACCCCGATCGGCCGCGCCTTCAAGGGCTCGCTTTCCCAGCTCCGCCCCGACGACACCGGCGCCTTCGTAATCGACCAGCTTCTCGAGCGTAACCCCGGCGTGGATCCGTCCACCGTCGAAGAAGTCTTCTGTGGCGTCGGCATGCCCCAGGGCAAGCAGGCCTACAACCTGGCCCGCATCCTCGTCCTGCTTTCCGACAAGCTGACCCAGGCCACCACCGGCGTCACCATGTCGCGTTACTGCGCCTCGAGCCTCGACGCCATCCGTCACGCCTCGAACGCCGTCAAGAACGGTGAGGGTGACATCTACATCGCCGCCGGAGTCGAGTTCGTCAGCTCCTTCAATGAGCGCAGCGAAATCGCCGGATCCCGCGCTGCAGGACAGGAAGACCAGAGCGAATACCTGATCGGCACCGACGGCACGCCTAATGCTTACATCGACATGGGCATCACCGCAGTCAACGTCGCCAACAAGTACGGCGTCAGCCGTGACGCGATGGACGACTACGCCCTGCGTTCGCAGCACCTCGCCGTGGCGTCACAGGAGAGCGGCTTCTTCGATCGCGAGATCGTGCCCGTGACCCTGCCTGACGGAACCGTCGTCAGCAAGGACGACGGCCCCCGTGCCGACGGTGGTGACATGCGCGAGAAGCTCGGCAGCCTTCCGGAAGCCTTCGGAGGCGGCGGCGTGACCGCCGGCAACTCATGCCCCCTGAACGACGGCGCCGCCGCCGTTCTGATCATGAGTGACACCAAGGCAGCCGAACTCGGCCTGACCCCGCGAGCGAAGATCATCACCGCGGCAACGGCCGGCAACGAGCCCGAGCTGATGGGTGTTGCGCCGATCGAAGCCGTCAAGAAGCTCCTGGCCCGCGCCAACATGTCGATCGACGACATCGGCACGGTCGAGTTGAACGAGGCTTTCGCCGCCCAGGTGATACCGATCTCGGAAGAGGTCGGAATTCCGATGGACAAGCTCAACACCCACGGTGGAGCGATCGCCCTGGGTCATCCCTTCGGCATGACCGGTGCCCGCATCATGGGAACCCTTCTGAACGTGATGGAGACGGACGACCACCAGTTCGGCATCGAGACGATGTGTGTAGCTGGCGGCCAGGGAGAAGCCATCCTCGTCGAGCGCGTCTAGTCGCGCTGCCTCGCAGCTGAAGTTACGTCGAAAGGGCGGCCCTGGTGGTCGCCCTTTCTTTTGCATGAGAGTGCGAGGCGGGCCGCAGGCGTGGCCCCGGAGGATACGTCCCCGTTTAAGGGGAGAGGGACGAAATTACCTCTGGACCACATCCTCCGGAACCACCCCCGCGACCCATGTATCACGGTGCCCGGTCCGCGTCCCGCGGCGAGCGCAGTCGACCGATGCTCAGGCGTCCAGCTCGTCCACTACCAGCCTCGCCAGGGCCAGGGATGAGGTGGCTGCGGGGGACGGGGCGTTCCTTACGTGGACCGCTCCCGCCGTTTTTTCAACCAGGAAATCTTCGATCAGGGTTCCGTCCCGGCCGAGGGCCTGAGCTCGCACACCGGCCGGTCCCGGTTCTACGTCGTGCAGGCGGAGGCCGGGCAGCAGTCGTTGCGCAGACTTGACCAGCGACCGGGCACTTACCGAGTGGTGGATCTCGGTGACTGCCGCGCGTGGATGCCGTCTGACCAGACGCCAGGTCCCGGACCAGGCGAGGGTGTCACGCAGGTCGCCGGCTCGCACCTTCGAGAGCCGGTACGCGTCCCTTGCCCCGGCCAGCATTGCGGTCGGTCCGATCAGCAGCGAGCCGTCGATGCCGCGGGTGAAGTGCGCTCCAAGAAAGGGCAGTTCGGGGTCGGGTACGGGGTAGAGGTTCCCTTTGACCAGGTCCTGCCGGTCGGCTTTCACCCTGAGGTATCCGCCACGGATCGGCACGATGCGGGGCTCGACCTCGCCACCGGCCATCCGAGCGAGCCGGTCCGACTGGAGGCCCCCACAGAAGACGACACGGCCAGCCCGCAGGCTGCCCGTCGCGGTCTGGAGGCCCAGTCCGGTTGACGAAGGTTTCAGGTCAAGGACCCGAGCCCCGAGGTGGATCGAGCCACCAGCCACCTCGACGTCTTCTGCGAAAGCTGTCGCGACAAGGCCGAAGTCGACCACCGCAGTGGTCGGGGAGTGGAGAGCGGACAGACCCCGGGCGTTCGGTTCGAACGATGGAATCCCGTCAGCCGAAAGCCTCTCCAGCCCGGCGACACCGTTCTCCTTCGCCCGGGCCTCGAGACGATCGAGCCGTTCCAACTCCTCTTCCGAAGTCGCGACGATCAGCTTTCCGTTGGCTGACCAGGGGACGGATTTTTCGTCGCAGTAGGCGGTCAACTCCGCCGCACCTTCAACGCAGAGCTTCGCCCGAAGCGAACCGGGTTCGTAGTAGACGCCGGCATGGATTACCCCGCTCGAGTGCGACGTCTGGTGGGAGGCGATCTGGTCCTCTGCTTCGAGGACGGTCAGCGTGACGCCGGGGTTTCGCCTGAGGATCTCGCGGGCGACCGCGAGGCCGAGGATGCCACCTCCCACCACCGCGAAGTCAACCTGCGGTGGTGGGGGAGCATTCAGACCCATGGCCGGATTATCCCCCGGCCATGGGTCGATGGTGCGTTCAGGCGACCTGCTCTTCGAGCTTCGCCTGATTGACCTCACCGGTGAGCTCTTCGAGCTCGGCCAGGATCGCCGTGATGTCGTCACGGGCCGCCTGGTCGGTGATGGTCCCGTCTTCGCCCAGCTTCTCGTCGATCTTTCCGATCGCGAGTTCGCGCTCAACCGTCGGGGTGCCGGTGATCGTGAATGCCTTGTGGACGTACTGGTTCGCCCAGAGCGCCCCGAAAGGCATCGGGCTGTTGGAGATTACGGCGGCGGGACGACCCTGGAGGGCCGAAGCACCGTGGGGGCGTGATGCCCAGTCGATCGCGTTCTTGAGCACACCCGGCACGCCGGCGTTGTATTCCGGAGTGACGATCAGGATCGCGTCGCTCGCCTCCATCTTTTCGCGCAGGTCCTCGACTCCGGCCGGGATGTTGTCGGGTTCGAGGTCCTGGTTGTAGTTGGGAACACCATCCAGGCCGTCGTACAGCTCGACCTCGACACCCTCCGGGGCGAGACCGGCTGCTGCTTCGGCGACGCGGCTGGAGAACGAATCCGCCCTCAGGCTGCCGTGGATTGCCAGGACCTTCATGGTTACGCTGAGGCCTTGACTGCTTCGACGGTGATCACGAGGTTGACCTTTTCGCCCACAACTGCGGCACCGTTGTCCAGGGTTGCGCCCCAGGAGATTCCGTAGTCATTCCGGTTGATGACGCCGGCCGCCTTCAGGCTGAGCACGGAACTGCCGTCCATGCCGATGCCGGCGCCTTCAACTTCGAGCTCGACTTCGGCCGGCTTGGTCACGCCACGAAGGGTGAGGTCGCCGCTGACGCGGTAGGTCTCGCCGTCGACCGCTTCAACGCTGGTCGACTTGAAGGTGCCCTGCGGGTTGTTCTCGGCGTCGAAGAAGTCCGGGCTGAGGAGGTGTCCGATGAGCTGCTCTTCGGGAACCTTGACGCTGGCGACCTCGATTGAGCCGTCAATAGCCTCGATGCCGTTCTCTCCGACTGTGACCGTTCCGGCGAATCCGCCGAAGCTGCCGCGGAAGGTGGAGATGCCGAGGTGCTTGACCTCGAAGCCGACCTGCGAGTGGATGGTGTCGACGTTGTAGCTGCCGGTCTCGATGCGTACTGCCTGTTCGCTGGTGCTCATGGTGGTCCTTTCAAGAAGTGTTGATTAAGAAATTGTTGCGTGAGCAACTGTTGTAGGAGGAACCATAGCAAAAGTAGTTGCGTTGTCAACTACATGCGTTACAATGTCCGCTATGGCACAAGCAGCCCCCACAACCAAAGCGACTTCGAAGGTCGACGATCCGGCTTACGCAGGGGCCTGGCAGGCCATTCGGAACGCTCACCTTGCCGTGGACGAACGGATCGAACTTGAACTCGCTGCAGCTGAATTGCCGGGCCTCGGCTGGTACGACGTGCTTGCGAGGCTCGAACTTTCAGCATCACCACTCAGGCCCAAGGATCTGCTTTGTCACGTCAGCGTGACAAAGTCCGGGTTGACCCGCCTGCTTGATCGAATCGAGAAGGCCGGACTAGTCGAACGCAGCTATTGCCCCTCTGACCGGCGCGGCACCTTCCTCTCGATCACCAAAGAAGGCCGCTCGACCCTCGCCGAGATGAAGCCGATCCGTGCCCGCGTATTCGAGAGGCACGTCACCGACAATCTCTCGCCGGCAGAAGCTGAAGCAATAAGCGAGCTGCTCGGACCCGTCTCACAGAGTGCCATCGGTGAGCTCGAAGCTCACGACGACTGCGACGTTTGACCGGAAGCCGTTTTTGAGTACGGTGCCCGCGTGTCCCGGGACGCCGTAAAAGTCGAGGAAGGTTCGACCTTTCGGCCCGACATCCAGGGGGTCAGGGCGATCGCCGTCATACTGGTCCTCCTCTGTCACGCCCGTCTTCCGTTCGCCGAGGGCGGATTCATCGGGGTCGACGTTTTCTACGTGGTTTCCGGCTTCCTGATCACCGGCCTGATCGTCAACGAAGTGGACCGAGAGGGCCGACTCTCGCTGAGGGGCTTCTACGCCCGCCGTGCGAAACGGATCCTTCCAATGGCGGCTACCGTGGTCGTCTTCGTCGCGATCGTTTCGTTCTTCGTGTTTTCGATTCCGCGTCAGGTGGCGATCGGTGGCGACATCTTCGCCTCCGCATTTTTTGTCCTGAACTGGCATCTGATTGCCCAAGGGGTCGACTACTTTGCGGTGAAGGAAGGCCTGATCAGCCCGCTCCAGCACTACTGGACGCTTTCGGTGGAAGAGCAGTTCTACGTTGTCTGGCCGATCCTGGTAGTAGCAGTGAGTAGCACGTTGACCCGCGGCGGCCGTCACCTGAAACGGAACCTTCTGTTCGTGATCGTCCCCCTTGCGGCTGCTTCCCTGATTTACAGCATCAGCTATTCGATGACCGATCCGGAGAGCGCATTCCTCTCCACCTTCGCGCGCGGCTGGGAGCTGGCCTTCGGCGTAATCCTTGCCCTCGTGCTACCGAAGAAGATCCGCCTGCCCGGGCGCCTTTCCACCGTGCTTGCTGTGTCGGCGTTGATCGTGATCGTTGGTTGCACCTATCTGCTTGGCTCATCCGATCCCTTTCCCGGCTGGCTTGCCCTGTTCCCCGTGCTGGCAACGGTTGCCCTGCTCGTTGCCGGGGCATCGCAAGACGACGGACCCGTTCCGACGATCCTTTCGACGGCACCGTTCCAGTACGTCGGCAACATCTCCTACTCGCTCTACCTTTGGCACTGGCCTTTCGTGGTCTTCGCGATCGCAATCTGGGGCGACATTTCTCCGGCCTGGCTCGTCCTGGTCACTTTGGCTTCGACGGTTCCGGCCGCAATCTCCAGTCACTACATCGAGCAGCCACTTCACCGGTCCCGTTCCCTGTCTCTCCGCCCGCGCCGCGCCCTGGCCCTGGGCGTGGCCTGCATGCTGGTGACGATCGGGGTCAGCCTCATCGTGACCACCAACCGGATCGATGTGGACGTTCTTCCGGCCGAGCAGGCCCGCGGGGCGGCTGCTCTCGACGGGGGGAAATTTCCGATCCAGACCTCGACCGACCGGATCCGGCCGAATCCGATCTATGCGAGCTACGACCGGGGTAATCTCTTCGATGACGACTGCCTGCTGATCGGTGACGACACCGTTTCGCCGAGCTGCACTTATGGAAACCCTGATTCGGACAGGAAGGTGGTCGCATTCGGTGATTCCCATGCGCTCGAGTACTTCCCTGCCCTGGAGGCGATAGCGGAGAAAGAGGACTGGCGCCTCGAAGGCCTCACCCGCGGAAACTGTCCGCCCTCTGACGTCGATAGCGGCGAGATTTGCAACTCTTTTCGAAGCAACTCAATCGACAGGATCAAGGCCGAGCGACCCGATCTCGTAGTAATTGCATTGGCTACCGTGCTCGACCTTCCGATCCAGATCGATGGTGAATCGGTCACTGGCAAGGCGAGGGTGCCCTACCTGCGGCAGGGGTTGGTCAGGACGATCAACGAGATCAAGGAGAGCGGGGCGAAGGTGGCTGTGATCGGCGACCAGACCCGGGCACCTTTCACACCCGCCGACTGCGTATCCGAGAATCTGGACAACCTGGGTTCGTGCATCTTCAGGAGGAAGAAAGGGGGCGCTCGCAGCTACGATCGCGCTGCCGCCAGCCTTACTGGTTCGACCTTCATTGATCCGGTGCCTTTGCTCTGCAGGCGGAATCTCTGTCCTTCGGTTATCGGCGACGTAGTTGTCTACCGCGACGATTACCACCTGACAGCGACCTATGCGACCACTCTTGCCACCTGGCTTTCGCGAAGTCTGCCGACCGTTCGCTGAGCCGGTTACTTCTCCATCGGCGGCGCGTCGGCCTCTGCTTCTGCCGGAGCTTCCCATGACTGGATGATCGGCAGCCTCCACATCAGGCTGGCGAAGACCAGGCCGAGTGCGGCCGTTAGCATCGCGATGAACCAGCCCTCGGGGCCGAGCATCGACATCTCGAAGAACTCACGCACCGGGGTAACCGCGAGGATCCCGGCGAACAAAGCTCCGAGCCCGGCGACCATCGCGAGCATGTAGCTCTGGATCGCGATGTGGTCGCGGCCGGGTCCACGTTCGAGCAGCAGGACAAAGCAGAGTCCGAGCACGATCAAGGTCGTTGTTGCAGCCGTCCGGCCTTCTTCGAGGTTGCCCCCGAAAACGACGTCGACCATGAAGAAGGAGAGGATCGATCCGAAAGCCGTGGCCAGCCCTGCGGGTACCGCAAAGGCACCCAGCGAGCGCAGCAGTCTGCCGCGGTAGAGCGGGCCGTCCGAAGGTGCAAGGGCGAGCACGAAGGACGGGATGCCGATGGTCAGGAAAGCCGCCAGAGTCAGGTGCCTTGGAAGGAACGGGAAAGCGAAGCCGGGGACCGATACCAGCAGGATCAGGGCGGCGGCGTAGACCGACTTGGTCAGGTAGAGCCGGCCGAGGCGGTGGATGTTCCGGGCGATCCGCCGGCCTTCTGCCACTGCTTCCGGCAGGCGGGCGAACTCGTCTTCGAGCAGCACGACGTCGGCGACGCTCTTGGTCACCTGGCTGCCCGAGCCCATCGCAACTGCCATGCGGGCACTCTTCAGGGCCGGCACGTCGTTTACGCCATCACCGATCATCGCCGTGTAACAGCCGGCCTCCGACAGGGCGGTAACCAGAGCCTTCTTCTGCTCGGGCTTGATCCGGCAGAAGATCGTGTTGTCCCTGGCGATCGCGGCAAGTTGCTCGGGGTCGTCGGGCAGGTTGCCGCCTTCGATAACACCGGTGTCGTCGGGGATGCCGACCGCGCGGGCCACCGCGGTCACGGTGGCCCGGGCGTCGCCGGAGATCAGCTTGAGGTCCACGTTCTCGCTGCTCATCAGCTCGAGCGTTTCCGAAACCCCGGGGCGGAGGTTCTCTTCGAGCACCACCAGCGCGACCGGCTCCATTCCGGGCGGGTGGCCGTCCCGACCATGCTCAGGGAGTGGGGAACGGGTCTGGGTCAGCGCGACGACCCGGCGTCCTGACTCGGTCTCGGTGCGGAGTCGCTCGTTCATCGTCTCGGTGAGGGTCAGAGCACCGGCGTCGATCATCAGGTCGGGGGCACCGAGCACAAAACTGATCTTCTCGCCACCCTCTTCGAAAGTCAGGCCGGACCACTTCCATTCGGAGGAGAAGGTGATTTCGCCGAGGACCGGCTCGGCCTCGCCCGGGAATTCTTCGCCGATTGCTTCCAGAGTCCGGTTCTGGTCGCCGGCGCTGGCGGCGTAACGGCCCAGGTACCGCTGGGCGAGCTTGGTGTCGGTGACGTAAGCGGATTCGATTCCGACCAGGGTCAGGTTGCCGTCGGTCAGAGTGCCGGTCTTGTCAACGCAGATCGTGTCGACCGAAGCCAGGGATTCGGTAGCGCTCATCTGCTGGACCAGCGTGCCGCGTTTAGCGAGCCGGACCGCCGCCACCGCGAAGGTGACACTCATCAACAGGACGAGGCCCTCCGGGATCAGGGTGATCAATCCTGCGGTGGCGGTCTGCGCCGCTTCGACCAGCTCCACCTGCCGCACGACCAGTGAACCGATCAAGAGGATTGCCAGGGGGACGAGCACCTGGGTGCAGGCGATGATCACCCGGTTGACTTCCTGCTCCAGCGGGGAGGGGGGATGGCGGAATGCCTTGGCCTCACCGGCGATTCGCCCGGCGTAACTGTCGTCCCTGACTGCCGTCACTTCATAAAAGCCCGAACCGGAGATCACAAAACCGCCGGAGAGAACTTCGTCTCCGGGCGCCTTGCCGACCCCGTCTGCTTCGCCCGTGAGCATCGATTCGTCGAGAGTAAGGCCGCGAGAGGAGGTCACCCGTCCGTCAGCCACCAGCTGGTCGCCCGGTCCGATCCGGACGAGGTCACCCGGAACGATCTCGTCGGAGAGCAGCTCGAGGTGGGTGCCATCTCGAATCGCGCTTCCGCGGGGAGCCACCAGGACCGCCAGCCGGTCGAGGGTCTCTTTCGCCTTCATCTCCTGGCGGATGCCGATCCACGAGTTGATGATCGCGATAAGTCCGAAGATGGCATCGGCGAAGAGTCCAAGGGACAGGATCAGGACGAAGAAGATCCCGATGATCAGGTTAAAGAGGGTGAAAACGTTGCCGGCGATGATGCTCGAGGTCGAACGCGACGAATGGGGTGCGGCGGGCCCGAGCTCTTTCAGGCGGTGCTCGGCCTCCTCGCTGGAGAGGCCGGTGTCTGCCATCACCTGCGTTTCGGCTTCGATCACGAGGTGATTGTTACTGGTTTCGAGGACGGATGGTAAGGTCGGCCGCGGTGGACTTCGGTAGCGAAGAAGAGGCGATCAGGGACCTGAGGAAGTGCGAAGCGGACCTCGAGGCCTACGCTTCCGAGCGCGGTCTGATCGTCAAGGTCGACCCGCCTTACCCTGGGGCCCCGTCGCCCGAGGCGCAGCCCGGTCCGATGAAGCACGGAGTCTGGTCCCTGGTCGGGGTTATGCCCGGTGGGGAGGTTGCGCGGCTCAGGCATCAGGCGATGTTCGGGTCGGTGATGGGTATGGATACGAATACCCAT
This sequence comes from Solirubrobacterales bacterium, assembly GCA_051306195.1. Taxonomy (GTDB): domain Bacteria; phylum Actinomycetota; class Thermoleophilia; order Solirubrobacterales; family 70-9; genus 67-14. Next base: position 25,209 of record JBPPMT010000144.1, read on the forward strand.
CACACCGTGATGATCACCAGGCAGCCGGAAACGGTCGCTTATGTCCCGATGCTCAACGTGAGACCAGATGAAGTCATGGCCGGACTCTTCGAGTGGGCAGGCGACGGGCGCAAGCGGCAGCAGCAGACCTTCGAATCACTCGAGCTCGAGCGCCGGTACGTCGTGGAGATCGCCAAGGGCCAGGAGCAGGAATGGCTCTACCGTCTCTTCAGCCCGAGCTTCATCGACTGGCTGGCTCACGAAACTCCGCCCGACTTCGCCTTCCGGCTTTCTTCCGGATCCTTCGTCTGCGAAGCGCCCCAGTGGCGCGGCCAGCACCGGGTGAACGGCGGCGTTGACGTCGAACACCTCGACCTGCTGGCGGGCAGCGGCGGCAAGGTGGCTGGTCGGATCCGGGACGAGGTGCTCGAACAGATCGGCCTCGGCACCGTGCCGAAGCCTCGCAGCGGCGACGCCAACCAGAACTGGACCAACGGCAAAAAGAGCGGCTGGCTGGTGAATACGATCCTCAAGTTCGGTGGGGTGGAGAACGATGACTCGGCCCGCGAATTCGCCGAAGCACGGGGGTTCGAATCCGTGGACATCTCTGAATTCCACAGTTCCCATATCGAGACTCCGCTGCCGGCGGCCGCGACTGATGTCTTCAGCGGAACGCTGGAGGGAGGCCGGCCAGCCAGCCTCGCCTGGATGGAATACGAGAACGAGATCGACGGCCTCCGTTATTACGTCGGTGTGGTCGGGGAGATCAAGACCACCGTGCCGCACATCTGGTTCGACGAAGTGGAAGTCCTCGCGACGGCGGAAGCGACGGGACTTCCGGAAGCGGCGGTCGCGATCGCCCGCGAACACGGTTTCGGGATTGCCACCGGAGGTGGGGCCGCCGTTGCGTATATCTCGAAGACCGGCTTTGGAGGCCGACCGAGCGGCGCCGAGGTTGACGGGCTGCTCGCCAAATCGGCAGCGGTTTTTGACGCGTTGGAGAGCGTCGAGCCAGCGCCGGAACGCGACTAATCCCGATAGGGTCTCGTGCCATGTCGCTAAAGCTCGGGTTGTACCTTGGTTATTGGGGGATTGGTCCCAAGGGTGATGACGCCCTGGAGGCGGTCCAGTTCGCCGAAAGCGTTGGTTATGAATCGGTCTGGGTCGCTGAGTCCTACGGTTCCGACGCCGTTTCGGTCCTGGCCTGGCTGGCTGGTCAGACCACAACGATCAATCTCGGTGCGGCGATCATGCAGGTGCCCGCGCGTCCGCCGGCCGCTGCCGCGATGGCCGGTGCCACGATCGACGAACTTTCCCAGGGCCGCTTCATGTTCGGCTTCGGCCCTTCGGGTCCGCAGGTCTCCGAGGGCTGGTATGGCGTGCCGTACTCCAAGCCATGGGGTCGCACCAGGGAATACGTGGAGGTCGTTCGCGAGATCGTCAAGCGCGACGGCAAGATCGATCATCAGGGCGAGCACTACCAGGTGCCGATGCCGGGTGGACAGGGAAAACCGTTGAAGCTCAACTTCAAGCCTTACCGGGACGAGATCCCGGTCTTCCTCGGGGCGATCGGCCGCAAGTCGGTTGAAATCGCGGCCGAGGTGGCCGACGGCTGGATCCCGATTTTCTTCAGCGTCGACAAGTTCCGTGACGCCTGGGGCGAGCACATCGATGCCGGACTTGCGAAGCGCAGCAGCGATCGCGGCGACCTCGAGATTTCTCCTTCGGTTCAGGTAGCGATCGATGGCGACCTCGAAGCGGCCCGGAACATGGTCCGCATGGGACTCGTCCTCTACTTCGGTGGCATGGGCTCCCGCAAGACCAACTTTTACGTTGACCTCGCCCATCGCTTCGGTTATGGCGAGATCGCCGACGAAGTCCAGGTCAAGTTCCAGGCCGGGGACAAGGAAGGTGCCTTCAACGCCTGTGTCGACGAAGTCGTCAACGGGGTGTCACTGATCGGCACCGAAGCCGAAGTCGCCGAGCGCCTGACCCGTTTCCGCGAAAACGGAATCGACCGTCTGATCGCAACCCCGGTTCATCCCGAGGTCGACCAGATGAAGCACACGGTCGAGCGCCTCGCCGCCCTTACCGCGTGACCAGACGTGACCTACATGAATTGCCATAGTCTGGCGCTGTCTTGTCCATGAAGATCGGCGTCCCCAAAGAAACCGCCTCTGGCGAAAAACGGGTTGCATTGGTTCCCGATGCAGTCCGCTCCCTTCTGAAGAAAGAAGGAGTCGAAGTCGTGGTCGAATCCGGAGCCGGTGTGATCGCTGGTCACCCCGACTCCCAGTACACCGAGGCCGGAGCCACAGTCGGATCGCTGGCCGACGTACTCGCGGCGGACGTCGTCCTCAAGGTCGCGGTGCCCGGTGTTGACGAGATCTCGGGCTTCCGGTCAGGTCAGGTTGTAATCAGCCATCTGCCCTGGACCGCTTCCGAAACGAACAACGCCCTTGCCCAGGCCGGGGTCACCGCATTCGCCATGGAGGCGATCCCACGCACCACGCGGGCCCAGGCCATGGACGCGCTTTCTTCCCAGGCCACCGCTGCCGGTTACGCCGCGACGATGATTGCCTCGACCGAATCCGCCCGCTTCTGGAGCATGCTCACGACCGCCGCCGGCACGATCCGGCCGGCCAAGGTGATGGTCCTTGGAGCCGGCGTCGCCGGCCTCCAGGCGATCGCAACCGCCAAGCGCCTCGGCGCCATCGTCACCGGCTTCGACATCCGCCGCGCTGCCTGGGAGCAGATCGGCTCACTCGGAGGACGCCCGCTGGAGCTCGACTTCATCCCGGACGCAGAGGACGAAGGCGGATACGCCCGTCCCTTGACTGATGAAGAGAACGCCCAGGTTCGCGACGCGCTCGATGAAAATGCCGCGAAGCAGGACGTGATAATCACGACCGCCGCGATTCCCGGACGCGCCGCGCCGATCCTGATCACCAAGCAGGGCGTGGCCAACATGGCGCCCGGTTCGGTAATCGTCGACCTCGCCGCCGAGACCGGCGGCAACTGTGAACTGACCGAAGCCGGCCAGACGATCGACGTGAACGGAGTGAAGATCGTCGGCCCGCTCAACCTTCCGTCGGAACTCGCTGGTCACGCGTCGCAGCTCTACGCCAAGAATCTCGAGAACCTGCTGGGCCTGATGATCACCGAAACCGGCGGCATCGAGCTGAACTTCGAAGATGACATCATCGAGGCGGCTTGCATCGCCCATGAAGGTCAAATCCGCGGCGAGAGGACAGCGAAGTAATGGATCTCGTAACCGAACTGACAATCATGGTCCTGGCGATTTTCGTCGGCTTCGAAGTGATCTCGAAGGTTCCCGCGACACTTCACACTCCGCTGATGTCGCAGACCAACGCGATCCACGGCATCGTCGTGCTCGGCGGCCTGATCGTCGTCGGCTACTCGACCAGCACTTTCAGCGACATCATCGGCTTCATCGCGATCGTCTTCGGCACGATCAACGTCGTCGGTGGCTTCATGGTCACCGACCGCATGCTGGAGATGTTCGGCGGCAAGAAGAAGCCGAAGCCAGCGCCTGAAGAGGAGCCGAAGTAATGACTCTCGCGGCGCTTGATCCCGGCGGCTCGGTCGTCGGCCTCCTCTACATCCTTGCTTTCTCGATGTTCATCTACGGCATCAAGCTGGGCACGCACCCGACCACCGCGCGCCGGGGCAACGGCATCGCCGCACTCGGCATGGCCGTCGCCGTGGCTGCCACCCTCGCCCAGCGGGGCATCGGCAACTGGGGAATCATCATCGGCGGCATCGTCGTCGGAACCCTGATCGGGGCCTTCGCTTCCAAGCGGGTCAAGATGACCGAGATGCCGCAGATGGTCGCGCTTTACAACGGCCTCGGTGGTGGTGCAATCGCCCTGATTGCCTGGTCCGAATACCGCCACTGGGTCCATCAGGGCGACGAGATCGGAGCGCTCCAGAACGCTGCTGAATCTCTCGGTGGCGGTTTCACCGCTTCGATCCCGCTCGAGGTGATGATTCCGACCCTGCTCGCGATGATCATCGGTTCGATCTCTTTCTGGGGATCGAACGTCGCTTTCGCCAAGCTCCAGGAACTGATCCCGAGCCAACCGATGGGGCTGCCCGGACAGAAGATCCTCAACGGCGCGCTGCTACTGGTGCTGATCGTCGGAGCGGTCTACCTCGGCATCAACAACGAGCTCGGCGACCTCAATCAGCCGGTGTTCATCCTCATGCTGGTGGTTGCGGCCCTGCTCGGAACCATGGTCGTGATGCCGATCGGCGGTGCCGACATGCCCGTCGTCATATCGCTGCTCAACGCCTTCACCGGCCTTTCTGCGGCCGCGGCCGGTATCGCCCTCGATAACACGGCCCTGATTGTTGCCGGCACCCTGGTCGGTTCGTCGGGCACGATCCTCACGCTCGAGATGGCTACGGCCATGAACCGTTCAGTGGGCAACATCCTCTTCGCCGGATTCGGCTCGCCCGCGTCCGGGGGCGGGGGAGACCAGGAACAGCGGCCGTACCAGTCGATGGGTGCTCAGGATGCTGCGATTCAGCTCGCTTACGCCGATTCCGTGGTGATCGTTCCCGGATACGGGCTGGCAGTCGCCCAGGCCCAGCACGCAGTGCGAGAGATGGCCGATGAGCTCGAGAAGCGCGGGGTCACGGTCGAGTACGCGATCCACCCGGTGGCCGGCCGCATGCCGGGCCACATGAACGTGCTGCTCGCCGAAGCCGACGTGCCCTACGAGGACGTGAAGGAAATGGACGAGGTGAACAGTGATTTCCCGTCCACCGATGTGGTGCTGGTGATCGGTGCCAACGACGTGGTGAATCCGGCGGCCAAGGACAATCCGAATTCGCCGATCTACGGCATGCCGATTCTGGAAGCACACCGCGCCCGCACGGTTATGGTCATCAAGCGTTCGAGGGCAACCGGTTATGCCGGTCTCGACAACGATCTTTTCTATCTCGACAAAACCATGATGGTGTTTGGTGACGCGAAAAAA
>JBPPMT010000099.1:0-4361 GCA_051306195.1 Solirubrobacterales bacterium
GGCCAACGCCATACCCCGACCTCCCCGAAACGTCCACTACTCCAAGGAGATTATCTCACCTCTCGGCCGTGACCTGGTGGATACTTGCTGCTCAGAAGGGGTGCCCACCTCTCCATGTCAGGAGGTCTGGATTCCGACGGCATCGCAACCCCTGTTCTGTTGAGCCCCTGTACCGCGCCCGCGGACCCTCACCTCTGCCGCCTACACCCCGCCCAGATCCGAAGCGCCGCTTTCGCCTCCAGGGTGAGCGAGGTCATCCGGGCTTCCGTGCAGGAATGGCGTCGGAGGAGGCCGTCCGTCGGTGTGCCACCATGGCGGCCATGCCTCTCCTCGTCTGCACGCACGCATCGCTCGCCACGGTTCAGGAGTTGTTCCGTTACAAGGCGGCCGGCTTCGAGCTACCGCCGTTCCCCGGCTACACGGCCGACCAGTGGGGCATCAAGGCTCACAACAGGCCCTGGATCCATGAGAACGGTCGCTGGAAGAAGGGACAGCGAGTCATCGAACTCGGGGGCGCCTACTCGCGTCTCCCGGAGTGGCTGGGCGACACCTATGGTGTGGAACCTTGGGTTGGGGATGACTTCGGCGAAGCCGCCGGCGAACCCGAACTTTGGTCCCGGTGGGGCTCACCGGCGGAACTTGCCGAGCGCCACCCTACAGTCACTTACAGGTTGGAGAACTTCGGGCCCGAGTCATCGTTCCCGACTGGCCATTTCGATCGCCTCTTCTCAGTGTCCACCCTTGAGCACATTCCATTCGAGCAGCGGCTCGGAGTCCTCAAGGATGCCCATCGTTCCCTTTCCCCCCAAGGGATCGAGCTGCACACGATCGACATCTCGATCCCTCGGCCGTGGAAGGCCTTTGGCGCCGGACTGTTGGAACGGGCCCACCTCGAACGGCTGCTGCGGCGACAGCCGAACAGCATCGCATCCTGGTTCGGTCTCCTTAGGGCTTCGGGCGTGGACACCTCCAAGGTGAAGATGCCGAACTCGATCGACTTGCTCGACCGGCAGGTGTTGGCCGACTCCCCGGACGTGGTGTATCGGTTCTACCCGCCGGTCGACGCGCCATCTCCCTTCGCGGCCGTGGCATCACTTCTGCTGGTGATCGAGTCGCGGTGACCTCCGAGAGGAGGCGAGCAACGATCACGGTGGCTGCGGTGGCGACGGCGATCGTGGGGTGCATCTCTCCTGACGCTCATGTGGGTTGGGTTGGGGGGACGTTTGTTCGTTCGTGTGGGAGTTCGAGGTTGATGGGGCCGGCGCCGAGCATGACGAGGGCGAGGGCGGCGTCGGCGGAGTGGAACCCGTAGGCGCGTCGGACGATGAGGCGGACCTTGTTGTTGAGGCCTTCAACGCGGCCGTTGCTGATGCCGTGTTCGATGGCGTTCAAGATGAGGTCGCGGCGGTAGCGCATGGTGCGGGCGGCCTTCACGAACGGGGCCAGTCGGGATCGCTGGGCTCGTGCGCACCAGCTGTCGAGGAGTACGGCGGCTTCGTCTCGGGTGAGGTCGCCGGCGAAGATGGCCCGGAACTGTTCCGTCATCTCATAGGCCCGCCAGATCCCGCCCCGGTTGCGGCGCAGCTTGGCCAGCTGGTCGGCTTGGTTCTCGGTGAGGTCTTCGGGGTTCTTCAGCAGCGCCCACCGGGCGCCTTTGAACTCGCGGGCCCACCGGTCACCGGGGAGACGGCGCAGGGCCTGCCACAGGTCGCGGCGGACCTCGTCGAGGGCGTCGCCGACGAGGTGGGATCGGGCCGGGGCGCCGTGTCGCTGTTCCCAGCGGTCGGTTTCCCCGGCCCGTCCCCCGAACCGGACGTGCGGCTTCCACCGCATCCGGCTCTCCACAAGTCCCTCATGGTCATCCGGTGAGGGCAGTCGTCTCGGTGCTCCATGGCGTTGGGATCTTCGCCCCGCGGTAGCGGTAGCGGGTCACCGGGACTGCTCGACAGTCGAACAGGGCCATGCCGTCGTGTTCGGGCCACCACCTGTTGGCCAGGTAGCGCCGTCGCAGGAACTTCCAGTTGGCACGGCGATGCTTGCGGCGAAGCCAGCCGACTACCCGTTCCCAGGTGAACTGGTGCAGGTAGGCGAAGGTCGCTTTGGACACGCCGTGTCGGAAGTAGCTGGTCCATCCTCGTAGCACCGGGTTGAGCCGGCGCAGGAGGGTGGAGAGCGGGTGGTTCGTTCCCTGCTTGGTGATCGCCTTCACCTTGGCCATGATCGAGGCGAGCGCCTTCTTCGATGGCCACGTGTAGACGAACGCCTTGTTCGATCCCCTCTTGGTCTGCCGCTGGATGCGGAAGCCCAAGAAGTCGAACCCCTCGTCGATGTGGGCGATCATCGTCTTCTCCTCCGACAGGCGTAGGCCCATCGGGGAGAGCACCGCTGCGGTCTCGTCCCGCAGGGCCTCGGCGTGAGCCTTGGCGCCCGACACCATCACCACGAAGTCATCCGCGTAGCGCACGAGGCGATACGTGGCTCCTCCGTGGCGGCGGCGGGTCTGCCGTTGAGATCGAGATGCCATGTCACGCTCCCAGGCCTCGGCGAAGTGCTCGTCGAGGACCGACAGCGCAATGTTGGCCAGCAGCGGCGAGAGGATGCCGCCTTGGGGTGTGCCCATCTTCGTGTCCCTCGTGACGCCGTCCTCGGAGAGGACGCCGGCCTTGAGGAACGCCTTGACTAGTCGCACGATCCGCCGGTCTCCGATCCGGTCCCGCACCCGGACCAGCAGGCCTGGGTGGGAGATCTCGTCGAAGCACGCCTTGATGTCACCTTCGAGCACCCACTCATAGGAGTTGGTTGCCAGCATGTGGATCTCAGCGATGGCGTCATGCGGCCGGCGTCGGGGCCGGAACCCGTAGGAACACGGGTGGAACCCGGCCTCGAAGATCGGCTCGAGGACCAGCTTGAGGCTGGCTTGGGCGACCCGATCCCGGGCGGTCGGGATCCCCAGCGAACGCAGCTTGCCGTTCGCCTTGGGGATCATCCGTTGCCGCACGGGCAGGGGCTGGAACCGGCCGGCCTTGAGATCGCCTCGTAGCTCGGCGAGGAACCGCAGCTCCTGGCTGGTGTCGACCGAGCGGGGTGCCACTCCGTCGACCCCAGCGGATCGTCCTCCTCGATTGCCCCGCACCCGAGCCCACGCAACCGTGAGGAACGCAGGATCGGTGACGAGGTTGAACAGGTCATCGAACCGACGATCGCCATCGTCGGTTGCCCATTGGTGCAACTTGGTCTGGATCTTCAGTACCCGGGACTCGGCCTCGGTGAGGCCGGGCCACGATGCGTCGGTGTTCACCGGCGACCTCCTGGCATTCCAGTCCCCGCCTTGCTGACTTGCTGGGTCCCTTCGCCATGTGGCCGGCTTTCCCGTCCTCGGACTACTACGGACCCTCCGCCCCGTCCCGGGGCCATCAGCTGACGACGAGCCTGCCCGTCGCCGCCCTGGCGGGGCGGCGGGGAGGGCGATTCCGGGACGGTTCCCACGTTCACCATGTGTCGGTCGATGGGATGGGCGCCCAGCTCTGCCCCTACAGCCTCGCCTCGGGTACGCCGCAGGCCTTCCCCGATGGCCTCCTCACCGACATCAATGGCCGACTTCGGAGTCGTCTCGCCGTGAATCAGCTCGACGCGCACTGTCGCCCGGCCCATATCCACCAGGTTGGAGCCGGTTCCACACTTGAGGGGGTTCAATCGCTGGTTCAATCGTTACGCCTCTCCATCTCGCTTGCCGGGCCCGAGCCGTCTGGCAGTACCGGCCCGTCCCGTCGTTGTCAGGGCTGCTTCCCACCCTCCCCAGCGTCTCCTGGGTCAGGCTGCCCTCAGCTTCACCGAACTGCTGCGACAGCCCGGAGGGGCGGGCCTCTCACCCTCCCCCGAACACATGGCGCCTCGTGGCGCACCTTCACGACGTGGAAGGGGTCGGCGCAGATGACCGCGTTCGGGGCGTGGCCCTCGGCGCGGACCGACTTGATGAACGCCGGTCCCAGATCGAGCGATACGGCCTCGATCGCCTGGCTGCGCAACGGCCCGAGCTCGTCGAAGAACCCATCGAGGGTCTTGGCGTCACGGCCCTTGGCGCCCCAGACGATCACACCACGATCGTGGTCGACCACGAGGGTCAGGTACTTGTGATGGCGGCGCCAGGAGATCTCATCGACGCCGATGCGGAACAGCCCGTCGAGACGGTCAGGGTCCAGCTCGGTGGCCACGACCCGCTCACAGGCCCGGCCGACGCTGCGCCAGCTCACCCGGCACAGCCGGGCCACCGAGGTCTTGTCCATCCGGGTCGCCAACCACGCCAACAAGTCGTCGAAGTCGCGGGTCAGATGGGCCCCGGGGCGGGCGAAGGGCACCGCCTC
>JBPPMT010000101.1:0-3836 GCA_051306195.1 Solirubrobacterales bacterium
CCCGGCGGCAATATACAGGCTGTGCGCGAAAGCCAGCTGGCCGGCCATGCCGCCCACGATATTCCATGCTGAGCAGAGGCCTACGAATAGGAGTATCCGAATCAGAACGTCGAGTGTGTAGGTCTCGCCGACGAGCAGAGGTACGAATGCGAGCACCACCGCGGCCACCGCAAGGCCTATGGTTTGAGATCTCATTGCTGGAGTCATCAGTAAGTATCCGGTTCTGTCTTGTACTCGGCGTTAGGAGGCGGTCCTGAACAGACCCTTGGGCCTGAGCAGCAGGACCGCCACGAACAACAGCAGCGGCAACATCTGGCCTACCGGGCCGGAAATGTAGACCTCTCCCACGGCAGTCGCGATCCCAATCAACAGACCCGCCATGAGCGTGCCCAAGTGATTGCCCATGCCACCGAGGATCATGATGATGAACGTTGTGAGGGTATATTGCAGCCCTGATGTCGGTTCGAACGGGACTGTCGGTGCCAAGGCGACTCCGGCCACCGCAACCATCGCCAAGCCGAGTCCAAAGGTTCGATACTGCACGGTCTTGATCCGCACGCCCATCCGTGCAGCCGCTGCAGGGTTCTGATGCACGGCACGAACGCTTCGACCGTAGTCGGTGTACTGCAGCATCACCCAGAACCCGACCGCGAAGATGAGCGAGATCACGAACGCAACCAGCGGCGCGGCGCGGACCACGACCCCCCCGATATCGAAGTTGACCGTTGCAAGGGCAGACGGCACGCGCTGGACCTCCCCGCCATATGCAAGGAGCAGAATGCCCTGCATTGCGAAGACGATTCCGAGCGTGAGTTGAGCAACCAGGAGAACATGCCTATCGGCGAGGGGTCTGAGCAACCAGCGGAAGACAGCCTGACCAAGGAAGTACATCAGCGGACCGACGATCAGAAGCGAGAGGTACGGTTCGAAGCCGAACAGCGTATACAGGGTGAGTGTCAAGTACATGGCGAGAACCATGAAGTCACCGTGCGCGAAGTTGACTACCCCCGACACGCTGTAGACGATGCTGGCGCCAAGCGCGATCAGACCGAGCGTTCCTCCGAACAGCACGCCCTGAACAAGTACCTGTATGAGCAATTCCACGAAAAGCTCCCTTACTAACTTAGGCCCATATAGGCGGCTATGACGCGGTTGTCGGATCGAAGATCATTGGAGGATCCCTCTAGGACGATGTCGCCTCGCTCGATGACGTAACCGCGTGATGAGTAGTTCAACGCAAGTTCGAGGTTCTGCTCGACCAGCAGAATCGCCAACCCCTCTGAGTTGAGGACGGCGAGTTTCTCGAAGATCAAATCGACCAGGTTGGGGGCCAACCCGAGGGATGGCTCGTCGAGGAGGAGCAAAGTCGGCTCCGCCATCAACGCACAGCCGATCGCGACCATCTGCTGCTCGCCGCCGGAGAGCGTACCCGCTTGCTGGCGTGTGCGCTCTTTGAGGCGGGGGAATACCTCGAATACCGTCTCCATCAGGTCGTTACGCTTGGACCTGTCCTTCTGCAGACGACCCCCGACGAGAAGGTTCTCCCGAACGCTCATGTGTGGATAGAGCTGATGGCCTTCGGCCACCTGCACTATCCCGCGCCGCACGAGCTTCTCCGGTATCTCCTTCGTGACCACCTCGCCGTTCCAGGTCTTCGTTCCCGACCTGGCGGGGACAACGCCGGAAATTGCGTTGACCAGAGTCGATTTTCCCGCGTTGTTCGAACCAACCAATGCCACGAACTCACCCTCGCCGATGCGCAAGGATACCGAGTTGACGGCTACAACATCCCCGTAGGCAACCGTGAGGTCTTCAACGTCAAGCACTGGCCTTACCTCCGAGATATGACGCGCGAACCCGTTCGTCCGCCACCACTTCCTGAGGGGTTCCCTCGAGAATGCGCTGCCCGAAGTCCAGCACAACGATCCGAGTCGCAATCCGCATGATCACGGGCATGACGTGCTCGATGAGCACGATCGACACCCCCTTGCTCTGTAAGTCGGTGATGACCTTCAACGGTTCCTCGCATTCGGCCATGGTGAGCCCTGCCATCACCTCGTCCAGCAACAGCAGTTTCGGGTCCATTGCGATGCACTTCGCCAGTTCGACCAGTTTGCGATCGGGCAATGAGAGTCCGGACTGATAGGAGTGCGCCTTGGCGCTCAACCCCACCTCGTCGAGAATCCTGTCGACTTCCTCGCGCGCCTCACGCAACCCGCGCCCATTCAACGCGGCCGCCAGAACCGTCTCGTAAACGGTGAGCGAAGGGAACGACTGAGTGTCCTGGAAGCTGCGTGCCAACCCTCGACGGGCAACCATGTGCGGAGGAGACTTCCTGATCGAGACACCATCGAACGACACAGTGCCCCGGGTCGGCTGGAGGTGCCCGCTGATCACGTTCAACAACGTGGTCTTCCCGGCACCGTTGGGACCGATGACACCGACGATGTCTCCTTTGTGAACCGACAACGAAACATCTTGGAGGGCCTTCAGCCCGCCGAACTCCATCGAGACCGAATCGACCTCCAGTACGGGTGCGTCGACAGTCATCGGATCGGTCCTGCCGTGCACGCGGTGTTCCGCGCTTGCAACGAAGCGGCCGAGTGCGGTGACCACCGTGCGTCAACATCGCCCGAGCGAGGACATGTGTACCGGCGCACGACAACGGGGAAACGGGTAAGCGATGTCAAAGTAAGACTCCTATGTCTTGAAGTTCTTGGAGACCTTGTCACGCCGGTACGACGTGTGTCAAGTTGGGGCAGTCGCTCGTTACCGTATCGAGAGGCTTTGGACTGGATCGCGGCATCCTGGTCGTCGATTTCGGTATTTCTTCACGATCTGAGGAGGGTCAGGGCTCGGACGGGCGTCGGCCAAAACGGCAATGTGCAGATGCCACTGCCCATGAACGAGCACGCGATGGTCGCCGCGGTCATGAAGCGACCCACCGCAAGTTTCTTGACTGGTTGGACTTGGACCTGCTGACAACTAGTGTCCTGCGCCGTAAATCAGTTTGTTAAGTTGTAGAATGGGGTATGCCGCGAACTGGACGCCCGAAGCCGGAACTGGTGCTCAGCGACGAGGAGCGTGATCAGTTGGTGCGGTGGTCGCGCCGGGCGAAGTCCTCGCAGGCGGTGGCGCTTCGCTCCCGGATCGTGCTCGCGTGTGCGGATGGCCTGAGCAACAAGGACGTCGCCGAGCGGGCGGGGTGCTCGTCGAACACGGTTGGCAAGTGGCGTGCGCGGTTCCTGACGGACCGTCTGGACGGCCTCGTCGACGAGCCCCGACCGGGTCGCCCGCCGGTGATCACCGCGGAGCAGGTCGAGGACGTCGTGGTCGCAACCCTCGAGGCGACCCCGAAGAACGCGACGCACTGGTCGCGGGCGAAGATGGCCGAGCGCTCCGGCCTGTCGAAGTCCACGATCGGGCGGATCTGGAAGGCGTTCGAGCTGAAACCGCACCGGGAGGACGGGTTCAAGCTCTCCAACGACCCGCAGTTCGTGGACAAGGTCTACGACATCGTGGGGCTGTATCTGAACCCGCCCGAGGCTGCCGTGGTGCTCTGTGTCGATGAGAAGTCGCAGATTCAGGCACTTGCCCGCTCCCAGCCGGCGTTCCCGATGATGCCGGGCATGCCCGAGAAGCGCACCCACGACTACGTCCGCCATGGGGTCACCAGCCTGTTCGCCGCGTTCAACACCGTCGACGGAACCGTGATCTCCTCAATCCACCGCAGGCACCGGGCGATCGAGTTCAGGAAGTTCCTGGCCAAGATCGACACCGAGGTCCCTGATCATCTCGACGTGCATCTGATCTGCGACAACTACGGAACCCACAAG
>JBPPMT010000045.1:0-7501 GCA_051306195.1 Solirubrobacterales bacterium
CTACAGGCACCGCGCGGGCAATTGACTGGCCGTCCAGCCAGCTAATGTCGGTCTATGGGTGACAGCGACATTGAGACCCCGGATCCAGCGACCGACCCTGAGAATGAGTACTCCCGACTCGGGGTGACACCGACCCCCGACAGCGGTGAGCGCCTCGGCGACTCCATGCCCTGGAACGAGGACGACCGCCCTCATCGCGCGGAGTCCGGACCCGATGTCGAGTACTCGACGCAGGGCAAGATGGTCGGCCAGCACCTGATCGATGTGCACGACCATCTCCGCGAGGAACTGACCGAACTGAGAAAGGTCGTCGCCCAGGTCCGTGACGGCTACGTCACCGCCGGGGACGCCAGAAGCAAGCTGAACCAGATGGCGATGAGGCAGAACGACTGGACCCTCGGTGCTTTCTGCTCGCGCTACTGCAACGCCGTCACCCAGCACCACACGCTCGAGGATGTTTCGGTCTTCCCCCACCTCGCCGAAGCCGAGCCGACGCTGGAACCGGTGATCGATCGCCTGACGGTCGAGCACCACGCGATCCACGATGCGATCGAGGAGGTCGACAGCGCCCTGGTCCACCACATCAACAACCCCGGGGAGTTCGATCGCCTCCAGGCGGCGATCGACGCCCTCACCGACACCCTGCTCTCGCACCTCTCCTACGAGGAATACGAGCTGGTCGAGCCGCTGGCCCGGGTCGGCTTCCAGCCCGGGCAGGTTTGACTCCCGGACCAAACCCGAAGGATCAGCGGAAAGACGTCTCCCGCGCGGGGGCGGCAGGCTTCGCGGTGGTCGCCGGCCTCTGGCTGATCTCGGTCCTTTTTGTCGCGCTGCCGATCGCTTTGTTCGCGAACGACTCGCAGAACGGCTCCGAGGAGCTGGGGCCGTGGTTCTACATCGTCTTCTTCGGGCTGGTGGTGCCCTGGACCATCGCCGGACCACTCTTCCTTACGACCAAGGCCGACGAGGTCTGGTGGCAGAAGAAGAACGGCTGCCGCGAACCAGACGATGCCGAAAAGACGAGGCTCGATCCCCTCTGGGACGACGTCTGTTCGAGGGCCGGGCTTCACCCGCAGGCCTACGAACTTCAGATGACCGACAGCCAGACGATCAACGCATTCGCTTCCGGGGATTCAGTGGTGAGCATGGACCGGGGATTGCTCACGATGGACGACGGCGCGATCTCCGCAGTGATCGCCCACGAACTCGGTCATCACACCAAACGCCACATCGGCGGCATCGTGCTCGCCTGGTGGTACGGGAAACCTGCCCAGATCCTGCTTCGGCTGATGATCGCGGTGATCTCCGGAATAATGGCGGTCACCCGGGGCTCCTTCGGCTACTTCGGCCTCTTTGTCGTCATCGTGCTCTTCGGCGTTCTGCTGATCCCGTTGGCTGCTCTTTACCTGCTGATGATCGGGTCCACCGTGCTCCTGCGGGTGCTGGGCCGGAAGACCGAGTTCGAGGCCGACGCCTACGCCCGGGAGCTCGGCCTCGGACCCGAGATGGCCAGCGCACTCCGGCAGATCGAAGCGAAGGAGCCCGACGAAGAGACCGGGCGCTTCTCAGCGGACCGGCTGTTGGCGACCCATCCGCCCCTCAGCGATCGCATCGAGAGGTTGGAAAGTAAACCGCAGTAGTCGGTCGGGATCAACTCGTTCGGGTCCGCAGCAGATCCCCGGTCAACTCGTGGATCCCGATCGCCTCGACCGCCTGGTTCACCGGGTAGCGATCGGAGCCCGGGTATACGAGAAATCCCCGCTCGGGTTCCAGATCCTGCCAAGCTGAATGGAACCCTCGAGCCAGCTTCGGGGACAGGCTGCGCTTGATCTCGACGGCCCAGCGGACACCATCGGGCCAGGTCAAGACCAGATCAACTTCAGCCCCGCCGGCGCTGCGATAGAAGGTCGAATCCACCCGGTTGCCTGCCGCGCGAATCAGGTTCTCGATGACAAACCCCTCCCAGCTCGCGCCCGCCACCGGGTGTCCGACAACGTCGTTCAGGTCTCCTAGTCCAAGCAAGGCATGTACCAGCCCGCTGTCGCGGACGTAGGATCGTGGTCGCTTGACCAATCGTTTCCCGGTGTTCGTTCTCCAGGGCTCTAACCGGCGCACGAGGAGCAGGTCGATCATGAGATCGAGGTAACGGGTGACGGTCGGGCCGGAGAGTCCCAGGCTGGCGGCCATCACCGTCGGATCGAACCGGGCACCCTGACTGTGCGCCAGCATTGTCCAGAAGCGCCGCAAGGTTTCCGCTGGAACTCTGGGTCCGAGCTGAGGCACGTCCCGCTCCAGGTAGGTCCGGATGAAGTCCTCGCGCCAGCGTCGGCTCACTGATTCGTCCAGGGCAAGGTAACTGTCAGGAAAACCGCCACGAACCCAGAGCCGATCAGTGCCTCCAGACTCGATCTCATCGACCGAGAGCGGGTCGAGCTCGACGTAACTGATCCGTCCGGCCAGGGTCTCACCACTCTGCCTCAGCAACCCCGGAGACGCTGATCCGAGCAAAAGGAACCGACCTGTGGCCTTTCCCGCCCGTCGACCCTGGTCAATCAGGACTCGCAGGGACTCGAACAGGTCGGGAGCGCGTTGAATTTCATCGATCACGACCAGCACATCGGCCAATCCTCCGAGGAACAGTTCGGGCTCGGCGAGTCGATTCCGGTCCGCCTCGGATTCGAGGTCCAGATAAACCGAATCTCGCTCCTCTGCTATTTCAAGGGCGAGGGTAGTTTTCCCGACCTGCCGTGGGCCGAGGAGGCACACGGCAGCCTGCTGTGAAAGGAGCCGGATCACTTCTGGCTTCAATCGGCGTTCAATCATCTACGTCACTCTAACATGTTACGTTAGTTTGACAAGGTTCTGAGCGAATTGAGGCGGATACTCTCCTCAGCTGGTCGCTATCGCGAAGGAGATGCGCTCGCCGAGCAGTTCGAGCTGCTCCGGCGAAAGGTTGGTCTCGACCGCCAGGAAGAGTTCGCGCTCCTCGAACCTGACGTGGTCGTCGAGGATCGTTCCGAGCTCGTGAAAGTCGCCGAGAACGGCTTCGCCGGCAAGTATGGTCATCGCCCGCCGACGGATCTCCAGGTGGTCATCGAGCATCCGGGCGGAGAGGTCATCCGACTTCGGCCCCGGCAGGTTCGATCCCGGGAGCAGCACCTCTTCTTCGATCCGGAAGTGGTTGATCCCGCCGGGCTGCCAGAAGTCGATGAACTCGGCCGCTGCCGCTTCGACCTCCGTGGCCTCCTTGAGGCTCTTCGCCAGCGTCAGCACCTGATGGTGTTCACGGGAGAGTGGGATCAGCGCATCGGAACGTTTCATTCATCGAGGTTAACCGCACACCCGTTGCCCTAGGCTTGTGGCGTGGCAAAGCACCAGCTGAAACCCCTGTTCGATCAGGTCGTGATCAAGGAGCTCGAGCCCGGCCAGATGCGGAAGTCCGGCCTGGTCGTGCCGCCCGGAACCTCCGAACCGGTGCCCCAGCACGGGATCGTGCTCGACGTCGGCGAGGGGATCGACTGGTGGACCGCCGCCGGGGTGAAGATGCCGGTCAAGCGTGGTGACCACGTCGTGTTCCCGGCCCAGGCCGGAGCCTGGGTCGAGGTCGATGACGAAAGGCTGCTGGTCTGTCGCGTGACCGAACTGCTAGGGGTGCTGGAGACGGCCGAGGAGCAGGAGAGCGCGATCGGCCCGGACGACGAGGTAGCGGGTCTCTAGTCCGATAGGAGTAGCTTCGACGTATGTCTGCTGAAGACAACGTCGAACTCGTCAAGCGCTTCTACGAAGAAGCGATCAACAAGCGGGACGACAGCGCATGCGAGCGTCTGCTCACCGATGACTTCGTCCACAACAGCGAATTCCGGGGACGCGAAGGCCAGCAGCAGGCGGTGAATACCTTCCTCGCCGGATTCTCGGACCTCGAGGTGAAGGTCCTGACGACCGTCGCCGAAGACGACAAGGTCGCCGCCCACCAGAGGTGGAGAGGCACCCACGATGGTGAGTTCCTCGGGGTCGAGGCCACCGGCAGGAAGGTCGAGTTCACCTCAACCGCCATCCTGATCATCCATGGCGAACAGCTCGCCCAGGCCTGGGACGAACTTGATCTGGCGGGCCTGATGGTTCAGCTGAAAAAGGACTGATTCAGCAGAAGCCTAGCTCGGCGCCGGAGGATCAACCAAATGGATGTTGCCCGAGCTCGCCTCCTCAGGGGTCACGAAAGCGTTCGACTTTTCGAGAAGCGAAATCGCCTCGTCGCGCCGGCCCCATCTGAGGATCGAGGCCCAGCGCTGGGCCCGGTCCAGAGTGCGCCAGATCGGAGTCGGATTGCGATTGGCCGTCAGGGCGCGGAGGGCGGTCATGTATTCATCACGAAACACGGGCGGAATCAGGATCCGGCAAAGCCCTTGCGCCGATAGCTCGGCGTTCATGGCAAGTCGGGCGACTCGCCCGTTGCCGTCTGCGAATGGATGGACCTCCGACACCAGGAACATCGAGAAGACGGCCCGAGGCAGTCCGGCCGGCAGCGTTGAGAGAAGTCGGAACCCTTCTGCCAGGGTTCCGCGCACAAGATCGGGACTGACGAAAGTGACGGACCCGGCCCGGTTGGAGCGTTCCTTGAACACACCGGGGCCAACCTCCGGCCGCCCGCCCATGACCAGTTCGTGGGCCCCGGAAAGGAAATCGATAAACGAGTCGGAATCCTCGGCTGGAGAGGAGAACCTCGGTGAGATCACTGCGTCAAATGTGCCTCGGATGTCGTGTGCGTCGGCCGGTCTTTGCGGTGGCACCCTGCCATCAAAGACGATGCTCTCCGCCTCATCAACCTCGAATTCAGTACCTTCGATCCAGTTCGAAAAATAGGCCTCGAAAAAGGCCGCAAGTTTCATTGGGTCCGGAGAAGTCTGGCGATCAGCGAAGTGTTCGAAGGCAAGCTCGGCACGGAGTGTTTCGAAGAGACCAAGGCGGCTTGGGTCGAATCCCGCCCCTCGCTGGCGAGCTCGTCCCGCAGGGGTCTCGAGTCCGGCATCCTGCGTACCCAGCAGCGCCCCGACGATGCGATCCAGCCTCTCGAATTCTGAGCTGGCCCCGAGCGTCGGTGCGAGTACCCGGGCCTTGTCTATCAACTCGATCAGGGCGTGCTGGCCCTTTGTACGGGCCATGCGCTCCAGCCAGTCTTCGAGCTCTGTCTCGCTCAGGGTTCTCGCGACTCCAGACCGGGCTCGAGAAGGTCTTAGGTTGTCCAAGGCGATCCGGGCAGGCGAAGATTGAAAGAGTTCGATGAACTCAGTGTCTCCGCTGACTCGACCAGGCCCCTTGCGTGGCTTGATCCTCAATCCGGGGAATTCGATCGTCGCTCGGTTGGATCGCTTGGGCCCCACATCCAAGAAAAGCGAGCCGTCCTCGGCTGGCTGGCCGTCGTGAGCGCTCCGGTCAACTATCACGGCGCCGGGGAACCTGAGTGCAGCAACATCGAACCAACGGCGCCGAACCAAAAGTTCGAGTGAATCGTCCAGATTGGTCGTATAGATTGCTTTCGCGATCTTCCGGATCTCGCCCCTGGAGGCAGCCCGGCTGGCCCATTTTGGGTCTTCCGGACGAAACACCTCGGGCAATTCTCGGGTTTTAGCGTTAGCCATAGGATGTCCTTATGCGAAGAATCCTAGCTTAACAGCCGCACCTCGTGGAATTACTGATACTTAAGCGCCGCCCAATGCGAATTAGTTGAACTTAAGCCTCAGCAGGGAGACGAGTCGGGAATCATCCCTTCGAGGTTGGTAGCCGCCCAACTGGCGATCGAAGACGCCATCGCCTGACCTGACTCGAACGAGCCGTCGTCAGGAATAGCCGCGAGGGTGACCACCGCTTCTTGGCCGCCGATCTCCATGGTGCCCATCTGGCGAACGAGGTACTTGCCGTCGGTGCCGGGACCCCAGCCGCCCTTCCACTTGGCGGGAACTCCTGCCGAGCCGAAGCCCCAGGTGTCGGAGGTGACCTGTGACATCTGATCGAAGATGTAGTTGCGGGAGGCTGAGTCGGATACACAGCCCCCGGCAAGGGCAGCCATGTATTTGTTCTGCTCCTCAAGAGACCAGTCAGTCTGGCCGTAGGTGGTGAAGGTGTCCCGACCCTGGGTTGAGATGACTGTCTGATTGTCCCCCGCCTGTCGGAGCATCTCTCCGACAGCAGTGGAGGCACCGCCGAGTCCGCCGTGGGCTGCTTCGAGATCGGAGAAAAGTGCTGCGGCTGCGTCATTGTCGGAGAGCGTGATCGCAGCATTGATGTTGCTGGCCTGGGTCGAGGAGATCCCGTTTGGTCCGCCTGCGTCGTCGAGGATGCGTTCGGAGATCGGCACCTTGATCGTCGACCAGGCGGAGATCGAGCTCAGGTTGCTGCCGCTGCCAAGCCTGGTTCCGTCGCCACCGGGAGCGCCAACGACGAGTCCCCCCTGGCCCGGAAGGGCAGCGAGCATCGATTCGATGTCGGAGCTGCCGGCACCTGAAGCGGCAGCGGCGGTAGCGGCGGCCTTCGCCTTGAGCTTGGCTGCCTTACGGTCACGTGCTGCCTGCCTCAGTTCAAGCCGCTTCTTGTACTTCCGGGCGTTGATGATCTCGGCCGTCTTGTCGTTCGACAGGTCAGGACTCGAGTCGGATCCGCCGCAGCCAGAGACGATCAGCGTTGCAACAAGGGCAAACAGTGCGAGGCGGGTTCCCATGGGATGAAACTACTGAGGCAACCGGCCGATGCTGGCGTCAGGCGGTCAGGGGATGAAAACTGCCGCGTCGTTGCCGCCACGGCAGACGGTTCCGCCTCCAGTCCAAGCAGAGCAGGTCATCGTGTAGTCCTGACCGGTGACCGGACTGAACGCGCTAATGGAGGTCGCCCCGGGATTTGACCCGTATTCGCCAGCGACGTTGAATGCGAACTCACAAGACGTTGCCGAGCTGGCCCCGATCCCGTTGGCACAGGTCTTGGCCGGACCGCTGCCTGAGTAGGTCGATCCGCTTGAGGGCGGAGGAGTGGTGATCTGCTTGAAATTGCCCTTGCGCCGCTGCTTCTTCAAGGCAGCGATCCCTTTCTGGATCTCCTTCAGCTTTTCAGCCTGCTGGGCCTCTTTGGCCCCCTCTTCCTTGGCGTTCTGGATCTCCTGGTCACTAGCCCCGCCGCATCCAGCAGCAAAGACGCAGATCCCGAGAACGGCCAACAATGTCGCAACTCCCTTTGGACGGTTCATGGGCGAGAGCCTAGCGAACAGGTCGATTGGTGCGTTACAAGTAGATGAATGGCGGTACCGGCCGCAGTTCAGCCAGGACCCCGAGGGTCGAAAAGTCGGTCTTCTCACAATTCTCAACCGGTTGTCAAACCTCGTCGTACCGAACGTGTTGGCGGGGTCCGCTTAGTTGCCGGGGTCCGCCGGCGGTGCGGTCGGATCAACAGGGACTGCTGGTGCCGGTGGTGGAGCCGATATTGCGTCCAGCTCGGACTGGGCTGTGGCTGCTGCGCT
>JBPPMT010000071.1:0-2159 GCA_051306195.1 Solirubrobacterales bacterium
GCGTCGAGCACCTGCGAGATCGCCGGGGCACCGTAGGACTCCACGAGCCAGCCGACCATGTCGTTGATGTCGCGCTTCTTGAGTTCCTGGTTGACGAACGTGTACTGCTCCGGATCGAACTCGTCTTCGAGCGCGGTTTCCAGCGCCCGGAGGATCGAGTCGTTGAAGATGATCCGGCCGACCGTGGTCAGGAAGTGCCCACCGGACTCACCACGCCACTCGGCGTAGTCGTGCAGCGTTACCACACCGTTCTCGTAGGCCAGTTCGGCCTCCTGAGCGGTACGGAACGGATGCGGGCGCTTCTCGAGCTTGGTCACGTCCAGCGTGGTTACATCTTCCTGGGCGAAGGTCAGGTAGTACAGGCCCAGCACCATGTCCTGCGTCGGGGTAGCCAGAGGCGCTCCGTGGGCAGGCGAGAGGATGTTGTTCGCGGAAAGCATCAGCACGCGGGCCTCGGCCTGAGCTTCAGCCGAGAGCGGGACGTGGACGGCCATCTGGTCACCGTCGAAGTCGGCGTTGAAAGCCGAGCAGACGAGCGGGTGGACCTGAATTGCCTTGCCTTCGACAAGGATCGGCTCGAAAGCCTGGATGCCGAGACGATGCAGCGTCGGGGCGCGGTTCAGCAGGACCGGGTGTTCCTCGATCACTTCTTCGAGAACGTCCCAGACCTCGGGAACCATCGACTCGACCATCTTCTTGGCGGCCTTGATGTTCTGGACGGCCTTCCGCTCAACGAGCTGGGCCATGATGAACGGCTTGAACAGCTCGAGCGCCATCAGCTTCGGCAGGCCGCACTGATGCAGCTTGAGCGAAGGACCGGCGACGATGACCGAACGTCCGGAGTAATCGACGCGCTTGCCGAGCAGGTTCTGGCGGAAGCGCCCCTGCTTGCCCTTGAGCATGTCGGAAAGCGACTTCAGCGCACGGTTGCCCGGCCCGGTGACGGGACGGCCACGACGTCCGTTGTCGAACAGGGCGTCAACCGATTCCTGAAGCATGCGCTTCTCGTTGTTGACGATGATCTCCGGGGCACCGAGGTCAAGCAGACGCTTGAGCCGGTTGTTCCGGTTGATCACGCGGCGGTAGAGGTCGTTCAGGTCCGAGGTGGCAAAACGGCCACCGTCGAGCTGGACCATCGGCCGCAGTTCCGGCGGAATGACCGGGATGCAGTCGAGGATCATCCACTCGGGCTTGTTTTCCGAGTTGAGGAAAGCCGACGCGACCTTGAGACGCTTGACCGCACGGGCCTGCTTCTGACCCTTGGCCGTGTTGATCTGGTCCTCGAGTTCGTCACAGGTTGCCTGGAGGTCGATCTGCTCAAGCAGATCGCGCACCGATTCGGCACCCATACCGCCGCGGAAGTACTCACCCCAACCGAACGGGGATCCGAAGCGGTCCTTGAGTTCACGGAAGTCCGTCTCGTCATTGATGACGTCCTTCGGCTTCATCGTGGTGAAGATCTTCCAGACACGATCGAGACGATCGATGGCTTCATCGATGTACGCCTCGGTGTCGCTGATCTCGGCCTCGAAGTTCTTCTTCAGTTCCTTGACCTGCTTGGCACGGTCTTCGGCCGGCAGCTTCCGGAGCTGAGCCGAGGTCATCCCGAGCGAATCCGCCCAGAGGTGATCCTCGTCGGAGAACTTGGTCTGTGAGCCGTCCTCGAAGTACTTCAGGCGACGCTTGAGCGACTCGTCCAGCTCATGAGTGCTCTTGTTGCGCTCTGCTTCGTACTCGGACTGCACGCTTTCGACTTCCTTCTCGAGAGAAGGCATGTCCTTGGCGCGGGCTTCGTCGTCGACCCAGGTCACCATCGAAGCGGCGAAGTACAGAACCTTCTCCAGCTCCTTCGGCGCCATGTCGATCAGATAGCCGATGCGGGACGGCACACCCTTGAAGAACCAGATGTGCGAAACCGGCGCGGCCAGATCGACGTGGGCCATACGCTCACGACGGACCTTGGAACGGGTTACTTCGACGCCGCAGCGTTCACAGACGATGCCCTTGTAACGGACCCGCTTGTACTTGCCGCAGTAGCACTCCCAGTCCTTGGTGGGGCCGAAGATCTTCTCGCAGAAGAGCCCGTCCTTCTCCGGCTTGAGGGTGCGGTAGTTGATCGTCTCGGGCTTCTTGACCTCACCGTGCGACCAGGTGCGGAT
>JBPPMT010000151.1:0-2065 GCA_051306195.1 Solirubrobacterales bacterium
GACCTTTTCGTAGTCGGGTTCGTCGGGGGTCGGGTGGATGCAATCCACGGGGCACACTTCGACACACGAATTGTCCTTGGTTCCGATGCATGGTTCGGCGATGACGTAGCTCATAGGCGAGCATCTTAGAGGAATACAATGCTTCCTATGCTGGTCCAACCACCCATTCGCACTTGATTCTCCTTACCGGCGCGACCGGTTCGATCGGCTCACGCCTCCTGCCGCGGCTCCTCGAGTCGGGCGAAGACGTGCGCTGCCTGGTCCGTGAGCCCCGTCGCCTCGGTGACCAGCGGGTCAACGTTCAGATCACGATGGGTGACCTGCGGGAGCTTTCCGACCCCTACCTGCTGCGACAGGCAATGCGGGGAGTCGACACGGTCATCCATCTGGCGGCCTCGATTCGGGACCAGCCGCCCTACCGGGTGGAGGAGCTCAACGGTCTGGCCACGGTCCGCCTGCTCGAAGCAGCCGAGCGGGCCGGCGTCAAGCGGTTCTTCTTCTTCAGCGCTCTCAACGCCTCCGCGGTCCAGCGCACACGCTTCTTCCGGGCCAAATGGACTGCCGAGCAGGCGGTACTCGCCTCACCACTCGATACGACCATCTTCCGGCCTTCCATCGTCTTCGATCATTCCGACCCCTGGATCACGATCCTCCGCCGATTCTCGTTCCTGCCGGTCATGCCGATTTCCGGCGATGGCGACTCCGAGTACCAGCCGATCTGGGCGGATGACGTCGCCCGGGTGGTCATGGCCTCGCTGCAGATTTCCGGCGAAGGCGACCAGCAGACGGTGGACCTGGTTGGGCCACAGACGCTCACTTATTCGCAAATGTCGACGCTGGTCAGCCAGCTTGCGGGCCGGCCGCGCAGGCTTTGGCACGTGCCGCTGCCGATCGTCCATCTCGGGCTCAGCACGCTCCACCGGATCTTCAAGGAAGCCGTGTTCGCCACCTGGCAGGAAGCGGAACTGATGCGGGTCCCGATGACCTCGGCGAAAGGCACGGCAGACGTCGAGGCCCTCGGAGTGACACCGAGCCCCATGGCGGAAGTTCTTTCCCGCTCCGCCTGAGCGAACGCGGAATTTTCCGCCCCCTGTTAGTTATAGAAGGCAGTGAAGCCGTTTCTAGCCCGGCTCGTTCCGGTTCTCGTCCTGCCCGTCCTGTTGCTGCTGCCTGCGCAGCCGGCCGACGCCGCGCGCCTGCTGCCGCCGAAAGGCAAGGTGCTGACCGGGGTCAGCGACAACGGCACGCTTCAGGGGTTCCGCAACTACACCAGGGCGACCGGCAAGCACCCGGCTGTCCTCCAGACCTTCCACCCCTGGGGCAACAAGCTCGAACTCGCCTACCGAAGGTGGCAGAACGCGAAGGTGGTGCCGATGCTCCACATCTCGACCGCCGACGACGAGACTCGCGAGGAGCTGATCACCCCGCAGGAGATCGCGACCGGCGCCGGGGATCCGTATCTCTGGAAGATGAACCGCTTCTTTGCCGAGAAGAAGCAGCGGGCCTACATCCGCCCCCTCGGTGAACCGAACCGCTGCCTGAATCCGTACAGCGCCGTGACCTGCTCGGGCACGCCGCGGGGAGGCGAACACACGCAGCGCTGGTACCGGAAGGCGTTCCAGCGAATCGCGGTGATCGTGCGCGGGGGCATGCGAACGAAGATGGTCAATCGCAAGTTGTGGAAGCTCGGCATGCCTAACATCAAGTGGGGCAAAGCGAAGAAACCCGAATTCATGCCGAAGCCGAAAGTCGCGATCGTCTGGAGTCCCCTGCCGGCCGGCTCACCGATGGCTCCTGGCAACTGGCCGGCCAACTACTGGCCGGGCAAGGACTTTGTCGACTGGGCCGGCACCGACTTCTATTCGAACTACCCCTTCTGGGAAGACCTCAACAGGTTCATGGACGGCCAACCATGGCGAAACAAGCCGGTCGCCATGTCCGAATGGGGAGTCACCGGCTATGACGACACCCGTTTCGTCCACAGGATCTTCCGGTGGATGAAAGAGAACCCGCGGGTCCGGATGATGAACTACTACCGCGGCTTCGGCAGCAGCGACCCCTACAG
>JBPPMT010000023.1:0-2499 GCA_051306195.1 Solirubrobacterales bacterium
CTACGAGAACGACCTCGTCCGCACCCTCGTCCAAGACGGCAAGACCACCACGGTCGAACTCGACCCGGCGCTGCGCGTTCGTAGCCGAGCCGTGACAGGCCAGGCTAACCCGGAGCTGCTTCACTACGCCGACGAGAGCGATGAGCCACTGTTCTCGAAGCAAGGCTCCGCGGTGACCCGCGAGATCGAAGGCCTCGACGGAGACCTCGCCGCGACTAAGAAGGACACCGACACCGCTGCGACCTTGAAGATCAGCAACGTCCACGGCGACGTGATCGGCGAAGCCCCCAACACCACCACCTCCACGGGGCCTGGGACCACAACATGGGCGACCGACGAGTTCGGCGTCCCCAGGCAAGTCGGTAGTAGCGGTGGAACCCCGGCAACGATCACCAAGGTCGGCACGGCGACCAAGGCAGCGGCGACGACGAACGTGACATCGCTCGCGATCAACAGGCCGACCGGCACGCAGGCCGGAGACCTGCTGCTCGCCGGCCTGTCAGTCAACGCCGGATCGACGATCACCGCACCGGCCGGCTGGACTGCCGTCGCGGGCGGCGAGGTCCAGAACGGCGGGACGTACGCGACAAAGTTCAAGCTGTTCTACAAGCACGCGACCGCAGCCGAGAGCGCGAGCTACTCGTTCACGATGAGCTCGAGTAGCAAGCATGCCGGTGGCATCACCGCGTTGCGAAACACCGCGGACACCAACCCAGTCAACGCCGTCGCGACGAGCACGGGGTTCGGTACCAACATCACCGCGCCATCGGTCACACCTACCGAAGATGGCTCAGCGATAGAGCTGTTGTTCGGCTCGATCACCGGCGACAACAACGGCGGAGAAGCCTGGACAGTCACAAGCCCTCTCAGCCTCGACTGGAGCGCATCCACCGGCGCGAGCGGGAGCAGCAACCGCAACGCCGGCATGGCACTCCGAGTCCTCACTGGCGGGAAGAACACCCCGACCGGCACGTTCACAATCACAAACGCCACCGGCAACAACAGCAACGTCAGCAACGCCGCCATCACCGCCGCCATCACCCCCGCCGGCCTCAGCGGCCCCAGCTCTCAGCAGCTCCCCAAACACGCGTACCTCGGCGCCAAACAACGCAACACAACCCTGCCCACCGGCGTCATCGAAATGGGCGCCCGGGTGTACGTCCCACAACTCGGCAGGTTCCTCCAAACCGACCCTGTTTACGGCGGATCTGCGAACGCCTACGAGTACGCGCTCCAAGACCCCGTCAACAAGGTTGACCTCGACGGGCGGTGCGTAGGCTTCCTATCGTTTCTCGCACCGGCGTGTCTCCGTGTCGCCGTTGCAGGCGCCTCCGCTCTATTCAGGGTTGTTGCGAAAGGCACATCCGGTGCTGTGCGGAGGACCATCGTCCTCGGCGGTGCTCGGACCACGATCCGCATCAAGCCCGAGTTTCGCCCACACGCAATGGGTAGAGCCGTTCAGAGAGGGATCTCGAACAAGGAGATCAGGCGAACCCTCCGGGAGGGCAGCATCTATTGGGACACAAAGAACCAGAGCTACAGCTTCTTCCGTAAGCGCGCCGACGGCAAGTACACACAGGTGGCATACGACTCGTTGGGCGGGGTCATCAGAACGGTGACGAAGACGAGGCGTATCCCCAAGAGAATGGTGAAGGTCCCGCATTGATAACTGAGTGGTTTGTTGTCGGCGTCGCGAATCCAGTCGGACTAGTGTGGCAACGACATTTCGGTAACGATCGGGTAATCGTCGACTTCACGGATGCGGATCAAGTCGTTGGAGTCGAGGTCCATCCCCGTATTCAGGTAGATGCAGCCCATGGCGCTGACCGGTGCGGTACGTATCACGTCACCGGTGCGCTGGAGGGTTCCGGATACCGACCTAGCTCACTCAAGGCGACGTTCAGGATCGACGCAAGTGAGCGGGGGAGTTGGTCTGGTAGTTGGGCCAGTCAACGAGTGCCTTACGGCTTCTCTGAGGACGAGCGGGCAGACATTGCACCGGACCTGTACGTCGGGCTCACTGCGGAGGGGCTCGCTGCGGCGGTGGCGATTGCAGATCCGTCGGCCTCAGTGGCCGGATGGGCCTACTGATATGGCCTCACGTTTGTCAAGCCAGCAGCACTGAGAGTGGCGTGGACCCCGTGATCGTGTTGTCACCTAGCTCGTTCTGAATTAGCTGGATCGGGATGCCCGCGAAGCGGGCAATCGGACCGTCCGGCTCAGAGTCGAGCATCGGCCCATCGTCGGCCGTGGTTGCGCGTGCCGGTTGCCGAAAAGTGTCGCTCTTTGCGGGTTTTCGGGGTGCGTGGGGGGTGAGTTGTGCGGTTGGCTGACCTCTGAAGTCCGACCGAGCAAGCGGGGCTGGGAACGTCAGCGTGGCGACAGTGCAGGAGCGACCGGGGGATGAGGCGGCTGAGCCGTCCCCGGTTGCGCTGCTCGAGGACGGGGTGCCGCGGGCGCTGCTGTCGGAGGCTGAGGCTGAGCAGCTCGTCCTCACGG
>JBPPMT010000033.1:0-12061 GCA_051306195.1 Solirubrobacterales bacterium
ACCTGGACGCCGGCGAATCCGCCGAGCAGGTGCTGCGCGAAGTAGACGGTCGGGGTGGTCGCGAGACCGATGAAAACGACGTTCCGTCCGGTCGAGAGCAGCCCGAGCGTGAACGCGGTCGCCAGCTTCTCCGAGTAGCTGCGCGAGTCATGGCCGATCACGACGTCGGTCTTGCCACGGCGGTCGAGGAAGGTGCCGAAGGTGCGGCCGAGCCGGTTCGCGACGAACTCGTTCAGCGGTTCGTCAGTGGTCGGGGCATCCGGCTTGAGCGTCCCGCGCACGTCGTATTCCCGGAACAGGGTCGAATCGAGGTGGTCAACCGCGAACGAGATCGGGTCGTTGCCGCTTCGCGGAAGCTCAAAGGGCCATGACGGGGCGCTGTTCTCAGGCAATTTCAATTTCCGATCCGGATTGTTGACGATGCTCGGGGTGGTTCAAATCTACCGGAGGCGCGGTGTAAGATCGCGCGGTGGTTCTCGGCATAGATCTAGGCGGCACCAACCTCAAGGCCGCGGTCGTCGAGGCCGACGGTCGCATCGTCGCAACCTCCGCGGAACCGTCGCTCGTTGCCGAGGGGCCGGAAGCTGCGGTCAACCGGATGTCGGACCTCGCGGCGAGCATGCGCGAGGAACACGATTTCGATGCCGTCGGGGCTGCGGTCTGCGCTCCGATCGAAAAAGAAACGGGGCGGATCGCCAAATCGGCCTCGCTGCCGGGCTGGGTCGACGTGCCTGTCCGGGACATGCTGGAAGAGCGCATGTCGATGCCGGTAGCCCTCGAGAACGACGCGGCCAGCGCGATCCTCGCCGAATGGTGGCTCGGGGCGGGCGAAGGAAAGCCGGTGGTCGCCGGACTCACCCTCGGAACCGGGGTCGGTGGTGGCCTGGTGATCGCCGGCAAGGTTTTCAGCGGGGCCCGGGGCCTCGCCGGGGAGTTCGGCCACATCTCGATGGCCGACGAACCGGAGTGCCCCTGTGGCTCATCCGGCTGCCTCGGTCGTCTCGCGGGTGGCACGGCGACGGGAGCGCGCTACGGGCTCCTCAGCGGCAAAGAGCCGGTTCGCACCGACGAGATCATCCGGCGGGCGAACGACGGTGACGAGGCCGCGCAGGAAAGCCTCGACGTGACCGTGGGTTACCTCGTGCGCGGCGTGCGGACCATCGTGAACCTGCTCAACCCGGATGTCTTCGTCCTTTGCGGCGGCCTGTCCACCGGCTGGGGCGATCCCTTGGCCGATCAGATCCAGACCGGCCTGAAGGGCTCGACTTTCCCGGGCCTCGACGAGACCCCGGTCCGGATCTCAAAGCTGGGAACCTTCGCGGGAGCAATCGGCGCCGCAAAACTCGCCCTCGATTAAGGGGGACCATCCGGGCAGGTGTCTGCGTTAATGGCGCAGACTGGAATGAAATCGCAGGCACCTCGGGTTATTGGGACTGGCGGGCTGGGAGTTCGCCGGCTTCGACTGCCGCCGTAACCGCGCAGCCGGGTTCGGTTTCGTGTCCGCAGTCGCGGAACTTGCAGGACTCGGCGAGGCGATCGATTTCTTCCTGCCGTTCGTCGACGGTCACTTCGGTGGCGCGGCCCGGAGCGCGCAGGCCTGGGGTGTCGATCATCAAGGCTCCGCCGGGAAGGGTGAAGAGCTCGCGGCTCGTGGTTGCATGGCGACCGCGGTCGTCGCTGTCCCTGATCTCGGACGTCTTCTGCCGGTCGTGGCCGAGCAGGGTGTTCGCGAGGGTTGACTTGCCGACTCCGGAGCTGCCGAGCAGCACTACGGTCTCGGTCGGTTTGAGGAAACCCTTGATCTGATCGAGGTTCTCGCCGGACTTCGAGCTGAAGGCGAGCACCTTCGAATGCGGGAAGCGCTCGGCTGCTTCCGCGACCGTGGGCGAAGGGTCTTCGACCAGGTCGGACTTGGACAAGGCAACGATGGTCCGGGCTCCTGAGGCAACTCCGAGGGCGACCATGCGTTCGAGGCGGTCGATGTCGTGGTCCTTGTTCAGCGAGCTGACCACGATCACCACGTCGACGTTGGCCGCCATCACCTGGACCCGGTCGCGGTCGGCGGGCGAGCGGCGGGAGAGCGTGGTGCGGCGCTCGAGGATCTGGTGAACCGTTCCTTCGCTGTCGGCCGCCACCCAGTCGCCGACGGCGGGCATCGCGATTGCCGAGGTCGGACCCTTGAGCAGCTTGCCGGCGGTCTTGCCGGACATCTGACCCTGCGGGGTGAGCAGGTCGACCACGTGGTTCCGATGGAGCCCGATCACCCGGGCCGGAATCAGATCCGAACGTGTGACTTCATCCCAGGCGGCGAAATCCGCCGACTGCCACCCGATCGTTCTGAGCCCTGCGGCGTCTGAAGCAGGGGTCAGTGGCTGAGCGCTGCGGTCGCAGAAATTTTTGCTGCCTCGATCAGGTCGAGCAGCTCTGGTTCACGGTTGTCCCGGATCAGGTCGATCGGGTCGGGGTCTCCGTTGACGATGCCTTCAAAGAAGGCTTTTCGGTCCTGGTAGGTCGGCAGGGTGCCTTTGGCCCAGCCGCGCACATCGTTGAGGATGACCGCCAGACGGGCGTAGTCCTCGCCGAACTGATCGGAAATCTCCCGCTTCATTCGCTTGGCCAGGGCGGGAGACGCCCCGGCGGTCGAGATCGCGATCGCCAGGGGTCCGGTGCGAACGATCGCCGGCAGGATGAAATTGCAGAGGGGCGGCACGTCGACGACGTTGGCCAACATCGCCCGCTTCTCACCGTCGTAGTAGATCTTGATGTTGACTTCGGAGTCGTTGGTGGCGGCGATCACCATGAACTTGCCCTCGAGGTCTTCCGGCCCGGCGTACTCACGCCTGATCCAGTCGATCGAACCTTCGGCGGCGTATTCCTGGACGGCTTCGCAGGCGTCAGGTGCGATCAAAACGATGTCGCCGCCGCAGGCCAGCAGGCCGTCGATCTTCTCCAGGCCGATGTCACCGCCTCCGACAACCAGGCACTTGCGGCCGGTCAGTTTCAGGCAGGCGATGTAGAACGGCGTGTCCAGCATGTCTTTGACACATGTCTGATCACAGAGCGGTTTCCGGTACTGGCAGACGCACTCTTTTCCGGCATAGGCTTGAGCGGGCATATGACTAAAGGTTAGGGGATCGGGGGAATCTGGCCGGTCAAACCGTCACACAGGGCGCGAATGCCCGCGGCGGAGCTGTATTCAGATGGAGTCGATGGTCTTACGGAGCCCGTCTTCGAGGCTGGTGGTGACGCTCCAGCCGAGGTCAGCGGCTGCTCTCGTGGGGTCGATCGAATTGCGCTTGATGTCACCCGCGCGCCCTTTATCGAACTTGGGATCGAAGGAGTGGCGGTTGCTGCCCAGGCTGCCGATGGTCTTGAGCAGATCGATCAGAGGGACCTCAATCCCGGAGCCAACGTTGATCGACCCTTCGACATCGGTTCGGGACGCAGTGAGCATTGCGGCGATCACGTCGGCAACGTAGACGAAATCGCGGGTCTGACTGCCGTCGCCGAATACTGTGGGCGTTTCTCCATTGACCAGCTGACCGGCGAAGATCGCGACGGCGCCAGCTTCGCCTTTCGGGTTCTGACGAGGCCCGTATACGTTGCCAAACCGGAGCGCCACTGAATTGAACATGTAAAGGCGGCGGTAGAGCTCGAGATACTTCTCGACCACGAATTTGCTTAGGCCGTATTGACACATTGGTGCGGGGTCGATCGACTCGGCGGCAGGCAGGTCCATGCCTTCCCCTTCGCCATAGATAGCCCCCCCAGTGGAAGCAAAGACGAATCGGTCAAGACCGAGCTTTTGGCTGGTCTCGATCAGATTGACGCTGCCGACCACGTTGACCTGGGCATCGAGGACCGGCTCATCGATCGATTTGCGAACCTCACTCTGGGCGGCCAGGTGGAAGATCGTGCTCGGTCTTTCGGCCTCGAGCGTCTCCTGCACGAAGTCGAAATCGAGGATGTCACCTTCGATCAGACGTGCCCCGGAGTCCAGTGCCGAGGAGAGGTTCCCGACTCTGCCCGAACTCAGATTGTCGATCACGACGACTTCGTCTCCGCGGGCCGTCAGGGCGTCGGCCAAATGGCTTCCGATGAATCCTGAACCGCCCGTAATCAGTGTCTTCATTGGGCTGGATACTAGATGCAATCCCTTGGGATTGACCGATAGATCGCTCAGCATCTCCCAAGACTCGCCGACCCTCCCTGCTACTCTCGCCGGGCTAATGCGACTGATCATCACCGAGAAAAACAATTCAGCCCAGAAGATCGCGGAGATTCTTTCCGGGGGGAACGCGACGGAGAACAAGTCCTTCACGGTCCCCGTATTTAAGTGGAGCGATTCCGATGGCGACCATTCCGTACTCGGAACCGGTGGACATTTCGTCCAGCGCCAGTTCCCCGATGGCAAGGAATACAAGCAGTGGAAGCTCGACCTGATCCACGGCCTGGTCGACGCTGAACTGGAGACCGGCCCGATCGACGGCAAGAAGAACGTGATCAAGGCCGTCCAGAAGGAAGCCAAGGCCGCGGACTCGCTGGTGATCGGCACCGACTTCGACCGCGAAGGCGAACTGATCGGGCTCGAAGCCCTGGAAGTCTGCCTCGCCGTCAACGCCGACCTCGAAAAAGACTTCAAGCGGGCCCGCTACTCGGCCCTGACCAAAGAAGAGATCGAGGGTGCCTTCAACAACCTCACCGAGCTCTCTTACCCGCTGGCCAACGCCGCCGGTGCCCGTCAGGACATCGACCTGATCTGGGGCGCCGCCTTCACCCGTGCCGTCTCGCTGATCGCCAAGGCATACGGGGCCAACTTCCTCTCGGTGGGACGCGTCCAGAGCCCGACCCTCGGCCTGATCGTCGAGCGTGAGCTCGAGCGCCGCGCCCATGTCTTCAAGCCCTACTGGGAACTGTTCGCCAAGTTCGAGCACCCGAGTGGCGACAGCTTCGAGACCCACCACGCGACGGACAAGTTCTGGGACAAGACCGAGGCCGATTCCGCGCTGGCCGCGACCGCGAGCCCCGGTGTCGTCAAGTCGGTTACCAGCCGTAAGGGATCGAGCAAGCCGCCGACTCCTTACAACACCAACTCCTTCCAGGTCGACGCTTCGAGCCGCCTCGGGATCACGCCGAAGATGGCGATGAACTACGCCCAGGACCTCTACGACGACGGCTTCATCTCGTACCCGCGTACCGACAATACGATCTACCCGGACTCGCTGCCGCTCGAAAAGACGATTCAATCGCTGGTCAAGATCAAGGACTTCGCGGCCGCTGCGCCCCTGCTCGACAAGCCGCTCACGCCCACCCGGGGCAAGAAGTTCGACGCGGCCCACCCGCCGATCTATCCGACCCACGCGCTTTACCCCAGCGCACTCGACGGACCCAGGGCCCGCGTTTACGAGCTGATCGTCCGCCGCTTCCTCGCGACCTTCGGCAGTCCGATGATCACCGAGTCCACCCGGGCCGACATCGAAGCCGGCGGCGAGACCTACTTCGTCCGCGGCAAGGTCGTGCTCGACCCCGGATACGCCGGCATCTACACCTACGCCCGGTCTTCCGACGAGGAGATTCCGGCACTGGAAGAAGGCCAGCAGCTCAGCCTCGAAGGCAAGCCCTGGCTGGTCGACAAGGAGACCCAGCCGCCGGCCCGCCTTTCCGAGGCGAAGCTGGTCCAGATGATGGACGAGCAGGGCCTCGGCACCAAGGCGACCCGCCCCGACATCATCCAGAAGCTCTACAGCCGCAAGTACGTGCGCAATCATCCGCCGGAGCCGACTGCGACCGGCATGGCGATGTACGAAGCCTTCAAGGAGTACGTGCCGGACATGGCGACCTCCGAGATGACCGCGACGCTCGAAGGCGAGATGGACCAGATCGCCGAAGGCAACAGCATGACCAAAGAAGAAGTCGTCGAAGACAGCCGCAAGCTCGTCCATACGACCTTCGACAAGCTGCGCGGTGGCGAGGAAGAACTTTCGAAGATCATCTGGGCCGGCATGGACAAGGACCGGATCCTCGGACCCTGCATCGTCTGCGCGGAGGCCGGACGGGTCAAGGAAGACGGTTCACCGAACCAGCTCCGGATCATCCGTGCGAAGAAGTCCGGCAAGTCCTTTGTGGGTTGCTCCGGCTGGAAGCCCGATGACCCCGAAGCCTGCGACCAGACCTTCCCGATGCCGCAGCCGAACTTCTACGAAGTGACTCCGCTCGAGGAGAACTGCTCGATCTGCCACCGCACCCCGAGGGTCAGCGTCAAGACCCGCGGCCGGGCCGGCCGTCCCTGGAAGCTCTGCTTCAACGACGACTGCCCGACCATGATCGAGATGCGCGAGAAGAAGGCCGAAAGACTCGCCGCCCAGGAAGCCAAGAAGAAGATGGACGAGGCAGCTGGCAAGGGGAAGAAAACGACGGCCAAGGGCAAGAAGACTGCGAAGAAGAAGGCTGCGCCCAAGAAGACGACGACGGTCGCCGCTTCGAAGCGCTCGTCCGGTGAGCCCGATCTCGGCACCCGCCGGGTCAAGCGTGCCGGGGGCCGTAACAGCCCCGGCAACAACAAGAAGTAGAGGCCGTGTTCATCACGCTCGAAGGCGTCGACGGCTCGGGCAAGACGACCCAGGCCGAGATGCTGGCCGAAGCCCTCGGCTCGGCTGCCGTTCGCCTCCGGGAGCCGGGTGGCACTGACGCCGCTGAACGCATCCGCTGGCTCTTGGCTGACCCCGACACCCCGCTCGATCCGGTTGCCGAGCTGCTGCTCTTCTGCGCGGCCCGTGCCGACCT
The DNA here is from genome assembly GCA_051306195.1 of Solirubrobacterales bacterium. Classification (GTDB taxonomy): domain Bacteria; phylum Actinomycetota; class Thermoleophilia; order Solirubrobacterales; family 70-9; genus 67-14. Next base: position 6,784 of record JBPPMT010000033.1, read on the forward strand.
GATCAGCCGGGTGATCCGGCCGGCCCTCGATGCCGGTCAGACGGTCATCTGCGACCGTTTCGTCGATTCGACGATCGCCTACCAGGGGGTTGCCCGCGGTCTCGGAATCGTTCGGGTCCGGGAGATCAACGAAGCCGCGACCGACGGACTCCAGCCCGACCTCACCCTGCTGATCCGGGTCGATCCGGCCAGGGGGCTCGCCCGGGCGAAGTCCGATGACCGCTTCGAGGCCGAAGGCGTGCGTTTCCAGGAGAAGGTTGCCGAGGCTTACGACGACATTGCCCGGCGTGAACCGCAGCGGATGGCGCCGATCGACGGGGACGGGACCCCGGAGGAGGTCCATCAGCGGATCATGGCCGTGGTCGACCCGAAGCTCGACTCTTGAGTTCCTCCGCACTGGCCGACGCCACGGCCCACCAGCCCCGGGCCGGTGCTGCCCTGGCGGCCGCGATCAAGGACGGGCCGTCCCACGCTTACCTGTTTCAGGGACCTTCCGGCTCGGGCAAGACGAAGATCGCCCGGGCCTTTGCCGCGGAGATCCTCGGGGCCGGCAGCAGTGACCCCGAAGAGACCCGTCGCCGGGCACTGCTCGACCCTTCGCCTCACCCGGACCTGATCTGGCTGAAGCCAGTGGGGATGAGCCACGCGGTCGCCGACGTGCGGGAGGAAGTGATCCACCGGGCCCCGCTCAGCCCGTTCGAGGGCGGCCACCGGGTATTCGTGATCGAGGCGGCCGACCACCTCAACGAAGAAAGCCAGAACGCGATGCTGAAGACGCTCGAGGAGCCTCCGGTGCACGCCCACCTGATCCTCCTTTCCTCGGAAGTCGAGGCAGTCCTGCCGACCGTGGCCTCCCGCTGCCAGACGATCGAGCTCGATGCCCTGTCGCAGGACGTGATCGAAGAGGAGCTGGCCGGGATCGCTTCCCCGGAACTGGCCGGTGCCGCCGCGCGCCTGTCCCGCGGTGACCTCGGCAAAGCCCGATTGCTCGCCCGGGATCGTGGCCGGCTGATCAGGAGCAACGTCGAGACGATGATGGCCGGGGTGATCGAGGACCGCTTGGAGAACTCGCCCTGGCTGGCGGTGCTCAGCCTGGCCAAGGAGACTGGCGATCAGGCTGGCGAGAGGGTTGCGGCCGAGCTCGGCGGCGAGGTCAAGGAAGGCATCAAACACACCAGGACCGAGATCGAAGAAGCCACCCGCCGGGCCCAGCGCCGGGCTCGAACCGGGGTGCTCGACCTGTCGCTCTCCCTGGCCGCTTCGTGGGCCCGGGATCTCGCAGTGGTGAAGGCTGGTGCACCGGAACTCGCGTTCAACCTCGACCGGCTGGAGCTGCTCGAGGAGCAGGCGGCGTCGATCAGGCTGGAAGCGGCCCGCTCGGCGGTGACGCTGATCGCCGATACCCGCCGGCGATTCGACCTGAACGTCTCCGAGGAGCTGGCAGTGGAAGCGCTCTGCTTCCGGCTAGCCGCCCTGTTCAGTCCCGCCTGATTCCTCTTCATCGATCGATTCAATGGCGCTTTGTTGCGCGAGGCGGGTGATCTGCTTCGACTGGCGTGACGCGATCACGCTGAAGTTCAGAGAGAGCGCGAGCAGGATCAGCAGAACGATCGAGAACAGTCCTATGGTTACGTCACGGACGCCGATCGCTTTGGCGATCAACTGGAGCAGGTCCGGGAAGGCGGCGCCGACGAGCATCGCGAGACCAAGCAGGAACCAGACGATCGAGTACCTCTCGAGCAGACGATCGCGCCGGATCAGGTCGAGGATCAGCAGCATGAAGAGCACCGCGAGGAAAGCCGCAACGATCCTCGTCTGTGGAGTGAGGCGAACCACCGGTTCGGTAGCCGCGAGCAGCCAGCTCATTCGTCGGCCTCCGGTGACGGGGTGCGGGGCCGGAGCTGTCCGACCAGCAGGATGATCAGGGTCTTGAAGATGTAGAAGGCCGAGTTGAGCGGGGTGATGAAAGACGAACCCTGCTCGCGGGGAAGCATGCGGACCGGGACTTCTTTCACGGTGAGACCGGCCCGATGGGCCTGCTGGAGGGACTCGACCTCCGCGAACTCGGACGAGTAACGCCGCGCGAAAAGCGACATCGCCTGGCGATTCAGCGCCCGCATGCCGCTGGTCGTGTCCGTGAGCGGCTGCCGGGTCGCTACGGACACGATCGTGCTGAAGAGCCGTTGACCGGTGCGCCGGGCCCAGGGAGTCCGGTATTCGGAATCTTCGGCGAACCTCGAACCGACGACCAGGTCGGCGTTGCCTGCCTCGATCTCATCGAGGAGGCGGGTGAGTTCGACGGCCGGGTGCTGCCCGTCCCCGTCGATTTGACCGCAGAGCTCATAGCCGTTCTCCATGGCGTAGATATAGCCGGTCTGGTGGGCGGCACCGACCCCCTGATTGAAAGGTAGGGAAGCGACCATGGCTCCGGCCCGGCGGGCCCGGGCTGCGGTCTGATCCCCGGAACCGTCGTCGATCACCAGCAGTTGGGCACCAGGAATGTGCTGCCGGGCATCCTCGATTACTGACTCGATCGAGTCTTCTTCGTTCCATGCCGGGATGAAAACAAGGGTCTTCACCCGGACGATTCTGGCCGATTTCCGGAATCCGGGGTGTGCGAGCGTCAGGTGCGATCTCGTTTAGGGTGGCTCCGGTATGAGGAATCGGCCCCCACGCCGTCGGCGTCGCCACATCGGAATGAGAGTCTGGCTGGCCGCCGGGTTCGCTGGCGTGGGGATCATCACGGCGACGATCATGTTTGCATTCGTCACTGATTCGAGCCAGAAGGTGCTCTCCGATCGATCGACCGAACTGGCGGTGGGACGTACCTTTCGGCTGGCTGATCGGGTCGATATCCCCGACGCAAAGATCAAGACGGAAGTCGAGGCGGCAAACGGCGAAGGCTTCACCGCCTGGTACTTCGATTCGGAGCGCACTCTGGTCGCTCCGGCCGGAGATTCCTCCGACTCCTTTGATGACGACAGCTATAACGAGACCCTCGACCAGGCCCTCGAAGGAACCCGGACGACCACCGAGATTGACGGCGGCAAGGTAACCCTCGTCGGCGTCCCTGTTCTCGACGAAAACGGGGCGACGGGGGCGATCGTCGGGCGCTATTCGAGACCCGAAGTTCTGCGAAGCGCCCTGGACACCCTGCGATCGGAGAGTCTGCGTGCTGCCCTGATCGCGATCCTGATCGGAAGCGTCCTCGGAGTGGCTTTCGCTTCCCTGATCGCAGTCCGCATCAAGCGCCTCGCCGCGAAGGCCGATGACCTCGCTTCCGGAAACTTCGATGTGACTCTTCCGACCGGCGGCTCCGACGAGATCGGCGACCTCGCCCGTTCGCTCGAGTCGATGCGACAATCGCTCAAGGAAAGCTTCGGCGTGTTGACCGCCGACCGCGACAAGCTGACGGCGATCTTCGACGGCCTGAACGACGCCGTGATGGTGATCGACGACGAAGGACCGATCCGCTTCTACAACTCGGCCGCGACCGTGTTGCTCGACGAGAACGGACTGCCCCCCGAGGCGATGCTGCCGCAGATCAAGCGGGCCTCGATCGAAGGGTTCGCTGCCCATCCCGCGCTCCGGATCGGTGACCGCGCCTACGCGATGCAGGCGCGGGCACTGCCGGACGAAAAGGCAGTGCTGGTCGTGGTCCGCGACCGGACCGAGGAGATGCGAAAGGAGTTCGCCGAGCGTGACTTCGTCAGTAACGCCGCGCACGAGCTGCGCAATCCGCTGGCAGGTATCTCCGGAGCGATCGAGGTTCTCCAGTCGGGGGCAAAGGACGACCCGCCCGCCCGGGACCACTTCCTCAACCGGCTTTCGGCCGACGCCGAACGCATGAGCCGCCTGACCCAGTCCCTGCTGACCCTGGCCCGGGTGGAAGCCCTCGGGGCCGGTGAAGTCGAGGTGGTTGACGTGACCGCAGCCGCCCGTGACGTCGAAGCCGCGGTCGAGGTCCCGCCAGGTCTCGACCTGATCCTCGACGTGGAGCGGGACCTGGCCGCCAAGGGCGATCCGACTCTGCTCCGCCAGGTTCTGATCGGGCTGGTCACCAACGCCTGTAAAAACACGCCGCCCCCCGGCACCGTTACCGTTCGTGGAAGGCGCATCGGTGATGCGGAAATGCTGCTCGAAGTCATTGATACCGGAACCGGAATCCCACAAGCAGAGGTCGATCGCGTTTTCGAGCGCTTCTATCGCCGATCCGAATCGCGGCGTCAGGAAGGCTTCGGACTCGGCCTCGCCATCGCCCGACGGATGGCAGATGTGATGGGCGGAGAGATGGGCGCGAATTCTGTCGAGGGCGAGGGCAGTACATTCTGGGTTCGCCTTCCCCTCATCGAACAGTCTGAGACCCCGATCGCATGACCACCAACATTCCTGGACGAATACTCATAGCTGACGACGAACCCTCGGTGAGGGACTCGGTCGGCTACGCGCTTGCCCAGGAAGGATTCGAGGTAACGCCTGCGATCGATGGCACCGAAGCGGAGGAGAAGCTGGTCGGCGACTTCGAGTTCGACCTGCTGATCCTCGACATCATGATGCCGGGCAAGAGCGGGCTCGACATCTGCCGCGAGGTCCGGTCGCGCTCGGCGGTGCCGATCATCATCCTGACCGCCAAGGACGCGGAGGTTGACAAAGTGGTCGGGCTCGAGGTGGGCGCCGACGACTACGTGACCAAGCCGTTCTCGGTCCGTGAACTGCTGGGCCGGGTTCGGGCCCAGCTCCGCCGCCGCGAGCTCGACCGTTCGCCGGTCCCCGAGGTTTCCCGCATCGCTTCCGGCCCGGTGACGATCGACCTCGCCCGCCACGTGGTCACGGTTCACGGCCGGACGATCAGCCTGACCCGCTCGGAGTTCCAGCTGCTGAGGCTGCTCGCGGCGCGCCCGGGTGAAGTGTTCGAGCGCTCCCAGATCATGGAGGAGCTCTGGCAGACCGAGTTCGACGGTGACGAACGGGCCTGTGACGTCCACATCTCGAACCTACGGCAGAAGGTCGAAACCGACCCTCAGCGACCGGAGCTGGTCCTGACGGTCCGCGGCATCGGCTACAAATTCGCCGATTGAACAGAGCATCGAAGATGGTTTCGCCGTGCGACTTCGATGTCTTGACCCGGGGCTAGTCTCCTAGACGTGCCAGCTATCGCTGACCTCAAACTTCCGAAGCTGGACATGACGGATCCGAGCCTCAAGGGGGAGCTCTGGCATGCCGGGATGAAGTCGATGCTGGAGAGCGGCGAGTGGCTGGCCGAATCGCCGATGGCGAC
>JBPPMT010000042.1:0-5058 GCA_051306195.1 Solirubrobacterales bacterium
GCCCCGGGTCGAGGTATGGAACGGGATAGATCTTCAATTTGATTCCGTTCGGCTCAAGATCGACGGGCTCGGCCAGGTCGGTCGTGCCTGACCTAAGGGTGATGTTGTCCTTGAGCAACGCACCGAAGCCCATTCGAACCGCCGAATCGTGGTTGCCGGAAATCAGAATGATCGGGATAAGCGATGAGAGCCTGTCCAGCCATTTGTTCAGCTGAGCGACCGCTCTGGCTGGAGGATAGGCGCGGTCGTAAATGTCGCCGGCCATCAGGATCACGTCGATTTCCTGCTCCGTTACCTGTTCGAGCAGCCATTCGAAGAAGGCCTCGTGGGCGTCGGTCAGATCGGCCCCGTGGAACTCCCGCCCGAGATGCCAGTCGGCCGTGTGGAGGATTCGGATCGTTTCTGGTGGCTTGGTCACGGCTTCAGTCATCGTGACTAGGGGGTCGGCGGTTCCGCTTGGTTTCTGACCGGATCTTCTTTCCGGTGAGGCGCTTTTGTTTGGCGGATCGGGACGGTCGTGTGGCGCGGCGCGGCTTGGGGACCTCGAGCGCCCGGCTCAGCTTTTCTTCCAGCCGCTCCAGCGCGAGGTCGCGATTGCGGGCCTGGGACCTGGCGTCCTGGGCGATCGCGGTGACTGGCGAGCCGGCCTTCCTCACGATCCGGGCCTTCTGGCCGGGGCTCATGACGAACGAGGCCTCGACGTCGAAGACCGCCTCGATCCGCGAGGCCGTGACGTTGGCGTGCTGACCGCCGGGGCCGGAAGATCGTGATGCGCGGAGCAGGACCTCCGACACCGGGATGAACGGACCACCCTTTGGGCGGATTCCGGCCTTCACGGTCCTGACGGGCCGGTTTCGGGCGCGGCCGTGTCGAGCGGGGCCGGCGGCGGCTCGTCTTCCTTGAAGACCCGCTTCAGCAGTCGCCACGCCATGTAAAGGGCGAGTGCCGCGAAGCCGATCTTCAGAGCGCGCTCAGGCACGGCGTTCGCGACGACCACCCCGACCAGCACTCCGACCGGTGAGAGCAGCCCGATAATCGCTGCGTCCTTGAGGTTGACGTTGCCGTAACTCCGCTGGCGCCAGGTCCCGATCACCGAGACCAGCGCGATCATCATCAGCGAGGTTGATTCGGCCTCGACCTGACCCTTGGAGAGGACGATCGTCATCGCCGGAACGAAGATGATCCCGCCACCGACACCGATCAGCCCGGCGACGATTCCGCCGAGTCCGCAGAGAAGGCCTGCGATCGCGAGATCCATCAGGGCACCAGCATGTAGATAGCGACACCGATCAGGAGCAGCGCGAAGAGGAAGGAGACAGCCTTCTCCGGGATCCGTTGCTGGATCGCCGTGCCCAGCACAACCCCGAGGATCGCCGGTGCGGCAAGGATCAGGCCGGTCTCCACATCAACGTTTCCGTAGATCCCACCCTGCATTCCGGCGGCCAGCAGGGCGATGATTATGATCGCGGCCAGGCTGGTTCCGGTTGCCAGTCTTTCGCCATAGGCGTAGAAAGCGATCAGCATCGGAACGATCACCGTGCCGCCTCCGACACCGAACAGACCACTGAAGGCACCGGCAACGGTGCCCACCGCAGCTAAGCTCCATATCCGGCGGGAATCCATCCCGGCGATACTACGACCATGAGCAGCTCAGACTCCCCCCTCTCATTCCTTCTCGCCGAACCCGGTCGCTCAGCCCTGACGAGCGACATCGACGGGACCCTCTGCCGAATCGTCGATCGGCCCGAGAAAGCGAAGGTCCCTGACCGCGCCCGTGAGATCCTCGAGAAGCTCAGTCACCGACTCGCGATGGTGGCCTGCATCACTGGTCGACCCTCGTTGACCGCACGCAAGATGGTCGGCGCCGACAACGTCGTCTACTTCGGCAACCACGGCCTCGAACTCCTGAGTCCCGGGCACGACGACCCCCGCCTGCTGCTTGAAGGGGAAGACGCCGACCGCGCCAAGCGCTTCGTCGCCGAGCACGACAACGTGTTCTGGATCGAAAAGAAGATCCGGCTCGAAGACAAAGGGCCGATCCAGGCGCTCCACTGGCGCGGAGCCGGTGATCGCACCGAAGACTTCGTCCGGGTTATCGCCGATCATGCCCGGGAAGCCGGCCTCGACACCCACTGGGGCCGCAAGGTGATGGAGCTACGCCCGCCCGACATGGAAGGCAAGGCCGGCGCGGCTGCGGAACTGATTACTGGCTGGAAGATCGAGAACATGGTCTTCGCCGGTGACGACCAGACCGACCTCGATGCCGTGCGGCGCCTCCAGAAAATGAAGGCCGACGACGAAATCAAGAATCTGATGATTGTCGCTGTCGACTCTGACGAGGGCCCGCCCGAGCTGATGGAGATCGCCGATCACGTAGTCGCCGGACCCGAGGAATGGATCGACATGATCGAGGGCCTGGCCGCGCAGGACGGCTGAGATGCCTTTCGCCGATCTGCTCCGCTCGACCGTCTTCCTGACCGCCGGTGGAGCGACGGCCCTGGCAGCGATCGCCGTGATCGGTGCGCAGCGTGACTTCAACCCGACGATCCTGATCGTCGGTGCCGTCTGGTGGATCACCGCCGCCTGGATCGGCCTCTCGATGGGTCAGGCCGACAAGACCGAAGAATCGATGCGCGAAGTCCTGGCCAACTCGAAGACGGTAACTCCCGGAGGCCAGCAGGCGCAGCTGTCCGACCCCGGCCGGATCGCCTGGGGTCGCCTCTGGCCAATCCTCGCAGCGGTCGCCACGGCTGGTGGCCTCGGCATCGTCTTCCCGGAGATCGCCGTGATCGGCAGCGGCTTCGCCCTGCTGGTGGCGATGGCCTGGCGAAACCGCGAGGCGGCCGTACTGGCGATCGAACAGAGGGATGGGGTGCGTTTCCTGATCGAGGCGGGATCACCCTTCAAGCCAGTGAAGCTGATCCGAACCCCTGGCTTCCGAGCCTTCTAGGACCCGGCTCCCGGCGAAGTGATCTGACTTTGGGCCGTCTTATGGCCCAAAGTGCGATCACTTCACTCGTTCGAGTCCTTCCACCAGCTCCCGGTGTTCAGGACCTGGTCCTTGCTCAGCCACGCGCGGCGGGCGGTCGCGACTCCGTAGTTGACGTAAGAGAGCGTCTCGGCTCCGTGGGAGTCGGTGTTGATGACGATCCCGACGCCGGCGTCGGCGGCCATGCGTGCGTGGATGTCGTTGAGGTCGCGGCGCTGCGGGTTCGAGTTGATCTCGAAGAGCGTGCCTGACTCGTAGGCCGCGCTGATCGCCTCCTCGATGTTCAGCGGGTAGGGCTCGCGTTTGTTCAGGAGGCGACCGGTCGGGTGGCCGATGCAGTCGACCAGCGGGTTCTCGATCGCCGTGATCATCCGTTTGGTCATCTTGTCGGCATCGTTGGAAAACGAGGTGTGGATCGAGGCGATCACCCAGTCGAGCGCGTCGAGCAGGTCGTCTTCGTAGTCGAGGTCGCCCTTCGGTCCGATGTTCACCTCAGAGCCCGAGAGCAGGCGGAAGTTCCCTTTGGCGTTCTCGTCGTTGTAACGGCTGATCTCCTCGATCCGCTGCCAGAGCCGGTCGGGGGAGACGTCGTTGCCGAAACCATGACTGGCCGAGTGGTCGGTGATCGCGAGGTACTCGTACCCGAGCTCCTGCGCCGCAGCTGCCATCTCCTCGAGGGTGTTTCTGCCGTCGGAAAGCGTCGTGTGGCAGTGGAGGTCGCCTTTGATGTCGGATGCCTCGACCAGGTCCGGCAACTTGCCGTCCCGCGCTGCTTCGAGCTCACCCCGCTGCTCGCGCAGTTCGGGCTCGATGTAGTCGTAGCCGAGGCGCTCGTAGACCTCCTTCTCCGTCTTGAACCGGTTGGTCTTTCCGGTCTTGTCATCGAGTACCCCGTTCTCGGAGACATGGAGGCCTTCCTTCACCGCGATCGCCCGCAGCTTTTCGTTATGGGCGGCGGAGCCCGAGAAGTGCTGGAGAAGGTTTCCGAACGCATCCGGGGCGACGATCCGCACATCGACTCCTACACCGGTGTGGGTCTCCAGTCTCACGCCCGTCTCCGACGGCTTGCCGGCCTCGGCTACCAACTCGTTGCCGGCGATGTGGGCTGCGAGTTCCTTCGGGTCTTCGGAGGTCGCGATCAGGTCGATGTCCTTGCAGGTGTCGGTCATGCGGCGGGCCGATCCGGCGATCTCCGCTCTGTCACAGCTTGGGTGCTCGCGGAGGATCTGAACCAGCTCCTCGGCGACTGGCAGGATTTCGTCAAGTCGCTTGCGCTGCGGGCCAGAGGGTTCGGCCTCCAGCCTTTCGATCCCGGCGAGGATGTTCTCTTCCTGCTTCGGTCCGAGGCCCTTCAGCGCGCGGATCTCCTGGGCCTCCGCAGCGGCCTTCAGGTCCTCCAGGGTGGAGATCTCCAGTTCGTCGTGGAGACGACGGACAGTCTTCGGGCCGAGTCCCGGGATGCGGTTCATCTCGATCAACCCGGGTGGCAGCTTCTCCTTGAGCTTGGCCGCGGCCGGGATCTCACCGGTCTCGACCAGCGCGATGATCTTTTCTTCGAGCGTCTTGCCGACCCCGGGCAGGCTGGTGATGGTGCCGTTCTTCGCCATCTCTTCGACCGAGCCGCCCTCGCCCCGGATCGTCCGGGCAGAGTTCACATAGGCCAGCACGCGGTAACGGTCGGCTCCATCCAGTTGATAGAGCACGGCCAGCTCTTCAAGGGCGGCAGCGATCTCGGGATTGGTCATGACCTAAAGATAGTCAACCCCGAAACCCATGAATACTGGCAGTGAAATTAGTCGCTCAGCGACTAATTTCACTGCCAGTCCTTGCTTAACCTCCGAAACCGACGCGCTTCACCTCCGGATCCCGCGGCTCCAGGACCGAATCGATCAAGCCGTACTTGACGCTCTCTTCGGCCGTCAGGAAGTTGTCTCGCTCCATGTCGGCGGTCACCTGCTTCACGGTCTCGCCGGTGTGTTTCGCGTAGAGCGCGTCGATCCGGCGCCTGGATTCGAGGATCTCCTTCGCGTGGATCTCGATGTCGGCCGAAGTTCCCTGGAACCCACCCG
>JBPPMT010000006.1:0-3007 GCA_051306195.1 Solirubrobacterales bacterium
AAGCAGTGAGCAAACGACTCTAGTTTGGCTTTCTTTAGGGAACCTCAAGGCGAAGGAAAGCCCGGAAGCGGATTCGAACCGCTGACCCCTTCCTTACCATGGAAGTGCTCTACCAACTGAGCTATCCGGGCAGAGCAGGGCAGATTACCGAAGCCACGTCTGTTCAGGCCTACGTATGCGAATCCAGGAACGCAAAAGGATTCAGGAACTGACGCTCCCAAAGGCCTGTTCGTTGGGCCTCGGTCAGAAGGGCTTCGTCACAAACTTCTTCCCAATTGGACCTGATGACATCAACCTGATCGTCGATAATTTCCTGTGCTTCGACTGGGGTCAGGTGGTAGATGTTCGACCGAGCCACGCATCCGGCCAGCTGACTGAAACGCCACCCGTCTGTGCCGATCGCCATGACTTGCTTCGCTTCCCCCCCAGTGCGCAATTGCGGACAAATATCGTAGGCGGGCGTGAGTGACAGATTTACACCATCCCAAAAAGCCGCCTGATTGCGTGCGTGGTCATCCGTGTTCGATGTGAGGATGTTGAAGGTAATCCGCGAGAAGAGTTCCCGGAGCATGACGTCAGGATCAGAGAATCTGGAGCGCATGATCTGTGCCAGATCTGCGTAGCTTGAGTAGCGACCCTCGCTTTCACCGAGACCGAGAATCGTAAGGGCCGAGACCATGGCCAGCCGTTTGTCCCCTGGAAGTCGATCAAACCGCTCTACAAGAAGTACCTTCTTACCCATGACTTCGGCTATCTCGACCCTCGAAACGTTGATTCCCGCCAGCTCGGCCAGCCGCATCGCTACAAACTCCGCCTGAACCGTCGGAAGGGGATCGGACATTGAGCTGAATTTCGCGATCAACTTGCGGTCCCCGGCGTCCAGAAGCGACTTTGGCCTTGCCCCGCCGATTGATGTCCCTCGTAACAACGCCGCGTCCAGGCCTGGGGGAAGGGGTGTTCCCTCTTCAACGCTCTCCGCGGCTGTCATGAGATCCGAAAGTGAAACGGTCTCATACCCCCGGGCCACGTATTCGCTCGAAGATTCCTGAAAGTCGAGGGCTCCGATTCGATCCGAGCCGGCGGACATCAGGTAGGTCAGCTGGTGCAGATCGGAAGTGTCGCGGGTGCCATCCCCGAAGCGACGATGGAGGATCGCTCGTTGCCCCCATGAATCAGGACCAGCGTCAGAAAGGCAACCATGGATAGTCCCGTTCTGCGGCACATGTTCCTGATCGTCCAAAGGCAACTCGGGCTCGTAGATGGGAATTGATTTCTCGTTGTCCAGATACGACCTTCCGTAGCGGAAAACCAGGGTCTCGCCCTGCTGATCGACACGACCCGCCACAACTGGCTCGGTCACATCGGGCAGCCATATCCAAACGAACCCTGTGACTGGCTGGACATCCGTGTCGCCGTGATTCCTAGAAGTCATTGCTGACCCCCTTCATTGGCCTCCGCGCATACTTTGGAAGCAACGCGAGACGAGTCTCCACCTCCCTTGCCTCCAGATGAAGGCGCTCGGGGTCGGCGTGAAACAGGGGAACACCCACAAGTACCGCCGCCTCCAGGGCCGGACCCATCCCGACGCTCAGATCTCCCCGTTCGACCTTGCGCATTGTCACGTGGTTGATGCCTACGCGCTCGGCTAGCTCTTCAAGAGTCCAACGTCGCTCCAGGCGAGCAAGGCGGATGCGTGAGCCGAGAAGGTGGGCCGCTTCCCGTGTCTGAGTTGAATAGCTACGAGGCTTCTTCATAACTATAATCTAGCATAGTTATCTTGGCTATATAGATATTTTACTATCGCCTATGTAACGCTTTTCAGGCCTGATCCGGATCGGTGGCCTTGCCGATGTCACGCCGGATTCCCTCGCTGATCGCCCGCTCGGAGGCCTCCTCCATCGCGATCTGGAGTGACGCGAGGAGAGCTTCCGACGCCAGTGGGCGCATCCGGATGAGCGTCTCCTGGACCCGGGGCCACTCCTCTCTCGGTCGGCCGGCCTGATCGAAAGGTTGCCAGACGTGCTGCATGAATACCGAGATGAAGATGTCGGCTACCGCACTCGATCGCACCTTGAGGCGTTCCATCATGTCGAGTGAGTCCTCCGGTGAAACGCCCAGTGCAGCCAGGTTGACCCCGGCCTCATAAAGCTTCGGGCTCAGCACTTCATAGCGGCCGTCGCCGATCGGGCGCATCAGCCCGAGGGTCTCTACCCGCTGCATGTAATCCGCATTGAGGTCGGTGGCACCAAAGGCCTCGGCGATCTCCGTCGCGTCGAGGATCACCGGCTGCTCCGTGTCGTAGGGCTCACGCACAGTGCGGGTGAAGTCGAGCAGATCCCCCGACGACCCACCAACCGAGTCGAGGATCCTGCGGATCGCCTCGAGGTTGAATCCTTCTCCCTGGAGTTCCCGGATCAACGCGATCCGGCCGATGTGCTCTTCGTCGTAGAAGCCCGTGCGGCCGACCACTTCCGGCGGATCGAGCAGCCCGCGTGACTGGTGGGCACGGATGTTCCTTACCGTCATTCCCGTGCGGCGGGCCAGTTCTTCAATCGTGATTGCTCCGCTTTCCACGGCGGATTCGCTGTCAACCTGCGATTTCAAGTGAAATGATCGTAAGGGGTGACCCCCGGGGCCGGTAAGGGTAATTCCCAATAGACAGAAACCACCCGAACCCCGACCCTTGTGCCATGACAGAAACCACCCCCACTAGACGGCTCACCAGATCCCGCGATGACCGGTACGTCGGCGGCGTCGCCGCCGGCCTCGCCCGATTCCTCAACATCGATCCGGCGATCATCCGGATCGCGTTCGTGATCAGCATCATCTTCGGCGGCGTTGGTGCCCTTGCGTACGTAATCCTGCTCACCGCGGTTCCGATCGAGGGCGACCCGAATGAGCCCGCCCCAAAGACCGAAGGGCCCAGACGCCTCTGGGTCATCGGTGGAACGGTCCTGGTCGGTGTCCTCGCCCTGATCTCGATCAACGGAGCCGGATTCGGTGGATG
>JBPPMT010000061.1:0-24251 GCA_051306195.1 Solirubrobacterales bacterium
CGGCGTTCTCCGCGGTGTGAATGTTGGTCATGACGTGCCTCCCCAGGGGCTCGAACCCTGAACCAATGGATTAAAAGTCCACTGCTCTACCATTGAGCTAGAGAGGCGGGACCGGCGCAATACCTGGGAGAGAAAACCCCGTTTGACTGTCTACGCCGGAATGCGATTGATCATCGTACGGCCCGCAACCGGGCGCGCCGACCTCGAATCGGGGTGTCCAGCGCTGGCCGGGGCGATTCTCCCTGTTCCGAGCGCGCTCGAGCGCCGTGTTGCTGGCGTTTCGAGGCTCAGGCGGCCCGTGGCGGGGCGAGGCCCTGGCGGCGCACGTGCATGCTCAAGGCGTTGACGCCAAGCGCGTACGTGATCATGTTCAACAACTGACGCCGGTTCCCGACGCTGTGCGCTCGCCGGAGCCACAGCGTGTCGTCGAGATGCCGGTTGATGCTCTCCGCGTCGTTGCGGCGGCGGTACAGGACTTCGAAGTCCGGATCACCCGGCGGGATCTGACGCACGTTCTCCGCCCGGTTGAACTTGCGCTTCGCGTCCTCGGCGTTCGCATGCAACCGCACCGTCACAACGCCCCCACCCAGATCCTCGGGTAGCCGGTAGTCGTTGTACCAGCGGTAGGTCCCGCGCTTGTCGGTGTTGCGATGGGTGCGGATCCGGTCGAGCGGCACGAACACCGGCTTGCCCGACTCGGTCACCTCCCCCAACCCGATCCGCCCAGCCTGCGATATCAACCGCACCTGCTCCTCGCCGTCAGGTGTCCGGATCGTCTTGGTTTCGACGTAAACGGTCTTCTCGACGCGCTTGCGATCCTTGGCCGGCCGCTTCCGACTCCCAGCGTTGGCCGTCACACGGTTGACCGACACCCAGCCGAGGTCACGCATCAGCCGCTGATGGTGGACCCCACGGAACGCCGTGTCGTACACGACGCCTTGCGCACCGGGCATCAGCGGTGCCAACCCGACGAACCGGTCCAACGCCGTTGCGGCCTCGGCACCAGATCTCTCGACGCACGCAACATCGACAATGAATCGGCTGTGCGGTTCCGGGTGCCGAGCGGCAATGATCACGAACTTCGTCCCCCACACCATCTCCCCCGTGCCCTCCACGTGGAAGCCGGCATCGGTCTCGACTCGCGGGTAGTGGACCTCTCCCGTGGCCTTGTCGATCCGATTGTCTCCCGGCTTGGCCCTGGACAACGGTGTGACCACCTTGCCGTCGGCGTACAGCATCCGCGAGAGGTCCGGGTGCGTCCAGGATCCCGGACCATCCGAGACCATCAGCCCACACTGCCGGGCCTGTTCGGTGGCCAGTTTCCGGTGGAGTTCGGCGATCTCTTCGAGCACGCCGGGCGCGGCGAGATACCGGCTCCGTCCGTACAGGTAGTGGTGACGTCGCATCGGACGATCCGGCAACCACATATCTGGGCGCTTCGGCAGCGCCTCCCGGATCAGCGAACGAAGGCGACCCCACACCACGGCGTGTCCGAGTTCAGCTTCGACCCGACGACAGGATCCGTAGACGCTGAGCAACGCGTCGAACAGGAACCACATGTAGACGGGATAGCCGCGAGGACGACCACCGCGACTCGGTTCAGGCTCCGGCACGATCTCCGCGAGCTTGAACAACGCTTCGTGCGCAACGAGCGCCTCCAGCCGCTCGAGCGCACTGAACCCGACCGAGCGACCAGCCATCAAGCCGACCAGTCATGGCCGACGAGACGCGCTGCGCGATCGAGACTTCGAACCCCCATCGCGAGCGCAGCAGACTCGACGCTGCCCGTCTCGTCCAGGACTCTCCGACCCGCCCAGCCCGCGACCGACATGGGACGAACATCGGGCTCACCAGCCAGGCCAGCCCGAACCAGCACCGACGAGATCGCCCGACACGTCGAGACCTGCCCAGCGATGCCGCGCCCCTCTCCTGCATACGTGAGCGTGCCGGCCCCGCTCGGGACTGCACGTTGACTCAACGTTGCGATCCCCCACTCGCTCAACGCTCCAGTTCGAGCGGACGTGCGCGGACCGCCCGTGATCCAGACCGTGCCCGCATCGAGGTCGATGTCCTCAATGGAGATCGCTGCGATTTCAGCGCCACGGGCTGTCGCTTCAGCTAGTGCCCAGGCGATCGCCACCCGGCTCGAGGTCCAGTGAGCGACGTCTCGGCACAGCTCGATCTCTCCGTCATCCAATGGGCGCGCCACTCCCGGCGACTTCGGTGGAAGGCCGAGGTCGAGCGTCGGGTCACTCTCGACCAGCTCCAGTCGGCGGGCCACCCGAAAGAACAGCCGCAGTGCTGCGCGGCGGTTGTGGAGAACGGCGATGCTTGCCGGAAGACCCGAGTCCAGTCTCGAGTGAACGAAATCGCTCGCGTCGACCGGTCGGACCGCGCCAAGAGTGCTCACCCCACGACACTCGAAGAAGCGGACGGCACGCTGCAGAGTTGGCTCGACGCGACGCACCGCTGACTCGGCGATTTCTCCGCGCTCCAAGCACTGCGTCAGCACGGGCTGCAGGCTCGAGGAGCGCGTACGATTGCTCACGTTGGGACCTCCACACAGGTTCTGACCACGCCCCGGGGTGTTTCCGCACCGCCGGGGAACCTTCGCGTCAGATCCTACGCAGTTCGAGGAATTGCGTCAGATCCTACGCAGTTCGAGGAATTGCGTCGAGTCGTACGCACCAACTCACCAACTGGGCGACACCCCACGAGTACCGTCAACTGGGTGGGAAGAAAGGTGGACCTCGACGACTTGGTGGATGCCACCGAGATCGCACGTCGCCTCAACGTCAAGCGACCGCAAGTCGTCCACGACTGGCGCCGACGTCACGAGGATTTCCCCGAACCCGTCGCCTTCCTCGGCAACGCTCATGTCTGGCTCTGGCCGGACGTCGAGGCCTGGGCTCGATCAACCGGTCGCGCCCAGTAGCCCAGGAGGCACCGACGACCGGAAGACCGGCTCGTCGATACCGGATTCACCCACGAACTGATTTTCCCCATCGGCCCCTGAGCGCAACGCCATCGCTCGTCGACGTGCAAGGAGAACGCCGCGTGCTACCGCCAGTTCTATGGCAACCGCAGGGAACCGAAGAGGTCCGAGACGCGATCTCTCTCCTGCCGATCGAGCGCCGTGCAGCACAATGTGGATTCGGCCACGAGGAGACGCAGTGAAGATCGCAGCGAAGCTCGGCGACATCACCATGGAGGACGTCGACGCGATCGTCAACGCGGCGAACTCCACCCTGCTCGGCGGCGGCGGAGTCGACGGCGCGATCCATCGAGCTGCCGGCCCGAAGCTCATCGAGGCATGTCGAGCGCTCGGCGGGTGCCCTCAGGGCGGTGCCAAGGTGACACCCGGATTCGATCTCCCCGCCCGATGGATCATCCACACCGTCGGGCCGTATTGGCGCGGCGGCGAGGCAGGCGAGGCGAACAAACTCGCCGAGTGCTACCGCAACTCGCTGGCCAGGGCCGACGAGTTGGGCGCCTCCACCATCTCGTTCCCAGCCATCTCGACCGGCATCTTCGGCTACCCGCTCGGCGCCGCCACAGACATCGCGGTCGAGACTGTCCGCTCGACTCCGACAGCGGTCGCCACCGTCCGCTTCGTCTGCTTCGACAGCACAACTCTCCAGGCGTACCTCGAGCGGCTGAAACGGTGAATTGCCCATCCCGTGGGGCTGAGATTGTCGATGTCAGCCCCATGTCAGGGTCACTTCACTCCGACAAGTCTCGACGTCCTGATGCTCGCGACCGAAGACCGCACAGACCGCTACAGAGTGGGACGAGCGGTTGTCCGCTCCAATCACTCATGCCGCATGAGAGCCGCATAGAACTTGCGCCAGTCATCGTCGACGTAGCGGTCCGCCGCTTGCTCCACACCCGCCCACACCCACGCCCAACATCGCATCACAGCGACGTCGTCATGCACCAGTTCCAGTCCCAAAGTGTCCGCAACGGCTCGTAGCTCATCCAACTGATCCGCTTCGAAGAAGAGCCAGTCCCCGGCTCCCGGTCGTCCCGGACCGTGGCCCAACCGAACAATCTCCGCCGGAAGCCCGTTCTGAGCGTTGATCGGACTCCCCTGCGATTCCCGCCAATCCTCCGAGAACCCTGCGTCGCCCTCAGCAGGAAGCCAGTCAGCGGGCCGCTCGGGAAACGGAACGTCACCCGAATGGAGATCGGTCCACTCGCAGTCGAGCACCCACTCGACTTTTGAGTCCACCCACTCTCGAACCTCGGGAGAGAGCTGGTCCCGCCCCCACCTGATCCGGGACCAGGTTGCGTCCCACAAGAACGCAATTGCTTTCGCTTGTGCGGTGAGACTGTCGACCGAACTTGCTGGTAGCAGGACGAGACCGCCGGTCAGCGGATCGATGTTGTAGAGCAACGTTTGATTCGTCATGGCATCACTCTGCTCGGAGCCATGGGGCATGAAGGCGGCGCTACAGGTCGCATGACGGCGCCTGAACGGATCCGGGTGCCGGCTGCAGCTGGAGCTGCATGCCGAACACCAGCCAGTGGAGGCGGCCTGGCGCCGGTGCGCCCATGAGCAACTCGACGTGGCGGGGGTCCGCCTCGGCGCTGATGATCATTCCTTCGACCTCGTAGCCCGCAGGTAGGCACTTCCCATTCACCTCAGCCATGTACTCGCAGAGTTGCGCCGGCGCCTCTCTGTTCTTGGCTCCCTTGTTCTCGACTTCGATGACCAACCAGCGGCGGCGACGTGCATCCTTGATGACGAGGTCAACCTTCCGACCGCTCGGCAACCGATACTCCGCTTCGATGGCGGGGCCGTATTGATCGAGCGGCGGGATCAGTCGGTGGTTGGCGTGGATGTAGGCGATGAGATCTCGCTCGGTTGGTGGCGTTTGCACCGGTACGGGCGGGAGCATCCGGGAGACTCTGATCCAGTGGTCACGATCGAGGTCTTCGGTGGTGAGCGACGGATCGCAGTGGAGTCCCCGTTCACCCAGTCGAGCCGTCAGCAATTCCATTCGGGCAGCACTTCGATTCGACCATCCGCATCGGGAGATGACGGTGCTGAGCTTGAGTTGTCGGTAGTCCCGAGCGGATTCACTGCGGTCGCCGTCGCGGCGGATCCGCTGGTCCATCGATTCCACGAACTCGCTGACCTTGTCGACCTTCTCCACGCCGTCTCCTCACGGTCCGATTGTTCCTGTTGCGGATCCCCGCAGAAACCGCTCTACTCAGCGCCAACTGTGCCGATCACTACGGTGAGGATCTTGGACCCGACCGTGACGCCAGGTCATCGGCGGGAAGACCGCTGATCTGAAGGAACAGGTCGTGACCATGACGAAGCTCGAGGTGTGGCCACTGGAGATAGACGGCTTTGCGATCGTGTCGGCACTACACGCCGAACAGCTGAGAGATCAGTTCGAGCCGCACCAGGACATCGAGACGACTGTGGTGGAAGCAGCGAACGGTTTGGACGACAGCGCTATGAGTGCGAAGGATCGCTGGGGTCGGGTCTGCGCTCTGGCAAACGGACCGTCGCCGGACTCGGATTCGAATTCGAATGACCAGCGGGATGTTTGAGGTGGACCAATGAGTGAAGATCACGTGCCCATCGTCGTGCTCACCCACTGGGACACCGACGAGGTGGAGCGCGTCCTGACGAACGGTGTGACTGTCTGCATCGAGGGAACCCCAACGGTGCTCGTCCGCAACGAGTCCGGAGAGATCGACGAGCTCGGACCCGACGAGCACGTCGCGTACGACGAGGTCGGATCGATCCACGGCCTGCCCGCCGAGCCCGATGAAGTCGACCTCGACGACAACTTTCGCCAGGGACACCTCGGGCGAATCGGAACGATCTAAGGGGTGAGAAGTCGGTCCGCCATCAAATCATTGTGACGCGTGGGTGTCACGGGGTTGGCCGGACCGATCGGGTGCATCATCAGCTCTCGTCAATCCCAGCCGTTTCCCCACTGCCCGAGGGCTCACGACGGTCAAGCCGGTCACCGCTCGGCTCACGCCGATGTAGAGCAGCGTGCCACTCACGTCCTCGGCGAGCGTGACGAGAATCACGTGGTCGGCTTCGAGGCCCTTGGCGCGGTGGACGGTCTCGCAGGCGATGTCGCCCTCGTCGGCCGACTCCCACGACGTGAACCCGAGCGACTCCCTCAGGTGATCGCGGACTGACCGGGTGGTCGTGAGCACGAGCAGGTTCTCCGGATCGCGATCGTCGTCGTCCATGAACTCGTCGATCGCATCGCCGACCGCATCGGTTGCTGCATCGAGATTGTTGGCCTCGCACCAGTTGACGGCGATCGTCTCAGGGCCGCCATACGGCGACACGGCACCGCCAAGCCGTCGGTACAGCATGGTGGCGATCTGCGCGGAGTTGCGGCAGTTGTTCGTCAAGTCGCAGCGCACCCAACCGTCAGCGGTCGACGGAAGCGTGAAGCCCCGGTCGTAGATCATCTGCGCCTCGTCGGCGACCATCAGCATTCGTGTCGGCCCGTCAGGATCGAGGAGCCGTTCGAGCATTGCGATCCAGTCCGGTCGGAAGTCCTGTGCTTCGTCGACCACGATCGTGTCGAAGCGAGCGGTCACCTCGTTCCAATGGTCGACCAGGTGTCGATTGGCGACCTCGTCCCACCACACCCCGTCGGCGTCGTCCGGAATCTCGACGGGCGTCATTCCTGGGAGGTCGAACGCGACCTGATGGAAAGACCCGACCGTTGTCACCCCGAGCAGCTCGTCACGGCTCTGGAGGTCCCACCCGAGCGGATCGTTGTAACAGGTGAACAGCACCCGCTCGCCGCGTTCACGGGCTCGACGCGCCCACGCCGCGGCGAGACGGGTCTTGCCGGTTCCCGCACCACCGGTCACCATCACCCGGTGGTTCATGTCGAGCGTCTCGAGGGCCTGCACCTGGCGTTCGCTCAACTCGTCGAGGCGCATACGGAGCAGACGGGCTCGTGCTTCGGCATCGAAGGCCAACTCCGCTGACGGGCACAGCTTGTCGACGATCGCCCGCAGGCCAAGGGCTCCGACAGGAACGCTGTAGCGCAGCGACGTGAGACGGTCGACTGCATCAAGCGGATCCTCGAGGTCGCCAGCTAGAAGGATCTGTGCCCGGTCGGTGTCGGGCGGGAGATGCCCCTTCAGCTCGCCGGCGTTCGGGAAGATCACGCCGCAGGCGACCTGCATCTTGCGCAACGACGGATGAGTCGCTCGCAGGAGTTCACGCAACTCGTACGCGTTGTTCCTCGCCTGCGCCAGCGGCTGCGGCGTCATCGGTTGGCCGGAGTTCATCCACACGCCGCCGACGATCTCGGGACGATGCCCCTTCACCTCCAATACGGCCACGCCGTCGCGTTCGTGGACGAGCACGATGTCCATCTCGAAGTCACGCGACGCTCCGAAGATCCCGACGCTGGGGATCACGTACCATCCGTCGGACAACCGATCCACGAGCGCGCCGACAGCGTCACGCTCGGCTCGGTTCTTCAATGTGCCGAGCGGGAAGTTGGGTGGTACGAGAAGCCCCATGGGTTCGCGGCTGCGCTTGCGGCCACTCGGTGTATCGGTCGATTCGTCCGGCCAGTAAAGGCAACCGGCCGTATCGGATCCGGTTTGTTGCTCATGTGCGAAGCGCTGGCGTGCAGGACGATCTGCGTACACGACACTCGAAGCTCACCTTGATGGCATCTAGCCTGATACGAGATCTCGACGGCGTTAGGAAGCCGTCGGAAGCGATTGGGGAGCTACGTCAATGGCCGACAAGAACTGGTGCGACGCTCTGTACTTTCCGTACGGTCGACGAAAGCTTGGTGGGGTGCACTGTCGCCTGGAGCCAGAACATGCCGGAGACCATTGGTGCGAGGCCGAGGACGAGATGGGGGACGAGATGGGGGACGACAGCGAGTCGTAGTCCGGGCGCTGTGCGGATACCAAGACCTGGTGAGCGGTCGCGGCGTTCGGTCAGGCGCGCTCTATTCCTGCGCTGAAGCCGTCAGCTCCATCATCCGTTGCGCGTAGGTATCGCCGTCGATCTCCTCGTCTTGATACTGGCGCATCAGTTCGTCGATCTGGGCTTTCAATTCGTCGCGATCCATCGTCCCTCCAGTATCGCTCCACTGATTCGGTTCAAGCAGCGCAACGCTGAGGGAAGGCTCATCGGACGCCGGGCCGACGCACGGTGCCCGCCACGTTTCCGGACCTGGGAAGTCTCAGTTGGCTAGTACGAATCGATTCTCACTGAGACCCCGTCTTTCGTTACACCAACCCAGTTGCCGGATGAGCGATCTGGCAGCAGCGACCGAGCCAAGCGAGGGGGCACGGCGCCCCGGCCAGTCCTGAGGCAACCCGGTAACGGTATGCCGGTGAGGTGATCGAGACGTCAGCCGAAGAGTGGCACCGTCACGTCGAAGACCTCGCCGGCCACACCCATCAGCCCCTGACCGGCGCGACGTTGCGACTCTGCGCCCGGACGCGTCGTTTCGTTCTTGGCTCCGACGAGTTCGGCGTCGGCGTATCCCTCCGGCATCAGGACAATGCCCGAGGTGGCTCGGCGGACGTCCATGTTGGTCAGGGAGCGTTGCATGCCTGCGAAAAGCGTGGGTGGCCCGGTTGCCACGACGAGGTCGACATGGCTGATGTGTTCGGAGGTGATGGGCTCCTCGAGGCCTTCGAAGCGTTGCAGATCGTCAATCACCACCATCGTCGGTGACTGGCGACGCGTGAGGCGTTCGTCGAGCTTCGCAAACTCGACGACCTCGAATGGGCAGTCGGGCTCATGGAGCGGTGAGTTGGGTGAGGTAGTGGTGCCCACGACGTCCCAGCCGAGGTGACGGGCGAAGAGCCCCAGCGTGACCAGTGTCGTGCTTCGGCCGCTCTTGCGTCCTCCGGCGACGAAGAACGATCCGCCGCACTCGCTGGCGTCGATCCACATCGGGTCTCCGGTGATGTTGTCGATGCCGACCAAGATCGGTTGTCTCATCCGCAGGGGTGGTTGCCGGATGGCGCCGGACAGTGCGGCGATGCGGGTTGGCCACATGACTTCGGAGATGGTGACCGGTGGATGCTCGAGCGGCGCACTGTCCCATCTCTCGTGGAGGCGATGGACGACACCGTCGAGGGCGTCCGCTTCGTTGGCCTCTCCCGCAGCGAGTGAGCACATCTGGACGACGACCTGCGAAGCGATGTCAACGCCGCGTCGAGCGCCGCGTAGGTCGCCAACGAGCGGTCGAGGGCATCCGAGCGCGAGGTAGTCGCTCATGTCGGCTGCTTCGAACACGATCCGTCGGTCGACGTAGCTGCCTGGTCGATACATCCCGAAGCTGGGCAGGCCCGCGGCGATCACTTGGACGCCGAGTCCGCTTCCCTCGGCGAGCAAGGTGGTCAGTGGCGCTGCTGCAGCGCTCGGCTCGTCCGAACTGGCGATGGAGGACAACTTCTCGGCGCCGAGCACGAGCAGCACGATGTGGGGGAACCGGCGGCCGGTTCGGTGTTCGAATTCCTGCAGCGTGCTCACTCCTTCGGCGGCGAGTTCCGATCGGCGGAATGCGACTTCGTCGACGAGGTGCCGGCTGATTCGAACAGCGAGTTGGTCGCTCCGACTGGCGACGCCTCCGCAGTGGGGAAGCCCAGCGATTCGCCCGAGGCCGCGTCCGGTGAAATCGATGCCGTAGAGATGGAGGTCATCAGGTGAGTGGGCGACGGCTGCACTGCAAGCAAGGGTGACGAGCAGTGTTGCCAGATCGGCACGTGGGCCGCCCAACAAGGCGACGTGCTCGTCGGACCAGCGGATAGAGAAGTCGACTTGTCGCTGTTGTTCGGGAACGTCGGCGCGTCCGATCTTGATCTCGTCGGGGTTCGTCGCGTGGATGGCATCCGCCAGCGCGAGGTCGGCGGGTAGGACGGCGGGCCACGGTACGGCCGGTCGGGTCCAGCCGCTCGCTGCGGACGCGGCGACGATGGTCTCGATCATCGCGTGCATGTCGGTCTCTTCGGCCTGCACGTCGTTGGCGTCTCCGCTCTGGAACTGGTGCGGGAGCGTCTCGAAAGGTTGGAGCCGCACCTTGACCAGTTCTTCGTTGCCTTTGAGGTCCGGGCGGCGGCCGGCGACACGAGCGCTCTGAAACTCAATCGGGTCGGCGCCCTGTAGTCGTGCGTAGGCGCGCCCTTGGGCGCCGGCAGGAATCGTCGCCGCGATCGTGCTGTCGATGACAACTTTGGAGTTCGCCGGTTCCTGCACGCGGAAGCAGACGCGCAGCCCTGCGTTGGCGGCGATCTGGGGTGGGAGCTGGCCTTCGAAGTTCTGCGTGATGAGCAGCAGGTGTACGCCGAGGCCGCCGCCGATGCGGCTCATGCTCTCGATTCGGCGGAGTTGCTCTCGGCCCTCGTCGCTTGACAGCAGTTCGCCGAATTCGTCGATGAGTACGACGAGTCGGGGAACGCGGGGAAGGTCGGGTTGTTGGGATTGGAGGAGTCGGTAGGCGTCCAGGTTCGAGACTTCCAACGGCCGGAACAGCGCTTGTCGTCGCCGTTGTTCTGCGGAGAGCATCTGCAGGGTGCGTTCGAAGCCGGCCAGGTCCTGGTTGGAGCTCACTTCGAGAACGTGTGGGAGTCGACTGGCGGCGGTGTAGTCGATCCCACCTTTGAAGTCGACGATGACGAAGTTGAGGTCGTCGGGATGATTCGACCAGGCGAGAGAGGTGATCAGTGTTTTGAGGAATTCGGTTTTGCCTGATCGTGTCATGCCGCCGACGAGGCCGTGCGGGCCGTCGCGGACTACGTCGATCCAGAATGTTGTTTCCGAGGAGGTTCCGACTGGGACTCGCGTTGTGGGCCCGGCGGATCTCCACTGTGTGGCCAGTTCCTGGGCGCTGGTCTCGGTCGCGGCGACCATCTTGGCGAGGCGTTCGCTGGTGGCGGAGATGCCGGCTCGTCCTGCGAGGGACGGTTGAAGCGCTGCCAGTCGTCGGGCGCCGCTGTCGGCCCAGACAGCAGGCATCTCGGCGGTGAGGACTCCGGTGATGAGTGGTTCGAGTCGGCTGACGAACGAGGCCTCGTCGGCTGCGTCGCCGAGTCGCAGGGTTCCCATGATGCCGTCAGGGGCGATCGTCGGGTCGGCGACGATGCCGATCACGCCGACCGAACGGCCGTCGAGCAGGATGGTGCTGAGATCGGACGCCGACAGCAGGTCGACACCGTCGACGATGACCAGGTGCATCGGCAGTGGAGGCTCTTGGCTCGAGGACCGGCGCTCTTCGAGCCGGGAATCGATGAGTTGCTTGAGACCTGACATCATGACGCTGCGGTCGGTCTGCGTGGAGGCGATGCGACAGGTGGTGTCGTCGGCGAAGACGTGGGGTAGCCAACGAATCGGGGACCAGTCCTCGTTGCTGTTGTTTGCTGCGAACAGCCACACCTTGACTTCGCTGGGTGCATGGGTGACTGCGATCCCCATGAGCAGTGAGCGCACCACTGCCCGGGCACGTGAGGTTTCGCCGAGTACAGCGACCGACCCGGTCGCTCGCAGGTCGACCGTGACCGGGTAACCCCAGAGGTCTTCGGTGTGCTTGGTGGTTTGGTCCCCGGTTGCTTCGACGAGGCAGGTGGTGCTGGGTCGAGTGGCCAGTCCGTAGGTCACGCTCAAGAAGTCGTCGTCCTCTGGTCGGCGTTCCCACAGCCGCCGGTGGCGCACCATTGCGTACACGCTTGCGGTGCCACCGGCTGGGTTCTCGCTGCGGCGCCGGCGGCGTTCCTCGAGCGCGGTTGTCATGAAGTCGTTGCGAACAGTCCGTGATTCGGTGTCGTATCGCTGCTGTTCGGATGCCTGGTCCTTCGATCGCTTGCGCTTCTGGCGGACCGCGTCGACGGTGTAGACGAGTGGTGCGAGTGCAGCGATGAGCAGGAAGATGTAGCGGCCGGTGATGACGGCGAAGCCGACGCCGCTCACCAGAGGCAAGAGCGAACGCCACCATGTCGAGCCGGTCGAAGAGTTCTCTGTGGGGGGTCGTGGGAGTTTGTGCTCGTTCTTGAGTGGCTCGACAGCGCTTCGGAAGGTTCGGGGAAACGGGTAGGCCCCGTTCGTCGGGCTGCCGAGTATCGAGCGATCTTCGGTGGTGATGGAGACGACCGCCAGGGTCGAACTGCCGACGTGGACGAAGGTGTCCTCGTCGACCACCGCGATGGCGTCGAGACGCACGCCTTCGACGTAGGTTCCGTTGCTCGAGTCAAGGTCGCGGACGGTGACCTGCGTGCCGTCAAAGTCGAACTCGACATGCTGTTTGGAAAGCAGGTCGTCTCGGGCGAGTACGACTTCGCAATCGGCTCGACCGACCCGGACTGGCCGACCGGCACGGATTGGGTACCAGGCTCCGGCTTCTGGACCGCTGATGACGACAAGGTGGGGACCGTCGCCGGGCTCGTCCGCCGGCGTTGCGCTGGCGAGTTCAAGTCGTGAGCCCTTGACGAGCGGGTGTTCCGCGAGCAGCTGTGAGTCGTCGATGACGCGTCCGTCGATGGCGACGCGGCTCGCGGGAAGTCCGAGGCGGCGAAGTGCAGCGGACAGGTCAGCGCCTGAAGCGTTGTCCTCGGCTTCCACGACGAGATCGGCTGGCTGGGCTGCGCCCTCGAGTCGTGTTCTCACCGACAGCACTACGACTGCCATTCGATTCGGTCGACGGTGCACAACGGTACGTCTGCTCCGACCATGAGTCGGTCGCCCTCAACCAGGGTCGCAGCGGATTGGGGTTTCAGGTCCGTGGTCGTGTGACCGGACACGAGGATGGTGCCGTTCGTGGAGCCGAGATCGGTGGCGTTGAGTTGGCCCAGTCGCATCTCGAGTCGAACATGCAGCCGGGACACCTCGACATGATTCACGGCGAGGTCGCCCGGGCCGGGAACCCGACCGATTGTCAGGGCGTCGCCATCTCTGAGCACGTACGTGCTTCCGTCGGGAGACGTGATGACCGCGGTCCGCGGCAGCACCGTCGTGTCCCCGGTCGAAGCGGTCGACGTGGCCGAGGTCGTCAGGGGTTGCACGGTGTCGGCCGTGGACGGCGTTCGTGGATCGCGTTCGCTGATCGATGGTTGCGCGGGCATCGGGTCGGTTCGGTGGCGCGCCGCGGCGAGGATGCGATCCGCGATGACGAGGCCGTCGGGTGAGGCTGGGCGACGGTCCGCGACCAGTGTCGGGCTCGACAGGGGCGGCAGCGGGTGGGACTGGACGCCCGGTGTACTCCTCGGAGCGTCGGGCTGCGATGGTGGGGAGTCCGTCGATTCGATGCCGCTGGCGGCAAGTTTGCGCAGCCCGGCCGACAGGTCGGACTGGACACCCGAATGGGTCTTGTCGTCACCTGCTGGTTCCGTCACAGAATGGTTTCCTCGCCTTCGCGGTAGGTCGTGATGGTGCCGGCGATCTCCGCGAAGAGCTCGGAGAAGATGGCGGCGTCTTCCAGGTTCGGTGTGGAGAACTGGACAACGATGACCTGCTCGAAGGCGTCGGCAATCGGCACGAAGTAGGTCTCGCTGGCGACCGACAAGACGTCGTTCTTTGAGTAGCGGATTTCGAGCAGTCGTTTGACGAGTACGGCTGACACGTGGGCGAGTTCGACGATGGTTGGCTCTGCCAGGTTCGTCGTTCGTTGGTTGGCCAGCGCTGGTTCGTCGGCATCGATGATCGACATTGCGGCCTGGATGACCGAGCATGTGAGTGGCAGGTCCGAACCGACCGTCTGTCGATCGAGCAACGAGACGATGCACGATGCGACGAGCGGAGTGTCGTCGGCTGGCCCGTCTGGGGTGTCGATGAGTTCGGAGTAGACCGACACGAAGCGGGCGTCGGCGGATTCGATGTCGACGAGCAGACGCTGCAGGTAGAGATCGAGCCGGCGTCGTTCGACGGGGTCGAGGCGTTGCCACGCTTGATCTTGATGGTCGCCCGCCAGTTCGGCTTTTAGGCCGGGGAGATCGAGCGGCAGTTGGCGCCATGATGCTGGTAGGTCGATTCTGAAGCTGTCGACTGCGTTCACGGGTCCGTCCCTTGGTTTGGCGGTTCGTAGTAGGTGTTGTCCACGTTCAGAACGTTCCGATGACGACGTTCTGGACGGGGGTGACGAGGCCTGGTCGATGGTTGCGGATCATCTGGACGTCCTGCTTGATCACGGCCTCTCGAGTGGAGCCTCGCCATGCGTCGCCGTCCTCGCCCAGGTTTCGGACGTGGTCCTCCACGCGATCCCGAGTTTCGTCTTCGATGTGATCTGCAGCCTTCTTGGTCAGATTGTCTGCCGTCTTCCTGAGAGAGACGTCGTAGCCACGTTTGAAGGTGAGACCGGTCTGCTTCTTGATGAACTCTCGGCCAACGTTGTAACGCTCCAGACCTTTCACGAGGTGCGGATCCCACTTCACGGGACCAGAGGCAGCTTTGAAACCGCTGGCGGCGAGCGCAACGCCGACGGCGTCGAAGGTGACGTCGACCCAACCCAGGCGTTCGCCGGTCTCGGGGTGTGTGAAGTTTGTCAGCACCAGCGTCGTCGAGATCGCGAGCTTGGCTGAGGCGCAGACGAGGAGAATGCCAGCGAAGACGGGCGCGAGCGTGCCGAAGGACACGACAGTCGCAGCCAGCATGACGACAACTGCCACGATCGAGACGATGGTCATCACTTTGTCGAGGACCTGGTAGAGATGGAACAGTGCTGCTTGCCAGTCGCCATCGAGCGCGTACTGGATGGCTTTCCAGGCGTCAGACACCAACTCGGTGATGAATTGACCGGCGTTGTGAACCTGTTGTTCCAGCCAACTCGGATCTTGGAGCGATCGGAGGTCGAACCGGTCGAGTTCATTGGCCGTCGAACGGTTGAGTTCGTCTTCTTGCCCACGCAGACGATCCCATTCGGCGATCTCGGCCTGGATACGTGCTTGCGCGGCCTCCATCAACGTCGCGCGCGACGACTTCCTCGACTCCTCGGTCGACAGCTCACGTTCCAAGCTGACGAGTTGTCCTCCGACCTCGTCGGGCGGGAGAGCCCTCAATTCGTCGACCTGTCTCCGAAGCACGGCAATGCGTCGATTCCCGCTTGCCTGTTCATTGGCCTTCGCGGCCCGTTCTGCCTGCGCGACTCGTGCTCGTGCGAGAGCAGCGTCCGCTGCAGCCTTGAGTTCGCGCAACCGGTTGAGGTGCCGGCTCAGAACCGCTTCCATCGAGGCGAAGACCTCGGGGACGTCATCGAGGACCGCTTTCGTGTCGTCGACAATGCTGGCGAATGCGTCTGCTGCTGCGCCTTGCAAACCGATTTCGGTGCCTCCGTCAACGATGCTTGCGAATTCACGACGAATCTCGAGCGCTTGTCTTCGCGCGGTTTGCCAGTGTTGGACTGACCGTTCGAACTCGTCGATGTTGCCGCGGATCGGTTCTCCCTCGGGTCGCACTTCGGTCCAGGTCATGGTCACCCGTCCGGGCTCGGCGTTGTCGGTCCTGCAGCCAGTGTGGACGACAGCATCCTGTCGGCTTCCTCGAAGGCCTCACGAATCGACTTGAGAATGTCCGCGATGTTTGCCAGTCCGGCCACGAGTTCGTTCTGGCTTTCCTTCCAGCGATCGTGAACACTCCGGTAGGCGTCGTCGACGGGGCCGGCATCAAAGTTGCGTTGAATCGCCAACCCGAAGTCGACGGTCATGCGCCGCATGCGTTGCTCGCGATACAGCAACGCATCAGATGCAACCAGGATCATGTCCATGGCGTCAGCCGTTCAGCTGGTTGGCGATGTTCTGATCGGTCTCTTCGATCGTGTTGGCCGCCGTGTCGAGAAAGTTGGACAGTTCGTTCAGCGACTCGAGGAGCTTGTCGGCACTCGAGCGCCACTCTTCGAAAGTGCGGTCGAACGCGTCGGCGGTCTTGCCCTTGAAGCTTCCACCGAGCTCGGTGAGTCGAGCTCGGGTTGCGGTGAACTGCTCTTGTGCGGTCGACGCCCGGCTGCGCATGTCGCTTGCGGCGTTGCGGGCATCTTCGGCCTTCAACAGGATTTCGCTCATTGTGGTTCTCTCCTTGGTGGTTGGTATTCGTGAACTGCATCATCGTTGACAGGGCGCGCGAGCGGAATGGGGACGGGTCCCCACGTTCCTGACCCAGACGAGTGCGTCATCGCGGCTTCCTGAGTGAGGTGGTGCTGAGGCTCGAGGAAATCCGGCCCCACAACGACAGTGGTGCCCGCAACTCGTGTCGGCCGCGGTCGACCGTCGACCAGTAGTGGTCGACTTCGTCGGGGTCCGGTTCGCCGGAGCCGAACACCGACCGGTCCGCGTGAGAAGCGAGCGCAACGCTGGTGTCGGCACCGATCAGAAGTGCCTTCTCACGCCGCGTCGCCGCGACGGGGACCGGCAGACCGATGTCACGGGCGGTGTCGACGTACTCGTCCCAGCCGCCGGCGACTCGCGCCGTCGGCGGTCCGGCGTGAATCCGGCGGCGGCGACGGCGACGCTTGAGTGCAAGCACCGTCACGGCGAACCCGGCGAAGGCGACGGCTGGCAGCCCCACTCCGATCGAGGTGGCAACAAGGATCGGGCTGATTCCACCGGTGCTCGCACTGGGTTGCTCGGGCTTGCGGGCCTCGGTTCGTTTCGCTTGTTCGCCTTGGCGGGCGTTGACTTCGGGTTCCGGCGGGATCACCGGAGGTGGCGGCACGTCTTGTGACTCGAAGATCGGCTTGGGCTTCCGGGCGATCTGTTGTGGCTTCTCGCGGCGTTCCGAGGTCGGGTCGAATTGCTTCCAGCCGTTGTCGAAGCCGATCTCGACCCATGCGTGCACGTCGGAGCCTCGAACTTCGGTCTCTCCCGACGGGACTCGAAAGCCCATGACGACGCGGGCGGGTATGCCGAGGCTGCGGGCCATGAGTGCCATCGTTGCTGCGTACTGCTCGGCGTTGCCGACTGGTTGATCGTTCTCGAGGAACTTGATCAGTCGTGCATAGCTGTGCCCCGGAGGGTTGGCTTCGTCCAAGTCGAGATCGCCGCTCTGGTAGTAGCCGTCGCGGAGGTAGTCGACGATCGCATTGGCCTGCTCCAGCGGGCTGGCCTTGCCCTTGGTTTGCACGTTGGCGACCGTGCGGATCTCGTCGGGGATCGCAGGGATGACGTCGGTGACCTCTTGGGCGTCTACGCCACGGCCGACGAGGTCGGCGTCACTGAGCGGGGCCGGTACGACGAGGTCGAGGCTGTATCGATCGCCGGGTTGCCAGCCCCCGGCGAGCGGGAGGATGCCGGTGTTGGTCACGGTGCTGAGTCGGAACACGTCGCGTTGATCACTGGCGCGTTCACCGCTGGTGAGCCATTGCACACCGGCGACCACGCCGTAGTCGGGCATCCACGCACCTCGGAGCGCGTCGATGGTGACGTCGATCTGGGCGGGGTCGCCGACCGCGTCGGTGGGGATCTCCTCGCCCACGCGAAGGAAGCGGCCGCCTTGGGTGCTGCTTCGCGGGCTCACACGCCACACCACGCCGTCGTAGTCGTCCATCACCGCCAACCGCAGATACGTGTACTGCTCGCCGGGCGGCGCCGTGGGGAGACCGTCGACGGTGAAGAGGACGTCGTCTTTCCACTCCCCGACGAGGTAGCGCTGGTAGGCGTTCAGGGGACTTCCGTACTCGCGTGGGTCGAACGGCGGGTCGACCTTGTCGCGGAGCACGTATCGGGGGTTGGCGGCGGCGAGCGGCAGGTTCGGACCGACGACGAACCCGACGGTGGCGATCACGGCGAGCATGGCGGTCGCACCGATGAGTCGCCTCGATCCGCTCGATCCGATGAAGTTGTGACGGTTCCGCGCTCGCCGCGTCGACAACCACCCGATCGACAAGGCGGCCGCCGCGGCGCCCTGCAGGACGATGGAGAACGGTTCGCGTGTTCCGAACAGCAGGCTCAGCACGAGAACGAACCCAGGGAGCACGAGCAGGCTTGCGAGCAGGCTTGGTCGTCGCGACATGAACGTCGTCAACCAGGTCGTGACGTAGCCGAGGAAGAACGAGATCGCGAGGAGGTTGCCGAGTGAACCGGAGGGGGCGGTGGTGGTGAGGAGTCGACGCCAGCCGCTGATGAGTCCATCGACGAATCCGGTGAACGCCGCCGACTGGGGGATGAAGCCCAGGATCACGTGGTCACGCATCGCGACGGCGGCACCGAACAGCAACAGTGCGGCGACACCTGCGATCAGGCCGACCATAGGTGGGGTGTGGAGGCGTGAGGTCACGTGGGCAACGACGACGCCGATCACGGCGGCGATCGCGCCAATGACGAGGAACGCCCATCCGCCGTAGGCCGAATGGAACCCTGTGAGCGCTGCGATGGTGAGCACGAGCAGGAACGCGGCGTCGACGAGTTCGTGTCGGCTGGGCCGTAGGCGGCGCGCCATGTTCGACATCGCGCTCATGCTCCGCTCACGCTCCACATGACGCGGGTTAAGCTGTCGAGCGTGTCGGCCGACAGCGTCAGCATCTGCGGCGTGCGAACCAGCGACGCATCTTTGGAGAGGTCGGCACGTAGGGCGATCATCTGGACGTCGAATCCGAATCGTCTGGCTGCCAGCGGGAGGTCGCCGGACGCGAGCGCGGAACCGGTGATCACGGCGATGATGCTGGCGGCGCGGAGCATCGGCGCTGCTCGCATGGCGGTTTCCTGCAGGCTGATCGTCGGGACGCCGAGTTCGACTCGGGCGAGGCCGTCGAGCAGAGACTGTCCGTTGTGAGACGCCACCCCGTAGGAACCCGCAACGCAGGAGACTTCCTGTCCTTCGTTGATCGCCCGCAACCCCAATGAACCGGCCATCGAGACCGCCAACTCGAATTCGTCGTTGTCGGCGTAACTCGCCGGGTTGGTGTCGATCACCAGGCCGAGATGCGATCTGCGGTTGTCGATGAACTGGCGGACCATCAGCTTGTTGATCCGTGCCGAGGTTCGCCAGTGGACGTGGCGTCGATCATCGCCGGGTACGTATTCGCGCAGCGTGTGGAAGGCGACGTCACTGGGCGATCGATCGTTCGTCGGTTGACCTTCGAGGTCACGGAGCCAACCGGATGAGACCCCTCGCAACGGCGACGTCTTCGGATGGACGAACAGTTCGTCGGCGTCAGCCCAGGCCACCTCGCGTCGCATCATCCCGAGTGGGTCGCCGCGCACCGAGCGGGTCGGGCCGACGGTGAGCACGCATCGCCGCGTGGTCGGGATGATGAGGACTTCCTCGAAGGTCTCGCCCGAAGCGAGCGTCGGGACATGAACCGTGGCGACTGCGTCATTGATCGGGATCTCGAGCCGTACGGGCAGCATCCGGCGCGTCGCAGTGTTCGTGACGTGGACTTCGGCGACCGCGGTGTCGCCGGCGACGACGCGTTTGGGGCTCAAGATGGTGGTGACATCGAGTTGGGTGCGCCCGAAGGTGAAGGCCAGCGCGGTGAGTACTCCGATCAAGCAGATGCCGGCGACGATCGCGAACTCCTTCCAGCCCGACAGCGCAGCGATGAGCCACGCCAGCAACCCGATGACGAAGACGGCGCGGCCGAGCGGGGTCATCGGGCCGGAGTACCGGTCGATGCGTCTCGTCAGTCTGTCCTGCCAGTGCATGTCGAGAGTCAGGCGGCGCGCTCGGTTGGCGGAACGATGTCGGCGAGGATTCGCCCGATCACTTCGGCTGCCGTCGTGCCGCCGAACTCGGCTTCGGGGGTGAGCAGGATGCGATGCGCCAGCACGGGTAGGGCCAACTGTTTGACGTCGTCGGGGATCACATAGGTGCGTCCTTGCGCGACAGCCCATGTCTTGGCGGTGCGCACGAGCGATAAGCAGCCGCGCATGCTCACCCCGAGTTTGGTGTCGTCGACCTTGCGGGTCTCTTCGGCGATATGGCTGACGTATTCGAGCACGGCGTTGTCGACGTGGACGCGCGAGGCCATGACGGCCATGTCGGCGATCGCTTTCGCGGTGACGAGCGCCGTGACACCGGACGCACGGTTCCTGTTCGAGGCGTCGGCTAGCAGCGCGACGGTCGTTGCGTGGTCGGGGTAGCCGAGGCTGGTGCGCATGAGGAACCGGTCGAGTTGGGCCTCGGGAAGTCGGTAGGTGCCGGCCTGCTCGATCGGGTTCTGTGTGGCGATCACCATGAACGGTGCACCCACCGCGAAGGCCTCACCGTCGATCGTGACTTGGCTTTCCTCCATGACTTCGAGCAGCGCAGCCTGGGTTTTGGGTGACGCTCGGTTTATCTCGTCGGCCAACACGATGGTGGAGAAGACCGGGCCCTTGTGGAACTCGAACACGTTCGTCTGCTGGTTGAAGATCTGGACGCCGGTGACATCACTCGGCAGCAGGTCAGGGGTGAACTGGATGCGACTCTGCGAGCCGTGCACGGTGTTGGCCAAGGCCTTGGCCAACATGGTCTTGCCCGTGCCGGGGACGTCCTCGAGCAGCATGTGGCCCTCGGACAACAGACAGGTCAGTGCGAGTTGCACCGTGTGCCGTTTCCCCATGATCGCCTGCTCGACGTTGACGACAAGCTTGCCGAATGTCTCCGCAAACCAATTGGCTTCTTCCTGGTTGATCACTTGATGCCTTTCGTTCAATAGTTTCTGACTGAAGATTGCCCAGGGCTCGCCCTTAGATGAGCGCATCTGGGATCAGTCGACCTACGGATAGTTGCGTCCCAGGAGGGAAACAACGGTGTTGGTTCACGTGTCATTTCTCTCCTAATAGGTGGGCCACGGATCGATGATGTTCGATCGTCCGCCTCCCGACGAGACCACCGGGCAACAATCACTTCCCGAGATCGTGCCATTGACCGCAACCACAACGGCCCGACCCGCATAGCTGTATGAACACGCAGTATGAGTTCCGTTGCCCGCTGTGAACGACTCGTAGAGAGACCAGCCGCCCGCCACTCGTCCATAGCAGCGAACAGGGACTGAGCCAATGGCGTTGCTGACCGAAATGTTGAGGTAGTAACACCCTTCTAGTGGCCCACCGGGGCATGCCGCCGTCGTTGTCTTCGCGCCGATCGATATCGAAACGCTCGGCGGCGGTGGCGTTGTCGCACTTGCAGTGTTCTGGCTGCAATTGTTGCCGGCCGTACCTGCGTTGCAGACGCGGACGGTGATGCTGCGTGTCTGGGAGAAGCCGATGTCACCACTCGACCAGGTTCCGGAGGCGGCACTGCTTGACGTGCTTCCCGACACCGTCACCGTCTGAGGCGTGGGACCGTTGAGCGCCCGAGCAGCCCAAGTGCAGTTGATGACCGTCCCAGCTGCGCCGCAGGTCACGGCGGGCTGCGCAGGTGGGGTGTACGGACTTGCGGCATTCGACGATGCGCTCGCGTCTCCCGGTGTTCCGGCACGGTTGTCGTTGAGGGCTCGGACGCGGAAGGTGTAGCTGGTGCCGAGGGTGAGACCGGAGCTGAAGGTGGTGTTGGTGGTGTTGCCGACGTTGTTCCATGGTCCACCGTTGGTGCTGACCTGGTAGCCGGAGATCGTGCCTCCCGCAGCGCCGGCCGCGGACCACGACAGGTTGACTGCGCCGTTGCCGGGGCCGGCACTCGCGGTCACTGATCCTGGTGCTGTCGGAATACCGATTGCCTTTGCCGACGCGGACCTCGGGCTGTCGACGCCTTGTGGTGCGTATCGGACGCTGTACTTGTTGGACACGTTGACGATGGCGTTGTAGACGTTCCCGTTGACGGCGGGAAGTCGGGTGGACAGCGTGGCGCCGACGGGATGCAGGGTCGTGGAGCCTGCGGTTTCGTTGGTGAGTTTGACGGTGTAGGAGAGGTCGTCGTCACCGTTGCCGTTGGCTGCCAACCAGGACACGTCGACGAATCCGTTGTCGGCGATGAAGGTCGGCGCCGCGGAGAAACTCGGTGCCCCGGCGGGGACGACGGCGGTGGATGCCGGCGACGGAGGTGAGTCGCCCTTCTTGTTGCGGGCGACGAGGGTGAACGTGTAGCCGGTGCCGTTGGTGAGTCCGGTGAAGGTGGCGGTGCCGCCTGTTTGGCCGCCCGAGACGACGATGGCGCCCACTGTGGATGGGGTGATGCGGACGGTGACGTCGATGATGTCGCTGCCGTCGTTCGGGATCGCCCCCCAGGTGACGGTTGCAGAGCGGTCGTTCCAGTCGGCTTGGGCGATGGGTGGCGTGCCGGGGAGTTCGTCGGGGGTGTACGGCGAGGACGAGGGTGACCAGTCGCTCCAGCCGACCTCGTTTTGCGCTCGCACCTGGAAGGTGTGCTCGACGCCGTTGGCGAGCGCGTCGACGGTGCAGGGTGAGGCGGTACAGGTTGTCGTGCCGCCGGGACTGCTACGTACTTCGTAGCTGTCGATTGGCGAGCCGTTGTCTGCGGGCCGGGCGAAGGAGACGACGGCGGTGGCGCTGAGCTGTTCGCCGACGGTTGGCTGGGTCGGGGCGTCGGGGCGGTCGAGTACGGAGAAGCGGACCGTGGCGGTGGCTTGGCGGCCGGCGCGGTCTTCGATGGTGTACTGAAAGTCGGCTTGGCCGGAGACGTCGGCGGTCGGGGTGAACTTGACGCTGTCGCGGCCGACGAGGGCAACGGAGCCGAGTGCGGGCTGTGTGGTCGAGACGATCTCGTAGTCGGGTTCGCTGCCCTGGCCGGTGCCGTTCGGTGGGTCGTTGCCGAGGAGGTTCCAGGTCGGCGACTCACCTTGCTTCACGGGTGGTTGCAGGTCGTCGACGGCGACGGGCGCGCCGAGGTCGGTGGGTTTGACGGTCACGACGAGGCGGCCGTCGACCCGGCCGCCTTCGCGGCCGTCGTCGACGGTGAAGGTGACCTCGCCAGGAACGGTCTCGCCGACGGCGGCCGCGTCGATGTCGGCGGTGAAGGTGACCCGGGTTCCCCCGGTTGTCAGGGTGACCGATGATGGTCCTGTCCAGTTGACGTTGCTGATGGTGAGGTTCGCTGCGTCTTCGGGATCGGGGTCGCTGACCAGGGTTCGCAGGTCGTAGGAACTCGTCGAGCCGGAGATGACGTCGATTTGGTCTTCGGTGACGACCGGTGGTGTGTTCTGCGTCTTCTGGACGTTGAGCACGATGCTGGCGGGTTGCACGATGGGTTCACCGACCGAGGCCGGTGGTACGTCGACGATGAAGTAGTCGATCTTTGCGCTGCCGCCGTAGTCGGGGTTGCGGTTGTAGACGAAGCCGTTGCCGTCCCATTCGAGGTCTCCCCCGTTCGACGCTTCGGGCGGTGAGATGGTCGGGTCGCTGGCGGTGTAGATGCGGACCTCGTCGCCGTCGGGGTCGGAGAAGAGGTCGGTAGGAATGTCGATGCGTTTGGTCGCTTCGTCCTCGCCCACGTCGATCTGGAGGACTTCGGCGGAGGGTGCCTGGTTCTTCGGGACCGGGATCTGCACGACGCCGGTGGCGAGGAAGTCGGTGGGGCTCCCGTCGTCGGCGAGGTAGGTGAAGATCATCGGTTCGCGTGTCATGGTGACGGTGAGTGTGGATCCGGTGACCGATGCGCCGAGGAGGGTGGCATCGTCACCGGCACGGAAGGCGAGGGGTTGTCCTTCGGGGTCGGATGCGTAGGCGGCGAGGTCGACGTTGACTTCTTCGCCTTCCTTGGCGGGTTTGAGGACGATGTCTCGTACGACGGGCGGGCGGTTGACGATTTTGTCTTCGGTGGTGACGGTGACGGTGACGAGACCTTGCACCGGTGCGCTGAGCCCTTGCGGGTCTTCGCCGTCGGTGTCGGTGATGTAATAGAGGAACGAGTACTCACCTTCAGTGATCGGCGCTTGGTAGCTGATGAACCCGTCGTCGGTGGTTCCGGTCACCTCGCCGGCGCCCTCGTTGGGTTGGTCGTAGGGCCGGTCGGTGTCGAAGGTGATGATGTTGCCCGGGTCGGGATCGGTGTCGTTGGCGAGGACCGGGATGAACACCGAGCGTCCGGTCACGACTTGTGCTTCGTCGCGGACTGCGACCGGGGGCCGGTTACCGACTGCCCGAGGACCGATGACGACGCGGACGTCGAGGTAGCCGATCGCGTCGTAGGTGTCGCGGAGTTGCCACCGCAGCGAGTCAGCGCCGGTGGCGTCGGGGAGCGGCGTGTAGGTGAACGAGGCGCCGATGGGGTCGGATTCGACGGTTCCCTTCGACGGCGGTTGACCGTCGAGGCCGACGAGTTCGACGGGGTCACCGTCGGGGTCGAGGCCGTAGCTGGGCAAGAGAAACGTGACGGGTTCGTCGGCGAACGTCCGCAGTTCGACCGGGGCGGGTCGGGGTGG
>JBPPMT010000104.1:0-6254 GCA_051306195.1 Solirubrobacterales bacterium
AACCTCGGGTGCCTGCGATAACGGCGCAGTCCGCACCAAAAACGCAGGCACCTCCGAATGTGGCTCCCGAGTCTTGGCCTGGTACGACCCCAAAGTGGGAACCGATCGCGATAGTGCCGACTAAACCGATCGCTATAGTGCCGACTATTTCGGCACTATCGCGATCGGTTCCCTACGGAGGGCTGCCGAGACTCGGCCGTTCCACCGATGAGGGTGGTGCACGGGGACGCTCCTGGGTTCGGCTGGCGAGCAGTAAGCGAGCGGGTGACGCGATTTGCCTTGGCCCGGTACCGCTCACGAGTAGGCCAGCCACTGCAGCGAACGCCGAATTTCCCAGTTTGGAAATTCGGTGCCATGTTCCTGCGACTGACGAAGACCAGGCGGGCACAGGTCGTTCCCGGGCGCCGCCCGCCAGCCGTGACTCAACGAGAAAGGGCGCCTTTTGGCGCCCTTTCGAGGTTCTTCTTCAGCCGTGAAGCTGAACCAACGTTTCAGACGGCGGGCGGCGGAGTGCCGGGGTCCACGACCGCTTCTTCGACGACTACGGTTTCTTCGATCGCTCCTCCGGTGACTACGCCTTCCTTCAGCTCAACCAGGCGGTAGTAAAGGACCGCGGCGATGATCGAGATGTACGGGTAGATCAGCACGCCGAGGATGATCAGTGCGATTACGCCGACGATCGGGGTGGCGGCAACTAGGACTCCGCCGACGATCGCGAGGACGAGGTAGGCAGCGAGGATGACCAGGCCGACGCCGAGGATCCGCATGCGGTTGTCCTTGGTCAGCTCGGAGCTGCGGGTCATCGAATCGAACACGCCTTTGTTCTCGACTATCAGTGAAGGCATCGCTACGGCCCACATCAGGGCGAGGATGATTCCGGGAACAATGAAGATGAAGAGGCCGATGACGGTCAGGACGCCGGTAACGATCTGCAGCAGGATGATCGCGATCAGTTTGGGCGTGACCGAGCCGAGGATTTCACCAACTCCCCAGTCGACTGAGCCGTCTTCTTCGACGTCCTGGACGATGCGCACGACTGATCCGACCAGCCAGGCAGTGGCAACCAGCTGTACGAGCGACCCGATGAAGCCCATGATGCCGCCGTTTCCGAGCAGCCCGACGATGATCGCCGAAGGAACCAGGAGAATCAGCGCGACGATCCACACAGTTCCGAAGGACCTCTTGTAGATCTCGGTTGTTGCTTCAAATACCCCGCCGATATCCAGCTTGCCGGGTGAACCGCTTGCGGTAGTCATCCTGAAACTTCCTCCTCGTTTGAACTGGCAGGCCGATTGGCCCGGTGATGAGTCTCTGTTACAGCGACCATATCCCTCACACTGACAGGAATGCGCCGGTCCTGTGTCGAATCGCTCCGGTAGCAATCCCGGCCCGAACGCATAAGCTGCCCCCATGTCCGTCCAAGAGCCGAATCAAAAGGGAACTGTCCTCGTAACCGGAGGCTCGGGGTTTCTGGGTGGCCGCTGCATCGCCCAGCTTCTCGAGCAGGGATACAGCGTCCGGACCACCGTACGAAGCCAGTCCCGCGCGCCCTCGGTCGAGTCCGCCCTGAGCGGCGAACTCGGCTACTCACCCGAGGTCGGGTTCTTCGAGGCCGACCTCGGCGGCGACGCCGGCTGGGAAGAGGCGGTCAGGGGGTGCGACTACGTGCTCCATGTGGCTTCGCCCTTCCCGCCATCCCAGCCGAAAGATCCACAGGAACTCATCGTCCCCGCCCGTGATGGTGCCCTCCGTGTCCTCAAGTCCGCGCTGGCGGCCGGCACCAAGCGGGTCGTCCTCACGTCGTCCACGGTGGCGGTCAGGAACGGGGCCACTCCGCCCCTGAACCAGCCCTACACCGAAGAGAACTGGACCGATCCGGAGCTGCCCGGCCTCAGCCCCTACGGACAGTCGAAGACGATCGCCGAAAGGGCCGCCTGGGACCTGGTCAAGGAAACCGGAGATACCAAGAGGCTCGCCGTGGTCAACCCGAGTGCGATTCTCGGGCCGCTGCTCGGTGAAGAAGACTCCTCTTCGCTCCAGATAATCCAGCGCATGCTGGACGGCATGCCGGGCGTGCCCAGGTTGGGATTCAGTTTCGTGGACGTGCGCGACGTCGCCGACCTCCACATCCGGGCGATGACTTCCCCCGAGGCCGGCGGGCAGCGATTCATCTCCTCTGGACCCTTCCTGTGGCTGTCCGAGGTGTCGGAGATCCTCCGGGAAGGCCTGCCTGAAGAAGCGTCCAAGGCGCCGACCAGGATCGTGCCGAAGCCGCTGGTCCGGCTCATGGGACTTTTCGACCCGAGCATCCGCTCGGTGATCGACGACATCGGCAAGGAAGCGCACTTTTCGGTCGAGAAGGCGAAGGACGTTCTCGGATGGGAGCCCCGGCCGATCGAAGAAACGATCGTCGACTGCGGGAGGAGCCTGGCCGCACATGAAGCCTGAGAGCCGAAACTTCGTCCTGCGTGTAGTCCTGGTCGTTTCGGCCCTTGCTGCCCTCTGCTGGAGCGCCGCACCAGCCACAGCCGGTGAAAACGGTGCCGCCCAAAGGCTCCAGCAGGTCAAGTCGGACCCCGCGAAGCTCCGGAACTTCCTGCGGAACATGCCCAAAGGCACCGACCTCCACACTCACCTCTCCGGCGCCGTTTACGCCGAGTCGATGATCCGCTGGGGCGCCGAGGACGGCAAATGCGTCGACACCACGACCATGACCTCGTCCTTCCCGCCCTGCCTTCCCGGACAGGTTCCGATCGCGAACGCATTGACCAACTCGATCCTGTTCGACCAGATCGTCGCCGCCTGGTCGATGCGGAACTTCGTCGACAGTCCGCTGTCCGCACACGACCACTTCTTCCGGACTTTCGACCTCTTCGGCGGAGCGTTCAGTGGCCGCCAGGGCGACGGCCTTGCCCAGGTCAGCCGCCGGGCGGGCTCCCAGAACGAGCAGTACATCGAGCCCCTGATCACTCCCCAGTTCGGGCACACGCTCGGCGTCGCCAACTCCGTCGGTTACAACCCGGACTTCGGCGAGATGCGTGAATCGCTGCTCAACGCCGGCCTGCTCGACGCGATCCCCGCAGCCGGCCAGACGATCAGCGACGCGATCACCCGGCAGCGCGACCTGCTCGACTGCGACACCGACGAACCAAAGGTCGGATGCGAGGTCACGATCGGTTTCGATGTCCAGGTCCTCAGGAACCAGCAGCCCGCCGTGGTCTTCGCCCAGCTCCTTTTCGGATTTGAACTCATGCAGGCGAACCCGGGCTGGGTTGGTATGAACATGGTCCAGCCGGAGGATTCGTCCCTGGCAATCACCTACTACCGCCTCCACATGAAGATGATCAAGTACCTGAAAGAGGTTTACCCGGACGGCAACGTGACCCTCCATGCCGGTGAACTCGTGCCCGGGCTGACCGCGCCGCAGGACCTGCGCTTCCACATCAACGATGCGGTGAACGTCGCCGGAGCCCAGCGGATCGGACACGGTGCCGACCTGAAATGGGAGAAGGATCCCCAGGGGCTGCTCGACGACATCGTCGACAAGAAGGTCTGCCTGGAGATCAACCTGACTTCGAACGCCCAGATACTCGGCCTCACCGGCAAGGCCCACCCGGTCGGCAGATACGTCAAGAACGGAGTCCGGGTGACTCTCTCGACCGACGACGAAGGGGTCGAGCGAACCGACCTTACGGGGCAGTACGCGCTGGCGGTCAGCGACCACGGCTTTGGCTACAGGCGGATCAAGCGTTTCGCGCAGGAGGGTCTGCGCTGCTCATTCCTCCCGACCTCGACGAAGCAGCAATTGCTCGCCGAGCAGAAGGTCGACTTCAATCAGTTCGAATCGCAGTTCAAGGCGAAGAACAAGAAGGTCAGAACACCCAGGAATTAATGAGGGGCTCGGGGTTGAGGAGCCGACCTCCGGACCTGACTTCGAAGTGCAGGTGGCAGGGAGTTCCCGCCGCGTTACCGGTCTGACCAACCGAGCCGATCCTCCTGCCGGCCTTCACCGTCTGTCCCCGCTTGACCGAGGCGGGCCGCCTGAGGTGGGCGTAGAGATATGTCCGGCGCTCGCTGCGCCCCTTCAGGACCACGTAGTTGCCCTTGAGTTCCGGGTCATTCGCCGCCTTGAGGATCGTCCCCGATCGCACCGTTACCAACGGGCTGCCGCAGTTCGCGGTGATGTCGAATCCTTCGTGGGTCCGGCCGT
Organism: Solirubrobacterales bacterium; assembly: GCA_051306195.1. Taxonomy (GTDB): domain Bacteria; phylum Actinomycetota; class Thermoleophilia; order Solirubrobacterales; family 70-9; genus 67-14. The sequence goes on from JBPPMT010000104.1 coordinate 4,211, forward strand.
CCACGCGATCGGCCCCGAATTCACCGACTCCGCCGCGGGTGCCGTGCCCGCCGAGAACCGGGAATGTGTGGCTGTGGAGCTTCAGGCGCGACAGCTTCAACAGCCGTCCGCCCAGTGGTCCCACCCGGACCCGGTACCTGCCGGCGCCGGCCAGGCGACCCTTGCGGTCGAGTCCGTCAAAGTTCACGCGATGCCACCGGCCCGGCTGGAGCGGACTCGTCGCAAAACGGCGGACAACCCGGCCGGAGCCGAGCTTGATCACCCGGATCTCGATCGGGGTGGCGCGAGAGGCACGGAAGCGGAAGATGATGCGCTGCGGACGGACCGAGTCGGGCACGGCCTGCTTCGGGGAGACGGTGCCCCTGCCCAGCTTGAAGTTCAACGGCTGCTGGGGTTCGGCCGAAGCTGCGGTTCCGGCCTCCCACGAAAAAACGACGGCCGCCAGAAGGGCGACCGTCAAGAAGCGAAGAATCAGTCTGTCGACTCGCTCAGTGATGCTCGATGACGCGGTCGACGATTCCGTAGTCCTTGGCCTCGTCCGAGCTCATGAAGTAGTCGCGCTCGGTGTCATGGGTGATCTTTTCGAGGTCCTGGCCGGTGTGCTTGGCGAGGATCTTGTCGAGACGGCTGCGGGTGTCGATGATCTCGTTAGCGTGAATCTCGATGTCAGTCGCCTGACCGGAGAATCCGGATGAGACCTGATGGATCAGGATCTTCGAGTTCGGGAGCGACATGCGCTTGCCGGCAGCACCGCCAGCCAGGAGCAGCGCACCCATGCTCATCGCGATGCCGACACAGATGGTCTGGACATCGGGCTTGATGAACTGCATCGTGTCGTAGATCGCCAGGCCGGCGTAAACCGATCCGCCCGGGGAGTTGACATACAGACTGATGTCCTTCTCCGGATCCTCTGACTCGAGGTGCAGGAGCTGCGCCACGATCAGGTTGGCAATGTCCTCGCTGACACCAGTGCCAAGGAAGATGATTCGCTCGTTGAGGAGCCGGGAATATATGTCGAACGAACGCTCGCCACGCGACGTCTGCTCAACAACCATGGGGACAAGTGGACTCATTGCGGAGAGCTTATAGATCGCGGTGCGCGGGCAGGCTCAGTGGTTGTGACCGGCATGGTCCCAGAGCTTTTCCTTCGCTTCCTCAGCCGACATCTCGATCGGCGTGGCGGCTTCGGCGATGACATCAATCGCCTTGCGCACGCGGATGTCGGCGGCCACCATCTCGTGACGGCCATCGCGCTTGAGCCGCTCCAGGAGCTTGGCTGCAGTTGTTCGTTCATGGCTGGCCATGTGCTCGAGCTCTTCTTCCATCTCGGCGTCGGACACTTCGATTTCCTCGGCGTCGGCGACGGCGACCAGCACCGACTCCCGCTTGATCTCCTGCTCGGCGTCGGGCAGTGATTCCTCGATGATCTCGTCGCGGGTCTTGCCCTGCATCTGGAGATAGGTGTCGGGGTTCATGCCCTGCTGGGCCATCTGGCGCTCGACCCGGTCCCACCGCTCCTGGCCGCGGGCCTTCACGATGTCCTCGGGCAGGTTGACCATCGCCTTGTCGACAGCGACGTCCACCGCAGCAACCCGGAAATCCTGCTCGATCCGGGCCTCGGCCGATTCGGACAGCTTCTCGCCGATGTCGGCCTTCAGCTCGTCGATCGTGTCGAATTCGGAAGCCTCGGAAGCGAAGTCGTCATCCAGGTCGGGGAGCTTCTTCTCGCGGACCTCTTTGACGGTCACAGCGAAGACGGCGTCCTGTCCGGCGAGTTCGGCAGCGCCGTACTCCTCGGGGAAAGTGACCTTGACTTCGACTTCGTCGCCAGCCTTGGCGCCGATGATCTGCTCCTCGAAGTCGTCAATCAGCTGACCGGAACCGATCTCGATCATGTGGTCGTTGGCGGTCCCACCCTCGAACTCGACACCGTCCAGGCTGCCGACGAAGTCGACCAGAACGTGGTCGCCGTCAGCGGCTTCGCGCTCAACGGCTTCCAGGCTCCCCATGCCGTCACGAAGACGTTCGAGCTCGCGCTCGATGA
>JBPPMT010000136.1:0-4505 GCA_051306195.1 Solirubrobacterales bacterium
CACCCAGCCTTGTCCTGATTGGGGGTTCAGCCTTTTCTGAGGTTCATGAACTTCGGTCCTTCGATCGGGGGGAAGATGTCGAGCGGCTCCGGGGCCCGGCCCTGAGTCTCGACTCCGAAAGCACGGACCGCGTCGATCGTCTCCGCTCCCTTGAAGGCTGAGCAGGTGAGGAGGCTCCGCCAGGCGGTGGCCGCGACCACGTAGGGCATTTCGGGGTTCGGGAAGAGGAGTGCCCCGCTGTAGGCCGTGTCGTAGAGGCCCTTCAAGGCGAGCTGGTCTTCCTCCGGCAGGTTCGGGTCGTACTGGATCGCAACCCGGCCGTGCTCGAGTGAATGGACCACGTCTTCCGGTCTTGGGGTCTCCGAGTAGGCGCCGTCGGCCTGCTGGAGCGGCTGGCCGATGTGGTCGCCCGAGGTCGGTGGCACCGTCTCGTATTCCGGCACCGGGTCGTCACGGGTGAGGTGGGTGCGACCCTCTTCCCGCAGGCCGAGCTTCAGCGAGCAACCCGCGGCGCCGGCGGCCTCCGCCACGCCGGTCTCCCCGGTCGCGACGCTATCCCCCTCCCGCTCGTCCGGCTGGACTCCGTTGGTGCTGCCCGAGATCGGGGTCGCGAGGTGGGCCTCACCCGGATCGGTCCCTCCCCCGGCAGTCACCGCGAGGTAGATGCCTCCGGCGATCAGTACGGCCATGACCGCGCCGGTCAGGTAACCGACCGGCGTCGGCTTGCCGGTCCCTTGCGGGTCACCGGCGTCCGGAGTCATGCCCCGATCGACTGCCCGCGGGCGCCACGCCAGGGCTGGGCGGCGCGGAGGGCTCCGAGGACAGCCCGGGTGGCCGGCGCCTTGTTCAGGGCGTAAAAGTGGATGCCCGGCGCACCGGCCGCGAGCAGCTCGGCACTCTGCTGGGCGGCGTACGCGACGCCGAGATTGAATTCGGCTTCGGCATCACCTTCGACGGCGAGCATGGCCGCTTCGAGGTCGCTCGGGATGCTCGATTCGCAGAGGTCGCAGATGCGCTTGGTGTGGGCGTAGCCGGTCACCGGGATGATCCCGGCGAGGATCGGCACGTCGATGCCTTTGGCCCGGGCCGCATCGACGAAGTCGAAGTAGGCGCGGTTGTCAAAGAAGAGCTGAGTGATCAGGAACTCGGCGCCGGCGTCGACCTTGGTCTTCAGGTAGGTGAGGTCGGTGTCGAGGTCCGGCGCTTCCGGATGGACCTCCGGGAAGCAGGCCCCGCCGACCGCGAAATCGTAGTTGGCGGTGATGAACTCGGAGAGTTCCGCGGCACTGCCGAGGCCCCCTTCCGGCTGGACGAAGTCGGTCTCGCCGCGAGGCGGGTCGCCGCGCAGGGCGAAGATGTTGTCGATGCCGACGTCCCTCAGGCGGTCCAGCGTCTCGGACAGGCCTTCCTTGCTCTCACCGACGCAGCTCAGGTGGGCCATCACTTCCAGGCCGACTTCTTCCTTGAGGGCAGTGGTTATGTCGACCGTGCCTTCGCGGGTGGACCCTCCTGCCCCGTAGGTCACCGAGACGAAATCGAGGTCCAGCTTGGCCAGTGCCCTGGCGGTTTCAAGCAGCTGTACGCGGCCTTCATCGGTCTTCGGGGGGAAGAATTCGACCGAGAAGACGGGCTTGCTGCTGGTGATGATTTCGCCAATGCGCATCGGAGAAGCCTAAAGGACAAGGACTTTTCAGTCCGGAGCGAGGCCTTTTCCGGTCGCGGCCAGCCAGATCGTCCGGCGCAGGATGTCGAGGTCGAGCCGGAGCGAGCGGTTGTCGACGTACTCGACATCGAGCTCGATCCGCTCGTCCCAGGGGATCCCGGCACGCCCCTGAACCTGGGCCCAGCCGGTGATTCCCGGGCGGACTTCATGCCGGCGGTGCTGGGATTCGGTGTAGTCGGCCACCTGGGCCGGAATGGTCGGCCTCGGACCGACCAGCGCCATCTCGCCCCGCAGGACGTTGATCAGGTTGGGCAGTTCGTCGAGCGAGGTCCGCCTCAGCCAGCGCCCGACCCTGGTCACCCGGGGATCATCCCGGCCGACGATCGTGCCGACTCCGACCGGATCCGATCCGGGCTTCATCGTTCGCAGCTTGAGCATCTCGAACTCGACGCCGTCCTTGCCGACCCGGCGCTGGCGATAGATCGCCGATCCCCCACCTTCGAGCCGGACCATGATCGAAGCAAAGATCGTCACCGGTGCAGACAGCACCAGCGCGATCAGGGAAAGGAAGACTTCGAGCGGGCGGTTCACCTGGTGCCCTCCGCTTTCTCCCAGTAGCCAGGCGGTCCGTTCCGCCAGCGGTCCCAGAGGCCGAGAGCGATCGAGACCGTGACCATCACGTAGTACCGCGCGATCCGGAACGGCAGCAGCGGCACCCAGCGGCCGATCACCGCAGCGAGGATCAGCAGGACCTGTAAGCCGAGGGTCACCTCGTAGACCAGCCCGCTGCCGACCAGCGCGATGTTGGTGAGCAGCGCGATCAGGTGGAGGAACGGACTCGCGTACCTGAGCAGCCGGTGTGAGACGATCTCGAAGAAGTAGATCGGTGGATACCCGCGTGGGTCGATCATGCCTTCACCGGCGACGATGTCGTAGAGCCCGACCATCATTCGCCGCTTGCGTGACAGCTCGCCTTCCATGCTCGGGACCATTTTCTCGCTTGCCTCGGCCCGGGGCCGGTAGAGGGACGCGAAGCCGCGCTTGGCCATCGCGAACGGGAAAGAGAGGTCGTGGCTGCCGGAAGGATCAAGCGCCAGGTATTCAGATGCGCGGACCGCGTAGATGCCGCCGTTGCCGGCGGTGATCCCGGCCATCTCCGATTCGAGTTCGCGGACCTTCATCTCGAATCGCCAGTAAGCGCCTTCGAGATTGCCTCCGTCGGGTCCGGTGAACCTCACCTGCCCGCAGACATAACCGACCTCCTCGTCGCGGAAGGGTTCGAGCAGCTCAGCCAGGGCATCCGGCTTCCAGTCAGAGTTGGCGTCGGAGAAAGCGAGGATCTGGCCCTTCGCCGCCGCGGCCGCCGCGTTCTGGACCGCGACCTTGCCGCGTCGCGGAAGCTCCAGTACCTGATCGGCCCCGGCTTCCTTTGCGATCGCCACGGTCGTATCTGTCGATCCATCAGAGGCAACGATGATCTCCAGCAGCTCCCGCGGGTACTTGAGCTCAAGCGCGTTCTTGACCTTGCTTTCGATCACCGCTTCTTCGTTGTAGGCGGCGATGATCAGCGAGACCACCGGCAGCTCGGACTCGTCCGTATCCCCCGCAGAGACCAGCGACGGGAACTCTCCGACCCGGGGTCCGCGCAGGTGGCCGGCGTCATTGCCCCGGCCGAAGGCATCGAGGATCCAGAGCGCCACGGGGTAGCCGAAGTGCGTGTAGACAATCAGTCCGCAGGACAACCAGAAGAGGATTTCGATCACGAGCATCATGCGCCCAGATCACGGTAGAGATCGATCGTCTGGCCGGCGATCGTGTCCCAGGCGAATGGGCCGCGGGCTGCAGTCGCGGCCTTGGCTGCCAGCTGTTCACGAGCCACGGGGTCACCGACGAGCTCGGTCAGTGCGGCGGCGAGTCCTTCGACGTCGCCGGGTTCGACCAGCCTGGCGGCATCATGCTCGCGGGCAACGTCACCGAGTCCGCCGACGTTCGAGATCACCATCGGCTTCTCGAAAGCGAGGCCGGTGTAAAGCACCCCTGACTGTTCGCCGTCGCGGTAAGGAAGAACCACGAGGTCGGCCCGGCGCATGATCGCCGGGATCTCGGAGTCGGTGATGAAACGCGGCAGCCACCGGACCCGGCCCTTCACCTTCGCAGCCTTCGCCTCCAGTTCGGCGAGGTCCATGCGCGGATTGCCGACGATCCATAGCTCCGCCCCTTCGACTTCGGCAAATGCGTCGAGCAGCACATCGACACCCTTGTAAGGGCGGATCAGGCCGAAGAAAAGGATCACCGGTCCTTCGGCTCCTTCGAGCTCGGTCGGGAGCGGGTCCTCCTCGGGCAGTTCGGTCAGGTAGTCGAAGGATCCGTGCGGGATCAGGCGGATCTGCTCCTTCGGGATTCCGACGACTTCATTCAGGCGGCGGGCGCCGGTGTTCGAATGAGCGATCACGGCGTCCATCGATTCGAAGACTTTGCGGGCCGACCTGACCTGGGAGGCACTCGGCTCGAGCGGCACGATGTAGTGGGCGGTGAGGACCCGGGGCCGGTTCGGGGGGATCAGCCGTCGATCGATCCGGGGCATCGTCAGCCACTGGTAATGAATGACGTCGGCGTTCAGCTTGCCGCGGAGCTTTCGCATGTCGGAGAGGTGCTCAACCAGCTTGTAGAGGCGTCGGCCCCGGGCCTCGAGGCCACGCTCGGAACTGCGTCGATAGAAGCTGTCATCCACCCGGTAGCCCTGCGCCTCGGGGACCGGTCCGTAGAGGAAGCGGGAGGTGATCAGCTCGACATCCTCCCCGGCAGCAGCCAGCGCCCGGGCGAGGGCCCGGTCGTATGGCGG
>JBPPMT010000146.1:0-43440 GCA_051306195.1 Solirubrobacterales bacterium
ATCGTGCCCCGGCGGGGTGAGCAGGCGACACGACGACCGTTGCCGTCGATCGCGATCGCGATCGCCCGCTCGGATTCGGGGATGTTCAGGACGGCGGCGTCGGCGGCCCCGGACCGGTGGACGGTGCGCGACCCGACCAGGGAGTCGTACTGCTCGTACGCCCAGCGCTTGGAGGCGATCGACGAAGAGCCGAGCAGGGAAAGCGCGATCTCGCTCGCGTCGGCACTTTCGCGGAGGGTGACCGTGTTCGGGTAGATCCACTCGGCCGGCTCGGCCGGGTCGAGGTCGTAGAGCGGGCAGCCGTCGACCAGGTCGTCGACCGCGATGTCGCCGACGGTCTCCCCGTCCTTCAGGATCCGGAACGCGCCGGTATCGGTCACCTCTCCGATCACGGCCGAGTCGGTCTGCCACTTGGTGCAGAGCGCGAGGACCTGATCGACCTTGCCGGGTTCGACAACCGCGAGCATGCGCTCCTGCGATTCGGAAACCATGATCTCGAACGGCTCCATGTCGGCCTCCCGCAGCGGGACCTGGCCGACGTCGATGTCGATTCCGGTGCCACCGGCCGAAGCCATCTCGCCGGCGGACGAAGTAAGCCCGGCCGCGCCGAGATCCTGGAGCGAGACCAGCAGGTCGGCCTCCAGCAGTTCCTGACAGCACTCGAGCAGCTTCGATTCCTCGAACGGGTCGCCGATCTGGACGGTCGGCCGCTTGCCTTCGTCGTCTTCGCCGAACTCGGCCGAGGCAAGCACGGAAGCGCCACCGATGCCGTCGCGGCCGGTCTTCGAGCCGAACAGGACGACCTTGTTGCCGGTTCCCTCGGCCGCGGCGCGGACCATGGAATCGGTCCTGGCGATGCCGACACACATCGCGTTGACCAGGCAGTTCAGGGCGTAAGGCTCTTCAAAGTAGATCTCGCCGCCGACGGTCGCGATGCCCATCGAGTTGCCGTAGTGGCCGATTCCGCGGACCACGCCGTCGACCAGGTATCGGGTCCGCTCGGAATCAAGCTCACCGAAACGCAGGGAGTCGAGGATGGCGATCGGCCGGGCGCCGAGGGCGATCACGTCGCGCAGGATGCCGCCGACGCCGGTCGCCGCCCCCTGAAAGGGTTCGACCGCACTCGGGTGGTTGTGGGACTCGACCTTGAAGGCGATCGACCAGCCATTGCCGATGTCGACCGCGCCGGCGTTCTCGCCTGGGCCCATGACCACACGCGGGCCTTCGGTCGGGAGTGTCCCGAGCAGCTTCTTCGAGTGCTTGTAGGCGCAGTGCTCGGACCAGAGCAGCGAGAACATCGCCAGCTCGACGCCGTTCGGTTCGCGGCCGTGCTTCTCGAGGATCAGGTCATACTCGGCGTCGGTCAGGCCGAGCTCACGGTGTTTCGACATCAGGCCTCCACTCGGGCGGGACCGCGGAACAGCTTCAGGCCGTCGGTGGACCCGGTCAGCGGGTCGACTGCGTGCTCGGGGTGGGGCATCAGACCGATCACGTTGCCGGCTTCGTTGGTCACGCCTGCGATGTCGTTCAGCGACCCGTTCGGGTTCGTTCCTTTGGCGTAACGGAATGCGACCTGATTGTTGCCTTCGATCCGTTCCAGCATCTCCGGCGGCGCGTAGAAGCGACCGCTCTCGTGCTTGTGTGGAATCGAGATCCTCTCGCCGGTCGTCATTCCGGAAAGCCAGGGAGAGGCAGACTTGCCGACGACGAGGTCGCCCTGACGGCAGATGAACCGGGTGCCTTCGTTGGTCAGGAGCGCGCCGGGAAGCAGCCCGCTCTCGGCCAGAACCTGGAAGCCGTTGCAGATGCCGAGGACCGGCCCGCCGGCTGCCGCGAAGTCGGCGACCGCATTCATCGCCGGGGCGAATCGCGCGATCGCGCCGGCCCGGAGGTAGTCGCCGTAGGAGAACCCGCCGGGGACGACGATCCCGTCGAAACCGCTCAAGTCGGTCTCTGCGTGCCAGACCAGCCGCGCCTCGCCGGAGGCGAGCTCGCAGGCGTGCACAGCGTCACTTTCGTCGCAGGACCCGGGGAACTGCAGCACACCCCAGATCACAGGATCTCGATTTCGTAGTCCTCGATCAGCGGGTTGGCGAGCAGCTTCTCGCAGAGCTCATCGAGGCGGTCGGGGCTTTCGGCGTTCAGCTCGACGATGCGACCCACCCGGACGTGTTCGATCCCTTCGAATCCCAGTGCCGGCAGCGCGGTTTCCACCGCTTTGCCCTGAGCATCGAGGATGCCTTCTTTCGGCCTGATCAGGACACGGGCGGAGATCAAAGGGTCTTACCAGTGATGATTTCGTAAGCCTCGCGGTACTTGTCCTGCGTCTGGCTGACCACGTCGTCGGGCAACTCGGGCGCCGGCGGCGAGTGGTCCCAGCCGGCGGCGTTGGCCCAGTCGCGAACGAACTGCTTGTCGAACGATGGCTGGGTCTTGCCAGGCTCGTAAAGGTCGGCCGGCCAGTACCGCGATGAGTCGGGAGTGAGGACTTCGTCGCCGAGCACGATCTCGGCACCAGCGTGGCTTCCGAACTCGAACTTGGTGTCGGCCAGGATGATTCCCCGCTCGGCGGCGTGGTTTGCTCCGAACTCGTAGATCTCGATCGCGACCCGGCGCAGTTCCTCCATGAGGGCACGGTCACCGATGATCTCGGCCGCCTTCTCGAAGTCGATGTTCTCGTCGTGGTCACCCATCTCGGCCTTGGTGGCGGGGGTGAAGATCGGACGCGGCAGCTTGTCTGATTCCTTTAGCCCTTCCGGCAGGCCGACTCCACAGACTGCGCCGGACTCCTGGTACTCCTTCCAGCCGGAGCCGGAGAGGTAACCACGGACGACACATTCGATCGGGTACATCTCGAGCTTGCGGACTCGGACCGCGCGACCCTCGACCTCTTCGGGCACATCGTTCGAGATGAAGTGGTTCGGAACGATGTCGGCGGTGTTCTCGAACCAGAAGTTGGACATCTGGGTCAACACCTTGCCCTTGTCCGGAATCTTGGTGGGCATGATCACGTCGTAGATCGAGATGCGGTCAGAGGCGACCAGAAGCAGGTCGTCCTCGATCTCATAGATCTCGCGGACCTTGCCGGATGAGTGAAGTTTCAGGTCTTCGATCGAAGTCGACATAGCCCGCAGGATATCTTTACCTCACATGCGCCGAACTCTCACCACCTCACTTGCCCTGATCTCCTCGCTATTTGCGATTTTTGCCGCCTCCGCGGCGGCCGAGGTGCCTCAGTGCACCGGCACTTATTCGCAGAAAACACTCTTCACGGGACAGAACCGGCTCGAATCCGTGATCGTTGGCGGTGGCGGCACGCTCTACACGTCGGGCACTGATGGAGACGAAGCGGGTCAGTCGATCCTGAACGCGTATACCCCGAATGTTTCGAGTCCGGAATTGATCGCCAGTGGACCTTCCGGACCGGGAGGCCTGGCCTGGAACGGCAAAAAGCTCCTATGGGGATACGGCAATACGGCGCAGGGCGGAGTCACCGGTGACGCCAATCCGGTGGCCGGCCTCAACAGCGTGTCGGTGGGCACGGGCAAGAAGACTCTCGTTTCCGACCACCTCGGCATGGCCAACGGGATCGCCCGGGCCAAGGACGGCACGATCTTCGCCTCGAACGACCTCGGCGAGAAGATGGACCGGATCTCACCGAAAGGCGTGACGACCAACGGCTGGACCAGCCTCGGATCCGCCAATGGACTCAGCGTCGGCAAGAACGGCAAGTACCTCTACGCGGCCCAGACCTTCGAGACGCCTTCGACGATCGCCAAGATCGACGTCGACGATCCCTCGAAGATCTACACCTTCTTCAAGTCACCCGAGCCGACCAACGTGATCTTCGACGGCCTCACCCGCGACTCGGACAACAACCTCTACGTGGCTGTCCTCGGACTCGGCCAGGTCTGGAAGATCAGCCCCCGGAAGGAAGTCTGCGTGCTCGCCTCCGGAATGTCCCAGACCTCGAGCGTCGCGATCAGCAGCGCCAAGAAGGGCTTCAAGGCAGGCAACCTCTATGTGGTCGACTTCACCGGAACGATCACCCAGGTGAAGGGCGCCACGAGCGCCGGCTTCCCGGGGTAGGAACCGGTTCCCCGACGATCGCCGTCTTCAGGCGGTGGGAGCGGGATTTTCCTTTGCCCACTTGGCGATCGCGCTTGAGTCCGAGATGACTTCGCCGTTGTCGAGGACGAGGATCGGGACTTCCTTGGTACCGCTCAGCTCCTCGACTTCTTTCCTGCTGCTGGAACGCTCGGACCAGGTCCACGGCATCAGGCGGTAGCCGGCGAAAGTTTTGATCTCGTACTTGTACCCGGCCTTGTCCAGGGCATGTCCCGCTCTGGCGCATGGGTGCAGGGCGCCGGGTCCATATGTCTTCTGACCACAGGTGTAAAGGATCATGGTTGGAGCGTAGCCCGTCGCGGGCGGCTCAGCCGATCGCTTCGAGGCGCTCGAAGACTTCCGGCAGATGGGTCAGGTACGCGTCGTAGTCGAAGATCACGTCGAGGTCGAGCTCCGGGGCCGCCGTGCCGATCAAGGTCCGGAAAGGCACGCCGTTGTCGAAGGCTTCGTGCGCCGCGGCCTGGACCGTCCGGTAGGCATCGTCGCGGGACATGCCGCTGTCGACCAGGGCAGTCAGAGCCCTTTGGCTGAACAGGGCGCCGTGGGTCAGTTCCAGGTTCGAGCGCAGGCGGTCGACGTGGACCACCAGGTTGCCCGCCACCTGATTGACCACGTGGTGCATGTAGTCGAGCGTGGTGGTTGCGTCCGGCAGGATCACCCGCTCGGCCCCGGAGTGCGAGATGTCGCGTTCGTGCCAGAGGGCAACGTTCTCGAGGCCCGTCTGGGCGTATCCGCGGAGCAGCCGGGCGAGGCCGGTCAGGCGTTCGGTCCGGATCGGATTGCGTTTGTGTGGCATCGCCGACGAACCTTTCTGCTCGCCGCTGGCGAAAGGCTCTTCGGCTTCGCGGACCTCGGTCCGCTGGAGGTGGCGGATCTCGGTCGCGAATCTTTCGATACCGGCACCGGCCAGGGCAATCGCGCTGAGGAACTCGGCGTGGCGGTCACGCGGGATCACCTGGGTGGCGATCTCTTCGCGCTTCAAGCCGAGGGTTTCCATGACCCGCCGCTCGATGGTCGGCGGGACCGAGGCGTAAGTACCGACCGCGCCAGAAAGCTTGCCCATCGCGACCTGCTCGGAGGCGGCCTGCAGGCGCTTGAGGTTGCGGTCGGCCTCGAAAGCAAAGCCGGCCATTCGCAGCCCGAAAGTCGTCGGTTCCGCGTGGACGCCGTGGGTGCGACCGACACAGAGCGTGTCGCGATGTTCGAGCGCCAGCTTCACGAGGTTGTCGCGGTAGGCAGTGGCGCCTTCGATGAGGATCTTTCCGGCCCGGGTGAGCTGAGTGGCGAGCGCGGTGTCGAGCACGTCCGAGGAGGTCAGACCGTAGTGGATCCAGCGGCCCTCTTCGCCGATCGAAGCGGCGACGACGTCGATGAACGCGGCGACGTCGTGGTTGGTCGTCTCTTCACGCTCGGTGACGGCCTCGACCGTGAACGCGGCCTTCTCACGACAGAGCGCGGCGGCTTCGGGCGGGACCAGGCCTTCGGCCGCCCAGGCGTCGGTCGCGGCCAGCTCGACGGCAAGCCAACCTTCCATCTTCGATTTCTGGGTCCAGACCTCGCCCATGGCGGGCCGGGTGTAGCGCTCGATCATCTGGTTCCTCTTCTAGGCGTTCAGGATGCGTGCCGCAAGGACGCCGGCGTTCTTCGCCCCATCGATGGCAACGCAGGCGACGGGAATGCCGGGTGGCATCTGGACGGCGGAAAGCAGGGCATCGAGCCCTCCGAGCGACTTGCCGAGGATCGGCACGCCGATTACGGGGAGGTCAGTGTGGGCGGCGGCGACTCCGGGCAGGGCGGCTGACATTCCGGCACCGGCGATGATCACCCTGAGGCCACGCATGCGGGCATTGGTGCAGTAGTCGGTGACGAGTTCCGGATCACGATGGGCCGACATGACCCGGACCTCATAGCGGATGCCAGCGTCTTCGAGCGCGGCTCCGGCGGGCTGCATCTTGGGCTTGTCGTTCTTCGAGCCCATGATGATTCCGACCAGCGGCTGCTCGACTTCGATCTCTTCAAAGAGCTGTTCGACCGAGGTCAGGGTCTGGGGCTCGGTGGACTGGGCTGGGACTGGTTCGCTCACTGTTTTCCGTTTCTATCTATGTGCGCTCGACCGCTCGGGTGGCGATGTCGCTGCGCATCTGTTTGCCATCAAAAACAACCGCTTCTGCCGCATCGTAAGCGCGTTGGCGTGCCGTTGCAGGATCGGGTCCGAGGCCGGTGAGGTTCAGCACCCTTCCGCCAGCGGTCACGATCTGTCCATCTTCCTCTGCGGTACCGGCATGGATCACCTCGGCCAACGCCGCCGCCTGGTCCAGGCCAGTGATCACGTCGCCTTTGGAAGTGCTGGCCGGATACCCGGCGGAAGCGAGGACCACGGTGACCGCCCAGTCGTCGGAAAATTCGACCGACTGCCCGGCGAGTCCGCCCGGCTCGCAGGCGGACCTGAAGATTCCGGCCAGGTCCGAGTTGAGCCGCGGCAGGACGGCCTGGGTCTCGGGATCGCCGAACCGGGTGTTGTACTCGAGGACCTTCGGCCCGTCTGGTGTCATCATGAGGCCGGCGTAGAGGACTCCGTGGAAGGGGTGCCCGCGCTTGGCCATCAGGTCGACGATCGGCTGGTGAACCAGGGCACTCAGTTCATCGAGCAGGTCGGGCTCGACCGCAGGCACCGGCGAGTAGCTGCCCATGCCGCCGGTGTTCGGTCCGGTATCGCCGTCGCCGATTCGTTTGTAGTCCTGCGCGGGGGCTAGGGGGATGGCACGCTCGCCATCACAGATCGCGAGCAGCGAGAGTTCTTCGCCGACCAGGAACTCCTCGAGCACAACTTCGGTTTCGCCGAAGCGTTGCTCGGTGAAGAAGATCTCGATCGCGTCTTTTGCTTCCTGCTCGGCCTGGCAGATCAGCACGCCTTTGCCGGCGGCGAGGCCGTCGGCCTTCAGCACCGTCGGAAAGCTTGCCGATGCGATCTGCGCGAGGGCTTCGTCCCGGGTCCGGAGCACCGTGTATCCGGCAGTCGGGATGCCGGCCTCTTCCATCGCCCGCTTTGCATAGGTCTTTGAACCCTCGAGGCGCGCGGCCTCCATCGAAGGGCCGAACGCGGGAATGCCCGCCGCGATCAGGGCATCAACCACGCCGACGACCAGAGGTGCCTCGGGCCCGACTGCGACCAGGCTGATACCGAGTCGTCCGGCCGCCTCGACCACCGCGGCGACGTCGCTCGGGTCGATATCCGGGAGGCAGGTCGCATCGGCCGCGATGCCGGGGTTGCCGGGCGCGCAGAAGATCTCTGGTGCCATCGGCGAGCGGGCCAGGGCCTTGACCATGGCGTGCTCGCGGCCACCACCGCCGAGGACGAGGATCCGCAATTTGTCGTCCGAAATGCTCAGAAAAGTTCGGCGAGGCGCTCGGCTGAGAGAGCCGCCAGAGTCTGGCTGGTCATGGTACCGCGGGAACCCATTTCAATCGAGACCTTGGCCATCACTTCTTCGGAGGGCGCCTCGATGATCGTTACGAAGTCGTACTGCCCGAGCGTCGTGTACTGAGCGACAACTTTCGCTCCCAGGGCTTCGACTTCTTTGTTGACCTCGCCCACGCGTGACGGGTTGTTCTTGAGGGTCTTGACACCCTCGGAAGTCAGGTTGGTCAGCATCACGTAGGTCGGCACGAGTGTCCTCTCCTCGATTTCAGGTCACTCCCAGCATAAGGCAGCCGCCATCAACCGGGGATGCCGGATCGACGCCCCTCGAGGATCTTCAGCGTCTTCAGGCACCAGGCCCGATTGCCCTCCTCGAAGTTGATGCCTGCGAGCAGCGCCAGGTAGTTGCCGGGACGCGGGTCGGAGGCCAGGTATTCGTCTTCGGTCAGGTCGCCGAGCAGGCTCGACTTGAGTCCGGCGTAGAGGCCCAGCTTGGCCTCCGTGCGTTCGAGCCGCTCGTTCACGGCTGCCGCCACTTCCTCGGTGTTCTCCTGGCCCAGGGCGACCACCTTGACCAGCAGGTCGTCGCGGATCGCGGTCGGCCGGGCGGTGGCCCGGATGAACTCTTCGAGCTCGGTGTGCCCGGCAGCGGTGACGTTGAAGAATCTCTTGTTCGGCCGACTCGACTGCTCGACCAGCCTCGAGTCGAGCATCCCGTCGGATTCCAGCCGGTCCAGCTCGCGGTAGATCTGCTGCGGGGTGGCCGGCCAGAAGTTCGCCACCGAGACGTCGAATCGCTTGGAAAGTTCGTAGCCGGTGGCTTCACCGTCCTGGAGTGCGGCGAGGATCGCGTGCTTCAGTGCCAAAGCGCCGTCTGCCGTTCGACTTGCAATCTATAGTCACCTAATTGTATAGTCACGCTTATGAGTATAGATACTGGAGCAGACACGAGTCCAACCGCACCCGCGGACCGCAAGGGACCCTGGGACGCAATCGTCGTTGGTTCCGGCCTCAGCGGCCTCACTGCCGCGGCTTACCTCGCCGCGAACGGTGAGAAGGTGCTGGTCCTCGAGCAGTACGACGTGGCCGGTGGTTGCAGCCAGACCTTCCGCCGGAAGAAAGAGTGGCAATTCGACGTCGGACTCCATTACATCGGCGGCGTGAAGACGGGCGACATCGCCCGCGTCCTCAAGGGCATCGGCCTCCACGACCGGATCGAGTTCGTCGAAATGGATCCGGACGGCTTCGACACCTTCATCTTTCCCGACTTCGAGTTCAAGGTTCCCAAGGGCTGGGATGCCTACACCGAGCGCCTGGTCGAGACCTTCCCCGACGAAGAGGAAGGCATCCGCCGCTGCACCGGGGTTTTCCAGGACGTGGTCCGCGATCTGCAGAAGAGCGGCATCCCGAACGCCGACACCGACCTTCAGGACTTCGTCGCGAAGGCACCGGCGCTCGTCACCTGGGGCATGCGTTCGATCGCCGATCTGTTCGAAGAATGCGGCCTCAGCGAGCGCCCGCAGGCCGTCCTGACTGGCCAGGCCGGAGACTACGCGACGCCGCCGTCCCGGACGCCGGTCGTGCTCCACGCCGCTCTGGTCGACCACTACATGCAGGAAGGCGCCTTTTATGTGAGGGGCGGCGGGCAGGTTCTGGCCGGCCACCTGATCGACGTTATCCACAGCAATGGCGGTCGCGTACGCACCCATGCCGAAGTCACTTCGATCGACGTCGTCGACGGTGCCGCGGTCGGAGTGACCCTGGCCGGCGACGAATCGATCGAGGCCCCGGTCGTGATTTCGACCGCCGACATCAAGCGCACCTTCCTCGAACTGCTCGACCCGGAAGTCGTGCCGGAAGGTGTCGCTGAAGTCGTCGACGGCTACCGCATGGCGACCCCGCTCGTCTGCGTCTACCTGGGCCTCGACTTCGACCTCGCGGATCGCATGCCGAACACCAATTACTGGAAGCACTCCCGCTTGAACAGCGAGGAGTACTACGACTTCGTCGCCGCCGAGGAGTTCGATCCGGATCCGCCGGTCTACATCACTTCGGCCAGCGCCAAGGACCCCGGCTCGACCGGTCACGCGCCCGAGGGTTGCTCGACCGTCGAGCTGATGACCTGGGCGACACCGTCACTCGAAACCTGGGGAATCCAGCCGGAAGACGAAGCCGGCAAGTACAGCAAGCAGGAGGGTTACCTCGCCGCGAAAGAGAACATCATCGAGCAGCTGATCGACACCGCCGAAGAAGTCCTCGGCGAGCTGCGGCCGCACATCCTCTGGAAGGAAGCAGCGACTCCGATGACCCAGACCCGTTACACGCTGTCGACCGCAGGTTCGAGCTACGGCATCGAACTGGCGACCGACCAGTTCGGCCCGCTCCGCCCTGACTTCAAGACGGACATTGACGGCCTCTTCCTGGCCGGGGTCAGCACCC
Organism: Solirubrobacterales bacterium; assembly: GCA_051306195.1. Classification (GTDB taxonomy): domain Bacteria; phylum Actinomycetota; class Thermoleophilia; order Solirubrobacterales; family 70-9; genus 67-14. The sequence continues at coordinate 9,986 of JBPPMT010000146.1, forward strand.
GCCGTGGCCACGGCATCGTCGGCGCGATGAACGGCGGAGTCGAATCGGCCTCGGCCGTTCTCGGACGCAACCTGCGCCAGGAGGCCGCGGAAGGCGCGGTCTTCGGTGACATCGAAGCCCTCACAGCCGGCGGAGAAGGCTGGGACGCACTCGAAGCCTGCCGCAAGCTCCAGGACAAGTCAGCCCGAAGGCCAAGAAACCCCCAACCAGTCACCGGGTGACCGCCCTTTTCCCCTCAGGGAGGGGAATCAGACGGTCACTGGCTCGCTTGACGGGTTGCACGCTCCATGTGCCTTTTCAGCACCGCCACCGTCCTGGCCGGCGACTCGATGACGTCGCGATAGGTGAGTCTTAGCACCAGGTAACCCGATGCCTGAAGCTTCGCTACACGGTGGAGGTCCCGTTCGACAGCTGTCGGATGGGAATGAAAGGCAAGGCCATCCAGTTCGACGATGAAGTTGAGGTTGCGCCAAAGGCAATCGACCTCGAATTCCAGAACTTTAACGTTGACCTCCGGCAAAGGAATGTCATTTGCCCTGCACAGGCTGAGGAAGTTGCTTTCGAGCTCAGACCTGGTCCTCCGATTACCTGGGTCCCGGACTTGAACGAGCGTGCGAACCTCGGCGATTCCTTTCCGTCCGCGGCTTCGCTCGATCAGCACCGAGAGATCACCTACATCCAGAAGTCCCAGTCGGTCAGCCTCGTTGAAGGCTGAACTTAGTTCCCTCTTCGAAGAAACTGCGGCGAAGTCAATAAGGGTCCGGCTGACGCTCGTGACCGGAATCCCCAAAATTTCGGCTACATCTTCTTGTGGCAAGGATCTCGTTTGATGGACGATCAAACTGCGGTCGAGATAGTCCGTGATCTTGCCTTTGCGCATCGAGGGACTCAGTAGTTCGATTCGAGGGAACCGTTTCCCGATTCTCCACGCTTCCGCGGCGCTACGGTGGGAGAGGACGATGCGTGAACCCGAGGTCATTGTTGCTCCGAGCCAGAGTCCGAACCGATTGACCGTGCCAGGGTCAAGCGCATAGACACCGGGGAAGACCGGAGTTAGCCAATTCCGCACTATTCGATTTTCAATCAAGCGCGGGTGCAGTCCGGCAGCTATCAGCTGCTTTCGTGAAACGACACCATGCTGAACCGCGGCAAGGTCGAGGATCGTCCGCGTGGCGCGGACTGATCTGGTGCTGGAGACATCGTCCCGTTCCATGCAACGATGTTTGACCATCGCCCACTGCGAAACAGTTGCGCAAATCAGATATCCCCGACAGGAGACCCACAAAAGGTCACCACCCAAAACGCACTAGCGCGCGACCGTCGAATACCCCCTGACAAGGGGGAAAGGACGGTCACCCGGGTTGGGGTTAAAGGCCGAAGCCGGCGTGGATGTGGTCGGTGTGGTCCGACATGGCGAAGGCCGTGCCGGCCCCGTCGAGGTCCCAGCCGTAGATCAGCTCGGTCGGCTTGATTCCGTCCGGGAGTGAAGCAAGCGCGAGGCCGACCTCGGTGCAGGGACTGTCGGCCGACTGGTCCGTGCAGGAGACGCCGTTGACCGAGGCAATGTCCATCGCGCGGCCACCCGCGTGGTTGGAGACATTGCCGCTGGCGGTCAGCAGGCTGTGGTCGGACTTGAGCGAAGAGAGGGTGAGGCTGTACTTCTGCGTGAGCATCGCGAGCAGGTTGATCACGCGTGAATCGATCAGGCCGTTCTGGATGTCGTTCTGCGCGGCGGCGTTGAGGACAACCAGGTTGTCCCAGTTGATCTCGGTGGCGTTGGTGGTCGGCTCCGGGAAGTTGATGTCCCAGGTGGTCTTCACGGTGTCGCATTCGCCGGCGATCCGCGCTGCCTCCGTCATGGTCGCTTCGACGTACCAGGAGGCGTGGTTGTGACTGAAGAGTCCGTCTTCGAGGGAAGGCTTCGACCAGAGCATCCGGGCGAAGGTGGAGATCGCGTCCCAGGGTTCGTCGCGCTGGACATAACCGTCGTCGCTACCGTCAACTCCGTAGGTCTTCCACTCTTCGCGGCTCATGCCCATGACGCCGGTGTCGCGCTGCTGCTCGAGGGTCATGCCGCGACCGTAGTCGGACTCGAGGCGAGCCACCGCGGCCAGTGTCCAGATGCCACGCTCACCGAGGCCGTAGCGTGAGGCCGCGCTCTCGAAGGCACGCATGTAATAGCTGGGGACTTCCAGGGCCCGGGACATGTCCGGCTTGCAGAGGTAGAACTTGAGGTCCTCCTCGGGCTTCTCGGCTTCGCCCTTGAGCGTGCCGTAACAGGCGGCCTTGTCCATCACGTCTTCGACGTACCAGTCGGCGTGGTTGTAGGCCCAGATCGCGTCGTACCAGTCGCCGGGAGCACCGGCAGCCTGGAGGTACCTGGCGGCGGAAGTGATCGCGTCGCGGGGGTTGTACGGATCGGCCTTGCCGTCACCGTCACCGTCGGTGCCGTACGAATCCCAGGTGGCGGGCATGAACTGCATCCAGCCCTGGGCACCGGCGTAAGAGGTGACCTGGTTGAGGCGACCGAAGTCGGTTTCGATCTTGTTGATCGCGGCGAGAGTCTGAGGACCCTTCTCGCCGAGGTTGTACCGGTTGGAGGCCTTGATGTAAAGAGGGATCAGATTCTTGGGCGGTCCGGCGCTGCCATCGCATGCGGGGGCCGGAGTCGCGTCTCCGGAAAGTCCGATGTCGGGATCCATCGTGATCGTCGGTGCCGCGCTCGGCACTTCTTCGGCCGACTGGGGCTTGTCGTTCTTCGGAACGATTTCTTCGGGCTTCGGCTCGGAGGACTGAGGCTTCCTGTCCGGCCTGTTGTTGCCACCGTTGCCATTCGAGTTTCCATTCCCGTTGGTCTTCGGGGGTACCGCGCCGCCATTGCCTCCGGTCGAACCAGTGGTTCCGGTGGTCCCACCAGGCTGGGTCGCAGAGGTGTGGGTCTCGTCGGTGACCGGTGTTGCGCCGTCAGCGGTCGCGGCCGAGCTGGTTGCCAGCATCGCCCCTACCGAGATCGTCGCCAAAGCTGTTCTGAATCTCCCCATGGCCCCCGTTTACCCCCGGACCTCTGAGACGAGCCACTTTTTGCCGTTTGCCTGATCGAGCTCCAGGCGCAGTTCACTGGTCGCCCCCGAACGCAGCAGCGAGACGCTCACGTCCATCGTATCGCCGTCCTTCTCGCCCTTGACCACGTTCATCACGGTGGCCCTCGGGATATCACCGTTCGAAGGCTGCCTCGGCGGGTTCTTCTTCAGCTCACTGGTCAGCTTGGCGGTGGCCGTCTTTTCGAAGTCCTTGGCTGCGCCTTTCCGGCCGATCTCGTAGTCGGCGAAAGTCTGCGCGAACTTGTGGGCGACCTTGAGCGGAGGTGAGTCCGGGGTCTCGGCCGGCTTGACTACGGTCGCTGATGGGTCCTGCGAGGCGGCCTTCTTGGAGGAACCGTTTCCGGAAGATCCGCTGGACTCGCCGGAGGCCGTGTCGAAGTCGGGTACGACGCCCTTGAGCGTGTCATCGGGCTTGGCGTCGGAGGGCGGGGTCACCGGGGTGGTCGGCACCGGCGTCGTCGGGGCGACGATCGTCTCGGTCGCGGCGGGAACCTCGGCGATGGTCGCCTCCTTGCCTTCTTCGGCTTCGTTGTAGAAGTAGAAGGCGGCCGCCCCGGTGGCCACGGTCATCATCACCAGCATGGTCGCGCCGATGTAAGCAAGCGGGCTGCGATAGCGCATGGATTTCGTGATTCGTTTGAAGGAATCAGCGATCGGCCACAGAAAATGCTTCTCCAGCGCCCAGAAAAAGCGGCGAATCGGCCAGGTCAGGCCACCCGGAGTCCGACCCGTGGATTCGGGGTAATCCGGCTCGTCGAGCCGATCTTCTGCCTGCCGATGGCGATTTGGGTCTTCTGTCATCTTCTTTTTCGTGTCCCTATCCCGCACTGCGCGGGCTCATCAGGGTAGTACGGAAACCCCAAAGGGGGTCTAAAGAAGCAGTTAATCGGGCAGGATTCTGCAGTGGGTTACTGCTTGGTGAAAACCAGTTCACCTTCGTCTGCGGTGACCAGTACACGGTCGCCTTCGCCGAACTCGCCTTCGAGCATCTTCAGGGCCAGTGCATCGACCAGCCGTTTCTGGATCACCCGCTTCAGCGGACGCGCTCCGTATGTCGGGTCGTAACCGAGGTTGCCGAGCAGGGTCCTGGCCTCGGCCGTCAGCTCGATCTCGATGTCCCGCTCGGCCACGCGCCTGGTCAAGCCATCGATCTGAAGGTCGACGATCTGGCCGATGTCTTCTTTCGACAAGCGATGGAAGATGACGGTGTCGTCGATCCGGTTGAGGAACTCCGGCTTGAACGTTGTCGCGAGGACTTCTTCGACCCTTTCGCGGATCTTTTCGTCGACCGTCTCGCCGGCGATCTCCTGACTGCCGACGTTCGAGGTCATGATCAGTACCGTGTTGGTGAAGCTCACCGTGCGGCCCTGGCCGTCGGTTAGGCGACCGTCGTCCATCAGCTGGAGCAGGGTGTTGAAGACGTCGGGGTGAGCCTTCTCGATCTCGTCGAGCAGGACGACCGCGTAGGGCCGCCGGCGAACGGCTTCGGTCAGCTGGCCACCCTCTTCGTAACCGATGTATCCGGGAGGAGCGCCGATCAGTCGGGACACCGTGTGCTTCTCCATGTACTCGGACATGTCGAGTCGCACGATCGCCTGCTCGGAGTCGAACATGAACTCTGCCAGCGCCTTCGCCAGTTCGGTCTTGCCGATTCCGGTCGGGCCGAGGAAGAGGAAAGAACCGATCGGGCGGTCCGGGTCGGAGAGCCCGGCGCGTGAACGGCGCAGCGCATTCGCGACCGCGCTGACGGCTTCCTCCTGGCCGATCACCCGCTCGTGCAGGCGCCCTTCCATCTGGATGAGCTTCTCGACTTCGCCTTCCATCAGACGGGTCACGGGGATGCCGGTCCACTTGGCAACTACCTCTGCCACATCCTTCTCGGTGACTTCTTCGGTCAGCATCGTGCCGCCCTCGGCGTGCATCGCGGCCATCTTCTCTTCGGCCTCGGCGACCGTCTTTTCAAGTTCGGGGATCTCGCTGTAACGAAGCTTCGCGGCGCGTTCGAGGTCGGCGTCGCGCTCGGCACGTTCGGCCTCGCGGCCGGCCTCTTCGAGCGCCGACTTGGCTTCCTTGATCGCTTCGATCAGGCCCTTCTCGGACTGCCAGCGGGCCTTCATCTCGCTCGATTTTTCGTTGAGCTCCGCCAGTTCGGCTTCGAGCACGTCGAGGCGGCCCTTCGAGGCGGCATCCGTCTCTGCCTTGAGGGCTTCACGCTCGATCTCGAGCTGCTGGATGCGTCGCTCGACTTCGTCGATCTCGGTAGGCATCGAATCGATTTCGATCTTCAGCCTCGAGGCGGATTCGTCGATCAGGTCGATCGCCTTGTCCGGCAGGAAACGGTCGGCGATGTAACGCTCGGAAAGAGTGGCGGCGGCGATGATCGCCGAGTCGGCGATGCGCACACCGTGGTGGACTTCGTAGCGCTCCTTGAGTCCACGGAGGATGGCGATCGTGTCGGGTACGTCAGGCTCGCCGACCAGAACCGGCTGGAAGCGGCGCTCGAGCGCGGCATCCTTCTCGATGTGCTGGCGGTACTCGTCGAGGGTGGTCGCACCGACCGCGCGCAGCTCGCCGCGGGCGAGCATCGGCTTCAGCAGGTTGGCCGCGTCGACCGCGCCTTCGGCGGCGCCGGCCCCGACGATCGTGTGAAGTTCGTCGAGGAAGAGGACGATCTGTCCGTCAGCGTCCTGGACCTCGGAGAGGACGGCCTTCAGCCGCTCCTCAAATTCACCGCGGTATTTTGAACCAGCCAGCAGCGCACCGATGTCGAGGGCGATCACGCGACGGTCGCGGAGGCTCTCGGGCACGTCGCCGGAGACGATCCGCTGGGCGAGTCCTTCGACGATCGCCGTCTTGCCGACGCCGGGTTCACCGATCAGCACGGGGTTGTTCTTGGTCCGGCGGGAGAGCACCTGGATCACCCGGCGGACTTCTTCGTCACGGCCGATGACCGGATCAAGCTTGCCGGTCTCGGCGTCGACGGTCAGGTCGCGACCGTACTTCTCCAGCGCCTGGACCTGATCCTCGGGATTGGGGGAGTTGACCTTGTGTGGGCCACGCACTTCATCGATCGCCTTGGCCAGCGATTCACGGTCGGGAAGAATGTCCTTGAGGCTCGATCCCTTGTCAGCCAGGGCGAGCAGCATGTGTTCGGTGGATACGTACTCGTCGCCCAACTGGGCCATTTCGCCTTCGGCTCGGCGGAGTACCTCGACAAAGCCGGACGAAGGCCGGGGGTCGCCGGAGGTCTGCCCGCTCGCGGTGGGCAGCTCGCCCATAGCGTCACGGGCGCGCTGGCGGATCCCGTTGAGGTCAGCACCGAGTTTGGAGAGCACGGCAGGCACGAGACCCTGGTCCTGTTCGAGCAGCGCGACGAGGAGGTGCGGGGGAGCCACCTCGGTGTTCTTGCCGGCGGCGGCAAGCCGCTGGGCAGAAGCAATGGCCTCCTGTGATTTGACTGTGAATCTGTCTGGTTGCATATTGTCTCCGGGTCTTTCTACTCAGGTCGCCTGACCGGGATCTGCACCGCGGGTGGGGCGATCGACGGGTCGTAGGCGCCGTAAGGGACGATCTCCGTGTTCAATCTGTCGCGGACCCGTTCGACTTCTTCGTCGAGCTTCTGTTCGAGCTCGGTGGTTCTGGCGCGCATCGATTCGAGCTCGGCGCGCATCGCGTTGACCTTGGCTTCCATCTCGAGGACAGTCTCTACGCCAGCCAGGTTGAGGCCCTCTTCGTTGGTCATCTGGTGGATGCGGCGGAGCATCTCGACGTCCCGCTGCGAGTAGAGCCGGGTGTTCTTGGGGGAGCGTTTCGGCTGGATCAGGCCCTTCGATTCGTAGATGCGGAGGGTCTGGGGGTGCATGTCGGCAAGCTCGGCCGCGACCGAGATCATGTAAACCCCGCGTTCCTCGTCGACGCTTACTTCGACCCTCGTGACCCGCCGCTCCTCAGCCATCGTCTCCGCCCTTCGGTGATCGGGCCCGGGCGCTTCTCAGCAGCTCGGCCCTGGGATCGTCTCCGTTCATCGAGTCGGCAAGCTGGTCAACCGCACGCCGCTGTTCGTCGGTCAGGTCCTTCGGGATTACAACCGAGAGGCGGTAACGGATGTCGCCGCGCTTCTTGGTGCCGGCTTTCGGCGGACCTTCACCACGGAGCCTCTGAATCGCACCGTGCTGGGTACCGGCCTGGACCCGAATCCGTTTGGTCCCGGAAAGTGTCGGAACTTCCACCGTGCCACCACGCAGAGCTTCGGTGATCGAGATCGGCACTTCAACTTCCAAGTTGCCGTCGTCGAGGCGCTTGAAGATCGGCGAGGGTGCGACCTGGATCGTCACGAAGAGATCTCCGGCCGCAGCTCCGCGCTCGCCGGCCTCGCCCTTGCCTGCAACCCGGATCCGGGTTCCGTCCTTGACTCCCGCCGGGATGTTCACCTTGTAACGCTTGGTCTGGTGGGTCAGTCCCGAGCCGCCACAGGTGTGGCAGGGGCTGGGGATGATCTGGCCGGAGCCGTGGCATTGCGGGCAGGGCTGGCTGATCGAGAAAAAGCCCTGGCCCTGGGCGTCGATGCCGCTGCCTTCGCAACGAGGGCAGCGTTCTGGCTGGGTTCCCGGCTCGGCACCGCTGCCGGAACAGGTCGGGCAGCGCTCGGACTTCGGGATGGTGACCGTCAGCTGGGTCCCGGCCATCGCGTCGTCGAAGGAGATCCGGGCGTCGGTCTCGAGGTCGCGGCCTCGCGGCGGTTCGGGCTGGCCACCACTGCGGTTGAAGATCGTCGAAAAGATGTCGCCGAAGCCCTGCGGAGCACCCTGTCCGCCGAACGGATTTCCGCCGGGCGCTCCCTGACCTCCGCCGAACAGCCCGCCGCCGCTGTCGTAAGCCTTGCGTTTCTCGGGATCGGAAAGCGTGTCGTAGGCCTGTTGGACCTGCTTGAACTTCTCCTCGGCGGCTTCGTCGCCGGGATTGCGATCGGGGTGATACTGGCCCACCAGCTTTCGGTGGGCCTTCTTGAGTTCATCCTGTGACGCCTTCTTGGAGACGCCGAGGGTTTCGTAAAAGTCTTTGGCCATCGGTTACCTGGTTTCTGGGATTACTGGCTGACCACGACCCGCGCGGGGCGGATCACAGTTTCACCCGAGCGGTACCCGCGTTGCATCACTTCGATAACGCTGCCCGGTTCCACGCCTTCGGCGGGACTTGCCGAGAGTGCCTCGTGGAAGACCGGGTCGAAAGTCTCGCCGGCCGGGTCATAGACCTCGACACCGATTCTTTTCAGGGTGGAATTCAGATCGCGGTAGGCGACGATCACGCCTTGCAGGCTGATCGGCGCTTCCGTCGGGAGATCGCCTTCGAGCGCGGTCACGAGTTCGACACCTTCGGCGGCGAGTACCCGTTCGAGGTTGTCGATCGTGTCGATAAGTCCGGCGGTGACTTCGAGCTGCCCCTTGGCGCGGGCCGCGGCCGTCTCGGCCGCCATGCGCTTCCGGTAGTTGTCGAAGTCGGCCTTGGTCCGCTGGGCGAGGTCGAGGTATTCGTCCCGCTGCGACCTGGCCTCTTCGACCAGGGCGTTCAGGTCCTGCTCGACCGAGGCTTCCGCCGCTTCGTTCTCGAGGACCTCGGCATCAACCGGTTCACCGGTGGACGCGGCATCCCCCGGCGCCGGTTCGGCGTCGGGGGTGTTCGCTACGAGGAACTCTTCGTCGATCTGATCATCGTGCCCGTGGCTCACTTGTTCTCTTCCTCGTCAACCACCTCGGCGTCGATCACCTCTTCTTCGTCAGCTGATTCCGAAGCGTCAGCACCTTCGGCGCCGGCCTGGCTTTCTGCCTGGGCGGCTTCGTACATCTGCTCGGAGACCTTGTGGAAGGCGGCCTGGAGGGTGTCCGTCCTGGACTTGATCTCTTCGGCGTCATCGGACTCGAGCGAGTCACGCACGTCCTTGATCGCGGCTTCGATTTCGGTCTTGCTTTCCTCGTCGACCTTGTCGCCGAGGTCAGTCAGCTGCTTCTCCGACTGGTAGGCGGCGTTCTCGGCGAGGTTCCGCGCTTCGGCGAGTTCTCGCTGCTTGCGGTCCTCGTCAGCGTGCGATTCAGCGTCGGAGACCATGCTCTGGATCTCGTCATCCGAGAGTCCGGAACCGGACTTGATCTCGATCTTCTGTTCCTTGCCCGTACCGAGGTCCTTGGCGCCGACCGAGAGGATGCCGTTCGCGTCGATGTCGAAAGTGACTTCGATCTGCGGCATGCCCCTGGGTGCCGGCGGGATCCCGGTGAGCTGGAACTTGCCGAGGCTCTTGTTGTAGCTGGCCATCTCACGCTCGCCCTGGAGGACGTGGATCTCAACCGAGGGCTGGTTGTCCTCTGCCGTCGAGAAGGTCTCCGACTTGCGTGACGGAATCGTCGTATTGCGTTCGATCAGCTTGGTCATGACACCGCCCTTGGTCTCGATGCCGAGGGTCAGGGGGGTCACGTCCAGCAGCAGAACGTCCTTGACGTCACCGGCCAGGACTCCTGCCTGGATCGCCGCGCCGATCGCAACGACTTCATCCGGGTTGACGCCCTGGTAGGGCTCCTTGCCGGTGAGCTCGGTCACCTTCTCGCGCACGGCCGGCATACGGGTCATGCCCCCGACCAGCACGACGTGGTCGATCTTCGAATCGCCGGCGTCACTGATCGCCTGCTTGACCGGTCCGACCACACGATCGAGCAGGTCGCTGGTCAGCTCGTTCAGCTTCGAGCGGGTGAGCTTGACGTCGAGGTGCTTCGGCTGGCCTTCGACCGCCGTGATGAACGGAATGTTGATCTGGGTCTCCTGGGTGGAGGAGAGTTCGATCTTGGCCTTCTCGGCCTGTTCGTAGAGGCGCTGCAGCGAGTTCTTGTCGGCGGAAAGGTCAACTCCCTGGTCCTTCTTGAACTCGGCGACGAGCCAGTCGACGATGGTCTTGTCGAAGTTGTCGCCACCGAGGTGGTTGTCACCCGCGGTCGACTTCACTTCGAAGACTCCGTCACCGATCTCGAGCACGGAAACGTCGAAGGTGCCACCGCCGAGGTCGAATACGAGGATCGACTGGTCGGTGTTCTCCTTGTCGAGTCCGTAGGCGAGCGCGGCTGCCGTCGGCTCGTTGATGATGCGCTTGACGTCGAGTCCGGCGATCTTGCCTGCGTCCTTGGTCGCCTGACGCTGGTCGTCGTTGAAGTAGGCGGGGACGGTGATCACGGCCGAGTCGACGGTTTCGCCGAGCTTGGCTTCGGCGTCTGACTTCAGCTTCTGGAGGATCATCGCGCTGATCTCGGGCGGCGAGTACTGGTTGCCGCGGGCGTCGACCCGCACGTCACCATTCGGGCCGGCCTCGACCTTGTACGGGATCATCGTCTCTTCTTCTTTCACTTCGGCCTCTTTGCGGCCCATGAAGCGCTTGATCGAGAAGATCGTATTTTCGGGATTCATCACGGCCTGGCGCTTGGCCACCGTGCCGACGAGGCGTTCGTCCTTGTCGTTGAATGCAACTACGGAAGGGGTCGTGCGACCGCCTTCGGAATTCTCGAGAACCGTTGGTTCTCCACCCTCGAGCACGGCCACACATGAGTTGGTCGTTCCGAGGTCAATGCCTATTGTTTTACCCATTTGCTTTCTCCTGTTGATGTATCAAGTTTGTGAAAATCTAAGTCGCATCATATTAGATTTCATACGAACTGTCAAAACAAGGGAAATAGCAGGCATTTTTGTTGTTGCGAGTGGTGCCTGGGGCGCTCCTGCGCACGGCCGGCGAGGAGTAAAGACAGGAATGATCCGCGATAGTACGTTGCTACCGGAGCTGATCGTTCCTGCCGTCGACGAAGTCAGGCGCCGCGCAGGTGCGTTCCGGATGCCGCTTGCTGATGCGCTAGCCGCGGCCGGCTGTTGCGGCTACGAATTCCGCGATTTCTTCAGCCACGGGACCGGCGACGATTCCTGCGGGCATGCGGCCCGGGACGGTCGGATCATCGGCTCCCTGCTCGATCGCAGTGGTCACCTGACCCTTGATCCCGTCGATCTGGCTGGCCGCGTCAGGACCGGTGGCGGTGCCGGCCGGGGCCAGCTTCTGGTCCAAGTCTGGACCAAAGTCGCCGTCAGTGCCGGCGGCGTAGAGCTTGTGGCAGTTACCGCAGTTGTCCTGGAAAAGGGTCTGGCCGGTCTGCAGGTTCTCCGGCACTTCCTGGCGTCCGCGCTGGGGGTCGCCGTTGGTGAAGTAGGCCCAGGCAGGGATGATCACGGCCAGAAGGACCAGGACAAGACCGAAGACGACGAATGGTTTTTTACTCATGGGGCTTCTGGTTCATGGCGGACGAGGACTCTCGTAAACGGAGGCATATATTACCTGTCGGGCCGGGGTCCACGTTTCCGGACCGACTCTGAGATCAGAAGCTCCCTGCGATAAGGACACATCCGGTTGAGCCCGCACGGGCGACAGTCGGGCTTCGGACGGCAGAGTTCCCTGCCGTGCCGGATCAGGTTCATGTGGAATTCGTAGGAATCTGCGGGATCGACCAGCGCCAGCATTTCGTCGTGGGCTTCTTCGAACGAAGCGTTGGCGCGGAACAGTCCGAGGCGCCCGCCGATCCGGTAGACGTGGACGTCGACCGGAATCTCCGGGCGGTTCCAGGTGAAGACCTGCACGCAGGCGGCGGTCTTCCTGCCGACCCCCGGTAGCCCGGTCAGGAACCCCATCGCATCCTCGCGGTCCGCGAACTCGAGCCAGTCAAGGTCAAGCTCGTCACCGACCTCCCGCAGTACTCCCTGAATCCGGGGAGCCTTCTGGCGGGAGAGCCCGCCGGGCCGGATCGCCTCCTCGACCTCCTCGACCGGAGCGTCGCGGACCGCCCCCCAGTCTTCGAAGCGTTCGGTCAGCCGATTGAAAGCCCGGTCGCGGTTGAGGTCGCTCGTTGCCTGAGAGAGGATCGTCCGGACCAGTTCATCGATCGGCTTGCGGTGTGGCAGGTTCAACGGTCGGCCATACATCTCGCGCAGCCGGTCCCGGATACGCCTGACCCGGGCGCGGGAAGGTCGTTTCCACTCCTTTCGGCTGACCTTTTTTGAAGCGGGAGGGGCACTCAAGTCTGCGCTCCCCAGTGCCCGCAGGCCTGCGCGCCAGCCGTTGCCGCTGCCGGCAGGACCTCGGCTACCCGGCCGAAGTTCCAACCGACTCCGTCCAGTCCGGCACAGAGCGCTCCCATGAAGGCATCTCCTGCACCCAGCGGACTGATCACTTCCGTCTCCGGCGGGGTGAAGTCGACCTCGACCGCCCCGGCCGTACGGATCCGCCCGTGGCCGTCGGTGACAACCACCAGTCGTGGCCCGAAGGCCGCGAGCTGACGGGCAGCTTCGAGCGGGTCGTCCTCGCCGGTCATCAGAGTCGCTTCGAGCCGGTTGCACTTGAGCAGCGCGCTGCCACTCACCAGCTCGCGGCAGAAGTCCGCTGCGATGCTTTCGTCCGTCCAGCGGTTCGGCCGGTAGTTCGGATCGAGCAGGACCGGCACCGCGTTGTCGTGGGCCAGCTCGATCGCCTGGCGGGTCACCTCACGCTCGACCGGACCGACCATCGTGTTCGAGCCGATCACCAGCGCCGAGGCTGCGGCAATCGCTTCGGCGAGAAAGACCTGCGAAGCGAGCATGGTCGGGGCGATGTGCTCCCCGTAGATCTGGAAGCCGGGTTCGCCGTCCTCGTCGAAGAGCACGATGCCCACCGGCGTATCGGCGTTCTCCACCGAAGCGATCCAGTTGGTCCCGACCCCCGCCGCCGCCAGCTCGGCGGTCAGCCAGGTTCCCCAGCGATCGTCACCGACCCCGCCGAGCAGGGCCGTCCCGGCGCCACTCTGGCTGATCGCGACGGCAACATTCGCGAGTGCTCCGCCGGGATGCGGGACGAAGCTGTCAGGGGCTTCGCGTGGCGAAAGATTGCGCTCGCAGACGAGGTCGACGATGGCTTCTCCCATGCAAACGATCGGCTGTGACAAGCGCTCCATCGGAAGGGAGACTAGAGGTAGTTCCTGTGCCGATTACAATGAGTCACCTGTGTCTTCGATCATTTCCCGGATCGGGGGTCGGCTTCCCCGAGGTTGGGGCGATCTCTTCCTCCAGCTAGCCCTCTACATGTGCGCCAATACCGGTTACGAGATTGCTCGTGGCATGGCGGACGGACGGGCGGTGCAGGCATTTGCCAACGGCGAGCGCATCATCGATCTCGAGCAGAACACGGGGACCTTCTTCGAACCGACGATCCAGGCCTTCCTGATCACAGAGACCTGGCTGATCGACTTCGCCAACACGATCTACCTCAACGCCCAGTTCTCGGTGCTGCTCGGTTTCCTCATCTGGATGTACTTCTTCCGCAACGACGCGTATTACTTCTTCCGGAACATGTTCTTCGTTTCGATGGCGATCGCCCTGGTCGGCTACATCGGTTTCCCGACGGCTCCGCCGCGTATGTATCCGGAGTACGGCTTCATCGACACGGTCAACGCGCAGTCGAGCGTGAATCACGATTCGGAACTGGCGAAACTGCTGATCAATCCGTTCGCGGCGGTGCCGTCGATGCATTGCGCGGTGGCGTTGATGATCGGCGTGACGGGGTTCGTGCAATGCCGGAACAAGATCGCGCGGGGATTCTGGGCCTGCTGGCCCCTGCTCGTCGCCTGGGTGACCGTGGTAACCGCCAACCACTACTGGGTCGATGCGGCGCTCGGCTGGATGGTCGCCGCCGCTTCTTTCCTGATCGCCTCCCGGATCGTCGCCCAGATCAAGCCCGAGACGTGGGCCTGGAGCCGCGCTGCCGACGAGCAGCGCAGCAGCGCCTGAGGCCGGACGGTGATCTCCCGCGACACACCCTGGGGCTTCGTTGCCGCCCCGCTGGGCGTGGCCGCGCTGCTTTGCGTGCTCTATCTGGTGATGGCTCCGCTGAGTGCCGACCACGCCGCCCAGACTTTCCGGACGGAGCTGTTCGAACTCTCGGGTCCGACCGTCTGGAACAACTACTGGTTCGGCGGCCACTACCTGCCGACTTACAGCCTGCTGGCTCCTCCGCTCGGGGCCTGGATCGGGTTCCGTCTGATGGGGGTTGCTGCGGTCCTCGGCACGGTCGCCCTCTTCTCGCTAATCGTGCGCACGGAGTGGGGGGACCGGGCCCAGGCCGGCGCGATCTGGTTCGCGGTTGCGGCGACGGTCAGCCTTTTCTCCGGTCGCCTGACCTTTGCCCTCGGCGTGCTGCTGGCGATGTCCGCGGTGTACGTGGCCCAGCGCGGCTGGCGGGTTGCTTCGCTCGTGGTTGCCGGGACGGTCGGCTTGGCCAGTCCGGTCGCGGCGCTGTTCCTGGCCTGCTGCGGATTCTCACATTGGCTCGCCCGCAGACCCGACCGGCGAGGCCTGGAGATCGCGGTTGTCACTTTTGTCGTGGCGGGCCTGGTCGCGCTGCTGTTCCCCGGTGGGGGTGACGAGCCATACGTCTGGACGAGCTTCCTGCCGGCGATCGTTTTCACTCTGCTCGCCTATGCCCTTGTTCCGGCTGAGGAGAAGCTGGTCCGGACCGGTCTCCTGGTCTACGCCGGGGCCCTGGTCGCGAGCTTCCTGATCGACACCCCGATGGGCGGCAACGTGAACCGCCTCGGGGTCCTGCTGATCGGACCACTCTTCCTCTGCGCCGCCTGGCCGCGTCGACGCTGGGCGATTGCGGTGGTTGTGCCGCTGATCGCTGTCTGGCAGATCTATCCGGTGGTCCGGGACCTCGAACTCGTTCAGGACGAGCCGGCGGTGGCTGCCGAGTTCTACGACCCGGTCGACGAGACCCTCGGCCCGAGGCTGGCGGACAATCCGGCGCGGGTGGAAGTCGTGCCGGTGGCCAGTCACTGGGAGGCGGCCCGCGTGGCCCCGAGGTTCCCGCTGGCCCGCGGCTGGGAGCGCCAGACGGATCGCCACTACAACCCGCTCTTCTATGCGGACGAACTCGATCCGGACCGCTACTACCGCTGGCTCAGGCGGCTGGCGGTCGGCTATGTCGCCCTGCCGGAGACCGATCTCGATTACGCCGGAGAACCGGAGGCCGAGCTGATCAGGTCGAATCCGCCGTTCCTGAAAGAGATCCCGACGACCGGCGACTGGCGGATCTTCAAGGTGCGGGACGCGACCCCGATGGTCCAGCGGCCGGCGCGGCTCACTGCTTTCACAACCGACGGCTTTACGGTCAGATCAGGGAAGGCAGGGACCTTCACGGTCCGAATCCGCTCTACTCCTTATTGGACTGTCAAAGCCGGACAGGGCTGCGTTGATTCGACGGAGAACGGCTGGACCGAGGTGTTCCTGCGCCGTCCGGGTTCGCTCGAGGTGGGGGCTGACTTCAGCCCCGGCGCGAGATTCGGAGACCGGAACTGCCTGAGTTGACGTGCCGCACCCGAATCTGATCTAAGCTGCCCGGATGGAGTCGTCTTCGACGCCGCCGACAGGTGGCGCCCCCAATGGTCAGCGTGGAGGTCCGGCTCAGGAGTTCAGGAGCCAGGCCCGCGAAGCACTTATCCAGTCGCGCCTGACGCCGAACGCGATTTCGATGGTCGGTCTGGTCGGCAACCTGATCGCCGCTGTGCTGATCACCCAGGAGATGTTCGTACTCGGTGGCATCGCGTTCGTCCTCGGTTCGATCATGGACACGCTTGACGGCCGCTACTCGCGTATGTCCGGAAAAGGAACCCTCTTCGGGGCGTTTCTCGACTCCACGCTTGATCGCATAGAAGAAGGAATCGTGATCACGGCGATCGCCTGGTACTTCGCCGAACAGGGCGATTCTTTTGCCGCAGCGGCCTGCGTATATGTAGTGCTCGGTTCGCTGATGGTGTCCTACACCCGCGCCCGGGCGGAGGCTCTTGGGGTGGAATGCAAGGTCGGTCTGGCTACCCGACCGGTCCGAGTGGTGCTACTTTCGATTGGCATCCTGTTCGCGAATGGCCTAGGTATCGGTGATTTTTCCCTGTTGGACGTATCCATCTATGTGATGGCAGCGCTGACAACCGTGACCGTCATTCAGCGTGTCTGGCATGTACGCGGGGAACTCAAGACTGAGCCCTGATCCAAAAACTTATGTTGAGCAGGTGTAACCAAAGGCCCCTTCAAGTGTCATTGGCCTTCGCACCTTAAACAGGAGGAACTACAAGACTTATGAGCAGCAATACCAACGGCAACGGCAATGGAGCCGACCGCCGAGATGACAAGGTACGCGTAGCGATCGTCGGAACCGGCAACTGTGCCAACTCCTTCATCCAGGGCGTCGAGTACTACAAGAACGCCGATCCGGATGAATCGATCCCCGGCCTCATGCACGTCGACCTCGGCGGCTACCACATCAAGGACATCGAATTCGTCGCAGCTTTCGACATCGATCAGGAGAAGGTCGGCAAGGACCTCTCCGAAGCGATCTGGTCCGGCCAGAACGACACGATCAAGTTTGCGGAAGTCCCGAACCTCGGGGTCACCGTCGAACGCGGCATGACCCTCGATGGTCTCGGCAAGTATCTCAAGCAGGTAATCACCAAGGCCCCCGGCCCGACCGCCGACATCGTCCAGATCCTCAAGGACACCAAGGCTGACGTTCTGGTCTGTTACCTGCCGGTCGGATCCGAAGACGCAGTCAAGTGGTACGTCGAGCAGGCGATCGCGGCCGGCGTCGGTTTCGTCAACTGCCTGCCGGTCTTCATCGCCAGCGAGGACTACTGGGACGGCCGCTTCAAGGAAGCCGGTCTCCCGATCATCGGCGACGACATCAAGTCACAGGTCGGCGCGACGATCGTCCATCGCCAGCTTGCCCGCCTCTTCCACGAGCGTGGCGTCGAACTTCAGCACACGTCGCAGCTCAACGTCGGCGGCAACATGGACTTCTTCAACATGCTCGAGCGCGAACGCCTCGACTCGAAGAAGATCTCCAAGACCAACGCCGTGACTTCGGTCATGGGCCTGGAACTCGACCCCAAGGACGTCCACGTCGGTCCTTCGGACTACGTGCCCTGGCTGACCGACCGCAAGTGGGCCCACATCCGCCTCGAAGGCAAGTCCTTCGGTGACGTTCCGCTGACCGTCGAGCTCAAGCTCGAAGTCTGGGACTCGCCGAACTCGGCCGGTGTTGTCATCGACGCCGTCCGTCTGATCAAGCTCGCTCTGAACAACGGCATTGCCGGTCAGCTCGACGGTCCTTCGTCCTACCTGATGAAGTCACCACACAACCAGCGGCCCGACGACATCGCCCGTCAGGACACCGAGTCGTTCATCGAAGCCAACAAGCGTGGCACTGCCATCAGCGGAACCAAGCCGGTGGCGGAAGTCGAAGAAGACAGCGCGGCGCAAGCCTGATTCCCGGGATCTGAGACTCAGCATTTAGTGATGACGCCCGCCCTCCGTGGCGGGCGTCATACGTTTTAGGAACATTTGAAGCCACTTTCGATAATTCAGTTCACACCGTTCCCGTGGGGCCTGGAAGGCGAGGTCAACACCTACATCGGGCGCGTGTCCGACGGGTTGGCTGAGCGCGGCCACTCGGTCCTGATCGCGGCTCCTGGCGGAGGCAAGGAAGGTGTCCAGGAGGTCAAGCGAGAGGTCGCAAAGCTCTCTGACGACCACGGTGCCCTGCTCCAGCCCGGCGAGAAGCCCCGGGTGCTCTCGATGGGCGGGGTCTCCCTGCCGCGCGGATCACGCAAGCGCCAGGCCCCGGTTTCCGTCGACGTCGGCAACCGGGTGGAGGCTCTGCTCGCCCAGGCAGAGCTGGACCTGGTTCACGTCCACGATCCTTTCCTCCCGAACTTCTCTTCCACCGCGCTCCGGCATTCGTTCTCGCTGAACGTCGGCACCTTCCACGAAACGGCCGAGCGGCCATTCGCGACCCAGCTCGCCCGTCCCCTGCTCGAGATCTTCTTCGGGAGGCTCGATGCGAGGACGGCTTCTTCGCGCTCCTCGGCCAAGCTGCTCAACCGGTATTTCCCCGGTGCCTATGAGCTGACCCCTCCGGGGGTCGACCCGGTGAAGCCTTCCCAGAGCAAGGACGGCCCCCTGCGCATCGCTTTCACGGACGAAGAAGAAAAGGGCGCGCTCAGGCTCTTCCTGCGGGCGCTCCGCCGCCTGCCGACGGACCTCGACTGGACCGCGACGATCCACTCGGCTGATCCCGGCGAGGTCGTGGTTCGCATCTCGAAGACGATCCGTGACCGGATCAAGGTGATCGGACCTGATCAGGCCAGCCTCGCCGACCTGCTCTCCACGAGCGACGTCTTCTGCGCCGCCTCGGGTGGCCCCAGTCCGGCTCCGGCCACTGTCCGACAGGCTCTTGCTTCCGGAGCGGTTCCGGTGACAACAACCATCGGCCGTTACACCGAACTGATCGGCGACGGTCAGCGCGGTCTGCTCTTCCCGGTTGGCGACCCGGTCACCCTGGCCGGCCAGATCACTCGCCTCGCCCAGGATCCCAAGCTGATGAAGAGCCTTCGTGCTGCGGCCGGAACCGGCCAGGAGATCAAGAGCTGGTCCGAGGTTGTCGACGACATCGAAGCCCTCTACGACCGGTTGGCATCCCGCCGTCACGATCCGACCGGTAACACCGCGGTTCGCAAGAAGCTCAAGGACCGGCCGCTGATCGACGTC
Source organism: Solirubrobacterales bacterium (assembly GCA_051306195.1). GTDB lineage: Bacteria > Actinomycetota > Thermoleophilia > Solirubrobacterales > 70-9 > 67-14. Next base: position 28,726 of record JBPPMT010000146.1, read on the forward strand.
GACCTCCACATGCACACGGACCACTCGGCCGACTGCGCCACCCCGGTCGAAGTCCTGATCGAGACTGCCCGGGACCGCGGGTTCGGGGCCATAGCCATCACCGACCACAACGAGATTTCCGGCGCCCAGGCTGCCGCCGAGGTGGTTGAGTCGATCGACGACTTCAAGATCATCCTCGCCGAAGAAGTCATGACCAGCGATGCCGGTGAGGTGATCGGCCTCTTCCTCAAGGAGAAAATCCCGAAGGGGACTTCGATGGCCGACACGCTCAAGGAGATCAAGCGGCAGGGCGGACTCGTCTACGTGCCACACCCCTTCGACCGCATGCACTCGGTTCCGGACTACGAGAACCTGCTCGACATGGTCGAAGATATCGACCTGATGGAAGTCTTCAATCCTCGCGTCGCGATCACCTCGTTTAACGAAGAGGCCGAGCGGTTCGCCCGGAAGTACAACATCATTCCGGCCGCCGGATCCGACAACCACGTCGCCCAGGGCCTTGGTTCGGTGCGGGTCCGTCTTCACGACTTCGACGGTCCCGAAGAGTTCCTCGAGTCGATGCGTGACGCCGAGATCACCCGGCGCCACAAGAATCTCGTTTACGTTCAGGCCCTCAAGTTCCTGCAGACGACGGGGCGGCCCAAGGCCGCAAAACGGTCGGTTTCCGGCGCCCGTGCGGTCAAGGGCGGCAAGCAGCGTCAGCGCGGGGCGAGGCGCTCTTCAAGCAAGGGCTGATGCATGGGGCCCTTCGATAAAGGAGGCCCGCCCGATCTGTCAAAGAAAGAGGCAGCGATGCCTTCAACCGATAACGAGATCAGAGAGAAGTACCTGGAGAAAGCGATCCGGGAACTGAACCAACTGAGCCGCGACCTCCAGGACTGCGAAGCATGCACCCGGACCAAGGTCATGCCGGTTCTCGGTTCAGGACATCCCCAGGCGGACATCTTCCTCCTGAAGTACGCGCCAACCGTTTCCGAGATCGAAGAAGGCGTCGCTTTCTACGGCCGGCCCGGCAACGCGCTGATGAAGAGCTTCAAGCGCCTCAACATCGATCCGACCGTCGTCTACGGGACCGTCTGCGCCAAGTGTCCGGTCGACGATCCGTCAGAAGCCGACGCTGAGTGCATCGCCCGCGTGGCGGATGAGTTCAACATCGTCCAGCCGAAGATCATCGTGATCATGGGCGAGGATGCCCTCGGCATCCTGAACGACCTCGACATCCCCCTTTCCAGGCCGGTCGAGCCGCGTGACGGCGAGATCCAGGCCTTCACTCCCGCCTGCGATGCCCTCTTCGTGCCGGAGCTCGACGAAGCCCTCGACGAAGAAGGCTCCAAGCGCCGCTTCTGGCGAGCCTTTCGCGCCCTCGGCCGCTGGCACGACGACCTTCCGCCTTACTAGCGCCCGGCTACCGACTCATGGCTGACCGTCTGATCCAGCCGCCGACCCCGAGGTCCCAGACGAAAGCGACGATCGCGCTCGTACTCGGGATCATCTCGATCGTCTGCCTGCTCACCTTTGTCGTGCTCTTCATCTTCAGTACGGAAAGACTCGATGACGTCGATGGCTACTGGATTCTGCTGCTGACTGTGTCGTTCTGGGCCGGAGGGATAGCAGCCTTCCTTGGCGCACTCGGCTGGATCGACGCCCGGCGCGGCGCTGCCGTAGAAGGCCTCCGCCGGTCTCAGGTTGGAGCGATCCTCGGAGGCATCTCGGCAGGGATCCTCACCCTCTGCGTGATCGCCCTGATCATTTGTTTCCTGATCCTCGTCGGCTCCTGGAACGAAGGCGTCGACGTCGACTGACGACGGGCGCTTGGAGTCTCAGGCAGGAGCGGCCGCGTGGGCCAGTTCGGTCATTGGCTCGACCTTTGCCGAGGCCAGTCCTCGGACGACGATCGTATCGAGGGCGGTGTAGCTGGCCAGCTTTGCCTGGGCATCTTCGCTGTCGGAGGCGGCCACTCCGACCGTTCCTTCCGGTTCGGAGAGGCGATCGAAGTGGTTGCGGTAGCCCGCGTGGAGGTCTCGATAGAAGGACTCTTCTTTGGCGAGGCGCTCGGCAGAGTCGTCCCCGATCGCGGTGCGCACGTATCCGAAGACCGGCGGTGTTTCCACTCCGGCTCCGCTGGCACCCTCCTCGACCTTCTTGCGGGCGTTGGCCGCGAAGTCCGGGGTCATCCAGTTGAAGAAAGTTCCGTCGAAGGATGATCCGGCGAAGCTGCACATCTTCGGACCCATCGCGGCCATCACGAGGCGGACCCCGGGAAGGCGGTCCCGCAGTTCGGGCAGCATCTCCTTCATGAACGTCAGGGGCTTCTCGCTGAAGCCGGCGCCGACGCCGAGCCAGAGGCGCGCTGGATCGATCCCGGACTTCTCGATGTCGGCGGCGATCACTTCGGGACTCTGCCGGTCGAGGGCGATCACGGCGACGCCGAGCTCGATCCCGCTAGTTGCTTTGGCGAACTCGGACAGGGTGTCGATTCCCTTGGCGAAAGGATGGTCGTTGGCCCAGAGCGAGTCGTAACCCGATTCCTCGCAGGCCACGGCCAGCGGACCGCAGACTTCTTCCGGCAGGCCGGCGGCGACGCCGAACGCCCGCTTCTGAGGAGGCCTACTCACGGATATTCCCGTCGCGGTCGCGCTTGACCAGCGGACCGACCAGGTCGAACTGGGCGACGCATTCGATGTGCGGGGTCTGGGGAAACATGTCGACTGGTCTCACGCGGTTCAGTTTATAACCGGCCTCGACCAGCTGGGCCGCATTCGGGGCGAGTGTGGTCGGGTTGCAGGAGATGTAGACGATCCGGCGGGCTTCGCACTCGATCAGGCGGCGGACGATCTTCGCCGAGAGTCCGGCTCGCGGCGGGTCGATAGTGACCACGTCGGGCTTGCCGGCCTCTTCAATCAGAGGCCCGAGTCCGGTGCGTGCGTTGGCCGCGACGAACTTCGCGTTGGTGAGGTTGTTCTGGATGGCGTTCCGCTTGGCGTTCTTGATTGCGTCCTGAACGATCTCCAGCCCGTAGACCTGCTTCGCCTGCGAGGCCATGCTGAGTCCGATCGTGCCGACTCCGCAATAGAGGTCGAAGAGCGTCTCGGATCCGGACAGGCCGGCAAACTCGGCAGCGACGTCGTAGAGCTTCTCGGCCATGATCGTGTTCGTCTGGAAGAACGAGTCGTGGGAAAGCTGGATGTTCAAGTCGAAGATCTTCTCCCGCAGGAACTCCTCGCCGAGCACCCCGGTCGGGCCGGTTGTTCCGCCGGAAGGTCCGTCGATCGTCGTATGGAGGTCGACGGGCGGCTTGGGAAAGTTGGCGAGTGAAGTCACGAGCCGCGTCTGGACCTGGCCGGTTCGCATGCCCTCGCGGACGATCAGGTTCCGCAGCACTCCACGGTGATCGTGGGGGTCATAGGCGGTGAGCCCTTCGCCCTTGGCCCAGTCGAGCACGTCGTTCTTGGCCTGGTTGGTGGCATCTGAAGAGAGCTTGCAGTCCTCGATGTCGAGGACCTGGTCCCAGCGTCCACGAGGGTGGAAACCGAGCACGAGCTGGCCCTCCTGTTCACCGAACGAGTACTCGACCTTGTTGCGGTAGCGCCACATCTCTTCCGCCGGCACGATCGGTTCGAGCGAGAACCCTTCGAGGTGGCCGATCCGTGAAAGGGCATCGGCGACCTGTTCTTCCTTGAAGGCCAGCTGGGTTTCGTAGGGCAGCGCCTGCCAGGGGGCTCCGGGACAGCCTTCGTCCTGGTGGACGTCGGCATCGGGCAGGCGGTCGGCGCTGGGCTCGACCATCTCGATCGCGTTCGCTTCGGCGTAGCCCTTCTTCGACTTGGTGACCCGGGCGAGAACCTTGTCGCCGGGCAGCCCGCCGTTTATGAAGACGACGTAACCGTCGCGGCGCGCGATGCCACGGCCACCGTAAGCGAGCGTCTCGATCGTGGCTTCGAACTCTTCGCCGCGTCGGACCCGGCCGCCCTTTGGCGCTGCGGATTCGGCGGATTCTCCTGCTGTATCTGTTGCAGACATTGAACCTCCACTATCTCAGGCAAAGCGCGGGGCTAGTATCCCGCCCTTGTCTGATCAGGCCCCGCGGCACTACATAACGGGCGAAGAGATCTCCGGCGGACGCCTCGTCGGACTGCTCGACCGTGCCCTGGAGCTGCAGGCCGGGCGTCCCTCGGAAGGTTCCGGGGCGCTTGCCGGAAAGTCGATCGCACTGATCTTCGAGAAGCCTTCCACCCGGACCCGGGTTTCTTTCGAAGTCGGGGTGAACGAACTGGGCGCGAACCCGATCGTCCTGCGCGGGGATGAGATGCAGCTCAGCCGGGGCGAGTCGGCCGAAGACACCGCCCGGGTGATGTCGAGGTTCGTTGACGCAATCGTCATCCGCAGCGGTTCGCACGAGAACGTGGCCAAACTCGGGGAGTACGCGACCGTCCCGGTCGTCAATGCCCTGACCCCGATGTACCACCCTTGCCAGGCCCTGGCTGACCTGCTGACCCTGAAGCAGCGCTTCTCCGGGCTCGACGGCCTGAAGATCGCTTACGTCGGTGACGGCAACAACGTCGCCCGCTCGCTCGCGGTCGCGGGCAACCTGGTCGGAGTCGAAGTCGCCGTTGCAGCCCCCGAGGGCTATCAGCTCGAAGACGGTGGATCGGCAGTGCTCACCGACGACCCGCTTGAGGCGGTCCACGGGGCCGACGCTATCTACGGCGATGTCTGGGTGAGCATGGGGGACGAAGAGACCGCGGACCAGCGCCGCGCCGACCTCGGCCCTTACCTCATCGATTCGAAGCTCCTCGACGCCGCCAAGCCGGAAACGATCGTCATGCATTGCCTGCCCGCTCACCCGGGCGAGGAGATCACCGCCGAGGTGCTCTACGGGGACCGCTCGGCAGTCTGGGATCAGGCCGAGAACCGCCTCCACGCCCAGAAGGCCCTGCTCGAGTACCTGCTGACCTGACCCCAAGCGCAGGACTGGCAATGAAATTCGTCGCTCAGCGACTAATTTCACTGCCAGTCCAATCGGCGGTTGTTCGGGGTTCCTGAAAGAATTGCCGGTCGCGGCCCCATTGTGTATCGGTTAGCACGCCAGGTTTTCAACCTGGAAGGGCGGGTTCGACTCCCGCTGGGGCTACTCACGCGCCGCGCAGGCCGGCCTGAGTAGGGTTCACCTTCGATGTATCCGGAGATCTCACTCGGCCCCCTCACACTTCAGACCTTCGGGCTGATGTTCGCGCTTGCGTTCATCGCCGGCGGGGCGATCGTCTACAAGCGCCTCGAAGAGATCGGCAAGCCGCCCGACTGGGCCTACGAAGCGGCTTTCGCGGCCCTGGCCGGTGGACTGATCGGCTCCCGGCTCTACTTCGTGATCGACAACAGCGCCAGCATCGACGGCCTTGGCGACCTCGTCTCCGGCTCCGGCCTCACCTGGTACGGCGGGCTCGCCGGCGGGGCCATCGCCGTCCTGATCTGGGCCAAGTGGCGTGACTTCCTCAACCTCCAGCTGGCCGACCTCGCCGCTCCCGCCCTGCTGGCCGGACAGGCGATCGGCCGGGTCGGCTGCCAGCTCTCCGGTGATGGTGACTACGGCAAGCCCTGGGACGGACCCTGGGCGATGGGCTATCCGGACGGCACCGTGCCGACTCCGCCGGGAGTCACCGTTCATCCAACCCCGGTCTACGAGACCATCGTCCTCGGTATCGGTGCTTACGTCCTCTGGCGCCTCCGCAACCGGTTTCGACCCGGCATCCTTTTCGCCCTCTTCATGCTCTGGATCGGGACAGAAAGACTGCTGGTCGAGTTCCTCCGCACCAACGTGGACGTCGCCCTCGGCCTGACCGCCGCCCAGCTGACCAGCGTCGGCCTGATCATCGCCGGCCTGGTCTGGATCGTTGTGGTCAGGAACCGGTACGGATCGCTTGCCCCGACCAGGTCACCGGACGGCACCGCCGCGGGCGCCGCTTAGGCAGATCAAGGCATAATCCTCGCTCGGGGCGGTTAGCTCAGTTGGAAGAGCACCTGCTTTACACGCAGGGGGTCACTGGTTCGAGCCCAGTACCGCCCATCCCTCGCCGCGTTCCACCGTGGCGAGGGGCTACTTTCTTGAATCAGTCCTTGCAGCCCTGTGGCAGCGTGACCTTTCCGGGCTTGTGTTGGAAGGTGTCCATCTCGAACCATTCGTCGAGCTCCGGGTCGTAGACGTTCTGGAACCCGAAGTGGAGGACTTTCCGGAAGGTGGTGGGGCTGCCCTGGTCGACGTACACATCCGCGAGTGCGATCGGAAGTCGGAGGAACTTGCCGGGCGGTAGCGGCGGGAAGACCGCGGTCATCCGCCAGTGGTTGACGTACCGGTCCGGGTAGCCCTGCAGGATTTCTTTTCCGACGTAACTCGACCGTGCGAGCAACCCGTTGAGGGTCGACCTGCTGAAAGGTCCTCCGATTGCCGAGCAGCGGTCGCGGGAGACCAGCCCGGGCCACCGGTAGGTAACGGTGTAGAGGTGCTTCGTTTTGCCGGGCTTGCCGTAGATGATGTTCATGAACCAGATCGGATCGTCTTTCCCGCCGGCGATCATCTTCACGTTGCCGTCGTCGCCCCTGAAACTGAACGGCACGTCGATGCCGAGGTCCGGCACCAGGTAACGACCTTTGCCGTTGAAGTTCTTTGGAATCCGGGGAGGTTTGGGCCTGCTTGAGGCCGATGCCGAGCCGAGTCCCTGGTAGGGGAAGGGTGCCGGCGGGCCGCGTCGGCAGTCGGTAATCCTGATCCGCACGGCGGCAGTCACCGCGTCGGCGTTTCCGGCACTCGCTTTCACCGGCGGCTTGACGGTGCGTCCGTTCCTGCAACGGGCCTTGATCCTGAAACTGGCCTTCTTCCGCTGCCCGACCTCGATCGAGCCGAGTTTTTCGCAGGGGACGCTCGCGATTGCGGTGTGGGCACGCGCTGGCAAAGGCATGCAGACCTTGACCTTGTTGACGGTGTTCGACCCGGTGTTTTCCACCGACACCGCGACCCTTTCGCTACGGCCTCCCCTGACCTTGATCGTTGCGGGCCGTTCAACTCCGAGCCTGCCGGTCCCCGGGTCGGGATACGGCGGGCCCGGGTCGTGGAACTTCTGGATGCGGCTGTTGCCGCTATCCCCGACGTAGACGTTGCCCGAAGAGTCGGTGGCGATTCCCTGCGGGGAGCGGAACTGACCTTTGCCTTTGCCGAACTCACCCCACCTTGTGAGCAGGTCTCCGTTCGGGGAGTACTTCTGGATGCTGTTGGTTCCGACTACGTAGACATCGCCCGACGGACTGGTGGCGATGCCCTGCGGATAGTCGGAAACACCGGCGCCCGGTCCGGGGCTGTCCCATTTGTCGAGGAACTTTCCGCTGGTACTGAATTTCTGGATGCGGCTGTTCCCGCTGTCGGCGACGTAGATGTGGCCGGACGAGTCGGCGGCGATGAACGAAGGGGAGAGGAACTGGCCGTTGCCGGATCCGAAGGAACCCCACTTGTCGAGGAACTTCCCGTCGGCATTGAACTTCTGGACGCGGTTGTTGCCGTAGTCGACCACGTAGACCTTGCCTGAGGGGTCGGTTGTGATTCCGTGGGGCCCGGCGAACTGCCGATTGGCCCAGCCGAGGGATCCCCACTTGGCGAGGAACAGGCCGTTCGAGGTGAACTTCTGAATCCGGTTATCGGTGTAGTCGCCCACGTAAACGACTCCCGACGGACCGGTGGCGATTCCACCCGGGGTCAGGAAATCACCGTCGGCGAGACCGGGCTTGCCCCAGCGCTGCAAGTAGGTGCCGGTCGAGGTGAACTTCTGGACGCCGGCGGTCTTGTCGGCGAAGCTGTCGCTGACGAAAACGGTTCCGGAGGGATTGGATGCCAGGTCGATGGGGCCACCGAACTGCCCGTTTTCCTTTCCGTTGGTGCCCCACTGGGTCACGTAGGTGACCTTTGCCGAAGCCGGCACCGTGTTTGCCCCCGCGTAGAGGGCGGCAACCGCGAGCGGCAGCATCACCAGCCGGAGAGCACTACGGACCAAACGCACGAGCCGACTGTATTCGATCGCCACGTCGGCTTTCCGTAGCTGGCGCGCATAGGATCAGAGGATGAAGCTGACCCTCCAGTCTGCAGTGGACGGTGGTCTGACCCACGTCGACCCCGTTCCCTTTGAAATCGGCCGGGACTCCAGTTGCGAGCTGTGGATCGGGAATGACCCCGAGGTGTCCCTGCTCCACGCCCGGATAACCCGCGATGGTGCCGGCGACTGCTTCCTCCATGACCTCGAGGCGGACAACGGCACCTTCCTGAATGAAGAGCGCGTCGCAACTGGCCAACCGAAGAAACTCGGCCAGGGCGACCGGCTCAGGTTCGGCAGGACCGAATACACGGTCAACTTCACCGACGCGCCCCTTGAACGCGAGGACCCGGCGGCAGTCCCCCCGGCCTCGGCTCCACCAGCAGCCGCCGCGGACGGGCCTCCGGGCGGCAAGAAGAAGCGCAACCCGACCCTGATTGTTCTGGGCGGCCTGGCGGCGGTAACCCTGGTTGCCGTCGGGTTCGCACTCGCCGGCAGAGGCGGATCCGAGGAAGAGAAGTCGACTTCCGAGATCGTGGCCGAAGCAAAGGCATCAACCGTGCTGGTCATTTCGGGGAACGACGACAAACGGAATGGCAACGGTTCGGGTTGGGTCTACGACGCCGAGAAGGGCCTGATCGTCACCAACGCGCATGTGGTTGACGGCAGCACTCAGTTCGCTATCGGAGTAGAGGGCGAAAGCGCCACCCGGGAAGCAACGATCGTCGGTGTGGCACCGTGTGATGACCTCGCGGTCCTGAAAGTGGACGACACGCAAGGACTCAGGACCATGCCACTCGGTTCGCAGGCTGACCTGGAGCAGGGCGACCGCCTGCTCACTCTCGGCTACCCCGGAAACGGCACCACCGAAGACGATCTCCAGGTGACCGACGGTGTGGTTTCCGTCGTCCAGACGAGGGCCGACGAGGCGGCACTCGGGAACCCCGACTTCGCGGTTTACCCGAACGTGATCCAGACCGACGCGGCGATCAATGCCGGGAATTCCGGCGGTCCGAGCATCTCCGAAGAAGGGAAGCTGATCGGGGTCAACACCCTCGCCAGCCTTGAGACCCAGAACCAGAACTTCGCGATCGGAGTGGACCGGGTCATGGAAGTCGTTCCGGACCTGGCCAAAGGCAACTCATTCGGGTGGGCCGGTTTCGGTTTCGCCGCGGTCACCGAGGAGGATCTCACTGCCGAAGGTCTGAGCGCCCCGGGTGGAGGCGCGTTGCTGGTGACCTCGGTGGCCCCGGGCACCGGGGCAGAGGAAGAGAAGATCCTGGTCGACGACCTGGTCATGAGGGTCAATGGTGATGTCGTTTCCACCCGGCGCCAGTACTGCTCCGCAGTGCGGGAGGTCGAGTCAGGTGACGTCGTGCCGGTTCAGGTCCTCGACAGTTCTTCCGACTACGAGTACTACTACGACCTCGAGGTTCCTTTCGAGTAGTCGCGGTTGACCGCGCTAGCGCGGACCGTTCGTATTGATGAAGACGATCGGACCGGGACCAGGCAGGTCCTCATCCATGGCGAACAGGCCGGCCATCGCTTTCGCTGTGTAGACCGGGTCGAGATCGAGACCGGCCCGCTCGGCGCTCAGGTCCTGCGCACGTCGGGCCGCTTTGGTCGGATGGCCATAGCCGGGGCCGAGTTGGTCTTCGACGACGATCAGGGTTTCGCTGAGATCCATCTTCGGCAGGTTGGCGCCGCGCTTTCGCAGCAGGCTCTCGCACTTCCCGGCCAGCCCGATGAGGGTCGTCCGGTCGAGGCGCAGGGTGTCGTTGACCACCACCGCAACCACCTTCGTCCTGAGTCCTGCCAGCGCGAGCCCGAGCGTGAGCCCAGCCGCCGTTCCGCCCGATCCAACCGCGGTCACGATGCATGATGGCTCTTTGATCTCGCCCTGCTTGATCTGCCTCGCCAGTTCCAGGGCGACTTCGACATAACCCACTGTGCCGATCGCGTTCGATCCGCCGGCCGGCAGGTAGTACGGCCGGTGACGGGCCATCTGCCAGATGACTTCGGCCACGGTGCGGGCTTTGGTGTGAGTGAAGTGGATCTCGGCTCCCGAGCTCTTCAGCCGCATCATCTGCTCACGGACGTGGTCATCGACCGGCTGGTCGATCAGGGCGAGCACCGTGTTCAGGCCGTGTTCTCGCCCGTAGAGGGTGCAGGCGAGGCCCCAGTTGGTGCCGATCCCGCCGACGGTTAGGATCGTCGACTTGCCGCGGCGTTTGGCCTCGGGGATCAGCCATTCGAGCTTTCGCACCTTGTTGCCGCCCCAGCCACCGTTGCCAAAGGTGCTTTCGTCCTTCAGCCAGATCTCGGCCGGCCCGTCGGTGAGGCCTGGCAGGGGTCGAAGCGGCGTCGGCGCGGCGCCGAGCCGGATGCTCGGCAGGGAATCCTGCAACTGCGGAAAGAAGTCGTAGAGGCGGGTCATCCCCGCCAGCGGCGCTCGAAGGGCAGGCGCCACTTGTGCGGGGCGATCAGGTCCTGGACTTCTTTCGGGCCGTAGGAGCCCCGGTCGTAGATCTGGACTTCCGGCGGATCGTCGAGCATCGGTGTTGAGGCGTCCCAGAGTGTTTCGATGCCGGTGGCCGTGGTGAACAGGGTGTGGTCGCCGCCCATCGCGTCGCGGATCAGGCGTTCGTAGGCTTCGAGCGTGTCGACACTGGTGTCGACTTCACTGAGCGAGAACTGCAGGCTGGCCTTGTCCAGCATCATCCCCGGGCCGGGCTTCTTTCCGTAGAAGGAGAGCGAGATCCGCGAGGATTCGTCGAGGTCGAAGGTCAGGTGGTCCGGTCCGTATTTGCCGACGCCGGAACCGGCCGGGAACATGCTTTTCGGCGGTGAGCGGAAGGCAATCGAAATGATTCGCGATCCTTCGCCCATGGCCTTGCCGGTCCGCAGGTAGAACGGCACCCCGGACCAGCGCCAGTTGTCGATCGAGGCCTTGAGAGCGATGAAGGTCTCGGTCCTGGAGCGCGGGTCGACTCCTTCTTCGTCGCGGTAACCCTCGTAACGGCCCCGCACCACGTCTTCGGGCTGGATCGGCTTGAGCGAACGGAAGACTTTGTTCTTTTCTTCGGTGATCGACCCCGGCTCTAGCGCCACCGGCGGTTCCATCGCCACGAAGGCGAGGATCTGGAGCAGGTGGGTCACGACCATGTCGCGGAAGGCCCCGGTCGCGTCATAGAACTGGCCGCGTCCTTCGACCGTCAACTCTTCCGGGACGTCGATCTGGATGTGGTCGATGTGGTTGCGGTTCCAGATCGGTTCGAACAGGCCGTTGGCGAACCTCAGGGCGAGGATGTTCTGGGCCGCTTCTTTACCGAGGAAATGATCGATCCGGAAGACCTGTTTCTCGTCGAAGACTTCGTGGACCTTGCCGTTGAGGATCTTTGCCGACTCGAGGTCAGTGCCGAACGGCTTCTCCATGACGATCCTCGAGCGCTCGACCAAGTTGGCCTCGCCGAGCATCTGCACCACCGCCGTGGCCGCCTTCGGCGGAACGCTCAGGTAGTGGAGGCGCCGGGCCGGTTCACCGATCGAGGCCTCGGCTTCGGCCACGGCCTGGGAGAGCCCAGCCGGTCCTTTTGCCGTGCTGACGTAAGTGATCCGCCGCCAGAATCGTTCCCAGTCTTCGCCGCTGACCACCCCGCGTCCGAAGGTGTCACAGGCCGCATAAGCGAACTTCTGGAAATCGGCGGTGGTCATCTCCTCCAGGGAGGTGCCGACTATGCGGCAGTCGGAAAGATGGCCGGCGCGATCAAGGTGGTAGAGGCCCGGCAGCAGTTTACGCTTGGCCAGATCGCCGGTAGCCCCGAAGAGGACCACGACATGGGGTTCGGGGGGTGCGATTGCCGAAGCGTCGGCGTCCTGGGGACCGGAGGGAGTCATAGCTCAATCTAACCGGCATTCCAAAGCCCGGGGGCTGTGTTGGTGTCAAGAATCTGTGATGGCAGAGTCAGACGATGGTCTAGGGCCGAACCGATAGCCGCACCACAGCGCGAAGAAGAGGGTGGCGAGCAGGGCTCCCAGCCAGTGGACGCCGAGCACCACCGCGATCGCGCTCGGGATTCCCGCCAGGATCGCGCCTAGCAGGACTTCAACACGGCGAAGTTTGAGAATCGAAGCGGTGATCATCGAGCAGAGGATCCACGCCATCGGGCCGCTCAGCCAGCCCCAGGACTCGAAGAACGACTTCGGCAGGAGGATCGCCAGCACAATTGAGAACACCGCCACGGCAAGCAGCTGCACCAGGGCGGATTTCCACATGACATTCCAGTTGACCACGTGTCTATTTATAGTGATTGGTCGACATGATCAACACGGGAAGAATCTGGGGGCCGGAAGCCCGAAGCAGGCGGATGCCTGTTTTGGCGTTTGCCTCGTTGCTCCTGATCCTCAGCGTGGTCGCGTCATCGCCCGCGGATGGAGCCAGTAGCGACCCGGTCAAGGGGGCGAAGATCTCCCAGGCAGGCAAGAGTCTGATCGTCCAGATCCGGACCGGACGCCAGATAAATCTGAATGGCCTGAACCGCCAGCCGAACCTCGACCGCCGGAAGTCGAAGTACCTGTGCCTTGAGATGACCAGGGCCGGGCACCAGCTGATCTCGCGGATCTGCCTCGGTGGAAAGCGGGACTCGCACCATCGCCTCGGGATCACCCGGACCAACCGGGTCAACAAGGTCTATTCGAAAGACACGATCAGGGCGACCGTGAAGCGGGCATCACAAAGGAAATTCGTGGTCAAGCTCGACCCGGAAGCCGCTCGGCTCCCCAGTGGCCGTTACTCGTGGCGGATCGTCTATTCCGACGGAACCTGCCTGCCGGACGACTTCACCTGCCGGGTCAGCTTCCCGGCGCGGCACCAGGCCCGATATCGCATCCGGCCGATCGTGGCAGTCGGCTGCACCGGTGGCAACGGCCAGTTCGTCACCCATGGTCCTCGTGGCCGCAGGCGGGTCGCCCTCACCTTTGACGACGGCCCAAGCACCTACACGCCGCAGATCCTGCGCATCCTCAAGCGAAGGAACGTGAAGGCGACCTTCTTCATGCTCGGCCAGGAGGTTTCCCGCTACCCGGCGACAGCCCGGCGGGTACTTGCCCAGGGCCACGAACTGGCGAACCACAGCATGCACCACCTGCTCCTGCCGTCGGCATCGGACATCAAGCGGGCGAGCCACGTGATCAAGAAGCGCACCGGCTTCCGGCCCTGCAGCTTCCGCCCGCCATACGGGGCGCTCAGCAGCAGTGAGCTGGCCGGTGCTCGGCGCGCCAAGATGAAGACGATCAACTGGGACATCGACACGCTCGACTGGCAACTTCCCGGTTCGGGAGCAATCCGCAGCAGGATCAGTAGTGCCCGGCCTGGATCGATCGTGCTCATGCATGATGGTGGCGGCAATCGCAGCCAGACGGTCGGTGCGCTTTCCTCCGGGATCAGCCGCCTCAAGCACCGTGGGTTCAAGCTGGTCACCGTGACCGAACTGCTCGGCAACGAGATCAGGTACCAGCCGAAGTAGCTCTGCGAGTTTGAACGAAACCTTGCCGCGGGATCGCATCCGGGGGTGTCCGGTCCATGTCCCTGCGAGGCTGTTCGCAGGGAAAGTCTGTACCGCGGGCCCCGTGAGAATCGGACTGACCCGCACCGATCAAGACCCAGCCGTGTTCTCAAGTTGAGATGAACCCCGAATCCAGAGGTCGTTTTCCGGCCCCAGTACTTCTCCTGCCTCTACTCCTGGTCGCGATCCTGTTCGCAGGATCAACCGCCGCCCAGAAGGCAGACGCTTCGCCGTTCGGCAAACCAGGAATGTGGATCTGGTACGTGGATTCTTCCGAGGGCGGGTCGCTCTCGAAGATCATCAAGCGCGCGAAGCGGGCTGACATCGGAACGGTCTACATCAAGTCCGCCGACGGCATGGACACCTGGAGCCAGTTCAACAAACCGATGGTGCGCCGCCTCCAGCGGGCCGGTCTTGACGTCTGTGGCTGGCACTACGTCTACGGGGTCGGCCCTGGTCGCGAGGCAAAGGCTTCAGCGGCCGCAAAGCGCCGCGGCGCCGACTGCTTCGTGATCGACGCCGAAGCCGAATACGAAGGCAACTACTCGGGCGCCGATCGCTACATCCGCAAACTCCGTGCCCGGGTCGGCAAGAAGTTCCCGGTGGGCATGAGCACATTTCCTTACACCCATTACCACCCGGCTTTCCCCTACTCGGTCTTCCTCGGCCCCGGCGCGGCCACGGCCAACCTGCCGCAGATCTACTGGGATGCGATCGGCGACACGGTTCGAGAAGCAGTCGGCGTGACCTGGCTGAACAACGCCCTTTACAAGCGCCGGATCTTCCCGGTCGGACAGACCTACGAGAACCCCCGCCGGAAGGAAATCAAGGCTTTCCGCAAGTACTCACTGAACTACGGAACCGCTCCTAGCTGGTGGTCCTGGCAGGAGACGAACGAAGCAGAGTGGACCGTGCTCGGCCGCAAGGTCAAGAAGTACCGCGGATATGACGAGGTCACGGCAAAGCCGGTTCTCGAGAGTGGCAGTCGTGGCGACTCGGTCGTCTGGCTGCAGCAGCACATGGTCGCGGCCGATATCGACGTGCCGATCACCGGCATCTACGGAAAGAAGACCCGTCGCGGC
>JBPPMT010000027.1:0-3120 GCA_051306195.1 Solirubrobacterales bacterium
GAGCTCATGAAAGAGACAGCCGGTGGTGCAATGGCGCCCTACCGTGTTCTAGATCTGACCAGCCAGCCTGGATGGCTTGCCGGGCGGGTTCTCGCGGACCTCGGAGCCGAGGTGATCAAGGTCGAGCCACCTGGAGGCGACCCCGGTCGTCTCGTCGGCCCATTCCTTGACGACAAGCCGGGGGACGACAACAGTCTCCGCTGGCTGTTCCAGAATCGCGGCAAGCGATCCATCGTGCTGGACCTCGAGACGCGCAAAGGTCAGGATCTGCTCAAGAAGCTCGTTGCGACCGCGCACGCACTCATCGAAAGCTTCCCGCCCGGGTGGATGGCGGATCGCGGAATCGGGTATGACGATCTTGCTGCGGTCAACCCCGCACTGGTGTACACCGCGGTTACGCCATTCGGGCAGACCGGTCCCTATGCCGGGTATCAGGGCTCGGACATCGTGCTGGCCTCGATGGGCGGACAGGCCTACGTCACCGGGGATCCGGATCGGCCACCGGTGCGGCCATCCGTTCCACAGTTCGAACAGCACGGTGCCGTCGAGGCCGCCGCCCAGACGGCGATGGCGCTCTTCCATGCCCGGGAGACCGGAGCCGGGCAGTTCGTGGATGTCAGCAGTCAGCTGGCCACAATTCGAACCCTGATGAATGCGACTCAGTTCCCGTCGTTGGAAGGCTACGACCTCACCCGTCAGGGCGGGGTGCTGGCCATCGGCGCGGGCCGCTTCCGGACGATCTACGAGGTCGAGGACGGCACCGTCACCCTGATGGTGATCGGCGGTCCGATCGGCGCGCTGATCATGGGTCAGGCTGTGAAGTGGATGACCGATCGCGGGGTTGCCGACGACCTGTTGAAGTCGATCGACTGGATGGCGATGGATTTCGGCGCACTGGCTGCACTCGGCGACGAGGGTCGGGCCCAGATGGACCGGATCAGTGCTGCGTTGCAGGCGGGGTTCAAGGGCGTCACAATGGCGCAGGCGTACGACGCGGCGCTGCAGTATCGCTTCCTGCTTGCGCCGAACAATTCGGTCGCAGAGATCCGCAAAGACGAGCAGCTCGCGGCGCGCGAGTACTTCGTTCCAGTGGACCACGGCGAGCGCGGGTCGATCAGCTATCCGGGACCTTGGGCCAAGCTCGGGAAGACACCGCTGAGAGACTCGCCCAGAGCGCCGGAGATCGATGCCGATCGCGCCGCGATCCTTTCCGAGCTCACCCCGGTGAGTGTCTCGGCGCCGCATCCGGAGCGTTCCGGGAACGACATCTTCAAGGGCCTGAAGGTCTGGGACATGTCGTGGGTCGGGGTCGGACCGCTCACTGCGCGGTATTTCGCGGACTACGGTGCCACCGTGGTCCGCCTCGATTCGGCCACCCGGCCGGAGACGCTTCGGCAAGCGCCGCCGTACAAGGATGGCCGTCCGGGACTGAACAACACGATGTTCTATGGCGGATACAACGCCTCCAAGCTCGGCCTGGGACTCAACCTCTCGACGACCGAGGCCCGGACGATCGCGATAGAACTCATCGCCTGGGCCGACGTGCTCCTGGAGTCATTCACTCCGGGGACGATGGCCCAGTGGGGACTTGACTGGGAAACCATCAAGAAGATCAACCCGTCCCTGGTGATGCTGTCGACCTGCATGCAGGGCCAGACCGGCCCCCGAGCGGCATACCCCGGATACGGGAACCTGATGGCCGGACTGTCGGGGTTCTACCGCATCACCGGGTGGCCCGACCGACTGCCAGTGCCGGTGTACGGCGCCTACAGCGACTTCATCTGCCAGCGGTTCGCGACCTCCGCGGTCGTGGCGGCGTTGGACCACAGCAGACGCACCGGCGAGGGTCAGCACATCGATCTGTCCCAGTATGAGGGAGCTCTGCAGTTGCTGGGCACCGAGCTGCGGGACTTCGACGTCAACGGTCGAAGTGCCAGCAGGAAGGGCAATCGCGACGACGTTGCCGCGCCGCACGGAATCTATCCGAGCGCGGGCGAGGATCGCTGGGTCGCTATCGCATGCTTCACCGACAGCCACTGGCGGGCCTTGACGGCTGCCATGGGCTCGCCGAAATGGGCGGCTGACCCGAAGTTCGCGTCGGTTGAGGGCCGCCGGGCGGCGGCCGACGAGCTGGACGAGCACATCGCGGAATGGACGGCATCGCGCACCGCGCAGGACGTGTTCGAGCTGCTGCAGCCGGACGTGCCCGCTGGGCCGGTGCTCAGTCAGTCCGACCTGTTCCGCGATCCACAGATCCAACACCGCGGGTACTTCGTGGATCTGGAGCATCCGGTGATGGGCAAAGTGCCGTACAACGGATTGCAGGCCATCATGTCGAAGACTCCGGGATGGCTCCGCAAGGCGTCGCCCACCGTGGGCGAAGACTCGTTCTTCGTCCTCGAGGAAATCCTCGGCTACTCCTCCGATCGCGCCGGCGAGCTCATCGCGGCGGGCGCGGTGGAGATCATGGGGGACTGACACATCCGACGCCCGCTACCGCTACCGCAACGCTCACTTTGGAGGAGTGCTCGATGAATTTCGCATTTGATGAGGACCAGGAAGAGTTCCGAAGCACTTTGCGTCGGTTCTTCGAGCAGGTTTCGCCCCTGTCGTCGACTCGGGAACTGATGTCGGAGCCGCTCGCCTTCTCGCCGGAGGTCTGGCGTCAAGCCAGCGATCAGGTCGGGTTGCCCGGCCTGATCGTTTCGGAAGAGGACGGCGGTCAGGGTTTGTCGTTCCTGGAGTTGGTGATCGCAGCCGAAGAGCTGGGTCGGGTCGTGTCGGGGATCCCGTTCCTGTCGACCACCTCGGCGATTCTGGCGATCCAGGCTGCCGGTTCCTCCGAGCAACGCGCGCAGCTGTTGCCGGCGCTGGCGTCCGGCGAGAAGACCGCGGCATTGGCGACGGCGGAGCCAGGCGAAGGCTGGGGCGCGGATGGCATCCAGGTGACCGCGTCTGGCGATGGCGACGAGGTCGTCCTGAATGGGCGCAAGTCGTACGTGGTCGACGGTGGCAGCGCAGATCTCATCGTGGTGTCCGCGCGGCGCAAGGGAACCAAGGGTGCGGACGGGATCGTGCTGGCGGTCGTCGAAGCCGATGCGGCCGGCGTGTCGCGTCGAG
>JBPPMT010000161.1:0-15077 GCA_051306195.1 Solirubrobacterales bacterium
CTATGGGGCGATCCTAGTCGTCCTCGGCAGCGGCGGCAGCAGTAGGATCGCGTCATGATCCGAGGGCGCCTCAGGCACCAGCAGAAATCCGGGGCGGAAACGGAAGATTCCAGCCAGATCGTGGAAATCAATCCGAGCGAGCTGAGCGGCCTTTTCACTCCGCCGGACTGGCTGCGCAGCATCGGAATCACATCCTGGCTGCTTGTCGGGATCGTCCTGTTGCTCGGCGCGCTGGTCTGGCTGGCAGCGCTGACCCAGGTGATCGTCATCCCGGTCCTGACCGCGGCAATCATCGCGACCGTGGCGACACCCCTGGTCAACTGGCTCAACCGGTTCCACATACCGCGTGGGGTCGGCGCGGCTCTGGTGCTGCTCGTGATCGTGCTGATCGGAATGGGAATGGGCGCGGCGATCGTTCTCGGGATCATCGGCGAGGCGACCAACATAGGCAAAGAGCTGAACTCGGCCAAGGATCAGATTGGCGGCTGGCTCAGCGACCTGGGGCTCAGTTCGTCGAGCACCGAAGACGTCAAGAAACACCTCGAATCCGGCGCCGACGGTGCCGTCTCGAACCTGCTTTCCGGAATTACGGTCGGAATCAAGGCGCTTTCTTCGCTCGTCTTCTTCCTGGCGATGGCGACGCTCAGCACCTTTTTCCTGCTCAAGGACGGCCGGGTGATCCGGTCATGGGCCGAGTCACACAGTGGCCTGCCGATGCCGGTCACCCGCATCGTCACCCAGCGTGCGATCGGATCGCTTCGCGGCTACTTCCTCGGCACAACGATCGTCGCCGCTTTCAGCGCGGCGGTCGTCGGCATCGGCTCGCTGATCATCGGGGTGCCTTACGTGGTTGCGATCGTGGGCGTGACTTTCATCGCCGGCTATATCCCGTACCTCGGCGCGTGGGCTGCAGGGATCTTCACCGTGCTCGTCGCTCTCGGAAGCGGGGGAGCCGATGCGGCCCTGGCGATGGTCGTGCTTCAGCTCCTGGCCAACGGGCTCCTCCAACAGATGGTTCAGCCATTCGCAATGGGAACGGCCCTCGGCATCCACCCACTGGTGGTTCTCGTCGTGACGATCGCAGGTGGCGCGCTGTTCGGAGCGATGGGTCTGATCCTCGCTGCACCGGTTGTCTCGGCGATTGTCCGGATCAGCAACGATCTCGCCACGGCCAAGGCCGAAGGGATCGCCGACGAAGAAGCCGCCGCGGCAGCGTCAGCCGAAGCCGTTCCCGCCAGCCCATAGAGGTTTCAGCTCAGCGGGTTGAAAGCCATTCCCGAAAGCAGCTTCGGGAAGAAGTAAGTCGATTTCGGCGGCATGGTCTCGCCGGCCGAAGCGACGGCCCGGACCTGCTCGATCGGGGTGGCCCGCAGGATGAAGGCTGCGTCGAAGGCGCCTTCGTCGAGCTTCCCCAGCGAGCTTTCGATCGTTTTGGCGTAACCGAGGCCACGTTTGGCTTCCACGTCCTCCTCGGACATTCCGAGGATCTCCTGGAGAACCACTTTCTCGAGGATCGCCGCGTCCAGGTGCCGGTAGGCCTCGGAGCGTCCTTCCATCAGGGAGTCGAGGCCGGCCGGTTCCTTGAGGCGCAGCTGGTAGAAGCGCCCGGTGTTCTGATCGGCGTATCCGAAGCAGCCGATCCCTTCCATGTCGGCGGGGTCGAGTCCGTCGAGGTCGGTCGGCTCGACGTCAAAGGCGGCGTGGATTCCGTTGGTGAGATGGTCCCGCACGTCGGGATTGCCGGCGAGTCCGGAGATCAGGCGGTGGGTCGGGAAGACGGTGAGGCCGGGGTCATCAAGCCCGGTCAGAGCCATGAGGGTGAAGCACTGGGCTCCCTCTCCGGGGACCTCGGCCATATAGGTGCGGGCCGTCTCGTAGCGGTGGTGGCCGTCGGCGATCAGCAGTTCTGCGTCTTCGAGCACCTCGGCGACTGCCGTGTGGACGATCGGGTTGTCGATCGGCCACAGGCGGTGGGTCGTGCTTTCGTCATCAGTGACTTCGGCCCAGGGTTCGGTCTCGGTCTCGGCGACCACCTGGGGCCAGGCGTCCTTGCTGGTAAGGGAGAAGATCGGCGAGAGGTTGTAGCGGGTGGCCCGGGTGAGGTCGAGCCGGTCCTGTTTCGGCCCGGGCTGGGTGCGTTCATGCGGGCGGATCTGGCCGGGTCCATAGTCGGTGACCCGGACCCGGGCGAGGATTCCGTTGCGGGTGTGCGTGGTGCCGTCGGGCGCGCGGTACTCCTGGCTGAGTGCCCAGAGCTTCGGATCGCGGTCCTGGGTGAGGATCCCGCTCAGGGTCCATTCTTCGAGCGTCTCGGCGGCGTGGGTGTAGGGATCGGAATCAGCACCAGTGCCTTTCGGCAGGTCGATCTCGACCACGTTGAAGGGCGAGTGCTGGAGCAGCTTCTTTCGCTCCGAGTCATCGATCACGTCATAGGGCGGAGCGGTGACTGCGCCGAGCGATGGCACCGCCGCGAGGTTGTAGTGCAGGGCGGGGAAGGGTCGGACGTCAGCCATGGTCCAACCGTACCGCCTGCGGCCGCTAGGATCCGGACTCATGGGCGATCGAGAGCAAGCTTCGGGGGATGTGTTGCCTTACGCCCTGATCGGCGCTGGACCGGCGGGGCTCGCGGGGGCCCGTAATCTCGCCCGCCGCGGCATCGACTTCGTCGGCTTCGAGGTCGGTCCCGGGGTCGGCGGACTCTGGGACATCGACAGCCCGAAGAGCACCATGTACGAGTCGGCTCACCTGATTTCCTCGAAGACGACCACCGCATACGACGAATTCCCGATGAGGGAAGAGGTCGCCGACTATCCGAGTCACTACGACATGCGGACTTACTTCAACGACTACGCCGACACCTTCGATCTCCGCAAGCACTTCCGCTTCGAGACCGAAGTAATTCGCACCGAGCAGGACGGTGACAACTGGTCGGTCACCAGCCGCGGCACCGACGGCAAGGAAGTCACCGAGACCTACGCCGGCCTGATCATCGCCAACGGCCTCCTTTCGAACCCGAGCATCCCGGAGTTCGAAGGCGAGTTCGACGGCGAACTGCTCCACACGAGTACCTACAAGTCACCGGAGATCTTCAAGGGGAAGCGAGTTCTCGTTGTCGGCGGAGGAAACTCCGGCTGCGACATCGCGGTTGACGCCGTCCACTACGCGAAGTCAGTCGACCTGAGCCTGCGCAGTGGCTACTGGTTCTTCCCGAAGTACATCCTCGGCAAGCCTTCCGACACGCTGAACGAAGGCAAGCCGCTTCCCGGCTGGATCAAGACCCGGATCGACGGCAAGGTGATCCGCCTGATCACCGGCAACCCGGCGCGGCTCGGTTTCCCCGAACCCGACGGCCGGATCTACGAGACCCATCCGGTGATGAACACCCTGGTGCTCTACTACGCCGGCCACGGCGATATCAAGGTCCAGAAGGACATCGAACGCTTCGACGGCTCAGAGGTCAGGTTCAAGGACGGCAACTCTCAGGAGTACGACATGGTGATGCTGGCCACCGGCTACAAACTCGACTACGGCTTCATCGACCAGGAGCACCTCAACTGGTCGGGCAACCATCCGGACCTCTACCTCAACATCTTCACGCCGAAGCACCGGAACGTATTCGTGCTCGGCATGGTCGAAGCCACCGGACTCGGCTGGCAGGGCCGCTACAACCAGGCGATCCTGGTTACCGAGTTCATCAAAGCCCGGCGGGACGATCCGGCTAAAGCGGAGAAGATGTGGCGGAGGATCAACGGACCCCAGCCCGACCTGTTTGCGGGCTACAACTACCGCCAGCTCGACCGTCTCCCCTACTACGTGAACAAGTTCGCGTACCGGGACCAGATCGAGAAACACCTGGAGATCTTTTCCGCCCCTGCATGATCAACCTGGCTTCCGGTGAGCTCTGATGATGCTGCCGATCGGGAACATCGACAGCGTCCAGCTCAACTTCAGCGACTCGTCGCTGCTGATCCTCAACGTGGTGCTCGCGGTCATCATGTTCGGGATCGCGATGGATACGAAAGTCTCCGACTTTCGGGAAGTCCGTCGTATGCCGAAGGCCATGGGGGTCGGCATCGCTGCCCAGTTCATCGTCCTGCCGGCGATCACCTTCGTGCTGACGATTCTGCTCGGGGTCCAGGCCTCGATCGCGATGGGAATGATCCTCGTCGCCTGCTGTCCGCCAGGGGGAACCTCGAACCTGCTCACCTACAGGGCGAAAGGCAACGTCGCGCTATCGGTCTCGATGACCGGCATCTCCAGCCTTCTCGCGATTTTCATCATGCCGCTGAACATCGCTTTCTGGGGCGGGCTCCACCCCGAGGCCTCGAAGATCCTGACGGACGTGGACCTCAGTGCGATCGAGATGCTGCTCCACGTGGTCCTGGTGATCGGGTTGCCTTTTGTCATCGGGCTGACGTTCGCCAATCGGCGACCGGATTTCGCCAAGAAGGTCCAGCCGTGGGTGAAGAAAGGCAGCGTGATCGCGCTGGTCGGCTTCATCCTGGCGGCGCTGCTCAGCAACATCACGCTCTTCTGGGACCACATCCTGATCGTCGCGTTGGTCTGCTTCCTCCACGACACGCTTGCTTTTTCGCTGGGCTATGGCCTCGCGACCGCCTGCCGGCTGGAGGAATACAACCGCCGGGCGATCTCGTTCGAGGTCGGGGTGCGTTACGCCGGTCTCGGGCTCGGCATGGTCTTCACATTCTTCGACGGCATCGGTGGCATGGCCCTGGTCGCCGGCTGGTGGGGGGTCTGGGATCTGATCGCCGGCCTCGCCCTTTCGAGCTGGTGGGCAAGGCGCCCGACGGGACGCGAGTCTGCGACTGGCCCTGCCCCGACCTAGTCCGCACTTAACGAGGTGCCGGCGATATTGGTGCTCTTCTGCGCCAATATCGCAGGCACCTCGGTGCGTCGCCGCTGGCGAGTCCGCTGCGCAACTGAGATGATCACCGCGTGGACACTCAGGTGCTCATCGTGGGAGCGGGGCCGACCGGGCTGACCCTTGCGGGGGAGCTGAAGCGGCGAGGGGTTGACTGCGTCCTGATCGAGTCGAACGAGGGGCCGCTCCACTGGGACCGCGCGACGATCGTCCACCCGCGCACCATGGAGCTGTTCGCGACCCTCGGGCTGGATGGCCCGATGCTCGAAGCCGGGATCGAGCAGCGCTACATCTACATCTATTCGGACGGGGAGCTGCTGGGCCAGATGGACCTCGCGGAAAACGGAAGCCGCTTCGGCTTCAACGTCAACGTCTCTGAAGAAGTGACGGAATCCGTTCTGACCGGACATCTGGAAGCGCAGGGTGGATCAGTTGAGCACGGTCGCAAACTGACCGGGCTCAGGCAGCTGCCCGATCACGTGGTCGCAACGATCGAACACAATGGCAGTGAGTACGAAATCAGCGCTGAATGGATCGTCGGCTGCGGTGGGCTTCACAGCCCGGTCCGGGAGCTGAGCGGGATCGGCTTCGAAGGCCACGACATCCCGGAGGAATGGGCGGTGCTCGACACAACCCTGGCTGACTGGCCCCACGGCCATGATGCGAACTTCGCTTTCCTCGACAAGGACTCGGTGATCCTCACACCACTACCCGACCTGCGCTGGCGTGCCTACATCCGGCCGACCGCGCCTGACTCCGACCTGACCGCAGACGCCGCGCGGGGGGTAGAGCGTTACGCGGCCGAAGCATCGGTCACCGAAGTCGAGAACC
Source organism: Solirubrobacterales bacterium (assembly GCA_051306195.1). Lineage (GTDB taxonomy): Bacteria > Actinomycetota > Thermoleophilia > Solirubrobacterales > 70-9 > 67-14. Next base: position 5,714 of record JBPPMT010000161.1, read on the forward strand.
CGACACGGTTCCACTGCCATACGAAAGTCGCTTCCCGATATCGCGAGGGCCGCGCCCTGCTGGCCGGCGATGCGGCGCATGTCTGCTCGCCTTCGCAGGGCCACGGCATGAATACCGGGATCCACGATTCGTTCAATCTCGCCTGGAAGCTCGCGATGGTCTGCAAGGGCGAGGCCGATCCGAGCCTCCTCGACAGTTACGAAAGCGAGCGCAAACCGGTGGCCCGGATGGTCATGGAGTCGGGCGACGATTTCGAAGCCATGCAGTTGCTCAAGGACGATGACGCCCGCCGTGATCGCGACGAGGCGATTCGCGCGACCTTCGCCGACGAGGCAAGTCGCCTGGAAGAGATCCTCGGCGAATCGCAACTCAACATCTCGTATTCGGGATCTTCGATCGTCGCTGGCACTGGTTCAGGAATCGGGCCTGGCGATCGGCTTCCCGACGAGGCCGGTGTCCATGCCCGGATCGCAGGGGGGACCGGACACTCCCTGGTCGTTGTCGGTCGTCAAGGTGAAAGTCCGGCGGATATCGAAGCCATCGAGCAGGCGCATTCAGGACATTTCGACTCAGTTGTCGCGCTCGAAGTTGATTCGGACGCGGCCGATCGGCTCGGCGTCGGGGAGACGGCGATGCTGGCCGTTCGGCCCGACGGCTACGTCGGTTTCCGCGTCGATGGCAGCGAGACTGGGCCGGTCGGGGGGTACATCGAACTGATTCGGGCCGGTGGCCCACAGCCGGGATCCTCGAATGGAAAATAGGGTGGACAGATGAGACGGGTTTACGTCACAGGCGGGAACGGGTTCCTCGGGCATTCAGTCGTGCGCGGCCTGGTGCAGGCTTGGGACGAGGTTGACCTGGTGGTCAGCGCTGACCTCCGCGACCCGGATCCCGAACATGAGATTGAAGGCGTGATTTACGCCAAGGCCGATGTCACCGACGCCCAGGTGATCTCCGACCAGATCCTCGACAACGGGATCGACACCGTTGTCCATCTCGCTTCGATCGTCAATCCGGGCAAGTCGACAACCACCGAGCAGGAGTACGCGGTTGACGTGACCGGCTCGAGGAATGTCTTCGAGGCCTGCGTGAGGCACGGCGTGAAACGGGTGATCGTCTCCTCGAGCGGCGCCGCTTACGGCTATCACGCCGACAATCCGGCCTGGCTGAGCGAGACCGATCCGGTTCGCGGAACCGAGACCTTTCCGTACAGCCTCCACAAGCGCCTGGTCGAGGAGATGCTGGTCGAGTACAAGGAGAGCGACCCGTACCTGGAGCAGGTGGTCCTGCGGATCGGAACCATCCTCGGCGAAAGCGTCGACAACCAGATCACGAACCTCTTCAAAGCAAAACGCCTGATCAAGATCCGTGGCTCGGACTCGCCTTTCGTTTTCATCTGGGACCAGGACGTCGTCGCGATCATCCTCCAGGCCGTGCTCGGGGACAAAACCGGAATCTTCAACGTTGCCGGCGACGGTTCGATGACCGTCGACGAGATCGCGAAGGAACTGGGCAAAGGAACCCTGCCGATCCCGGTCGGAGTGCTCAAGGCCGGCCTGACGATCGGCAACAAGGTGGGGGCCACCCCGCACGGAGCCGCCCAGACCGACTTCCTCCAGTACCGCCCGGTGCTCGACAACACCCGCCTGAAAGAAGAGTTCGGCTACACCCCGGAGTACACCACGCGCGAGGCTTTCAAGGCCTGGCAGGCGGCCAACGGACTGTAGTCCCGTCGTCCCGGGGAATCGAGGTTTCGAATTTGCCCGGGCGGGGCCGTCACCCGCGACCTTACCCACAGGCGATCTGAAAATGCCAGTTTTGCGTGTTAATGTGTTCAGCAATGAACGGCAGGGATGCCACCAGGGTTGGTGTTCTACTTGGGCGGGAGCGGAGTGACGTTGCCCGGCCCCAGGTATTCGTGCTCGCTCTGGTCGTTGCGACTTTCGTTTTCCTCGCTTGGTCCGCATCAGCCCACGCGTATCGGGTTTTCGTCACAACGAATGCCGGCGCCCCCTTTAGCGGCGTCGGCTCGGTAGCTTCGATTTCTACCGGAACCGATGCTCTCGACAGACCGACCCTCGAGCTTGGAAAAGGCGCAAAGGGGATAGCTGTTACACCCGACGGCCGCCGGGCATATGCCAGCAATCACTACGAAGCCAAGGTCTCGGTCATAGACACCGCTTCCAATACGCGGGCTGCGGCTGATATCGACGTCGGAGGCTATCCCGACGAAGTCAAGGTCACCCCGGATGGCAGCACGGTATATGTGGCCAATCATCGAGATGGAGTTGTTACGGTGATCGATCCTGCCACCAACAAGGTGGTCGGTGCCGGCATTCCGATTGGGTCACCCTCTATAGGTGGGACCTATTCGATTGCCATTACCCCGGATGGATCCAGAGCGTACATCGCCAATTACGGGGATAATGACGTGTCCGTGATCAACACGCTGACCAATTCTCTTGCCGGGCCTGACATTCCGGTGGGCGGCCATCCCAGTGGGCTGGCATTTACGCCCGACGGCGCTCGGGTCTACGTCACCAATCAGGCAAGTCGAAGCGTTTCCGTGATCGATACCGCCACCGATACACCCGCCGGTCCCGACATCTCCACCCCTGGCGGCCTGCCCTACGGGATCGCCATCGCCTCGGTCCCGGCCGGACCTGCACCTTCGACCAAGGAGGTCAAAGTGGAAGCGGTCAAAGGCAAGGTCAAGACCAAGTGTCGTGGCGAGGAAAAGTTCACCCAGCTCAAAGCCGCCGGGCAGATCCGGATCGGCTGCCTGGTCGACACCCGCGGTGGGACCGTCAGACTGACTTCTGCCAAGGGCTCGGCAAAATTCTCAAAGGGCCTCTTTCGGGTGACTCAGAACGGGGGCAAGCGCCCTTACACCGAGATCGCTCTCGCCGGATCGCTCAACTGTGGAAAGCCGAAGGGCCACGCAGGCAGATCAGCGATCCGCCGTTTCGCAGCTACCCGCGGCACAGCCACTGTCTCGCAGGGGGGCAAGCGAGGCCGCCAACTCTGGGGCCAGGGAAAGGGCAGCTTCAAGACCATGGGAAAGTTCGGCTCTGCCTCGGTCGAGGGCACCAGCTGGGTGGTCGAGGACCGCTGCGACGACTCGACCCTGTTCAAGGTTCGATCGGGCGTGGTCAAGGTCCGCGACTTCGTCAAGAAGAAGAACGTGACTCTCAGGAAGGGCCAGCGTTACGTGGCAAGGGCCCGCGGGCGCTAGGTGTAAGTACCAACCACGGCGGGCAGCCAACGGCCTCCGACCCGAAACCCTCGATTAGCAGGGGTTTTGTTGCAGTATTGTCGCATTCACCAATCGCCAAGCTGCGACAATATGGACGTGGCCCACCCTGAATACATCCGGCAGAAGGCAATCGATTTGCGAGTCGAACAGGGGCTGACGATCGATGAACTGGCCGAATGCCTGTCGCTCTCAAAGACGACGATTTACTACTGGGTGAAAGACATTGAGATTCCGCGGAAACCTGGAGGTGGATGGCCTTCGGAGGCTCAGCGGAAGGGCACCGCAGCGATGCAGGAAAAGTATCGACGTATCCGGGAAGAGGCCTACGCCGAAGGCGTGAAGATGTATGCCGAACTTTCCCTTGAGCCGACTTTCAGGGATTTCGTTTGCATGTATATCGGTGAGGGATACAAGCGTCGAAGGAACGAGGTTTCTCTCTGCAACTCGAATCCGTCAGTAGTCAAACTCGCGCAAACCTGGATGCTGCGGTTTAGCCGAAACCCAGTGAAGTACTCGATTCAGTACCACGCTGACCAATCACTCGACGGACTTCGCGAGTTCTGGTCAGAACGCCTCGGGATCGAACCAGATGCAATCAAGTTTCAGAGAAAGTCGAACAGCAATCAGCTGAAGGGTCGTAAGTGGAGGTCGCAATACGGCGTCCTCAACGTTCACGCCGCCGACACTGTTTTCCGGGCTCAGCTGCAGGCATGGATCGACTTGGTTGAAGCTGAATGGGAATAGACTCGCGTCTCTCGGGGTGTAGCGAAGCCTGGTAACGCGCGGCCTTTGGGTGGCCGAGATCCTCGGTTCGAATCCGGGCACCCCGATCTACAGGTTCGAATATTGAATCGAGAGACCCCGCTCAGGCGGGGTTTCGTCGTCTCAAGACCGAAGCGCGCCTGGTGCGCCGAGGATCGCGCCGGGCAGGTCCCGGCGGGAGCGGTCCATCGCTTCCTGCAGGGCTCTGGTGGCCCGGGGTCCGTGGATCGGGCGGCCGTGGCCGACCAGGAGGTGCCGGGGCACATAGGTACCGAGCGCGTGCCTCGGTGGGGTCACACGAAGCATCAGGTGGATGCCGGCTCCGGACTTGCCTGGCTTGAAGAGCTTGTTGGTGCCAACGGCTTCGGCGACCACCAGGGTCTGCTCGGCCTGCCACCAGAGGGCCTTTTCTTTCCAGAAGCGGTTGTTCACGACGTCGATCGACTGGAAGGGGGTGCTCTTCATCTCGTCGGGGAGCAGGACGTGGGGAATATCGAGGCGAGCGGCTACCTTTTCGCAGTCGCGGCCATGACGGTCGAGCAGCTGGAGAACAGCGACCGGCTCACCGAGATCGGCGACCAGAGCCATGGCTTCGGGAACGTCAACCGGGTCGACGATCCAGACTTTCCCGTCCGAGACGAGGGCGTGCGAAGCACGGGCCATCGCGTCGTCCTCGACCCAGGTCAGACCCACTTCGCTTTCGTCGATTCTCACACCCATGGGGCGCAGTCTAGTGCCGAAGCCCCTAAGCCAATGTAAGCCGGTTGTGACTACCGCTTCAGGCGAAGGCGAAGAGTGTCGCTGCCGGCGAAGGCGATGCTCTCGCCGGAAGCGAGTGCGACGAGCGTGATTCGAGGGCGGAAGCGGGGCGGCGCCATCCGAAGTCGTTTGAGGGCATGCTTGCCAAGCTTCAGTGTCACCTTCCGGGCTGCGGGCCTGCCGATCTTCACGGCGGTGCTCCCAATGGAAACTTTGCCTTTCATCGCCTTCTGCTTGAGACCGATACGCCGTGCCTGCCGGCGCGGGATCAAGGCATATACCCGGCATCTGGATGCCATGTCCGGCTTGCAGGTCGCGTGAATCCTGCCGGTCCTCAGGATTCTCCCGAGACTCTGCTTCGGAGCCGTCAACTTGACGTGGACTGCGTAGTCAGGATGCGGCTCGACTGGCTCCCCGCAATCCACCGACTCCGCGCCCGGCACGGTGACGAATGCGTACGAAGCTGCAGGAACGCTGATCGAACCTTCCTGGACCGGAACACCCGTGATCTCCGGTGGCGTTCCATCGGCACCGGCTTCGAGCAAGGCACCGTTCAGGCTGACCTCATCGCCATCAAGGGCTCCCGTCACGACGTACTGGCTGGCCGAGTCCGAACCTGGTCTGTCCAGACTGACCGATCGCGCCTCGGTCCTGTTCGTGTTGAGCAGAAGTGTGGTCACGCCACCGACCGAGTCCGGAAGGCACTGCGAATAGACGCGGACTTTCGGATCGGGACTTTCGACCTCGGGAGCGAGTACCGTCTCGCCCATCAGCTTTCGCCACATCAGGGCTGCCCAGTAGTCGGCCCTGGGCTTGAGGGTCTCGTCGTCGATCAGCGCGTATGGCTGTGGACCTGAGATGGTCCAGCGAGTGACCACTTCGACCCCTTGCTGAGCCAGATAGCCGAGAGAGTTCAGGTAGTAGAAAGTCGAGATGAACTTGTCTGAATAGCCGAGGACCCCGCCGCATGCGGTGTTGCCGGATTCGTCTATCCAAAGAGGCTTGCCGGGAGCATGCTCGTCCCGCATCTGGTCCATGTATTCGTAGGCGCCCTTGGGAATGTCGAGGAATGCGTCAGAAAGCGTGTCAGCCGGGAGCCGCGGAGTGAGATTCTTGCACTTGTCACTGTCGCCGTAGGCGGGGTATTGGTGGTACGAGACCGCGTCGTAGGCGTCACCGGTGAGCGCCATGATGTCTGAGACGTCTGGTCCGAGCACGGCACCGAAAAGCGGCCGCTCGGCACCGGTGGAGAAGAACGGACCGGGGCCGACGAACGGCACGTCGGGCATCACGGAGTTCCTGACCTGGAGGAAGGCGTCAACGTCATCGGCGTAGTCAGCCGCCTTATAGGTGGTCGGATTCTCGGCACCGTAGTAGGTGATGTTGGGCTCGTTGCCCAGCATCAGCGCTTCGACTGGGTAGCCCTGGTCGACTGCCCGCTGGAGGAGCGCCGTCGCGTTGTCCGGATTCCAGGAACCATCGGGATTTCGCGGTCCGGGGCCGGCGCTGGTCGAGGCCATCACGCTGAGGCCAGCATCCGCCGCAAACTGATTCGCGGCGTCCCACTCATCGCGGCTAAGGATGAAGTCATAGCCGGCATTCGGGGTGTCGTTCGGTCCGAGCAGGTTCGAATCGTCGTAGAAGGTGCGCTCGACCTTGGTCCCGCTGTAGCGGATGAACGCGGGGGCGAGGGGCTTGGCAAGGTTGAGCAGCGCTGGCCGGGTGAAGTCGTACGGCTGCCCGGAATTGCGCTCGGTGAGCTGTGACATGTCGACCCCGAAAGAGATGAACTCGGGCCTGACCTCTGCGACCTTCGATGCTTCACTAGGCGAAACCGTAGTCGCCCGGGCCAGCGGGGCGGTCAGCAGGAGCAGCAGGAGCACTGAGGCAATCACGATCGACGAGGCCGATCCGCCACGCGCTCCATCCCGTGCTGGAATTCTCCCTCCCATGACGAATTACGGTACCCGATCGGATCGGTCAAGTGTGCTAGGGCCGACTCGACTTTGGCCTCTGGCGACGGTTCAATCTACGTGAGACTTTTTCAATCCGATCAGGATGGGTAACGTGATCAACGTGTCTCGTCCTTTTAAGTTTCTTGTTCCGAAGATGGCCAGTCGGATTTCCCCACTGGGGTAGGACCCGGGTCCTCAGGTACCCGCGGGGGTTGATGGTCCGGCGCTTGCCGGAACGGTGCCACCGGCCGTCTTCGGACCCCACTCATTTAGGATGGCGCCGGTGTCTGCTGAGCTAAAAGGCCGGGTTTGATCCCGACCCTGTCTTCCTATCTAGTCGGGACAATCTCCATTTTGGCGATCGTCCTGTCCGTCTGGCTGGGCGGATACTGGTTGCGGCGCTGGATCGTGCCCGAATTCTCCGGAGCACTCGCCCGCCTTGCCGAGCTGACGATCTCGTTTGCGCTGATCATCATCAGCCTTCAGATCCTCGGCACGCTCTCGATCCTCAGCCTCGGATGGATCATCGTCGGCTGCATTTCGGTACCGCTGATCGCGGCTGCAATCGGTCATCACTTTGCTGACCCGAACCCGGATCCCGTGGCCGCACCGCGGGTACCGACCTGGGCCTTCCTGGTTGCCCTCGGAGTCGCGTCCTGGGTAGTTGCCGAATGGACTTTCCCGTCGCAGCTCAGCCTCGATCAGGGCATGTTCGGTGGCGACACGACCTGGTACCACATGCCCGCCTCGGCCCGGTTCATCCAGGAGGGGTCAATCAACCCGCTTCACTACACCGACCCCCTTCGCCTGGCGGTCTGGTTTTACCCCCAGAGTTCGGAGCTGATGCACGGTGCCCTGATGGGGCTGATGAAGAGCGACTGGCTCTCGCCACTCTTCAACATGGTCTCGATCGGCATTGCCCTGCTAGCCAGCTGGTGCGTCGGCCGGCCCTACGGCGTCGGCCCCGCGACCCTGGTTGGTGGTGCGATCCTGCTCGCGTCGGGGGTGATGATCGAAACCCAGCCCGGAGAAGGCCGGAACGACATCGTCTGCTTTGCCTTCCTGATCGCTTTTGCTGCCTTCCTGATCAACGGACACCAGCGACGGGCGCCAAAGACCGGTGTCGTTGACGACACTCCGGACCCGGATGCCCACCTGCTCGATCGCGGCCCGCTGATCCTCGCTGGCATAGCCGCCGGCATCGCGATCTCGATCAAGGTTTCGATGCTGGCTCCGATCGGCGTGATCTTCCTCGGAATGATCCTCGTCAGCGGTCGCGGTCGCCGACTGGTCACGGCTCTCTGGCTCGGCGGTTCGATGTTTCTGGTCGGCGGCTACTGGTACGTACGGGCGATGATCTATACCGGAGGCAATCCGGTCCCTGCCGTTTCCGGCGGGCCGCTGAAGCTGCCGCAGCCCGACCAGATGCCGCTCGACCCCCGGCCCCGCTTTTCGGTGATCCACTACATCACCGACCTCGACATCTACCGCTACTGGTTCTTCCCGAGACTGGATGACGCCTTTGGCATCCTCTGGCCCTTGATCATCGTGATGCTCGCGGCCGCCGCCTTCTATTTGGCGCTCCGGGCCCGGAACAAGGTAGTGCGAGTGCTAGCGGCCGCCTCACTGGTCACAGCCTTCGTCTATCTCCTGACCCCGCTGACTGCGGCCGGTCAGGAGGGGGAGCCGCGCGGCTTCTTCACCAATACCCGTTACCTCTCACCCGGGCTACTTCTGGCCGGCACAATGCTGCCGATCGCGAGGCCGCTCCGTACACCCGAGGGCAGAGCGAAGAAGGTCCTGATCTTCCTGACAGTCGTCTTCGCGATCACGGTGCTCACTTCACCCCGCTGGTACCCGGGCATGATCTTCGGCACGATCTTCCTCACCCTGGCGATCGTCTGGGCGCCGGTCGGACTCTCCTGGCTGCATGAGCACAAGAAGGCACCGCTCAGCGTGATCATCACTTCGATTGCCGCGATCGTCCTGGTGGCTGCCGTCTGGGGCAGGGGCGAGGAGGTCGGCTATGCGAACAAGCACTACACACGGTCGACTCTCTTCCTGCAGGACGGAGGCCCGCAGGTCGCGTTCGATTACACGCGTGACATGCAGGACAAACGAATCGCACTGGCCGGTTCGGGCGAGATCTACTTCGGTCAATACGGGTTCTACGGGGTCGACCGGTCCAACCACGTCGAGTACATCGGCAAGGAGTCGGACCGGGGTACCTATCGCCTGTTTGAGACCTGCGAGGGCTTCGTCAACAAGATCAACGAAGGCAACTTCGACTACATCATCACCAGCGAGAACACTCAGGATTCGCCGGATTCCGACTTCTTTTTCCCGGTCAACACCTGGATCAAGGACAACCCGGGAGTCAAGGTCGTTGTCGAAGAGCCGGACATCACCCCTCAGGCCGATTACGTTTATGAGGTCACCGGCAAGCTCGATCCCGCCGCCTGTCCGAAGGATTAGCCCCGGAGGGGGCGACCAAACCTAACCAAGGAGACTGAATGTCTGACCGTCCCACATTTCTCTACATCGCTTCCTACGATTCCGTCGCCGAAGCCACCGCGGACTTCGAAGCGGTAGTCGAGCTTCACGTTGCCGGGCTGGTCGGCACCTTCGATGC
>JBPPMT010000162.1:0-35429 GCA_051306195.1 Solirubrobacterales bacterium
CGACCGTGGTCGACATCGATACCGCGGACGTCGTTCTCGTCCTCGGCACCGACCCGATCCATTCCGCCCCGACCTTCGACCTCCGCGTCCGGAAGGCCGTCCGCCGGAACGGGACAGTTCTTGCTGTCGCCACCGACCGCCCGAGCGCACTTGACGGTGGCGCCTCCGAAGTTGATCGTTACGCCCCCGGCGAAACCGCTTCCTACCTCCGCCAGCTGGCCGCTGACATCCAGGGTGGTTCCGAAGAAGGCATCGCCGGACTCCTCCGTGGAGCCGATCACGCCGTGATCGTCTGGGGCGAGCGCATCGGCCGTGGCGTCAACGGCCCGGCCGCAGTCGACAGCCTGATCGAACTTGCAGGCGCCCTCGACCTGGCCGGCAAGCAGGACTCGGGCCTGATCGAGATCCCCGACATCTCCAACGCCCGCGGACTCCGTGAAGTCGGATGCCTCCCAGACTCCGGCCCCGGCCTGACCGCTGTCGAGAACGGACGCGGCGTCGAAGAGATCCGCGCCGGACTCGAGTCCGGTGACATCAAGTCACTGATCCTCTTCGGAGTCGACCCGATCCGCGACTTCCCGGACACCGAAGGATGGCGCCGGGCACTCGAAGCCGCAGACCACGTCGTCTGCTTCTCGATGACCGCCACCGACTCTTCCGAGTACGCAGACGTCGTCTTCCCGACCGAGTCCCACGCAGAAAAGGACGGAACAGTCACTCACACCGAGGGCCGTCTTCAACGAGTCCGTCCCTCCGCCGAACGCCCCGGAGACATCCGCCCCGGCTGGATGGTCCTGGCCGAACTCTCAGCAGCCCTCGGACACGAAACCGAAATCCACTCGGGCCCGGAAGCCCTGGAAGCAATCACGAACGCAGTCCCCTTCTACGCCGGTCTCACGGACAAGGAAATTGGCGGTCGTGGCATCAGGTGGCAGGAACGGCCGCAGGCTGAGGCTTTCGGGGCGGCGAATGCGGACGTCACAGTCTCCGCCGGGACGGCGGCTACGAGTGCGACATCCGCATCCACCGCTACCGGGGACTCTTCATTGTCCGCGCCCGACGCCGCCTCCGCGACCTTGACCCTGGGGACCTACAGGGACCTCTGGGCCAACCCGGTCACAGACCTGAGCCCGGCGCTGAATTACCTGATCCCTGCGCAGCGCCTCGAGATTTCGGTTCCCGATGCAAAGCGTCTTGGCCTGAGCCGTGGTGACGTCGTCGGAGTGAAGTCCGGGGACACTGAGGTCGTGGCAAGGGTGGCTGTTCGTGGAGCGATGCCGGAAGGCACGTGCTTCCTGATGGAAGGCACGCTCGAAGGCAACGCCAATGTGTTTGCCAACGGCAAGCCCGCACAGGTTGAGATCGGGGAGCCCACCGTTCCGCTCGACCTCGTCATGGCCGGAACCGACTCGGCCGAAGACGGAGACAGCTAGCCGCCTTGACCGCCCTTCTGGCCGACACAACCTTCGTCGAGGCGACCTGGATCCTGGTCGTCAAGTCGCTGCTGATCTTCATCGTGATCCTCTCGATTGTGCCGGTGGTGCTGCTCGCCGAGCGCAAACTTCTCGGTCGTTTCCAGCAGCGCTACGGCCCGAACCGGGTCGGCCCCTACGGGGCGATCCAGCCGCTGGCCGACGTCGGCAAGCTGCTCTCCAAGCAGAGCTTCCGCCCCAAGGGTGCGGTTCCGTTCCTCTACGAAATCGCTCCTGCACTCACGATCTTCTCGGCGGTTGTCACCCTGGCGATCCTGCCCTTCGGCGATGTCCAGGGCGGCTGGGGCCTCTATGGAATCGACGTGCCGATCGGCATCCTCTACTTCTTCGCCTTCAGCTCGATCGCTTTCTACGGGCTGCTGCTCGGTGGCTGGGCCTCTGGTTCGAAGTACAGCTTCCTCGGAGCGATGCGATCGGCCGCCCAGCTGATCTCCTACGAAATCGCGATGGGCCTCTCGCTGCTCGGTGTCGTGATGATGGCCGGTTCGCTCTCACTGGTCGACATCGTCAAGGCGCAGGGCGACATCTGGTACATCGTGCCGCAGTTCGTCGGCTTCCTGATCTTCCTGGTCGCCGGTTTCGCCGAGACCAACCGTCCGCCTTTCGACCTGCCCGAGGCTGACGCCGAGCTGGTCGCCGGCTACCAGACCGAATACGGCGGCATGCGATTCGGCTCGTACATGTTCGCCGAGTACATGGAGATCCTGATCGTCGCCGGCATCGCTTCGACGATGTTCCTCGGCGGCTGGATGGGCCCCGGCCCGGCCTGGCTCGATCCGATCTGGATGCTTGCGAAGATGCTCCTGCTGACCGGGTTCTTCATCTGGATCCGGGCAACCCTCCCGCGCTTTCGTTACGACCAGCTGATGAGTTTCGGCTGGAAGATCCTGCTTCCCCTTGCAACTCTCAACGTGCTGGTAACGGCAGTCCTGGTGGTAGTCACATGAGCATCCGTCCCGAAGAAATCAAAGTCGTCCCGCGTGGTCCCGAGCCCGGGGGATGGGGTGGTGCGTACCGGGCCTTCGGCGAAACCCTGCGTGGCCTCCGTACGACCATGGGTCGTCTTTTCGACACCCCGGTCACGATCCAGTACCCGGAAGAAAAGACCCCGGTCTACCCGCGGTTCCGCGGTCGCCACAAGCTCCACAAGTTCGAGGACTCAGATCTCGAGAAGTGCGTCGGCTGCTCGCTCTGCGCCGCCGCCTGCCCGGCCGAGTGCATTCGCGTGGTCGCCGCCGAGAATGATCCCGAGGACCGCGTGTCCGCCGGTGAGCGGTTCGCCGCCGTCTACGAAATCAACCTTTCCCGTTGCATTTTCTGCGGCTACTGCGAGATGGCCTGCCCGTTCGACGCGATCACCATGGGCCACGACTACGAGATGGCTGACTACAACCGCGGCGACCTGATCTTCACCAAGGAAATGCTGCTCGCGGAATCGATCGAGCGCACACCACTGAGGGGAGAAGGCGAGTAGTGGTTGAAGTCGCCTTCTTTGTCGGCGCGATCGGGGCCATCGGCGGAGCAATCGCCGTGGTCGCCCTGCGCAATCCGTTTTACAGCGTGCTCGCGCTGGTGGTTCACCTCGTCTTCCTGGCGGGAATCTTCCTGCTGCTCCGGGCCCAGTTCATCGCCGCCGCCCAGATCGTCGTCTACGCCGGCGCGGTGATGGTCATCTACGTCTTCGTCGCCGCCTACGTCGGTGGCATTGAGGAGCCGATGTTCGACTCCTCGCCGATGCTCCGCATCATCGGGCCGATCCTGGCCGTCGCACTTTTCGTCGAGATCTCGATCGCCGTCCTCGGCTCTTCGCTGACCGCCCTTGGCACCGACGGCACGAGCAAGATCGAAGGTGGGTTCGGCACACCGGAGGCGGTCGGCAAGCTGATGCTCGAGGACTTCCTCGTCGCCTTCGAGGCGGCGTCACTTCTGTTGCTGATCGCTGCCGTGGCGGCGATCATCCTGGCCGGTCGCAAGAAAGCCGAAAAGGGAGTGTCCTGATGGACATCGAGTGGTACATCGTCCTTTCCGCGATGCTTTTCGCGATCGGGTTCATCGGTGTCCTGATCCGTCGCAACCCGGTGGTGATCCTGCTCTGCCTGGAGTTGATGCTGAGCGCCGGCGCGCTGGCGATGCTGGCCTTCAGCCGGATGCTCGGGGACCAGGACGGGCAGGTAATGGTCCTGATCGTGCTGGTCGTAGCCGCCTGCGAAGTCGTTGTCGGACTTGGCCTGGTCGTCGCGATGTTCCGTCGCCGCCTGCCACTCGATGTCGATGACATGAAGGAGCTCAAGGGATGACCGCGGCAACCTGGGGGTGGCTCGTCCTGCTCTTCCCGCTGCTCGGCTCCATGCTGATCGGCTTCACTTTCAAGAAGATTCCGCCGAAGGCCGCCGGAGGGATCGGCATCGGTGCGATCGCCGTCGCGTTCCTCTGCGGCATTGCCGCGCTGGTCTCCCTTCAGGGCGAGCCTTCGGACTCACGCCACGTGGCCTCGAGCCTCTGGGAGTACGCCTCGGTCGGCGGGTTCGAGATCGACCTCGGCATCTACGTCGATCCGCTCTCCGTATTCATGGTCCTGATCGTCACCGGAGTCTCGACCCTGATCCACATCTACTCGTACTCCTACATGCAGTCGGACGAGGGTTACCACCGCTTCTTCAGCTACCTCAACTTCTTCGTCTTCTCGATGCTGCTCCTGGTGCTGGCCGGCAACTTCGTCCTGCTGATCGTCGGCTGGGCTTTCGTCGGCTTCGCCTCCTACGCGCTGGTCAGCTATTGGTACCGCCGCGAGACCGCGACCAAGGCCGGCATGAAGGCCTTCGTGATCAACGTGGTCGGCGATATCGGCCTGGTCCTGGCGGCGATCCTGATCTTCCGCGAGCTCGGCGTCGTCAACTACGGCGAAGTCTTCGAAAAGGCACCCGAGGTCTTCACCACCAATCAGTGGGAAGTCGTTGCGATCTGCCTGCTGCTCCTGGTCGGCGCTTTCGCCAAGTCCGCGCAGATGCCGTTCCACACCTGGCTGGCTGACGCGATGGAAGGACCGACCCCGGTCTCCTCGCTGATCCACGCGGCGACCATGGTCACCGCCGGTGTCTACCTGATCGCCCGCGCCCATCCATTGTTCGAACTTGCTCCGACCGCGGCGGATGTCGCTGCCTGGGTCGGGTTGGGGACGCTGCTGATCGCCGGCACGATCGCCCTGGTCGTGACGGACCTCAAACGCATAATCGCCTACTCGACGATGAGCCAGATCGGCTACATGTTCGTCGCGGTCGGGATCGGCGCGTACTCGGCGGGCATGTTCCACCTGATGACCCACGCCTTTTTCAAGGCGCTGCTCTTCATGGCGGCCGGATCGGTGATCGCGGCGATGGCGAACATGCAGAACATCGACAAGATGAAGGGCTTCCGCAAGGCGATGCCGTTCACCGCCGCGATGTTCATCGTCGGGGCGCTTGCACTCTCCGGCTTCCCCGGGACCTCGGGCTGGTTCTCCAAGGACGAGATCATCGACTTCGCCAGCTTCCGCGGTGGCATGTATGAAGTGATGGCGGTCGGAATGCTGATCGGCGCCTTCATGACGGCGATTTATTCCTTCCGCATCATCTTCCGCATCCTCCCGGGCAAGCCCTGCGAGGAAGCCCAGTACCTGATCGACAACGGCCACGTGGTCCACGGCGAGCCGGTCAACCCGGCCAGCGGGGCGAAAGAAGACACCGAGGTCGGCTACCCCGGCAGGGAGCATCACATCGCCGAGCAGGCACCTGGCATGAAGATCGCCATGGCCGTGCTCGCATTCCTCGCGCTGGTCGGCGGTCTGCTCCAGATCCCCGGCGTCGACGAAGTGGTCGCCAAGTTCCTCGAGCCCTCCTTCGAGGATTCGATCTTCATCGATTCCCACCCGACCGTCGCCGAAGCCTGGAAGGGGCTTGGCGAAGGCGCGATCATCTCGATCCTCGGCATCTTCACCGCCTGGGTCCTCTACATCAAGAAGCCCGGCATCCCGCCGAAGCTGATCGAGAAACTCGGTCCGCTCCACACCCTGCTGGTGAACAAGTGGTACGGCGACGAGATCATCGACTTCCTGATCGTCAAGCCGGTCAAGGCTTTCGGCCGGTTCTGCAACCAGGCTTTCGAGCGCTACGTGATCGACGGACTGACCTCCGGCACGGTCGGGGTGGTCCGTACGGCCGGCAACGCGGTCCGTGACCTCCAGTCCGGCCTGCTCCGTGCCTACGCCGTCCTGATGCTCTTCGGCATCGTCGGCATCGTCCTCTACTTCCTGATCCGGAGCATCTGATGCTGAGTCTGATCATCTGGGTGCCACTGCTGGCGGGATTGATCGCTGCGATCGTCCCCCGTCGCTTTGCGGCGTGGGTTGCGACTTCCGGTTCGGTCGCCACCCTGGTGCCGGTGATCGTGGTCATGTTCGGATTCGACCCCGATGGCGGCATGCAGTACGTGACCGACGTCAGCTGGATCCCCGGGCTCGGCGTCGATTACAACCTCGGGATCGACGGTCTCTCGATCTTCCTCGTGGCCCTGACCGCGGTCGCCTGGGTCCCGGCGGTGCTCTTCAGCGCCAGTCGCGGAACCGAGCGCAGCGGGCTCTACTTCATGATGCTGCTCGCCGGTGAGACTGCGACCCTCGGCGCCTTCCTCGCCCAGGACCTGCTGCTCTTCGTGCTCTTCTTCGACCTGATGATCGTGCCGTTCTACTTCCTCTTCGGAATCTGGGGCAAGGAACGGGACGGGGTCACCGTCGGTTCCGCGACGCTCAAGATGATCGTCTTCACCCTGATCGGCTCCCTGCTGATGCTGGTCGGTGCAATCGCGGTCGCCGTGATCTCGGCCGATGGTGGCCCCCTGACCTTCAACCTGGCCGAATTGACCGCTCAGGGCCTGCCGGATGGATCCCAGAACTGGATCTTCTGGTTCTTCGCCGCGGCTTTCCTGGTCAAGATGCCGGCCTTCCCGCTTCACGGATGGATGCCGGACGCCTACCGCGCGGCACCCCTGCCGGCCCTCGCCGTGTTCTCGGCGGTGCTCTCCAAGGTCGGCGCTTACGGCTTCCTGCGGGTGGTCCTGCCGATCATGCCCGACGCCACCGAGCTCTTCCAGACGACGATGCTGATCCTGGCGCTGGCTTCGATCATCTACGGCTCGGTGATGGCTTTCACCAAGACCGACCTCCGCCTGATCCTCGGGTTCTCTTCCGTCGCCCAGCTCGGCTTCATCACGCTCGGGATATTCGCGCTCAACACATCCGGTGGCGAAGGCGCGATCCTGCAGATGGTCAACCACGGTCTGGTCGTGGTGCCTGCCTTCCTGATCGTCGCCCTGATCGCGGAGAGGGTCGGCTCCGAGGACCTCGGTGGAATGGGAGGCCTTGCGAAGAAGGCCCCGGTCTTTGCCGTGATCTTCCTGATCGTGACCATGGCGACGCTGGCGATCCCGGGTTCACCCAACTTCATCGGCGAGTTCTTCATCGTGAATGGTGTGTTCGCGACCGACGTTGCGATCGCAATCATTGCGACCATCGGCATCGCGCTCTCGGCCTTTTACGCCCTCCGCATGTACCAGCGCACGATGCACAACCCGCTGCCCGACGGTGCCGATACCCGTGAGATCTCGATTCGGGACGGGCTCATCGTCGTACCGATGGTCCTGATCCTCGTAGTGCTCGCTTTCTGCCCGCAACTGGTGATCCACGGCTCTGAGCCGGCGGTTGATTCGACGATCGCAGTGAGCCAGGAGGCCGCACAGTGACCTTCGATGCGCCCACAGTCGACTACGCCGCACTTTCGCCGATCATCGCGCTCACCAGCGGCCTGGTCGTACTCGTCCTGGTCGCCGTCTTCGATTCGGTCAAGAAGTTCGGATCGGCGATCGCGCTGCTCACGCTGGCGGTCACGGCCGGTTGCCTGATCTGGCAATGGGAAACCAATACCGACCTGCTCTCGGGGTCGCTCCACTTCGACGGAATCACGGTGACCCTCTCCTTGCTCTGCGTTGTCTCGGCCGCGGTGGCCGTGCTGCTGTCGATCGGGGATCCGGCGGAGAAGCAGGCGGGAAGAAGCGACTACCTGGCGCTGCTGATGGGCTCGGTGCTCGGCATGGTGATGCTCACCCAGGCGAACAACATCCTCACCTTCTTCATCGCGATCGAATTGCTTTCCATTCCGCTCTATGCACTCTGCGGCACCAACCTCAGAAGGCGTGATTCACTCGAGTCGGGACTCAAGTACCTGATCATCGGTTCGGTTGGATCGGCAACGCTGCTCTACGGACTCGCCCTGATCTACGGCGTCTCCGGTGCCACCGAGTTCCCCGACATCGCCGCCGGGATCATCAACGGTGGAACCGACAGCATCAACGGGCTGATCGGTGACCCGCTGACCCTGGTCGGGATCGGCATGGTCACGGTCGGGCTCGCCTTCAAGGTGTCGATCGCCCCGTTCCACCAGTGGACGCCGGACGTCTACCAGGGTGCTCCGACCCCGATCACCGCCTTCATGGCCGTGGCCACCAAGGCCGCTGTGTTCGCCGTTTTCATCCGCTTCTTCCTGGTTGCCCTGATTCCGATGGTCGACGGCTGGGACATCATGCTTGCCGGCCTCGCGGCCCTGTCGATCGTGGTCGGCAACGTCGGCGCGCTGGCCCAGAACTCCCTCAAGCGCATGCTCGGTTACTCCGGCATCGCCCAGGCCGGATACATGCTCTGCGGGATCATCGTTGCGACTCAGGCCGGGATCTCGGCCCTTGTTTTCTACCTCGCCGCTTACGTCGCGATGAACCTCGCCGCTTTCGCGGTGCTGGTCGTCAACGAACGCCAGAACGGTTTCAGCGACGACATTTCTTCGCTGCGTGGCATCGGACGAAGCAAGCCGATCCTCGCCTGGCCACTGACCATCGCGATGCTGGCGCTGGCCGGTCTGCCACCAACTGCCGGATTCATCGGCAAGCTCTACCTGATCGAAGCCCTGATCGATTCCGACTGGACCTGGCTCGGTGTGATGATCGCCGTCGGCACGATGATCTCCCTCGCTTATTACCTGCGAGTGGTCGCGGTGATGTGGATGTCACCGGCACCGGAAGCCTCGGCCGAGGAGCAGATCGACACAGTCGATCTGCCACCGGCGGTTGCCGGAGCGTCTCCCGCGGACGACCTCACCGACGATCAGGCGCACCGTCGCTGGTACCTGGTCGGCCCGGCGATCCTCGGAGCCGCGGTCACGATCTTCTTCGGCGTGATCCCGCAACCGCTGGTCGAGTTCGCCCAGCACGCGGTCCACGGCTACATCACCTGAGAAGCTGAGAATGAGGTCTGAGGGTTGATCTGGATCCTCATCGCGATCCTCATCGCGACCCTCGTCGGCATCTATGCCGAGCGCCGCTGGCCGGAGAAGGCGGCGACTGAAGCGAAGAACTCGCTGACCATCCTGCTCTTCGGGGTGATGCCGCCGATCATCTTCCTCAACCTCGCTCACGCCCATTTCACCTCTGGCGCCGGGATCGGAGTGGGGGTCGGCCTGGTCACGGTGTCCCTCGTCGGCTTCGCCGGCTGGATCCTGGCCGTACCGGTGATGAAACTCCCCCGCCCTACTGCCGGCGCGGTGATCTGTTGCTGCATCGTTTCGAACACCACCTACCTCGGCTACCCGATGACGCTGACCCTCATGGGAGGCCACGCGCTCAGCCAGGGAGTGATCTACGACGTCGTGGTCAGTGGCACCGCGCTGATGCTCCTGGCGTTCGGCGTCGGCGCTGCCTACGGGACCCGGGCGGGGGAAGGTTTCAAGCAACGCCTGAAGTCGTTCTTTCTGAAGAACCCGCTGCTCCTTGCCGCTGTGCTCGGGTTGCTCGCGCCAAGCTGGATGGCACCCGACATCCTGGTTGACATCTCGAGGGTCCTGGTGATGCTCATCTTGCCGGTGGGCTTCTTCGCGGTCGGGGCAGTCCTGGCGGAGGAGGAGCGGGCGGGAGCGATCAGCCTGCCACCGAAGATCCACCGCCAGATAGGCGGCATCATCGTGATCCGCCTGATGCTGTCTCCGGCCCTGCTCTTCGTGATGGCCATGCCGTTCACCGGAATCCCGCATTCCTACTACCTGATGGCGGCAATGCCCACCGGCCTCAACGCGATGATCGTCGGCCACAACTACGGTCTCGACCTGCGCACCACGGCCGAAGCCGTTGTCTATACGACCGCGATCGTCGTCGTCGGAGCGCTCGCCTGGGCCTTGGTCCTCTGACCAGGTCACAACTACCATAGGAACATGCTCCATCACGTCGCTTTGGAAATCAGCCCTGACCACGTCTCCGGTGACAGCCGGTTCTGGACCCTCGCCGGGTTCGAGGAGGTCGATGTGCCAGGAGCCCTTGGCGACAGCTACACCTGGTTCGAAAAGGCCGGAACGCAAATCCACCTCGTGGAAGTCGACGAACCGGTGATCCCGGTCCGGGGACATGTGGCGATCGTCGCCCGGGACTTCGAAGAAACGCTCAAGCGCCTCGTGGAGGGCGGCTTCGAGGCCGATGAGCGGCGAGACCTCTGGGGTGCTCGTCGAGTCAAGCTGGCCTGTCCGAGCGGCCACAAGGTGGAGATCATGGCCGCCGCCCCTTCGAGGAGCGCGAAATCCGCCTGAGTGGTAAAGCTCTGACTATCGGCGGCGCGGCATTCGCGCTCGCCCTGTTCCTGCTGCTCGTTCTCATTCTGGGCCCCGGCCTTTTCGACTCAGGCAGCAGCGGTGCGGCCGAGCCTGACGTCGAGAGCGATCCGGCCACCCCGGTGGTCCTGATCATCCTGGACGAGCTGCCGACCTCGACCCTGATGAAGGCCGACCAGACGATCGATGCGAACCGGTACCCGAACATCAGCCGTTTTGCCTCCAGGTCGACCTGGTACCGGGACCACGCCGCGGCTGGAGACTTCACCGCCTGGGCGGTGCCGCCGATCCTCACCGGCAACCACTCGAACGAGTCGACGATGCCGATCAACAGCGCCCAGCCCAACAACATCTTCAACCTGATCGGGCCCGGCCGAAAGGTTCACGGTCACGAAGAAGTGACCGAACTCTGCTCGAAGCAGTACTGCCCGAACGGGAACCAGGGCGAGTTTGCCGATCAGACCAACGGCGGCGAGTTCGTCAAGCAGAAGTTCGACCTGGTGAATATTCCGGAGATCAACCGGTGGATCCGGAACATGCCTGCCGGGGGCCGGACCCTCTCGGTCCTTCACCTGATCCTGCCGCACCAGCCACTCCGGTTCCTGCCCAAAGGCCAGATCTACCCCGGTGGCCCGGTCTACTTCACGATTCCCCGCGATCGCAATGACTGGACAATCAGCGATGCCGGCGTTTCCCTGGTCCAGCAACGCCACATGATGCAGGCCGGCTTCGCCGATCTCATAGTCGGGAAGATCATGAAGAAGATCAAGTCGAACGGAGTCTGGGACCGGTCATTGGTGGTCCTGACCGCAGATCACGGCGATTCCTTCGACGTCCGTTACGACCGTCGGGACGCCAATCCGGGAAGCATCGCGGCGACGCTGAACCCGCCGCTGATGATCAAGTATCCGAACCAGAAAAAGGGTCAGGTATCGAAGAAGTCAACCCAGTCAACCGATCTCCTGCCGACCATCGCCGGACTGCTCGGGGTAGATATGCCGCCGACCGACGGGATGCCGATCGACCAGGTACCCGACGATCGCCAGATGACCGCAAACAAGGATGATCTGGACCAGATCACCTTCACCACCGGTGACATCAGGTCGCAGCGCAAGGGGCTGCTCAAAGCGAGCGAACGGCGATTCGGCTCCGGAGGACTCTGGAAGCTCGGCCCGAAGGCCCACCTGATCGGAACCCGCCCCGGTCGAACCAGGAAGCTCAATCGTGCCTCGGTGACGATCGATTCGCCAGAACGCCTCACCGACTACCGCCCGAACACCGGCAAGGTCCCTGCGCTCGTTTCCGGAGTCCTGACCGGCGTGGCCGGAAACCAGATAGTCGCGCTGGCAGTGAACGGCCGGATCACCGGCACCACTCGAACCTTTGAATACGAAGGAGCGATGCGTTTCGGCTCGATGGTCCCACCCTCGTCCCTCGGTCCTGGCAACAACCGAACAGCGGTTTTCACGGTTGGTCCGACCGGCAAACTCACCAATATCCCCCGCGATTGATCTTTCGCTTGCGCAAGAATGGCATGGTTGGATCAACACGGCCACCTGGCTGTCGTTGGATCGTGCTCGGTGGCCTGCTACTGACCGGCGTTGTTTCCGGAGTTTCACTTTCCGGGCCCGAGGCCGGGGTAGCTGCAGGCCCGGTTGCCGGCGACCCGACCACCCCGGTGGTCCTGATCATCCTCGACGAGTTGCCGACTTCGACCCTGATGAACGCGGATGGGGAGATAGATGCGAAGCGCTACCCCGAGATCGCCGGCTTCGCGTCGCAATCGACCTGGTACCGCGATCACGCGGCGGCCGGTGACTTCACTGCCTGGGCGATCCCGCCGATCCTCACCGGCAACCGATCAAACATGCGGACCCTCCCGACCAGCAACGCCCAGCCCCACAACATTTTCAGCACGTTCGGTCCGGGCCGCCGGGTTCACGTGCACGAAGAAGTCACCGAAATGTGCTCGAAGACGTTCTGTCCCGACGGCAACCAGAACGGGTCCCAGGACGAGACCGATGCCGCCGAGTTCGTCAAAGCGAAGTTCGGGCCGATCGACATGCCTGAGGTCAACCGATGGATCGATCGGATGCCGGCCGGTGGCCGAACTCTGTCGGTGCTCCATCTATTGCTGCCGCACGCTCCACACCTGTACCTGCCGAACGGTCAGACCTATCCGTTCGGTCCGTTCCAGCGCACTATCGACGGCTTCCGCGAGAACTGGACGGTGGGTTCCGCCGGAATCTCGCTGGTCCAGCAGCGCCACATGATCCAGGCCGGTTTCGCGGACACCGTGGTCGGCAGGGTGCTGAGGAAGGTCAAGACCAATGAGGCCTGGGATCGATCGATGGTAATCGTCACCGCCGACCACGGCCACGCGTTCGACGGACGTTACAAGCGCCGGCATGTGAACCGGGGGAGCATCGCCTCGATCCTCAACCCGCCGCTGATGATCAAGTATCCGAACCAGACCAAGGGCCAGCTTTCGAAGAAATCAACCCAGGCGACCGACATCCTGCCGACGATCGCCGAGCACCTCGGGATCCGTCTGCCCTACCCCACTGACGGGAAGCCGATAAGCCAGGTGCCCGAATTCCGTCGAATGTACGCCGACCGGGACGAAATGCGAACGATCAGGTTTACGACCAGAGAAATCCGCACCCAGCGCAAGGAGTTGCTGACCCAGAGCAGACGGCGGCTCGGCTCCGAAGGGCTCTGGAAGCTGGGGCCGCAGTCACACCTGATTGGGTCGAGGCCGGAGTCACGGAAGAAGATGGACAGCGCCCGATTTTCGGTCGACCTGGAGGGGCGGCTCGCGGCCTACCGCCCAGGTGATCACCGGGTGCCGTCCCTCGTCCCCGGCCTGGTGACAGGCGTCAGGGGCAATCGGGTGCTCGTCATGGCTATGAAAGGCAAAATCGTCGCTACGTCTCGGAGTTTCTACTACCGCGACGCGATGCGGTTCGCGATGATGGTCCCCCCACCGAAGCTGGTGCGCTCGGTGAGGATGATCAGACTCTATGCAGTCAGCCAAAGCGGCAACCTCGAACGGATTGCCCGCGGCTGATTTCCGGCCCCCGGTCGACATAACTCACAACCGGCTCGCCTGTTAGGTTCAGGAAGTGCGCTATCCAGTCGAGTCTTTCACCCCTGCCGAGCGGCAACTCCTGGAACCGCATTTCACCAACGTAGACCGGCCGGTTTTTGCGCTCACCAACCTGCCGGAGACCGTCAAGGGTGCGCTTTTCGCGCGTTATTCGCGTTATCCCGGGACCCTCCGCCAGCTATATCTGGAGGAGTTCGCCTCCGAGATGCCGGAAGGCTCGCGTCCGTTCGACGGAAAAGAGGGTGAACGGGCGGCTGATCTCTACGAACGGATCTTCGTTGGCTACGGAGACGATTCGATCGCTCAGGTCGGTGGGGCCCACATCGCCTGCGAATGGGTGTCGAACATCCTGACCAAGGTGCTTCAGCGCGGCCGGCTCGCCGCTTACCTCGAACAGTCGACCCGTTACATCGCTTATGACCAGGAGATCCCGGGCGGCGGCTATCGCTTTTACCGGGACGAGGCCCTCGGTCCCCAGTTCGAGAGCGCGATGAACGAGATCTTCACCATCTACTCCGAGGCCCTGGCCAGGACCGAGGCCTGGGCAGCTGAGCAGTGGCCCCGTAGCGACGGCGAGCCCGAAGGCCCCTGGCGCCGGTCGATCAAGGCCAAGGCGCTCGACCTCCTGCGTGGCCTTCTGCCCGCGGCGACACTCAGCCACGTCGGAATCTTCGCTTCCGGCCAGGCCTACGAGCAACTGCTCTTCCGCCTCATGTCTTCTCCATTGCCCGAGGCCCGTCAGGTCGGTGGCATGATCCTCGACGAGCTGAACAAGGTGATGCCGTCTTTCGTTTCCCGGGTGAGCCGTCCGGATCGTGGTGGCGAGTGGATTTCTTTCCTCGAAGACCGGCGATCGGTCACCGAGGACTGGGTCGACCGCCTCGGACTCGGACGGCGGGAGAACTACTCGAACGGTCCTACCGTTGAACTGCTCCAGGTCCATGGCACGGAAGAAGACCTGCTGGCCGGCTGCCTCTTCGAAGGTGCCGACGTCTCCGAAACAGAGATCCGGACCCGGCTCGAGGCGATGAGCAGCGAGGAACGGGCCGATCTGATGGGCGCCATGGTCGGCGAGCGCAAGAACCGCCGGCATCGTCCCGGCCGCGGCTTCGAATCGGTCAGCTACCGGTTCGAGATCGTCTCCGACTACGGGGCCTTCCGTGACCTCCAGCGCCACCGGATGCTTACCTGCCAGTGGCAGACACTCAGCCCTGACCTCGGCGCGGGGATTCCGGGAGAGGTCCGGGAAGCAGGGGTGGGGGACGAGTACGAGCGTGCCCTCGAAATCTCCCGAAACGAATATGAGCGGCTGCGGAGCGTTGGCCATTCCGAACTGGCGCCTTATGCCCTCTGCCTCGGCTACCGGATCCGTTACGTGCTCGACCTCAACGCCCGCGAGGCGATGCAGCTGATCGAACTCCGCTCGGGTCAGGAAGGCCATCCGACCTACCGGGCAGTCGCTCACGCGATGCATGACTCGATCGAATCGGTGCATCCGGCGGTGGCCAACGCCATGGTTCACATCGACACTTCGACCGAACCCCGGCTGGAGCGTATGCTCTCCGAGATCCGCACCCACAAGAAGAAGCTCGCTGCCAGTGCGACTTCCACCGCACCACCCGGTTTCTCGGAGCTCGGCTGAAGTTGTTCCAGCGGCACCTATTTAGGCTCCGGACAGGTTCGGGGCCTAGGTTTCCGGGAATGCACACGAATCGATTTCTGCCGCAGCTGGTGACGGCGTCCCTGTTGCTGGTGGCACTGCTCCTGATCGTGGGCTGCTCTGGCAGCAACACGGCCAGTGCCGAGGCGTCCGTGTGGAAGCCCAAGCCGACCACATCCGCCTGGCAGTTCCAGATCCAGGGCAAGGTTGACACTTCGATCGACGCGAAAGTCTTCGAGCTGGACGGGTTCGACGTGCCGGCAAAAACCATCGCGAAATTGAAGTCCGAGGGCAAGAAGACCATCTGTTACATCGACGTCGGCAGCTGGGAGAATTACCGCGCTGACAAGGGTCAGTTCCCGAAGTCGGTGATCGGGAAGAAGTACGAGGGGTACCCGAACGAGCGCTGGCTCGACATCCGCCGGTACAAGCTCTTCGCCAAACCGATCAAGGCCCGAATCCAGATGTGTGCCGACAAGGGCTTCGACGGCCTCGAGCCGGACAACATCAACGGGTACGAGAACAACACCGGCTTCCCGCTCACCGGGAAGGACCAGCTTCGCTTCAACCGCTGGATCGCGGAAGAAACCCACAAGGTCGGGCTCTCGGTCGCGCTGAAGAACGATGGGCCCCAGGCGAAGCAGCTTGTCGACGACTTCGATTTCGCAGTGGTCGAACAGTGCTTCCAATACAACGAGTGTGGGCAGTACCGCCCCTTCGTCCGGGCCGGCAAAGCAGTCTTCTCGGTCGAATACGAACTGCCGAATTCGAAGTTCTGCGGCCGGGCAAAGAACATCAGGTTCAGTTCGATCGGCAAGGAATACGACCTCTTCGCGAGGCCCTGGCACCCCTGCGTCAGGTAAGCAGTTCGGGGAGAGTGCCGATGCTGTGATCCGGCACCGTGTTGTTGGTGCTCGGATCCCTTGAGGCCCCTCCGGCCGAAGTCACGAGGATTCCATCGATCCCACAGGCCTGCGCTCCGGCGATGTCGGTGTCGGGGCGGTCGCCGATCATCGCGACCCTTTCCGGGCGGCCAAGAACGTCGAGACCAGCTTCAAAGAGTGCTGGTGCCGGTTTGCCGGTCGTGATGCCCTTGCGGCCGGCTGCCGTTTCGATCGCGGCGAGGATCGCGCCCGATCCGGGCCAGAGTCCATCCGGCATCGGCATGGTGGGGTCGGCGCTGGTCGCGATCAGGTCGGCCCCTTCTCTGACCAGCATCGAGGTCACTTTCAGCTCGTCGTAGTCAAAGCCCCGGTGGCCGGAGACGAGGACCGCCTTGGCCGAAGCGGCATCGTCGGCGGGCAGCATGTCGAACCCGCCAGCGGCAAGCTGCCCGACGAAGGAGGGGGTACCGACCCCGAGCACGGGAGCGCCTTCGCCATGGCGCTCGATCGCCAGCTTGATCAGGGTCGTGGCGGCGGTCACGACCTGAACGTCTTCAACGTTGATCCCGCCCTTTCGCAGAAGAGCCGCCTGATCGGCCGGAGCGAGACGCGGGTTGTTGGTCACGAAGCAGATCCGCTTGTCGGCGTTGATGAGAGCGGTAATCGTCTCGACCGAACCCGGAAGGAAGTCATGCCCGAGCCAGACGACCCCGTCGAGATCACACAGAAATCCGTCATAGGAATCGGCGAGCGCCATGGCCAGAGGCTACTTGTGCACGGTGCGGTTCAGGCTTGTGACCGAGATGTAAAAATCGGCGGAGGCCGGCGGCATCGCCCTGTGGGCGCTCACTACTTTTCCGGAGATGAAGGCGGGGCGTCTCAACCACATCGATGCTCTGCGCGGCAGCGTGATGCTCCTGCTGGTGCCTTACCACGGCTTGATTTTCCTGCAGAACACGGACCAGACGATGCCGGGTCTCGACCTCTCGGTCTTCTGGCTGCACCTCTGGCGCATGGGCCTCTTCTTCGCGGTTTCCGGATTCCTCGCGGCGCTGACGCTCGGTCTGTGGGGCCCTTCGCGGCAGCTGACCCAGCGGCTCAAACGCATCGGAATCCCCCTGTTCGTCGCGATGCTGACGATCCTGCCTGCCCAGAAGCTGATCGTTTTCTGGTTCTACCATCACAACAACCCGGGGATGAACAAGCCTGCTTTCGATTACACGCTCGGCAACCTCTTTGGCCTGGAACCGCATCACCTCTGGTTCCTTTCCTATGTTCTCGCTTTCAACCTGGTTGCGCTGGCGATCTGGCTGGTACTGCGACGCGGCCCACGGCTCACCGGTGTGATCGAGAGTGGCTTCCGACGCCTGGTCGCCTCTCCTCTGCTAGTGCCCGTGCTGGCTGTGCTGAGTGCAGTTCCGCTCTGGCTGGGTGGGTACGTCGAGGCGCCCGGAAGGGTCGCGGCCTCGCTGGTCCCAATGCCCTCAGCTTTCGTTTATTACGGAATCTTCTTCCTCTTCGGATGGATGCTCTTTCGAAGCAGGGACCTGTTGCCGGCGGTCGAAAGCAACCCCTGGACCAAGCTGGCGGTGGCCGTCCCCGCGTCCCTGCTCGCCTACGCGCTCTACGCGGGAGCCTTCGACCTGCCTTCGATGCTGCCGATCGGATTGACCATCCTCACGGTCAGCGGGATCGCTGTCTGGTCCACGATTTTCGCCGTCTGGGGACTCTTCGCGAAGTTCCTCTCCGGTGCCCGCCCCTGGGTCAGGTATCTCGCTGATGCCTCCTACTGGGTATACCTGATCCACATCCCGATCCTTGTGCTGATCCAGCTTTCACTGGCCGAGTCCGGGCTGCCGCCCCTGCTGCGCCTGGTCATCGCGACTTCGGTCTCGATCGCCCTGTCGTTTGCCACCTACGCGCTGGTCGTCCGTTACACGGCGATCGGCCGGCTCCTCCACGGCGCGAGGAGCCGCCCGACCGAGGTCCCGGCTCGCGTAGGCTTGGCCCATGGCTGACGTCACGGAAGCAACCCACGGATACTCGGCAAACAAGGATCCGCTGCTCAAGCGCCTTCGACGGATCGAAGGTCAGGTCCGGGGCGTTGAGTCAATGATCGAAGACGACCGGTACTGCATCGACGTGGTCACCCAGATCACCGCGATCCAGGCGGCGTTGGACAAGGTCGCGCTGAACCTGCTCGAGGACCATGCCGCTCATTGCGTGGTCGGGGCGGCTCCGGAACTCCGGGACGAGCGCACCGAGGAACTGATGGGAGCCGTCAAGCGCCTGCTGCGGCACGGCTGACTAGGAAGCTGCTTCGATCGCCTTTATCAGTTCGGCTTTGCTCATCTTCGAGCGGCCTTCGATCTTCAGCTCCCGGGCCGTTTCGTAGAGCTCGGCTTTGGAAGCACTATTCGACGGCGCGGCTGCCGGCTTTGCCGATCCGTTGGCTGAACTGGAGGGCACTGGGGCCGGTGACGGTGTCGTGTTCCCGGTCGCGCTGCGCTCGGACCGCTCCTGAACCAGGCGGAACCCGGCGATCAGGGCGGCCGATGCTCCGGCGATTCCGAGGGCGAGCTTCTTCTTCATGCCTTGACCCTACCCGGCCGGCGCGGCTTCGGAATCACGGCGGGAAATCATCAGGTCAACGCTGCCGGAGTGGAGGGTGATCCCGCCGTCTGGATGGATCATGCCCCCGCGATAAAGCTCGCGGTTCAGGTTCAGGGAGGCGACGTCCTTGCCTGAGACGAGCCGGACGAAGATCGCCTCACCTTCGGCCGGCTCGCCCCCGGTCAGGGAGTAGCCGGCTTCCAGGCGTCCCCCGAAAGCAGCTACGAGGTGGGGGTTGTCACCGGCATCAAGCACGTGTACGTCCACGAGCTGGCCGACCATGGCGAGGATTGCGGCAAGGGCCTGATCGAAGGTCATTCCGGACAAGGCAGCAAGAGTACCGCCGCGCGTAAGCTGTGAGCGCTTTGGTTACCGCCTTGAAAGACACCTCGAACCACAGCCGCATCGCCATAGTCGGCACCGGCTTCTCCGGCATCGCCGCCGGGGTCAGGCTGCTCGAAGACGGCGAGGAGGACTTCGTCCTCTACGAACGATCGAATGAAGTGGGCGGGACCTGGAGGGACAATTCCTACCCCGGTTGCGCCTGCGACGTGCCTTCGCACCTGTATTCGTTCTCGTTCGCGCCCAACCCCGGGTGGAGCCGTACGTTCTCTCCCGGCCCGGAGATTCAGGAATACCTCCGTCGTGTATCCGCCGAATACGGGGTGACCGAGAAGGTCCGCTTCAACCACGACCTGCTGGAAGCCTCATGGGATGAAGGCACCAGCCTCTGGCGTCTCGATACGAGTCAGGGACCGCGCACCGCGGAAGTCCTGATCAGTGCTGTCGGCGGACTGAGTGCTCCGTCGTTTTCCGAGCTCTCCGGGATCGAGAAGTTTGACGGCCCGTCGTTTCACTCGGCGACCTGGGACCACGAAATGGATCTCACCGGCAAGCGGGTGGCCGTCATCGGCACCGGCGCCTCGGCGATTCAGTTCGTTCCCGAGATTCAGCCTGAAGTCGCCCAATTGAATCTCTTCCAGCGCACCGCGCCGTGGATCATGCCGCGACGCGACCGGCCGATCTCGAAGGTTGAGCGGCGAGTTTTCGCCGCCGTACCGGCCATCCAGAAGATGATCCGCGCAGCGATTTACTGGGGACGTGAACCCTTCGTCCTGCCGATGAGGCGTCCGAGGCTCGGTCGCCGGGTCGAGAGAATCGCCATGCAGCACATCGATCGCCAGGTCACGGACCCCGAGCTGCGCAGGAGGGTAACCCCGGACTACAACGTCGGCTGCAAGCGGATCCTGGCTTCCAATACCTATTACCCGGCGCTCGACAAGGACAACGTCGACCTCATCACCACCGCGGTCACCGAAGTCACCGAAAGCGGAGTTGTAACTACTGACGGTACCGAGCATCGTGCCGACGTGATCATCTTCGGTACCGGGTTCAAGGTCACCGATATGCCGATCGGCAACTGCATTCGCGGTCGCGAGGGGCACAGTCTCCACGAGTCGTGGCAGGGGAGCCCGATCGCCCACGTCGGAATGACCGTCGCCGGCTTCCCCAACTTCTTCATGCTCATGGGACCGGGGACGGGCCTCGGCCACACCTCGGTGACGATCATGCTCGAGGCCCAGGTCGACTACGTCAGCCAGGCCCTCCGGCAAATCGGCCGCGGTCGTGCGACCACGCTGGAGCCGACCGAACAGGCAATGGACGACTGGCGAAATGAAGTCGATGAGCTCAGCAGGAACACCGTCTGGACTTCCGGCGGCTGCCAGAGCTGGTACCTCGATTCGACCGGCAGGAATTCCACCCTCTGGCCGACCTTCGCCCACGCCTACCGCCGGCGAATCGCCCAGTTTGATCTGGCGGATCATCGACTCGAGTCGCGTGTTATCGAAGCGTCCGAGGCGCAGCAGGCGACCGCTTGATGGCACGAGTCAAGTATCCGATGAAGGGCCGTGTGGCGGTCATCACCGGTGCCGCCTCGGGCATCGGCCGCGCCCTTGCGATCCGCATGGCCGAGCGCGGCAGTCCGGTCGCAATTGCCGACTTCAACGCCGAAGGACTGGCGGAGACCGAGTCGATGATCGAGGGTCCCGTGCTCGCCCGCACCCTCGACGTGAGCGATCGGGGCGCGATGATGGCGTTCGCCGCCACCGTTGACGAATGGGACGCAGGCTCGATCGGCTTCGTCATCAACAACGCCGGGGTGACCACCTCCCAGCCTTTCGCGGACTCGTCATCCGAAGACGACGAGTGGGTAATGAACGTCAACTTCGGTGGTGTCGTCAACGGCAGCCACGCTTTTCTGCCGCTGCTGATCAAGCAGGACTCAGGGACCCTGGTCAATGTCTCCAGCGTCTTTGGCCTATTCGGCTTCCCGGTGCAGAGCGCCTATTGCGCTTCCAAGCACGCGGTTCGTGGGTTTACGGAATCTCTCCGACACGAAATGCGCGGAACCGGCGTGCGCATTGCGGTCGTTCACCCAGGCGGGGTGAAGACCAACATCGTGAAGAACGCCCGGTTCCACGTTGATGACATCGGCAATGAAGATCAGGGTCAGGCGGCCGAGCAGTTCGAGTCGGTCGCGAGAGCCACTCCGGAGAAGGCCGCGGAGATCATCCAGACCGGCATCGAATCGGGCAAGCCCCGGATCCGGGTCGGTGCTGATGCGGTTCTCATGGACCTGCTTGTCAGAGCCGCACCGGTTCGGTACTTCGATGTGCTCGAACGATTCATGAAGCTCTCCCGGCGTTAGGCTTCCACGATGGCTCTGCCCATCCTCCGGTTCCCTGGATTCATTGCCTTCGGGGCGACAATCGCTGTCCTGCTGATCGGCTTTGAGGTTGGCGGCAACACTTCCGCGACCGCGGCCAAACCGGGGTTCAGCGGCTCGATCGAAAAGATCGATCGTGACGTTCGCAAGCGGATCACCGGCTCTTCCTGGCATCCGGGTTGTCCGGTGCCGATTTCGAAGCTGCGGCTGCTACGGGTCCGTCATTGGAACTTCAAGCGGGATGTCGGTCGCGGGTACCTGATCGTCCATGCCGGAGCTGCCCGACCGATGTTCCGGGTGATGCGCCGGCTCTTCGACCTCCACTTTGCGATCCGGCGCATGCGCCTCGTGGACGCCTACGGGGCTGATGACCACCGCTCGATGCGGGCCGACAACACCTCTGCCTTCAACTGCCGGGAGGTTGCCGGCCGCCCCGGGGTCTGGTCGCAGCACGCCTACGGCCGGGCGATCGACATCAACACGGTGGAGAACCCCTACGTCACGCCGTCCGGGTTCGTCTCCCCACCGAACGGCGCCCCTTTCGCCGACCGCCGGCCCCACCGCAAGGGGATGATTACCCCCGGCGGAAAGGTGATGCGCGCCTTCGCCCGGATCGGCTGGCAATGGGGCGGAAACTGGTCGGGAACCAAGGACTACCAGCACTTCTCGGCAACCGGCACCTAGTTGCCCTGGAGCGCCGGCCTCAAATCAGCCGTCTGCTCCGTTGAAGTTTCCGGTTCGGGCTCGATCTTCTTCCTGCCGGGCACCAGCAGGGCGAGACCGGCTCCGATGGCGAGGACAACCACGGCGATCGGCAGCGCAGCAACCAGTCCGTCGTTGAAGGCCTGCGGACTCGCGAAGCTGCCGTTGGCGGCGAAGACCGAGGCGAGCACGGCGACCCCCATGACTCCGCCGATCTCCCGGATCGCGTTGGTCGATCCCGACGCCTTGCCGGTCTCCCGCTCGCCGACCGAAGAGATGACCTCAGCGGCGGCGGTCGGGAAGACCAGCGCCATTCCGGCTCCGGCCATCATGAACGGGACCAGTAGCTGGGTGAAGGCAATGTCCGGTGAGGAGATCAGGGCGATCCAGCCGAGGCCGGCGGCCTGGAGGGTCAGTCCGGTGAACATCAGCGGACGGGTTCCGATCCGGTCGCTGAGAGCTCCCGCGATCGGGGCAACGAACATCGGCATCATGGTCCAGGGCAAGGTCATCAGGCCTGCCTTGAGCGGACCGTATCCCTGCGCTGTCTGGAAGAACTGGCTGAGCAGGAAGATCGCCCCGAAGGTCCCGAAGAACATCGAGAACGAGAGGCCGTTGGTGGCGCTGAAGGCCCGGGCCCTGAAGAACCGCATCGGCAGCATCGGTTCCTTTGCCCTCAGCTCCCAGGCGACAAATGCGGCGAGGAAGGCGATGCCGAGACCGATCGACGCGACGATCGGCAGGCTGGTCCAGCCCATCGACTCACCCCGGATGATTCCGAAGGTCAGGCCGAAAAGCCCGGCACCAACGAGGCCGAGTCCGGGAAGGTCGAGAGCCTTGTCGGGACCGGTCGACTCTTCGAGATAGCGGTGTGCCAGGGGAATGAGGGCGAGGCCGACCGGCACGTTGACCCAGAAGATCCAGTGCCAGGAGATACCTTCGATCACCGCACCTCCGACGAGCGGACCGAGGGCCACCCCCAGGCCGCTGATGCCGCCCCAGATCCCAAGGGCAGCACCCCGTTTCTCTGGCGGGAAGGCACCCGATACGAGGGTCAGCGTGAGCGGCGTGACGATCGCGGCACCGGCGCCCTGAACCGCGCGGGCGGCGATCAGCGCGTCGAGACTGGGGGCGAGCGCGGCAGCCGCGCTGGCCAGGGTGAAGATGCCTACCCCGATCATGAACATGCGCCGGCGGCCGAAGCGGTCGCCGAGGGCTGCCCCGGTGATCAGCAGGACTGCGAAGGTCAGGGTGTAAGCGTTTACCGTCCATTCGAGGGCTTCGATCGAGCCGCCGAGGTCGGCACGGATGGTCGGCAGAGCGACCCCGACGATCAGGTTGTCGAGCGCGGTCATGAAGAGCGCCACTCCGGTGATGATCAGCGTCCAGGTGGCGCTCTTTCTTGTCAGCTGGGCCGGCATGCCGGGCCCCCTTCCTTCATTGGTGTTCTGATTGCCGTTATGTGTGATTGCTCACTCACTCGTAAGTCCTTTGAATAGCGGCCTGAGGCCGCCGGTTGAAGTCCAAGTTCTGGTACCTAGCTGTTGAAGCAGTCGCCTTCGAAGTCGGTCAACGCGGTGGCCCAGGGCTCGTCCACCTCTTCGGCGTTGATCGCGGTCATCGCGTTGATCAGCATGCCACCGGCGAACCACATCTTCAGCTCCTCGGGCGTGACGTCGATTCGCTCCGCGGCGACCGCGTAAAGACCGGCGAATCCTTTCCGCATCACTTCGCGCACGGCCGGCATGAAGTTGGACATCGCCTGACCGTGGAGCTGGATCAGCAGTACATCCCGATGGCTGCCGACGAGGTCTCCGTAAGCGGTGCCCATCTCTTCCATGGGGTCGAGCCCATTGGCGGCAGCCCGGTCCGCGGCTTCGATGAAGGTCTCGAACATCGACCGGTTCGATCGTTCGATGACCGCGATGAAGAGCTCCTCCTTGGTCGGGAAAAGCCGGAACAGGTACGCCTGGGAGATCCCGGCGTTCTTCGCGATCTCCGTGGTGGGAGCCGCGTGGTAGCCCTTCTCGGCGAAAATCGGCATGGCCGCCACGAGCAGAGACTCCCGCCGCTCTTCAGCGGTCGAAAGAGTCTTGCCGATAGGGCGCTGCTTGGAAGAAATCGGATTCACAGGTGTGAGTATGCACTCACTCACACCATTTGTCAAGGCCAGGGACCAAAAAATTCATTCTGGGTCGGTTTCGCTTCGATCGTCAGTGGATAACCGACCCAGAACGGTGATTTTGGCTTTGGTGGTGGTAGTGGTCCAGATTTTCGAGCTATATCCGAAATATCTGGAGCACCAGGCGGGGTGTGAGACGGTTATGGGGTGAACCAACTCTTTGATCCGGACCCGGGCGATCGCAAACCGGTCGAGGTCGCTCCGGGAGCGGTCCACGTGCCCGACTGGCTGAGCGTCGAGGAGCAAAGGGATCTGGTCGCGAAATGCCGGGAGTGGGCCCGCGGACCCGTGCCGATGCGCCAACCGAAGGTGGGGCGGGGCGGCCAGATGTCGGTGAAGATGGTCAGCCTCGGCTGGCACTGGTTGCCTTATCGCTACTCACGCACCGCCGACGACCTCGACGGACAGCCCGTGGCACCGTTCCCCGAAGAACTGTCGGTGATGGCGAAGCGGGGTGTCGCCGAGGCTTATGGCAACCAGGCGGCCTCGGACGAATACGACCCCGACGCCGTGCTGATCAACTTCTACGATCAGGCCGCGAAGATGGGACTCCACCAGGACAGGAACGAGGAGTCCGGCGCCCCGGTCGTCTCGCTCAGCCTCGGTGACACCTGCGTCTTTCGTTTCGGCAACACCGAGAACCGCAGCCGGCCCTGGACCGACGTCGAACTCAGGTCAGGTGACCTCTTCGTATTTGGAGGCGAGTCCCGCTACGCCTTCCACGGAGTGACCAAGGTCCTGCCAGGAACCGCAGATTCCGAAACCGGAATGACCACGGGCCGACTGAACCTCACCATCCGGCAGACCGGCCTCGCCTAACCGTGACCGAAGCGTACGTCTGGCAGGATCCGCCTTTGTCAAGTCCAGGAGCAAAAAATTCATTCTGGGTCGGTTACGACTCGAAGATGAACGCCTAACCGACCCAGAATGAGCATTCGGGGTCTGGTCAGGGATTCTGTGCCGATGTTTATTACCATTTGCACAAAATGGGGGCTGTTCAGCCTAGTCGCGCCCGAACGTATTTACCGTCAGGTTTGCCAGGGTCATGGCCCGGGCGACCGCCTCGACGGCGGCAATCTCCCGGGGCGACAGAGTTTCCGATGCGATTGAGGCGTCGGCGGAAGCGGCCTCCTGGAAGTTGACCTCTGCCCGGGCGGTGGCGTAGGCGACAGCGGCCCGACCCCGGGCGTTCAATCCCCTCAGATCGCCGATTTCCAGATTACGAAGCTCTTCGTATGTCGCACCGGCCCGTAGTGCCCAGCGTTCGTGAACGTAGGTGCATCCCTGGCAGGCGTTGACCCTGCTTACCGCGACCATGATGTGCTCGCGTTCGCGCGGAGTCAGTCGCCCGCGCAGGTAGACGTCACCGAGCGCCCGGCCATTTCGAAGCAGGCCCGCAACCTCCCGCAGAGCATCGGCCGGAGAGGTAAAGGACCTCGAACTCACGCGGTGGCTACGGACTGGTGCTCGCCAATGATTTCAACACGCTCGTCGAAGACGAACTCTCCCTCGAGCGCCCGGCGCACAGGGCAGGTGCCGGCCACACGGCGCAGGCGATCCGTCTGCACCTCATCGAGTCCCGCGGGGAAATTCAGAGTCACGTCGATTCTCCGCGGTTCAGCTTCATTGTCGTAGGTGACATCGACGCTCAGCCCTTCCAGTTCCCAATTCTTGCGCTGTGCGTAGAGGACGATCATTGTCGAGATGCAGGAGGCCAGGGTGGCCGGCAGAAGTTCGTGGGGGGCCGGACCGGCGTCGGTGCCGCCGACGCTCTCGGGTTCATCGGTGATGATGTTGTGGCGCCCGTTCACGTCGACTTCATGTTTGAGCGTGTTGGCGATCGGTCGGGCGGTGGCGGTGAAGCTCATGTTGTTCTCCGTTCGTGGTCGTGGGAAACGGGACAGGTTGCGGCCGGCAGACCCGCGTCAAGCCAGGCTCTGATGCCGCCCGCCACGTTCATCACGTCGTCGCGACGCCGGGCCGCGGCCCGAGCGGCGCGGTTGCTCCGGTGCCCTGACTGGCAGATGAATGCCACCGGGTGTTCGAGAGTCAATTCGTCCAGACGCCCGCGGATCTGACCCATCGGGATGTGGATTGATCCGGGAACCCGTACTTCTTCGAACTCGCTGTCGGTGCGCACGTCCACCAGAACGAGCTGGGCCATGAAGAACCTGTCCGACGCGTCGATCGGGGTTACCTGTTCGATGTTCTGTCGTGCGAACATCAGCCGTGTCCGAATTTCACGTCGGGCAGGATGCGTCGCAGCCAGTTCGGCAGCCACCACGCCCGGTCTCCGAGCAGGCGCAGCAGTACGGGCAGGAGGAGCAGCCGGACCAGGAAGGCATCGAGCAGGACGGCGACACCCAGGATCACGCCCATCTCCTTCGGCGGCAGGGGGCCGGAGAGGGCGAAGGTGAAGAACACGGCAACCATGACGGCGGCGGCGGCGAAGATGACCCGGCCGCTGTGGGCGAGACCGCCGACCATCGCCTCTTCGGCGTCGTTGTTCTTGTCCCAGTGCTCCTTGGCGCTTGAAAGCAGGAACACGGTGTAGTCCATCGAGATCGCAAAGATCATCGCGAAGAAGAACACCGGTCCCCAGGCGTCGAGGAAACCCTGGGATTCGAAGCCGAGAAGTCCGCTGCCAATTCCTTCCTGGAAAATCAGACGGGCAACACCGAAGGCCGCCGCAGTGCCGAGCAGACTGGTGATGACGCCGACTGCGGCGATGATCGGGGCCTGTAGTGCGACCAGCAGCAGGATGAATCCGAGGACCAGTACAACCCCGATCACGAGCGGCGTTTTGGCAGCCAGCAGTGACTCCAGGTCGTGGTTCTCGGCGACTGAACCACCGACCAGACTGTCCGCTGGCAGGTTCGACCGCAACCGGTCGATCATTCCGCCCGAGGCCGGGTCGGACGGATCCGTTTCGGGGACCACCTGGATGAGCGCGGCGCCGTTCTCGCCGGCAACCGGCGGCATCGTCCTTGCGATGCCCGGGTCACTCTCTGCCACCGAAACCACTGATGCAGCTTCCGATTCCGAGGTGACGATCTGAAGCGCGCCGGGCGCGCCGGGGCCAAAGGCATTCTGGACCTGGACGTAGCCCACCCTCGAGCTGTCGTC
Source organism: Solirubrobacterales bacterium (assembly GCA_051306195.1). Classification (GTDB taxonomy): domain Bacteria; phylum Actinomycetota; class Thermoleophilia; order Solirubrobacterales; family 70-9; genus 67-14. Next base: position 27,170 of record JBPPMT010000162.1, read on the forward strand.
TTCGGGAACCACCTTGATCGACGGCATGCCCGTGTCGAGTCCGAGCACCGGGAACGCGAGGGCGATCAGGGCGATCAGGGAGATGGCGCCGTAGGCGAAGGGACGGCGCCAGAGGCGCTCGGCCCAGGCGGCGAAGCGGGGTGAGCGATGCTCTCCCGAGTGGACCCACGGCAATGACAATTTATCCACCCGCGGACCGAGCTTGCCCAGCACTGCCGGCAGAAGGGTCAGGGTCGCGGCCAGGATGAAGACGACCGAGATCATGATCCCGAGCGCCATCGACCTGAACGCGGGCGAAGGTACGAGCATCACTGCTGTGAGCGATATCAGGACGGTGATGCCGCTGAACAGCACGGCCTTGCCGGCGGTGTCCATCGTTTCAGCGACCGCGTTCTCGACCGGCTCGCCGGAACCGAACACCGCCCCGCGAAATCGATAGACGACAAAGAGCGCGTAATCGATCCCCAGGGCGAGGGCGAACATCAGCGCGAAGTTCATCGCCCAGATCGAGATGTCGAGGATCTGGGTACCGAGGTAGAGGGAACCGGCAGAAGCCACGAGACCAAGGATCGTCAGCATGAGCGGCAGTCCGGCGGCGACCAGCGAGCCGAAGGCCAGGACCAGGATGATCAGGGTCACCGGCCAGGAAATCAGCTCGGACTTCAACATCGCTTCGCGGTTGGCCGTATTGAAGTCCGACCACATTCCGCTGGCGCCGGTCAGCGACACCTCGACGCCGGCCGTGTCAAGATCACGCAGTTCCACCTTCAGGTCGTCGGCGGCGCGCACCATCGTGTTCGAGTCGGATGCAGCACCGGCCTGAACGATCGCCGTGTGGCCGTCCTTTGAAATCGATACCCCGGGCTGCGGCGGGACGACTGTGCTTACTCGCGAATCCTCCTTGAGCGTCGCTTCCGTCCGCGTGATTGCCCGTTGGAACTCCGGGTCCTTCACGGTGCTGTCAGGAGAGTGGACGACCGCCATCAGGGCGCTCGAAGAGAGGCCCTGGAAGTTCTGGTCGATCAGTTGCCTGGCCTGGACCGATTCGGAACCAGTGGCTTCCCATCCGGCCCCCGAAAGTGCATGCTCTACCCGCGGGGCGAAAAAGCCGAGGACGAGCACGATCGCCAACCAACTGACCAGGACAACCCGGAAGTGGGTCGCGGTGTAGCGGCCTAGCCTCCCGACGGGACCGTAGGCCGTAGAGGTTGTGTCGCTCATCTGGTGCTCTCCGCGGGGTAAATGGTCGATCGCAGGCCGAAGGCGCGCTTGAGGACCAGCGAAGCCGGGCACGCACCGAAAGCGACGTAGAGCCACTGGTTGACTCCGACAAAACCGGTCAGGATCAGGAACCAGGGAGATACCAGGGCGACCAGCAGGACGCTGATCAGGGTCATCGTGCCGGCCATTGCAAACAGCACGCGCTCAAGCGGCCAGGCACCCCCCCGGGGGGAGCAGGATGACTCCGGGGTGGTCATGAACCGCCTCCGGCCAGGATCTGGTCAAGCTCGGAAACCTGATCACGAAGGCCGCCGCAGACGAGTTCACAAAGTTCGAAAATTGACTCGTCCCCGACGCTGTAGCGGACGAAGTTTCCGTCCTTCCGGCGATTCACGATTCCGGCCTGATGCAGCACGCCCAGGTGCTTCGACATATTCTGCTGCGTCGCTCCGAGGGCTTCAACGAGTTCGCTGACGGTCATCTCGCCGTCGCGCAGGGTGTCGAGTATTCGGATGCGCATTGGTTCCCCGATAACGCGGAACCGCTGGGCGATGATTTCGGTCAGGGCATCTGGAAGTGGTCTTGGCATGTCCATGGAACAAGTGTACCACTAATCAGATGTATGGTGGTGTAGTAGGGTGGACGGCCATGACACGGGCTTCAGATGACGAGTTTCGCCCGCGAGAACAGGGAACGCCGGCAAAGATGCCGGCGTTCAGTCGAGGTTCTCAGGTTGCTGGGAGGGTGCTGAGCGGAGCCGGTGTCCGTTCGACAGTGCTCAGCACGGCGAATTGGTCACGGGGTCCGCTCAGCGCGCTCCCAGCGGCCTACGGTCGTTCATCCGCAGCCGGTGTTGTTACCACATGACGAGCACGTGTAACAGGAGCCCGTGCGCTGCATCATTCCTCCGCACTGGTCGCATGCCGGGCCGAGCTCGGCGGCTCCTTTGGTGATGTGGAGGGTGGCCGGGGTTACCGGGACGTCTTCGGTCAGGGCCGCTCCGGCGGGAACCGAAGTTCCTCCGGTGTCGGCGACCGGCTCGGCGCTGTCTCCATTGCCGTTGCCGTTCCCATTGCCCGATCCGTTCTCCAGGTTGATGCCGGTGTTCTCGGCTTCTTTCCGGTTGCGGACCTCCTGGGTCATGATTCCCTGCTCTTCGAGGAAGTCGGGATCGTCGATGAACTGGGAGGCGAGCCAGCGCATGATGTAGTCCGGCATCGACTTGGCGAAGGGAATCTCCGGGTTGCCGGTGATGCCTTCCGGGTCGAACCGCATGTAACTGAACTTGTTGACGAACACCTCGAGCGGCACTCCGTACTGGAGGCCCAGGGAGATCGCCGTGGCGAAGGCATTCATCATGCCTCGCATCGTCGATCCTTCCTTGCCGATGTCGGTCAGGAAGATCTCTCCGACCGAGTCGTCGCTGTACTTGCCGGCCGTGATGTAGCCCTCGTGTCCGCCGACCGAGAATTTGTGGGTGATCGACTGGCGGGTCTTCGGCATGCGATGGCGGGCCGGGACTTCGGGCGCGCCGGAGGTTTCGCCTGCCGGTTCTTCCTTCTCGTCCTGGGCGTCGGTCCGCAGGGCCTGGGCGGTCTTTGAACCGTCGCGGTAGATTGCGAGGGCCTTGAGGCCACCTTCCCAGCCGCGGGTGTAAGCCTCGGCAATGTCTTCGACCGTGGCCGAGTTCGGCATGTTGACCGTCTTCGAGATCGCTCCCGAGAGGAACGGCTGCGTCGCCGACATCATGTCGATGTGGCCCATGTGCGAGATCGCCCGCTCACCGACTGCCACGTCGAAAATTTCGAGGTGCTCCTGCTTCAGGCCCGGAGCCCCGACGATCGTATTGTTCTCGTTGATGTGGGCTTCGATCTGCGCGATGTCAGCCTCGGAGTAATCGAGGTTCCTGAGCGCCATCGGCACCGACTTGTTGACGATGGTCATGCTGCCGCCACCGACGAGCTCCTTGAACTTGACCAGCGAGAAGTCCGGCTCGATGCCGGTCGTGTCGCAGTCCATCAGGAAGCTGATCGTTCCGGTTGGGGCCAGCACCGTCGCCTGGGCGTTCCGGAAGCCGTGCTGCTCACCGGTGGCGACCGCGGTCTCCCATTCGAACTGGGCTGCGTTCATCAGCTCGTCATGGACACCATCCGAGCCGATCTCGTAGGAAGCATCGCGATGCATGCGCATCACGTTGTTGTGCGGCTCGCGGTTCATCTCGTACTTCTCGTACGGACCCATCGCGGCTGCGATTTCGGCCGAGCGGCGGTATGCACGTCCGGTCATCAGGGCGGTGATCGCTCCGGCGACGTTCCGGCCTTCGTCCGAGTCGTAAGGCATACCGTTCGACATCAGCAGCGCGCCGAGGTTGGCGTATCCGAGGCCGAGCTGACGGAAGGCATTGGCGTTGACGCCGATCTCTTCCGTCGGGTAGCTGGAGAAGCCGACTGCGATCTCCTGGGCGAGGAAGACAGTGTCGACCACGGCGCTGAATCCGTCGGTATCGAAGCTGCCGTCGTCGCGACGGAACTTCATCAGGTTGATCGAGGCCAGGTTGCAGGCTGAGTTGTCGACGTGCATGTACTCCGAGCACGGGTTCGAGGCGTTGATCCGCCCCGACTCCGGGCAGGTGTGCCAGCGATTGATGATCGTGTCGTACTGCATGCCCGGATCGGCGCAGTCCCAGGCGGCCTTCGAAATCTGGTTCATCAGGTCGCGGGCCGGCAGGGTCTTGGTCGGCACACCGGTGGTGCGGGCGAGCAGGTCCCAGTCTGCGTCGTCGCGGCAGGCTTCCATGAACTCGTCCGAAACCCGAACCGAGTTGTTGGCGTTCTGGTACTGGATCGAGGTGAAGCCTTCGCCGTCGATCGACATGTCGAAACCGGCGTCACGCAGGGCGCCCGCCTTCTTCTCTTCGTCCGCCTTGCAGCGGATGAAGTGCTCGATGTCCGGATGATCAACATCCAGGACGACCATCTTGGCGGCACGGCGGGTCTTGCCGCCGGACTTGATCGTGCCGGCCCAGGAATCGGCTCCGCGCATGAAGCTGACCGGACCGGAAGCGGTGCCGCCCTTCTTCAGGGGCTCCATCGAGCCGCGGATGTTGGAGAGGTTGATGCCGGAGCCGGAGCCGCCACGGAAGATGTTGCCTTCCTTGGTGTTCCAGCCGAGGATCGACTCCATCGTATCCTCGACACTGAGGATGAAGCAGGCCGAGCATTGCGGCTTCTCTTCGAAGCCGACGTTGAACCAGACCGGCGAGTTGAAGGCGGCTTCCTGATGAAGCAGGATCGCGGTGAGTTCCGCTTCGAAGGCATCGGCGTCGTCGTCGGAGGCGAAGTAACCGCCCTCCCGGCCCCAGCCGGCGATCGTGCCGGCGACGCGACCGATCATCTGCTTGACGGAATTCTCGCGCCTGTCCGTACCGAGCTGGCCGCGGAAGTACTTCTGGGCGACGATGTTGGTCGCGTTCTGCGACCAGGCCCGCGGGAATTCGACCCCGCGCTGCTCAAAGGCGGGGTTCGCCGGATCGCCGATGATGGCATCCCGCAGCTCCCACTCGATTTCGTCGAAGGGGTGGACCCCTGCGCGGGTGAGCCGCCTCTCGACGACTACGCCCTTCGTGTTAACGCGGGGTGACTCAGTTACTACTCTAGACATGCTTCTCGCTCTCTCCTTGGTGCTTACAGTTACGGGTGCTTCTGGGACTGGTGGTGCTCGGTTCCTTCTAAGTTCAGTTTCTGCTCACTTCGGGCGGTGACAGCCGGTCGAGCTCCGCCTGGACGTCTTCGACGCCGAGCTGCCGGTAGACCGCTGCAAACTGCAGGTATGCGACGTGGTCGATCTGCCGCAGACCGTTGAGGCACATCTCGCCGATCCGCGCCGCGCTGATGTCTCCACCCGAGCGGACGGCCGCCGATTCGATCCGGCTGACCAGCGCGTCAATCTCCGTTGGCGGGACCGGTCTCTTGTGTGAAGCCCGTTCCAGCCCGCCGCGCAACTTGATTCGGTCGAATGGCTGGCGCGAACCATCCCGCTTGCGGACGAAGAGGGCCTGGAGTTCATACCGCTCGTAAGTGGTGAAGCGGTATTCACAGCTGGAACACTGCCGTCGGCGACGTACGACAGCGCCTTCTTCAGAGCCGCGACTCTCGAGAACCCGGCTTCCTTGATGTCCACATTTGGGGCAAAGCACATAAGAGATGATACTAGGAATGGTGTCGGACACCTTCCGGGTACACCATATATAGCGTTTTGCCCGAAAATAGTTTGCGGGTTTTGCGGCATACGGTGACCGGGCCGCGCCCCCTGTACGATTGAGAGGTGAGCAGGCAAGACGAAACCGTCGGCGGGGCGGACAAGAACCACAACCAAGAAAGTAGCCCCGCGGCCGGACGACGCGATGCCGCCAAGGAGCGGGCCTCCCTGGCCCGGGACAGTGCTCTCGAAAAGGCAACCCTGGCCCGGGAAAACGCGGTCGAAATGGCGACCACCGCTCGCGATGCCACGGTCGAGAAGGCCGGTAACGCCCGTGTTGCCACGGTCGAGAAGGCGACCGCCATCAAAGACTCGGCCGCGGAGAAGTTCAACGCGGTCAAGCCGAAGTTCCGTGGCGTCTCCCACGAGTGGGCGTTCTTCCTCTCACTCGGACTCGGAATTTCGCTGCTGGTCATCGCCGACACCCCGCGCAAGCTGCTCGCGGTCGGCATCTACACAGTTTCGCTCTGCGCCCTCTTCGGGACCAGCGCCCTCTACCACCGGGTCAACTGGAAGACGATGAAAGCCCGCATGCTGATGCGCCGGCTCGATCATTCGATGATCTTCCTGCTGATCGCCGGCACGATCACACCTTTCTGCCTGCTCACCATGTCCGGGACCTGGGCCACGGCCATTCTCATCGCGGTCTGGTCCGCGGCTGCCATCGGCATCGTGATCGAACTGCTGTGGACCGGCTCGCCCAAGTGGGTCAGCGCATTGATCTACGTCGCAGTCGGCTGGATCGGTGCCCTCGCTTTCCCGTCGATCGTCGGAACGGCCGGTGTTGCTGCCGGCCTGCTGATTGCCACCGGCGGCCTGCTTTATACGGTCGGGGCCGTGGTTTATGCCACCGGCCGCCCGAACCCGAATCCGACCTACTTCGGTTACCACGAGGTCTTCCACGTATTTGTAATCGGCGCCGCCGCAACCCACTTCGCGGCAATCGCCTTCTTCGCCCTCTGATCCAGGTTGCTCGATCGTTGAACATCGCGGTTGAGACTGAATTCGATTCGATCACCGTCGGACCGGTCACGGCCCGGCTGCTCCAGGCGGGGCCGAACCAGGCCTCTGAGGCGGTTGTCTTCATCCACGGCAACCCCGGCTCGGCCGGCGACTTCGCGGAACTCGTCGGACTGGTCGGCGAGCACCGGCGCGCGATCGCTTTCGACCTACCGGACTTCGGCCAGACCGTCGCCGGCCCGGACTTCGAACACACGAGCGATGAGTACGCGGGTTTTATCGGCGAGATGCTCGAAACCCTGGGGGTCACCCGGGTACATCTCGTTCTCCATGACCTGGGAGGACCGATCGGGTTGACCTGGGCGGCGGCGAACGTCGACCGGGTCGCCAGCGTGGTTCTGATCAACACCGGCATCCTCACCGACTACAAGTGGCACCGCACCGCGCGGGCCTGGCAGACCAGGGGAGTCGGTGAACTTCTCCAGGGCATCACCACCCGTGCCATGTTCAGGCGGGTGACCGGCAACGCCGAACCGCGTGGCCTGCCGCGCTGGTTCCTCGACGAGATGTATGACAACTACGATCGTCGAACCCGGGCGGCCGTGCTCGATGTCTATCGCGACATGAAGAACGTCGGCCAGGACTGCAAGTTGCTGATCCCGCCGCTCGCTGCCGCTGACATTCCGTCGATGGTCATCTGGGGTGCGGGCGATCCGTACCTCGGTGTGGAGATGACCGAACGTCAGAAAGAAGCCTTCCCTTCGATCGAGGTCCAGGTCCTCCCGGACAGCGGTCACTGGCCTTACATCGACGATCCCCCGGCGGTCAGCCGGCCGTTGCTCGAGTTCCTCGACACCGTCGGGTAGCCGAGACGGAATCAGACGTAGGGGTCGTTCTCCCAGACCTTCGCGACCGTGTCCAACGGATCGAGCAGGGACCTGACCGTGTCGTAGATCTCGCGCAGCCGCTCGTCCGTGTTCGCTTCGATCACGATCACGAGCGCCGGCAGGTTGCTCGAAGCTCGGACCAGGAACCAGCCGTCATCCCACTCGGCGCGGACGCCGTTGACGTCGATGATCGTCGGCGGTCCGGGCAGCTCGGCCGCCTGCTTCAGCACGGTGTCGACCACGTCGTACTTGACGTCGTCTCCCGAGTGCACATGCATGGTCGGGGTGGAAACGTACTGCGGCATCTCACCGACGATCTCGCTGACCGACTTGTCGCCCTTGCTGAGGATCTGGGCGAATCGCAGACCGGTGTAAACCGCGTCGTCGAAACCGTAGTAGTCGCCGGCGTCGAAGAAGTGGCCGGAGCGCTCGCCGCTGAACGGCGCGTTCAGTTCGCGGGCCTTCTGCTTGATGTGGGAGTGCCCGGTCTTCCACATCACCGGGATACCGCCCTTGGCCGTGATCACTTCGGCCACCGCGCGCGAGCACTTGACGTCGTAGACGATCGATTCGCCGGGATGGCGCTCGAGCGAGTCCGCCGCGAAGATCGTCAGGACGATGTCCGACCAGACGATGCCGCCTTTTTCGTCGGTCACGCCGAGGCGGTCGCCGTCACCGTCGATCGAGAGGCCGACGTCGGCTCCGTGCTCGAGGACCGCGGCGCCGATCTGTTCGCGTGCCTTGACGTTCTCCGGATCAGGTTCGTGGTTCGGGAAGGTCCAGTCGAGTTCGAGGTTGATCGGAATCGTCTCGTAACCGGCCGCCTCGAGGGCCTGGTTCAGGACCGGGCCGGAGATGCTGTTGCCGCCGTCGACCACGATCTTCAGCGGTCGATCACCCCGGGGGACCCGCTCGGTCAACTCGGCCACGTAGTC
>JBPPMT010000004.1:0-10689 GCA_051306195.1 Solirubrobacterales bacterium
CGACTGTCGTGCACGCACGTTGCCGATGGGCACCCGATTGCGGGGCTATAGCTCAGTTGGTAGAGCGCTTCCATGGCATGGAAGAGGTCAGGAGTTCGATTCTCCTTAGCTCCACAGAAAACCCCAGGTCAGAGGCCTGGGGTTTCTTCGTTCTCCGAATCGGGTCAGGTGGTGGGGACCTTAACGGGGACCTTTGCGAACTCTGAAGGGTCGATCCAGGTGCGGTGGTGCAGTGCGCGCCCAGGGGTGGGATGTACTCACGCACACATCCATCGATCGAGGAGTCATCGTGTCCGAGTTGACCGACCAGATTGCTGGCCCCGACGGGGATTCGCATCGTCTGCTCACGGTGACCGGTGCGGCCGAGTACCTCGCAATCAGCCGCGCTGCGGTGTACAACCTGCTGAGGGCGGGCGAACTTCGGTCAGTGCGAATCGGACGTAGTCGCCGGGTTTCGCTCGTCGATCTGCGCCAGTTCGTCGAGCGGCAATCGTTCGTGGAGTAATCGCTGCAAGTGATCGCTCCAGGATCGGCGGCCCATGGGCTGCGCGATCACGGCCATGTCGCCACGCCCCGTCGTCGACGAAGTCACCCTCGACACCGCTGCAACTGCTACGCACCCGCACATTGGTGACGCGCCGCCGGGTCCCAGCGACGTGCGTCGAAACAGCCTTCTATGCTGCCCAACAGACCGCCCCAATCGGGGTTGGAAACCAATAACCCGAGCCTCCATCAGAGCCAGGGCGGTTCACTCGGATCGCCCAGCGAGATCCAGTATCAATGCCGCAAGCCGATTGAATTCGTCTGGGCGGTTGGCCTCGACGCCCCCCGACTCCGACCAAGCGGCTGCCATTTCGCGAGCAGCAATCTGTAGTCCCTCTGTGTGGTAGCGACCGCCCTTGCCGTTGATCCACTTCTTGAACTCGACTCCGTCACCTTGCTTTGCAGTCGTGCGTTTTGTGTTGCGTAGGAACCCTTCGAACGCGGCATCCCATGTTGGGAACTGTCGGGCGACCTTCTCGATTGGCAGGTACTGGGCGATGTCGCGTTCGCTGAATCCGAATGGATGAATGCGGTCCAATTGGCCGGCATCGAATGTGGCGGTCACCAATTCGTGTAGGCGGCGACCTTCTTCCGAGTGCCCCCACGCCCTCCTGGTTCTGTTCAGCTCCCGGCGTCCGTCATCTTTGTCGACTGCGTGTCGTAGAGCCGAGAACGCCTCGGGAGTGATGTCACCGGCGTTGTCGAGGCACACCACGATCGGCGCGTTGTTCGCCGACAGGAGGTAGCGGGCCTCGGCGATGTGGCTCAACCCGCGTGTACCGCCCAGAGGCACGACTTCAGCGTGTGCGTGTCGCAGTTCATGGCCCAGCCATTCGTTCATGATCGCAATGTCGTGCGGCCCCTCCACGAGAACGATCACCTTGGTAAGTGCGGCGAGTCGTGACGGTGTGAGCCCGAGTGCTGCAGCGTGAGCCTTTCGCTTGTCGATTCTCATGTCGATCCACAGTGGGTCGAGAGTCATCGCCCCGTCGATCGCCTGGGCGCGGAGGATCGAGTCTGCGAGATCGATCATCTCGGTCGAGTGGGTGGCAACGATGACGTGGTCGGCGAACGACCGGAGACCGGCCGCAACCGTGCGTTCGGCGGACGGATGGAGCGCTCGCTCGGGCTCGTCGATCAGAAGGATTGTCGTCGACGGCTCGATGAGTGAAGTCGGGGACGCTGAGTACCGACTCAGGTGCAGTTGCCTTGCGCGGAGTTGCAGCGAACGTTGGATGGCGAATTGGGTGTACCGAACGTGGGCCGAGCCGAGTTGATCAAGGCGGACTTGTGGTCGCCCGAGATCGCTCGAGGCAGCCCAACGGATCGAGGGCTCTCCGCGGAACCATTGCTCAGGCGGGGAAATGCTCAGTTGGGCGAGCGGTGGGTCATCGAATAGTGCGCCCAGCAGTTGGTTGGTGGAGTTCTGAACCTCAGTCGCGGCGTCCTGGGTCGACTGCTGTGGACCGACTCGCCGCGATGGAGTCCAGTCGAAGTTGAAGGGCAACGCAGCCTTGGTGGCGCCGCCTACATCGAGGTTGGCCTCAGTCACGACCTCGATTCGCGGGCCCTGGTAGGTGCCGAGAATAGCGATGGGCGCTCCCACCCAATCTGGCCACGATCCGATACCGACGGTCTCCGGTAGCGGAGGCAGGTCTGGAACGTTCGGGGGTCCAGCCACATGTGGCCGTCTCCTTCCTCGGTGCACGACGGACCAGCCAGAGCGCTCGTCCCATTCGAGGAATTGCGAGGATGGGTGGCGCCCGTAGGTCCCGACGTTCCGGGCCTCCAGCAGCATTCGCCAAGCGGTTTGAGCGTCTTGCCATTGGCTGTTGAGTGGGCCGTCGTAGGGGTCGGGATCAGCCAGGCAGACCAATCCGGTGCCGGATGGCATCCAAAGACGGCCCTCGGCCATCAAGTACTCAGCGGCCCCACCGTCGAACTCGGGAGGAAGCGATCTCCTCACGGCGTCAGCTTGCTCCGAGGCGGACCATAGGCCGTCGTCCTCGCCCGCAAGCGGATTCCACAGCGCCTCCTCGGCGAACTCGTCGCAACGAAGGTGAAGCGCGCCGTGGCCATACATCAGTTGGTCAAGTGCTGGGAGATGGTCACGGGCTACGGCGACCTCCGACTCGTTGCCCGCCAGATCGGTGAACACCTGGGTCCAAGAACCGTTCAGTCCGTCGAGGGTGTGCTCGATCGCCCGCAGCAACCGCGTCTTGCCGACTCCGTTCTTGCCGAAGATCGAAGTCAGGCCGGTCTGAAGAGGGACGTGCAGGTGGAGCACTGGTGCAGTGTCCGCAACGGTGAGACCGATGATCTTCGGGCGCGGCAGTTCAATACCCACCCATACCCATCGGATCCGAGGTTCGGTTGCTTGAAAGTGATCTCGACGGAGACCTACGTCAAAGTCCCTCGACTGCCCGGCCGATGTCCTCGGTTGGCCCGCACCGGGCAGCGATCTCACCAAGGCGATCTGCAGTGATCGTCGCGCCCTTCGACTGCTTGAGCCAGGTTTTGAAGGCCGGTCTTGGATGAGTCAGCTGCCTGTATTCGTGGTCGAGTTCGTCCCAGGAGAGAGCCCCAGGAATGAGATCAGGTGCAGGCAGGTACTTGACGACGTCAAGCTCGCGAAGCACGACCAGTTCGATGCGGTCGAGGCACCCGATTTCGAGCGCGGCGCGGCCGGCATTGAACAACCAGTTGAAATGGTCTCCGCTCATCGCCTCCAGCTTGTGAATCCCTCGTGATGCTGCGGCGCGATCACCGTCAGCGAACGCCTCGCGAGCTTCAGTCCATTTCTCCTCCGCCTTCTGCCCCATCCGATCCACAACGACTCGAATCGTGGCGTCGCTGTAGGTCAAGAGGTTCTGGGCAGCGATGTAGCCGCCGATGTTTGCGGCCCCGCGCATCGGCACCATCACGACGTGTCGCTGTCGCATCGCGTCTCGAAAGAGCGCCGAGAGAACGCTCAGTTCGTGTTCTCCTTCCACGAAGATGAACGAACGAATGGTGAGGAGTGCATCGGAGCGCGTGATGCCGAGTTGGGCGGTCAACGACTCGACTCCCAGAGTCGTGTCGAGTTCCCGTAACTCGACATCGCCGGAGGTCCCGCGTGTCACGTGCAGAAGATGTGCGTCCGGGAGGGCGAGGAATGCCGGCGAGTGGGTGGCGACGATGGCTCCTTCGAGTGGGATTCCAAGGAGCTCTTGACTGCTTACCGCGTTCTGGAAGGCGGTAGCAATGTCCTGTTGGGCGGCGCTGTGCAATGCCCGTTCAGGCTCATCGATGACGATGGTCGCGGGCCGCAACAGGTCTCCGCCGGTGAGTGAAAGGGAGATGGCCAGGCGGGCCCATCGGGCCTGACCGCTCCCAAGTGATGAGATCGGCATCTCCCGGCCGTGATCGTCGAGTGCCGTCCACGCGATCGGTCCGTGCGTCAGCCAACTGTTGGGGTTGCGCACAGCGCAGTGAAGCTCGAGTGGTCGACCTGTGAGGTTGTCGGCGATCGAAGTCGCCCAGCGTGCCAGAGAAGCGGCAAGCTGGGACACCGAGTCCGCGAGTTTGTAGGCGGAGCCGTCAACCGTTGCTTCCAACAGGTCGCCCGAACCGTCCGCCATTGATTGGAGGCGACGAAGCGTCATGGCCTCGATGTCTGTTGAGTCGTCCGCGGCAAGACATGCGATCTCTCCGAGGGCTGCAAGGCCGTCGCCGCGCCAATCACCGAACTCCGCGCCGCCGCCGACCTGCAAGGAAGCGACGACAACCGGCAGCGGGCTTCCGGCGGCATCGACGTTCATTGTGATTCGTGGATTCGCGGCTTGGAAGGCTTCTGCGTCGGTCGGTACCACCGAGAGCCCAACGTCCCACATCGGATGGTGGACATCACCGACGCTGGCCAGGGCGATCCTCGGGCTGTGGCAGAGACCCTCGGCGAGCCCGTGAAGCTGCGCCAGGCTCATCACGCGATGACGGGCTCGACGCAGCGCTACACGAACTAGACGTTCGTCCGCATCGAGATCGTCGACCTCGACGACTTCATCAACTGCGGGGCCGTTCTCGTCGTGCTCGTTCGGCAGCAACTCCAGAACGGAGTTGAGCAGTGTGTTGTCGGCACCGATGGTTTCGATCAGGTGCGGATGCCAGCCCTCGAACTCGTCAGTGAAGGACAGGTGAACACTGGTCTTGCCGATGGGGAGTGCGACGCCCGTCAGGGCCGAAGTTGCTGCTTCGAGTACCCGTGTCTTGCCCGCCCCGTTTCGGCCGTAGAAGACGGTGAGTCCGGATCGGAGGGGCACCCACAGCGTTCCCAATGGGGCACGCCCCTCGACGAGAACGCCGTCGGCTCGCAAACCCTCGCCGACGGCAGGCGATGAGAAGTTCATGGGTGCATCCCAGCGGCTTCGCGCCGGAGCCCTCGATGCGCCGACGTCCGGTTCCACAGCGAGTCAGCCAACTCGGCGATCAGACACCGCTCGAGCGCCCGAGCGGCCGCCGCGTCAGGCGTCGTTGTCCATCGGACTTCGAGATCCGCTCGTGCGAAAGCTGCGACGCCCCACTGCTTCGCCCGTCTCGCGCCAACCTGTTCGAGGTCGACCACCTGTTGCCTCAACCACGTCGGGTCGGCGAGCGCTCGGTCGAGCACCGCCTCTCCAAGTCCTGACGCGAGCGCCTTGCCGGTTGCGTAGACCGCCAGCCGCCCTCGCAAGCCCTGCGGTTTGTCGTTACTTCCACGACGTTCACCTGCCATACCGACATACACGATCTTGCCCGTCGTTCGTGCTCGCGCCATGTAGACGCCTGGCTGACGTGGCGCCGTGTCGAGTGCCCTGTCCAGGCGGACCCAGTCGGACCAGCGGACCGCCGATTCCCGCAGGGGCATCATTGGTTCGTCCGCAGCATGAGCGTGATGAGGTTGCCTTGTCGTTCGTGTATCGCAGCGAGACCTTCGGCGACAACGGCGACGAGCGCCCGTGCGGACGTCTCCTCAGTCATCGCCGCAACCAGCTTGGCGAGCGTCTGCCGGAGCGCGTCGTCTTGGGCCACGAACTGCGAGTTGAGCGTCGGGATATCGATCACATCGACTCCAAACGCTCTGAAGTCTCTGGCCGCATTCGTACGTTGGGTCCATCCTTCTCGAAGAGTTGGTCGTAGTTCTTTGCTCGCGCATGAATCTGGCTTGGCTCGATCGCGGAGCCATCCTTCTTTCGGTACAGCCGGCGTGAATTCACTTGCTCGGCGATTTCGCGAACGGTCATCCACTGGTTGGTCTGCTCGGCGAGCACCTGGCAGATCGCCTCGTGAAGGGTCAGCGGCTTCTCTGGGCGATCGGACGAACGAAGCGACCTGAGGGTGTCCTCGGCGTGTCCGATCAGTTCGATCAGCTCTGCACGCCTTTGATCAAGCGTGGCGAGTTCTGATCGGGCCTGCATCAGAGCCTCGTCCAGCGCCCGCGAACTCGCGGCAAGTGCAGCCTCTAACGGATCGCTCATTCGAGCAAGTCTAGAACTCAAAAAAGTTCAAACAAGTCAAGATCTGCTCAAGCGTGGGCGGGATCTTCTGGTGGAGTTTGCCGGTTCACGAGATCGATCCTTGATGGAGGAAGGAGCTATCCGGGGAGTAGTCATCGTCAGGGTCGACGTCCATGGAGACCTGCGACGTCAAGGCCGTTGTTCAAGCGAAGAGCCGGGAGAAGCTCTGGCTCAACTCCACGGATGGTGCGCCGCTGGCTATCGGTGAGATGTTTGCCGGTGTGCGTCGCCTCGACGTACGTTCCGATGTCGTCCTTGCTCAGCTCCTGTCGCTGGACGACGCGGCAGAAGCGTCGCTCATCGTGGTGGAAGCTCTCCTGCCGATGATGCTGCCGCGAGCGGCGGGTGACAATGGACTCCTCGACGACCTCATGGCCGAGGTCGCGATCGTGTTCCACGAGATGCGTGGTTCTGGGGCTGGACGCAGGCGGGCAAGGCTTGCGAACTACATCATGGACACCGCCTGGGACCGGTGCCGGCGGGAGCGACGGTCCCAGCGACGACTGGTTCCTGTCGATTCCGGGGTGTTTGCCGACATCATCGCGTCGCACGACGCCGAACCCGAACGCGCTGCGGTAAATCAGGTCGCTCTGGTCGAATTCGACGAGCGGATGCGGCGAGAGGGCGCAACGGACAGGGTTCTGCTGCGCTCATGGATCGACGCGCTGGAGCTGTCGGACCGAGATCGAACGACCCCGGCGGAGCAGGATCGCTGGAAGTACGTTCGGCGGGTCCTGCGTCGGTATACCGGGTCCGATTTGGTGGCGTGAGATTGCTACTCGCGCGCTGGTGGTAGCTATCGAACCGCCTGCTCAGCGATGGTGGTAGCTATCCGGTGAGACATCGTCGTCACGGTGGCCGCCATGGTCGTGGTGGCGCAGCCGATCGGTTCGACGAGGACGATCCCCGGGCGATGTTCAAGAATCTCGACGCCTGGGCGCGCCGGGCTCTGTCGACGCCGGAAGGGTGGGCGTCCGTGCTCGGACGCTGTGGACCAGTGGGTGGACTACTCACCGCGCAACAAGTGCTCTTGGCCTCGTGCGGGGTAGTTGGACCGGTGGCTGGAACCGAGACGTGGGCTCGGGTGCTCTCGTCGGAGGCTGGGCGCCCCTGCGTGGTTCGTCAGGGTGAGAGCACGGCTTGCCGATCCGGGTGCCCGTGGTCGGGGCGAGGGAGGTGGCGAGTGACCGGTCGCCCGTCGGCGCAGCGTCGCAGTCGGTCGTCGGGTCGCATCGCTGGGAGACGGTGTTCGGCTTGAGCAACTGGCGCGGCGTCCGGCCCCCGGTGCGTTGGCCGCGCCGGCGGTGCCGAGGATGGGGGAGTGGACCGAGGCGGTGAGGGTTGCCTCGGGTCGGATGCTGGGGCGGACACCACGCAAGGTCGCAGACCCAGTGGAGCAGCTGGCGGTACTGGCCGGTCGGGTGCCGTAGGCGGCGGGCAGGGTGCGCCTCGGTCCCGAACTCTCGGCGCAGGTGGCCCACGCCGTGGCCACCCGGGTGGGATTGACGCCAGGGGTAATGCCGGCGCTCCTTCCCGCTCTGAATCGATCGGACTGGACAACGAATCCCTCTTGGCCGCGCTCCCGGAAGCCGGGGCCCCTGACGGCGGCGTCGAGATCGAAATGGAGAAGTCACGATGAGCAGCCCATGGGCCAGTGTGAGCGATCACGCATGGGCCGACGACTGGCACGAGTTCCTCCGGGCAGCGGAGTATGAGGCGGAGTTGCGTGGCGGCGACTTCGACGTGTGGACGGCGCTCGCCGCGGCACTGCACGTGTGGCTCGACCACTACGAAGGCGTCGCGACGATGTCGACCGTCGGTGCCAGTCCGGATGCTCCCCTCGGCTCTGAGCCGACTCCACAAGATGGTGCCGGTTGTTGGGATTCCGGGCGGCCAGTTCATCGGGTCAGTGCTTACATCCTCAATGAGTGACTGGGCCCATCGGCCAACCGGCAATGGATTGCCCTCACCCTGAGGACCCCGAGTCCGGTTGGATTCGACTTCGGCGGCCGGAACAGTCGTGATTGCGGTGCCGGCTGTCTGGGCAGCGCAGATTCTTGGGACGCCCTTGTTGTCGTCGCATACGGTCCCACCGACGGCGCTTGAGCACCGTCTCCTATCGGCACTTATCTTCAGTCCTGAACTGGGTGTCTCCGACGTAACCAACGAAGGCTCTGCGCTTCGTTGGAGACGCGTTATCGCCAGTGTGTCTTCAACGCATCCGCGCGTCGTTGTAGGCCGCGTCGTAGCGTTCCGCGTACGACCAAGACGGATGTCCCTCGGTGATGCTGCAGCGGGTGGTCATGCCCGTCACCGATGCGGGTTCGTGGACGGTGCTCGACGATGACGGTTCGGTGCTTGAGCCGGTGGAGTCGTACCTGACGCATCTCGCCGCGTTGGAACGTTCGCCGAACACGCAGCGGGCGTACGCGACGAGCTTGAAGCTGTGGTTCGAGTTCCTCGCCGTCGTCGGTGCCGAGTGGGCCGCGGTGACCGTCGACGACGTTGGCCGGTTCGTGTCGTGGCTGCGGGCTCCGGCCCCGAACGTGATCGTCCTTGATGGCGGCACGGCGCGGCGGTCGCCGGCGACGGTGAACCGTCATCTCGCCGCGGTGTTCGGCTTCTACGAGCATCACGCCCGCGCCGGGGTGAAGGTGGCGTCGGAGTTGGTGGCGTGGAAGCGGATCGGCCGGGGCTCCTACAAGCCGTTCCTGCATCACGTCACCAGCGGCCGCCCGATCGCGACGCGCCCGGTCAAGCTCACGGTTCCGCGTCGGGCGCCGCGCACGCTCAGCCCTGAGCAGCTGGTCCAGGTGCTCGGCGCACCGGTCCGGGCTCGGGACCGGTTCTTGCTGGCGTTGTTGGCCGAGACCGGCATGCGGGTCGGCCAAGCACTCGGGCTGCGCCACGCCGACTTCGTGTCTCGGGCCAAGCAGGTCCGGATCGTGCCCCGGGCCGACAACGCCAACGGGGCCAGGGCCAAGCTGCGCTCCCCGGCGACGATCCCGGTCACGGCGGCGCTGGTTCGCTGCTACTCGGACTACATGCACACCGAGTACGGCGAGCTCGATTCGGATTACGTGTTCGTCAACCTGTGGGGTGGCCGCACCGGGTCGCCGTTGACCTACTCGGCGGTCGACAAGATGGTTGCCCGGGTCCGGGCAGTGACGGGCGTGGAGTTCACGTTGCACATGCTGCGTCACACCCACGCCACCGAGTTGATCCGTTCCGGGGTGGCCATCGACGTGGTCGCCCGGTTGTTGACGCACTCCTCGTCGGTCACGACCAGCCAGATCTACGTGCACCTCGATGTCGAAGACGTCCGCGAGGCCCTGCACCGCGCCGGTGTCTGGGATCGGCCACCACAACCACAGGAGATCTGATGGGTCATGCCGGGACCGCTCGTCACCTCGAGGCGAGGCCCGGCATCGTCGCCGGAGCCGGCGATCGGGTCGAGGCCGAGTTCGCCAAGGACCGCTGGGACGCCACCGCGCTGGGCATCCCCACCCGCCGAGGCCGCAACATCGCGAGCTTCGTGCGCATCGACCAGGACTGGCTGCGCGAGGCGACCAAAGCGTGGTGCCGGTTCCGGCTCGGCGCCGGCTACTCGTTCAACACGATCACCGCCACCGCCGAGAACATGGCCCGCTTCTCCCGGTTCCTCAGCGGCCGACCCGACGTGGTCGACGCATCAGGTCTGACCCGTGAGCTGGTTGAAGCGTTCCTGGTGTGGATGGCGACCAGCTCGTTGGCGACCACGACCCGGTCGAACACGCTGAGCTTCGTCAAGGGTTTCCTGGAATGGGGCCGCCGCCACGACACGCTCCCCGGTCTGCCGGCCGGCGCGGTGATCTACGAAGAAGAAGTCACCCGCCCCGCGGATGAGCTCCCCAAGTTCATCCCCGAGTTCGTCATGGCCCAGCTCGAAGACCCCGACAACCTGGCCCTGCTGCCCTGCCCCAGCGCCCGGCACATGGTGATCCTGCTGATCGAGACCGGCATGCGTGGCGGCGACGCCTCGGTGCTCGAGTTCAACCCGGTCATCAACGACAGCACCGGCTGGCCCTGTCTGCGCTTCGCGAACTCCAAAGTCGCCGTCGAACAGCTCATCCCGCTGTCGGCCAAGGCCGCCGACACCATCCGCGCCCAACAAGACCACGTCCGGCAGACGTGGCCCGACGGGTCGCCGTGGTTGTTTCCCGGGCTGCTCGACAATGCCGATGGCGCCAAGCCCTACGCCCACGGCAGCCTTTCGGGCCAGATCGGCCGCTGGCAGATCAAGATCGGCCTCCACGACGAAACCGGCCAGCCCGTGCACGTGCACGCCCACCAATTTCGCCACACCGTCGGCACCCGGTTGATCAACGCCGGCGTCCCCCAGCACGTCATCCAGAAGCTGCTCGGCCACGCCAGCCCCCGCATGACCGCCCGCTACGCCCAGATCCACGACACCACCGTCCGAGCCGCGTTCGAGGCCTACTGCCACAGCCGAGTCGACGTCGAAGGCACCGTCGTGCCCTACGACCCCGACGCCTCCACTGCCGACGCCGAGTGGGTCAAGCACAACCTGTCCCGGGTCCAAGACAGCCTCCCCAACGGCTACTGCGGCCGGCCA
>JBPPMT010000143.1:0-5751 GCA_051306195.1 Solirubrobacterales bacterium
GCGGCAATCCGGTCCTCTGCATTCCTGGTGTACGACTGCGCATCGACGATGCCTTCCAGCAACATCGCCCGCACCGTCCCCGGATACATGTTGGCGGAGGTCTGGCCGAGCATTGAGCCGTACGAGAGGCCGATGTACGTCAGTTTCGCCTCTCCCGAAAGGACCCGCAGGTGGTTGAGGTCCCGGGCGGTGTCGGCGGTGGTGATGTGGGGCAGGAGCCAGCCGCTCACCTTTCCGCAGCCTCTGGCCCATCTCTTGACCGTGGGCACGAACTTCTTCGATGCGGCATTGGAAGTCGGGATCGAGACACCGGCCCAGAACCTGGCCTCGGCGCCACCGCTCCGGAAGCACTTCACCCTCGAGCTGGCGTGGGTGCCGCGGGGGTCCCAGCTGACCACGTCGAATCGGCCGTCACCGAAAGCGTCGATCCCGGTCGGATCACCCTTGATGAGACCAACCCCGGTGTCACCTGGCCCGCCCGGATTGATGAACAGGGTGCCGATCTTCTCGCTCGGTTTGCTGGCGAGATGCCGGGCCAGGGCGAGGCGGATCGTGCGTCCCCCTGGCGTGTCCCAGTCCAGCGGTACGCGGATGGTCGCGCACTCCACCCCGGTGACCCGGGGCTCGCAAGTAGTCCAATCGATCGGCGCCCCGACACCGTTCGCCCTGGGGGACGGTGCAGCTGCTCCGGCACCGGTGCCGCCCCAGCCGATCGCCGCGGCAATGACCAGGCCGAGGATCGGGATCGGGGCGAGGAGTCTCATTCAGGCCTCTGCCGCCGGACACACCAGTCGGTAGTCGCACCAGCTGCAGACCGACGGTGATGGCCTCGGTTCGAAGTCCTGGCCGAGGATGCCATCCCCGACCTCGCGCACGGTCCGGTCGATCCGTTCGGCTTCATCGTCCCCGGCCGCGATGTTCACCTTCTCCCCATCGAGCACATAGTAGTAGCTGCCGCTTCCCACTTCCAGATCCCAGGCTTCGGCCGCGCCAATCCGGTAGATCGCCAGCTGGATGTCCCCGCCGAGGCGCTCGGTGTTGACTTTCATGCCGGTCTTGTAGTCGATGACTTCGTAACCGCCGTCGCCACGACGGTCCACCCGGTCCACCCTGCCGCGCACGTAATGCGGACCGATCTTGAACTCGAACTGCCGCTCCAGCCAGATCGGTTCCGAGTCCGAGGTGCTCTCGGTCTGCCAGTAGTTCTCCATCGCCGCGTAAGCGCGGTCCTTGAACTGGAGCTCGTCGTTCGAATCGCCGAAACCGGATCGGCGCCAGCCTTGCTCGAGCAGCGACATCAGCAGGTCAAGCCCCTGTTCATCGATGTCGGTCAGCTTCGGGTCGTGGAAACGCTGGAGCACGTTGTGGATCAGGATCCCGAAACGCTGGTTGATGGTCGGCGCCTGCGGGATGCCGAAGACCCGCGCGAACTTGTACTTGAGCGGGCAGGTGAGGTAGAGGTCGACGTCCGAGGCCGAGAGCCGCAGGTCCCCGCCGCGCTTCGGCAGGAAGGCGGCCAGCGAGGGCTCGGTCTTCGAATCGATCAGCCGCTGGCGGAGTCCACGGTCACGTTCGTTGGCAAGCAGGTAGGGATCGAGGGTCGAAGTCGTGAGCTCGGCAAGTTGCTCGGAGGTCGCGACCTGGGCGAGCAGGCCGTTGATCGCTTCGATCGACTCGGAGTCAATCTCTCCTCCCGGACGCTGGGCCAGCGCCGCCAGCTTCAGCAGTTCGAGGTAACGCGTGATCGCCCGGTTGACGTCGATCGCCGTGTCGAGGCGCGGCTCGCTCAGTTCACGACCGGCCTTCCAGGAAGCTTCCAGCACTTCGTCACGCATCATCCGGTAGGTCGCGTGGAGATCCTCGGCCGGCCCGAACAGTTCTTCCTCGTGGACTTCTTCGATCCCGCCGACCACCCGGAAGGCATCGTCATAAGGACCGGCGACCGCGTCCTTTGCCACTTCGGACTCGACCCGGGACAGCACCGCGCCTTCGTCTGCGGAAGTGATCCCGGTGACGATCGCGCGACGGTCCTCATCGGTGGCCCGTTGGAGTCCGGTCAGGTAGACCCGCGACCACTGCCTGCCTTTGACTTCCGGGTAAGCGAGGATCTGGACCGACCCGGCCGCGGTTCCCCGGCTGCCGCTCACTTCGAGGCCGGTGTCGGCGAGGGCCGACAGGTACCGCGTGAAGTCACGGGTGGAACCGTCCGGATCCCGGCGGGTCCAGGCGGTCGCGATCTCGGCGAGGCGGGAAAGGCCGAGCAGCCGCTCGGCGGTTTCCGGCTTGGCCGCGAAGAGCCGTTGGCGGCGGAATCCGACCCGCTCGATCAGCCGGCGCACGAAGACATCGGGGCGATGTCCGTCGAGCGCGCCCGAGGCCGCTCTATATAAGGAGAGGAAAGCTTCGATCCGCTGGCGGGCCTCGGGGGAGATCTGCGGGCTCTCCAGGGCGGCATCGCAGGCCGAGGCCATGTCGAGCTTCCGGCGACGGGCGATGACGGTCAGCTTGGCGAGGTCAACCGAGCGCAGTTCGATCGGTGGGCGGGTGATTGCCCGGGTCACAGCGGGGGCATCACTCGGGTCGGTCAGCGCCCGCAGCCAGGCGATCGTGTCCCGTACCTCTGGCTGGCGGAAAAGCGCTGCTCCCCCTCCGACGGTCGCCGGCACACCCCGCTCGGCCAGGGCCGAGGCCAACACTCCACCGTCGCGGTTCAGATCCTTGACCGCGATCGCAATCGTCTCCGGGCCGGCGCCTTCGCCGATCGCATGCTCGACCTCGCGGGCGACTGCCTGCGCCTCTGCCTGGGCCCCGCCGGAGCGCCAGAACCGGACCGAGGTCGATTCCGCTGACGGCTTCCAGTCCTCGGCCACCGGGATCTCGCCACCGGCAAGCACCGCGCGGGCGGCGTCGATCGATTCGGGTCCGAGACGGCGGGAGTCGGTCGCGAGGACTGAGTCATGTTCGGGAGCGATCTGGCCGAAGCGGTCGATAGCCCCCGGGCCCGCGAGCGCCCTTGATTGATCGCCAGCCGCAACCACCGACAGCGCACCGGGCACCAGCTGGGACAGGAGCCCGCCTCTCACCGGTGAGAGGTCCTCGAGCTCATCGACGATCAGGTGCGGAAACTGGGTTGCGACCTGAGTCCGGACCTGGGTGTGATCGGCCAGCATCGCGGCGGCCTGCGCAAGGACGTCGGCCGCGTCGAGGCAACCGTGGTCGGCCAGCATCCGGTCGTGGATCTCGATCAGCTCCGCGACCTCACCGGTCCGGGCGGCTTCGAGCTCGTCCTGCCCGGCGACGTCGGCCCTCAGGTCATCGGCCGAGACCCCGTCGGCCTTCAACCGGTCGATCCGCCGGAGCAGTCCGGTCATCAGACCGGTCGGGTTTCCCCGGATCTGGTGGTGGCGAAGTGGCAGGTCGTCGAACCGGACCAGCAGCATGGCCAGCCTTTCGGCCGGGCCGACGATTTCGAATCCCGGGTCGAGCCCGGCGGCGGCCGGCCAGTCGCGCAGCAGTCTCTCGGCAAAGTCTTCCCAGGTGAGCACGACCAGTTCTTCGTAAGGAGGTTCGAGCGTTGCCTCCAGCCGGGCGCGGTGATCAGTCGCCGAGTTGCTGGTCGAAGTGATGACCGCGACGTGGGAAGGATCGATGCCCCCGGCGACCAGTGCCGCCACCCGCGCGTCGAGCGCAGCGGACTTGCCGACCCCGGCCGCACCCTGGATCAGCAGTGCTCCGGACGCGTGTCCGATCACGACCCGCTGGGCCGGGCCGGGCTCGGGCATTGGATCGGTCGGCTGGGGAACAGAACTCACAAGCCAAAAGTACCCGAGAACACCGGCCGGGAGGTGACTGTGAATAGCATGCGCCGCGTGACCTCCCCTCAGGCAAGCCCCCCGATCTCGGCCAACTGGCTGGATATCTGTCGACGGATCGTCGAAGAGCAGAAGAAACTCTTCGCCGGCAGCGTCACCGTCCAGGACCGCGACGAGTACGAAGGGCTGGGTGAAGGCGGCGACCACACGCTGGTGCTCGACCGCCAATGCGAGGACATCGTCTTCGCCGAACTTGACCTGCTGGCCGAAGAAGGCGCGGAGTTCACCGCGATCTCCGAAGAGCGTGGAACCGTCCAGTTCAACGGCGGTGGCGAGAGCTGGGTCGTGATCGATCCGATCGACGGCTCGCTGAACGTACGGAAGACCCTGCCGAACCACAGCCTCTCAATCGCGATCGCGTCGGCACCGAACATGGCTGCCGTCGAGTTCGGCTACGTCTACGACTTCGGCCCGGACGAGGAGTACTGGGCCCAGACCGACAAAGGCGCTTTCCTCAACGAGCGCGAGCTGAAAGTAATCCCCGGCCCGATGCCGCTCGAGCTGGTCGGTGTCGAAGGTGCCGAGCCGGGCGCGATCATCCCGCTGCTGGAGAACCTGAAGGGTGAGATCTACCGCCTGCGCTGCGTAGGTTCCCTGGCGATCACCCTCTCTTATGTAGCGGCCAACCGTCTCGACGGAATGGTCACCCCCCATCCTTCGCGCTCAGTGGACATCGCTGCCGCCCAGCTGATCGCCCGGGAAGCCGGCGCGTTCATCGAACTGGGCCAGGATGGGCTCTCCGAGGTCGGATTCGACCTCGACCAGCGTTTCTCGGTAACCGGGGCAAGCACGCCCGAGGGACTCGAGACGCTGATCAACAGCCGCGACTGAGCCCCGGGTCGACCCTTGGGTCTGTACTGATTCGCCGCCAAAATACGGGGTGGATCGGTCGCAGCTTGCCGCTTTGCGCCTCAGTCTTGCAACGTATTTGGCTTCGGGAGCCGAATCTCGCTGTGTGACGCACGCACACGAACAAATCAGAACACTTGTTCGTATTGGTGCTACACTACAAACATCCTTAGAAATAAGTAGTCTGTTTCCAACAAGCAAGGAGCGCCACACATGGCCACTGCCAAGAAGACCGTAAAGAAGAGCACCGCCAAGAAGTCGACCACCAAGTCTGCCGCGAAGAAGAGCCCGGCGAAGAAGCGCACCGCCGCTCAGCTTCGTTCCGAAGCCGCCGCCAAGGCGACCCACGCTGCTCAGCTCGACGCCGAGAGCGCCAAGAAGTCATTCACCGCGACCGTCCAGGAAGCCCGCGAGACTGCTCGTGAAGCTGCCAAGACCGCTGTCGACGTTCCCGTCGGCGCCGCGCTGAACATCTCCGAGAAGGTTTCCGAGCTTGTCGAGCCCTGGACCGACCAGGCCACGGCCGAGAAGAAGGTCAAGTCCTACCGCGCCGAACTCACCAAGACCTTCAAGCGTGCCGAGCGTCGTGGCACCACTGCCCGTCGCAAGGCGACCACGCAGGCCAGAAAGCAGCGCAATCAGCTCGAGCGTCAGGTTCGCAAGCAGCAGAAGAGCGTTGAAAAGCAGGTCAAGGCCACCAACAAGGACGTCACCAAGACGATCAACCAGGTTCAGGCTGACGCCAGCAAGCTCGCCGAAACCCAGGGCAAGAAGGCCCAGGAGTTCGTAAACAAGGTCACGGATCAGGTGACCACGCTCGTATAGAGCAACTTAGCCCGGCCGCTGCGGAGAGCAGCCACGCCGGAGAAGATCGGCTGACCTCATAACCTCGTCAGTCGATGTATTACCTCTCCTCCCTCGCCAACGGCCCCTTCCCTGGGGCCGTTGGTATTTAAGCGATCGATTTCGGCATCGCCGCATTGCTTGCTCCACTGGAAGCTGACCCGAAAAGGAAAGCCCTGCCGCAGCG
>JBPPMT010000159.1:0-35845 GCA_051306195.1 Solirubrobacterales bacterium
GCGGTCAGAGAGTTCCGGGGTCACTTCGCCTGGGACTTCTTCTTTTCCTGTTGCTTCTTCCTGGCAGCGGCTTCTTTGGCTTTCTTCACATCCCGACGACGGTCGGCCTTCAGTTCCTTCTCTGTAACCGGCTTCATCGCGTGGATCGAGGAGTAACCGACCAGGTAGAGCATCTCGCCGTCAGAGACAGCCGGCATGTAAGCGCCGGTATGGAACTCGAACTTCCTGCTGCCATTCTTCGCACTCAGGCCGTAGGTGTTTGTCCCGTCGAAGGTTGAGGCGTAAACGGAGCGGCCGATCACGGAAAGCGAACCGATCACCCGTCCACCCATGTCGTGGGTCCACCTGGCCTCGCCGCTCTTGGCGTCCAGCGCATAGACGTTGCCATCGAAGGATCCGATGTAAACGGTCGGCGGAGTGCCAGGCACCTTTGCCACGGTGGGACCGGAGTAGACGTAGTCGCCAGTTGAGTAGGTCCAGGCGAGTTCACCGGTCTCGGAATCGAAGCTGTAGACGCGACTGTCGTTGTTGCCGATGTAAACGCGTCCGTAGGCGACCGCGGGAGTTGAGTAGAAGGAACCGGGCTGCCCGAGGCCTGGTCCAAGCGCCTGGGTCTGCCATTTGATTTCGCCACTGCTGGCGCGGACAGCGGTCATCGCACCGCCGTAGTCACCGACGAAGAGGATCCCGTTCTCATATGCGGGGGCTCCCTTGATTGCCCCGGCCACGCCGGTGGTCCAGATTTCCTTGCCGTTCTTCGCCTTGAGGGCGTACAGGTTGCCGTCTTCGCAACCGAAGTAGACGTTGTCGTGAACGACCGTCGGGGAAGACTCTGACCTGCAGGGGAGGGACTTCTTCCAGATCTGTCGTCCGTTCTCGGCGTTCAGGGCCATTACCTGGCCCGGCTCGAGGTTGACGATGTAAAGGACGCCGTCGGCGTAGGTCGGAGTGGATGCGTTCAGAGACGCGATTCGCTTGCTCCAGACCTTCCGGCCGTTGTCGGCACGCAAGGCGTAGGCGAAGCCGTCGTTGTCGACGAAGTAAAGGCGGTTCTCGACCACCACGGGCGGGAACTCGAGCAGGGGCTGGTCGCCGTACCGCCAGACCCGCTTGAAAGGAGGCTTGATCTCGTTCGCCGGCAGGTAGCCCGTGCGCTGGCGGTCGTAGCGGAAGGTCGGCCATGGAACTGTGGTCGCCTTTGGCTTCGGTTTGGCCGTCTTGTTCGGTTCCTTGAACGGAACCGAGGGGTTACTCACATCATCGGGACGTTTGAGTTCGTTGTACGCAATTGCTACGCCGGCTGCCATCAGGACGACCAGAGCGATCAACACGGCGATCAATTTTCGCGGCTGCTGCCACCAGGAACGATTGCCCTTTTCGGTGGAGTCGGGTGTCGGGAAGTCGGCGTTCATCCGGAGAGTGGATCATGGTAGGGGAGTGGAGCGATGAAAGAAGGTCCGATTCCAGATACGAGCCGCCTGCGCACCTTCATCGAAGGGCATTCGCTGCTGGCGGAACTAGGTAGACGCGACACCGATGAAGGGCGCATCTACCTGGTGGGCGGAGCTGTCCGGGACATCCTGGTCTACTCCCCGGTCACCGACATCGATCTGGTGACCGAAGGGGACGCTGCCGCACTTGCACTCGGGCTTGCGGAAGACGCTCTGGTTCATGAGCGGTTCGGCACGGCCGAAGTGATGGTTGACGGCACCCGCGTGGACATCGCTGCCGCCAGAACCGAGACCTACTCCTTTCCGGGGGCCCTTCCGGACGTCAGTCCTTCGACCCTGATCGAGGACCTCGGCCGGCGCGACTTCACGATCAACGCAATGGCCGTGGCCCTGGACGACCCCGAAACTCTGATCGACCCGCATGGAGGGCAATCCGACCTCGAGCGAGGAGTGCTCCGCGTGCTCCACCCGTTTTCTTTCATCGACGACCCCACCCGGGCGCTGCGTGCGGCCCGTTACGCGGCGCGTTTCGGATTCTCGATCGAACCGGTGACGGCCGACTTCATGGAGTCCGTCGACATCACGGCCGTTTCCAGGGAGAGGATCGACAACGAACTCCAGCTGATGGCTGCTGAGGAAACAGGCATCGAGGCGTTTCGCCTGCTCGCGGTCTGGGGTCTCGTAGAGATACCGCCTGAACGGCTTGAGCTTGCGAGGAAGTCGGTTGAACTCCTCGAATCCGAGATCTGGACAGGGCGAGTGACCCGGAGCGAGGCCACCCTGGAGGCCCTGTTTGGCCGAACGTCTCCGGTGCCGATCGAGATGCCCGGGTCGCCATTCGTCGCGGTGACGGTGGCATCCCGACTGACTATGGCCGAACTTCTCGTCGACCGGGCCGACGGGGCGGTCTGGATCGACCGTTACCTCGAAGAATGGGCGACGGTCAAGCCGGACATCACCGGCGACGACCTCGTGCTGGCCGGACTGCCCCAGGGGCCGGCGATCGGGATCGGACTGACCGCCGCGCTCCGGGCAAAGCTCGATGACGGAGTTGAGAGCATCGAAGAAGAGCTGGCGATCGCCGTTGATGCCGCTGAACGATCGCTTCGCGCCCGCGGGGATCTTTGAACTGGCGCGAAGCCGGTACGCTCGGCTGGCTCGAGGCTTCGCTGCCTTCGGCGACCGTTGCTTTCACGACCCGAAAGGGTGGGGTGAGCAGTGAGCCCTTCGACACCCTGAACCTCGGAATCCTCACCGACGACGAACCCGGAAGCGTGGTCGAAAACCGGCGGCGCCTTGCTTCGGCGTTGGAGATTGACGGTGACCGGGTGGCCATGGGGCGGCAGGTACACGGTTCCGAACTTGAGTTTCACGACGGCGGCCCGGTCCCGCCACATTTCCTCCACCCGGGCGAGCTGCCGGTTGAGGTGGACGGACACCTGACCGCGACTCCATCGCTTCCGCTGCTCGTGCTTGTCGCGGACTGCCTTCCGGTGGCAATGACCGGCCCCAATGGTCTGGCGATGCTGCATTGCGGTTGGCGGGGTCTGGCCGGCTCGATCGTCGAATCGGCTGCAGCGAAGATCGGTGCGACCGATGCGGTGATCGGCCCTGGCATCGGACCGTGCTGCTTTGAGGTCGGCGAGGAAGTATTCGAGGCCTTCTCCGACCTGGGCCCGGGGCTGCGGGATGGTCGTAAGCTCGACCTCTTCCAGGTAGCTGGGCGGAAGCTGGAGCTGGCGGGAGTGAGCAGGGTCGAGACGGCAGGGATCTGCACCTTCTGCGACCCGGAAAACTTCTACTCTCACCGCCGGGACAACGGCGAAACGGGGCGGCAGGCGGGATTGGCCTGGCTGGACTGACTGCAAGGCCCCGACCGCAGAAATGGTGTTTTCGCTGCAAAGCGGGTGAATCGAACATAATCGGGGAGGATTCGCCCCCAACGGGAAGAAAAACCGCTTACTTATGGCACTACGCGATTCATGGCACCGCACTCTTGTTTACTTCGGCCTCGCCGAGGAGAGCGACCATCACGACGACTATGACGGTTATGACGAGGAGTACCTCGAGGGAGACGAGGACTACGAACCTCGGCGCGACCGCGGTCGCAATCGTGAGGCAAACGTTCGACGCCTTCCGACCAGCCGACGCAACCGTCACGACGAGATCGACGACATCTTTGCCGATGACGATCCTTCACCGAGTCCGCGTGGCGGCGGTGGTGGAGGCGGCGGAAGCAGCACGCGTGTCCTTCGCTCGGTAGGTGAAGACAACGATGTCCAGGTCCACCTGGTCATCCCGAGGAACTTCAACGATGCCCAGCAGGTCGCCGACCAGTTCAAGCGCAAGGTTCCGGTGATTCTCAACCTACAGACGACCGATCACGAGCTCTCGAAGCGGCTGATCGATTTCGCATCAGGCCTGACCTACGCGATGGATGGCGGCATGCAGCGCATCGCCGACAAGGTCTTCCTCCTGACTCCCAGGAATGTCGAAGTTTCGGCCGAAGAGAAGGCCCGACTGATCGACAAGGGCTTCTTCAACCAGTCCTGAGGCACTTACCGGAGCCGGACGGGGCTGAGTAAGCTCCCGGCATGATCGTCGGGTTCATCGGTTCAGGAAACATGGCTGCGGCAATGGCCCGTGGCTGGGCGGCTTCGTCGGGGGATTCGCCTTCCCAGATGCTGTTCACCGACTCCGGGTCAGGGCGGGCAACCGCACTGGCCAAGGAGGTCGGCGGCAAGGCCGTTGAGAGCAACGAAGACCTGGTAGAAGGATCCGACTTCGTGATCCTGGCGATGAAGCCGGCCGGACTGCAGGGAGTTGCCGAGAACCTGCCAGAACCGCGGGCCGTCATGTCGCTCCTCGGGGCCACGACGCTTTCAACCCTGGTTGATGTCTTTCCCGACTCCACGATGATCCGGCTGATGCCAAACCTGGCGGTAGAGGCCGGCAGAGGGGTTATCGCCGTCGCAGACCCGGAAGGCAGCGACCGTGAGATCATCGCCGATGCCCTCTCACTGCTCGGATCACTGGGCAAAGTCGTGGAGCTCGACGATGGCCTGATGGACGCCGCCACGGCCGTCATGGGCTGCTCGCCCGCCTACTTCGCCGTAGTCGCTGACGCGATGGCCAAGGTCGGTGTTGCCGAAGGCCTCGATCCCGAAGTCTCGCTTTCAATGGTTGCCGAGTCGCTGGCCGGCACAGCTGAGCTTTTGAAGCGGCGCACACCATTTGAGATCCAGGTTGCCGTTGCTTCACCGGGTGGAAGTACTGAGGCCGGGCTCGAAGCCTTGGCATCCGCAGACGGTAAAGGCGCCTTTGAGGCCGCCGCCGAGGCTTCGTTGGCCCGGATGCGCGAAAGCTGATCATGGCGACCCTTCTTGCGATAACCCGAGGCGACGTTGCTGCCTACGTCAACGGCCTTTTCACGGTCTACATCGTCTTGATCTTCATCCGGATCCTGATGTCCTGGATTCCGCGCCTCCCCGACAATCGGGCACTGCTCGCGGTGGCCACGTTCGTCCGGGAGACGACTGATCCCTACCTGAACATCTTCCGCCGGATCCTCCCGCCTGTGGGCGGTGGAGGAATGTCGATTGACCTCAGCCCGATGGTCGGGGTGATCCTGCTCCTGATCGGTCAGGCAGTCGTGGTGGGATTGATCCGGGGTTGAAGGATCATCGCCCCCTGATCTGGGCCGGAGTCGTTGCGGTCCTGGTCGTTTTTGCCGATCAGGTTTCCAAAGCGATCGTTCGGGCGGAAATTGTTCGCGGCGAAGCGATCGACTTCCTGGGACCGCTGCGATTCACCCATACCCACAACGACGGGATCGCCTTCGGACTCGCGGGTGGCGGCGGAATCCTGGTGATTCTTCTCAGCCTGGTCGCATTGATCGCACTTGGGGTGTTCATCGCTTCGGCGCCAAGCCGGACAGGAACCTGGCTGGCCGGGGGGCTCATCCTCGGCGGAGCGCTCGGCAACCTGATCGACCGCATCCGGATTGGACACGTCACCGACTTCCTTCTGCTCCCGCATTGGCCGGCCTTCAACCTTGCCGATTGCGCGATCACCGTCGGAGTGGTGATCCTCGCCTGGACCCTGATCAGGGACGGCGGGGAGAAATCATGACTTCCGCGGAATCGGATTCGTTCGGGATCGTCCACAGCGACGAGCACCTGATGGTGATCGACAAAGGTGCCGACCTGGTTGTCCACCCGGCGCCTTCCCACGATGGTGAAACCCTGGTTGAACTCCTCGGAGAACAGGTTTCCGGCGGGGATGAGCCAGATCGCCCGGGGATAGTCCACCGGCTTGACCGGGGCACCAGCGGCCTGATGGTCGTGGCCAGGGACGACGAGACCCACACGGCGCTCCAGGAGATGATCCGTCTTCGCGAAGTCGGCAGGATCTACATCGCGCTGGCGGACGGTCGATTCAGGTCCCGCACCGGCACGATCGACGCGCCGATCGGGCGGGCTTCCCGCAAACGGCACCGGATGGCGGTGAACGGAGCCGCTCCGCGTGAAGCGAAGACCCACTTCGAGGTCATGGAGTCACTCCGCCGCGACACTCTGATCGAGGCCAGGCTGGAGACGGGGCGGACCCATCAGATCAGGGTCCACATGGAAGCGATCAAACATCCCCTGGTCGGAGACATCACTTATGGCGGCCCGGACCGCTACGAGCTGGAAAGGCAATTCCTGCATTCCTCAAGGCTGACTTTCAGGCATCCGGCTACAGGAGAAGAAATGGAATTCGAAGCCCCACTGCCAGCAGATCTGGCCAAAGCCCTGGAAAAGGCCCGGGAGGGTGTGGTCTAGGCCGCGCCCGGGATTTCCGGTCACCTATCCCGCGATGGGACGGTGAACGTGACCCGGAAGCTTTCGTGGGTTCGGCGTGGCCGCCTCGTGACCGCGTCGCGCGAATCCCTTTACAATCCCGAATCCATCTAAATCATCTACCCCTCGGAGTCCGTTGATCGGCTCCTGCCCTCAAAAGAGGGTCACCGTGAAGCGCCGGGGGACTCGCAACACCACCAAATATCAAGGAGAAGTATGGCCCAGGTAGGAATCCAGAATTTGCTGGAGGCCGGAGTTCATTTCGGCCACCAGACCAGTCGTTGGAACCCGAACATGCGGCGTTATATCGCCGGAGAGCTCGACGGGATCCACATCATCGACCTCATGCAGACCGAGGAGATGCTCGAGGACGCACGTCGCTTCGTCGGCGAACTCACCTCCGGTGGAGGCAAGGTCCTCTTCGTCGGCACCAAGAAGCAGGCCTCTGACGTGATCCAGAACTGGGCTGAGAAATCCAACATGCCTTACGTCAACCGGCGCTGGCTGCCGGGACTGCTCACCAACTTCAACATCAGCTCGGCGCGGATCAAGCGACTCCACGAGCTGAATGACCTGGTCGAGACCGAACAGATCGACCTGCTTCCGACCAAGGAACGCATGAAGATGATGGCCGAACGCACCAAGCTCGAGTTCGCTCTCGGTGGCGTCAAGGACATGGACCGCGTTCCCGACGCCGTCTTCATCATGGACCTAAAGGCCGAAGAAATCGCATTGCGCGAGGCGACCCGCCTGCGCCTGCCGATCATCGCCCTGGTTGACTCGAACTGTGACCCGGGCAACATCGACTTCGTAGTCCCCGGAAATGACGACGCCATCCGTTCCTGCGAACTGGTGATCTCGACCGTCGGGTCGGCAATCGAAGAAGGCGCCGGAGCATGGGCCGTCATCGAAGAGAAGCGCAAGGCCGAGGAGAAGGCCCGTCGCGAGAAGGAAGACGAAGAGCGCAAGAAGCGGGAAGAAGAAGAGAAGGTCCGTCGCGAGGCGATCGAGAAGGAGCAGGCCGAGGAGAAGGCCAGAAAGGCTGCCGAGGACAAGGCGAAGGCGGAAGCCGCCGCGGCCGCACCGGCACCGCCCAAGCAGGCCGAGAAGCCGCATCCGCAGGCGGTTCCGGCGGACGCACCGCACCCGCAGGCTGTCCCCGATGACGCACCGCACCCGCAGGCTGTTGTCGAAGAACCGCATCCCCAGGCCGTCCCGGACAACCCGCACCCGCAGGCTGTCGCGCCCGATCCGGAACCCGAGGCAGAAGCTGCCCCTGAAGCCGAAGAATCAGGTGAGACCACCGAAAAGGCAGAAGCCGCCACGAGCACCGAGGAGAAGGGCTGATGGCATCGGCATCTGACGTAAAGGAACTGAGGCAGCAGACGGGCGCCGGAATGCTCGACTGCAAGAAGGCCCTCGAAGAGGCGAACGGCGACATGGACCGCGCGGTTGAACTGTTGCGGGTCAAGGGTCAGGCTTCCGCCGCAAAGCGCGCGGACCGTGGCACGAGCGAAGGGGTTGTCGCCGCCTACATCCACGCCAACAAGAAGGTCGGCGCGATGGTCGAGGTCCAGTGCGAAACCGATTTCGTCGCCCGCAACGAGGACTTTCAGGCATTTGCCTACGACGTCGCCCTGCATGTGGCGGCGGCCTCGCCGACCCACGTCGCTACCGAGGATATCCCCGAAGACGAGATTGCCAACGAGCGCCGCGTCTTCGAAGAGAAGGCCAAGGAAGACGGCAAGCCGGACAACGTCGTCGAGCGAATCGTCGACGGCCAGGTTGCCAAGTGGGCCAAGGAGCGCGCCCTGATGGAACAGGAGCACGTGAACGTCGACAAGCACGACTCAAAGACGATCGAGCAACTCCGGCAGGACGCGGTGGCCAAACTCGGCGAAAACATCGTCATATCCCGTTTCTCGGTCTTCCGGGTAGGCGAGTAAGGCCCGAGGCTCTTCGATGAACGACTCAGAGCCGAAATTCAGAAGGATCCTCCTGAAGCTCTCGGGTGAGGCGCTGATGGGCAAGCTCGAATACGGAACCGATCCGGACGAAGTCGAGCGAATCGCCCGTCAGCTGGGAGTGATCCGCAGTCGCGGCGTAGAAGTCGCGATCGTGGTCGGAGCCGGCAACATCTACCGGGGCATCGACGGTGCCGCTCAGGGCATGGACCGGGCGACCGGCGACTACATGGGCATGATGGCGACCGTCCTGAACGCGTTGACCCTGCAGGACGCGCTGGAAAAGCACGGGCAGTACACACGGGTCCTCTCGGCGATCGACGTTCGTGAGGTGGCCGAGCCGTACATCCGGCGACGCGCGATGCGGCATCTGGAAAAGGGCCGGATCGTGATCTTCGCGGCAGGCACCGGCAACCCGTTCTTCACCACTGACACGGCAGCCGCCCTGCGCGCACTGGAGATCCACGCAGAAGCCATCCTGATGGCCAAGAACGGGGTGGAGGGTGTGTACGACGCCGATCCGGCGACGAACCCGAACGCCGAGTTTCTTCCGGAGCTGAGCCACCGCGATGCGATCGAGCGCGAGCTCAAGGTCATGGACTCGACCGCACTCAGCCTCTGCATGGACAACGACTTGCCGATCTACGTCTTCAACATGGCTGACGAGCGCAATATAGATAGGATCGTTTCAGGCGAGAAAGTCGGCACACTGGTCCGTTCGAGCGTGCCGAAAAGTCCTGCGCCGGAGGATAAATCATGATCGACGACCTACTCACAGATGCTCGGGAACGGATGGACAAGTCCGTGGATTCAACCCGTGGTGAGTTTTCCAGCGTGAGGACCGGCCGGGCGACTCCACATCTGCTCGACCGCATCACTGTCGACTACTACGGTGCGATGACTCCCCTGGCGCAGATGGCCAACGTATCCACTACCGATGCTCGCACCCTGACGGTCACGCCCTATGACAAGTCCGTCCTGGCGACGATCGAAAAGGCCATCCTCGAATCAGATGTCGGGCTCACACCTTCCAACGACGGTGCGGTTATCCGGCTCAACGTTCCCGACCTGACGGAGGAACGCCGGAAGGAACTGGTAAAGGTCGTACACGGCGTCGCCGAAGACGGGCGCATAGCCGTGCGCAACGTCCGTCGCGACGTGATGTCCGACCTCCGAGAGCTGAAGAAGGATGGCGAGGCCGGAGCGGATGACGAACATCGGGCCGAAACCGCGCTCCAGAAACTCACTGACGATTCGATCGGAGAGAT
The DNA here is from genome assembly GCA_051306195.1 of Solirubrobacterales bacterium. Taxonomy (GTDB): domain Bacteria; phylum Actinomycetota; class Thermoleophilia; order Solirubrobacterales; family 70-9; genus 67-14. Next base: position 9,525 of record JBPPMT010000159.1, read on the forward strand.
TGACTCCCTGCTGAAAGGCAAGGAAGAGGAAATCCTCGAGGTGTGAGCGCACCCCGCTACGTCGCGATCATCACTGACGGGAACGGTCGGTGGGCAGAAAACCGGGGCCTACCGGTTCAGGAAGGACACAAGGCCGGCGCGGACACGGTCAAAGCCCGGCTCCGGGACGCGGTCGAATTCGGCGTCAAGGAGCTGACCGTCTTTTCGTTCTCGACCGAGAACTGGTCGCGATCCCCGGAGGAGGTTTCCGCCCTGATGTCGATGTTCTCGCAGCGGATCGTTTCGGAGACTCCCGAGCTCAACGAAGAAGGCGTTCGAATGCGCTTCATCGGCCGACGAGACGGCATCGCACCGGAACTGGTGAAGCAGATGGACGAAGCCGAGATGTTGACTGCCGGCAATACGACAATCACCTTCTTCATCGCCTTCAACTACGGCGGACGGGCCGAGATTGTCGACGCGGCAAGGAACTTCACCGGCACCACCGAGGAGGAGTTCCGTCAGGGCCTCTACGCGCCGGACATGCACGATCCCGAGCTTTTGATCAGAACCAGCGGAGAACAGCGGATCTCCAACTATCTTCTCTGGCAGTGTGCCTATTCCGAATTCGTCTTCCGTGACGAGCTCTGGCCCGACTTCAGTCGGGAAGCGTTCGCTGAAACGATCGAGGAATACGGCGGTCGAACCCGGCGCTTCGGCAAGAGGTCCAGCTCATGAGTGAGACCCTGAAGCGTGTCCTGGTGGCGGTGCCGTGGATCCTGCTGGCGATCGTGATCGTGGTGGTCGGCGGACCGGTATTCGCGGTTGCGATCGCCCTCTTCGGCTGCCTTGGCCTGAGGGAGTTCTTCGCGATGGCCAGCACCGCCCGTCCGATGCAGTACGTGGCCTACCTGGGGCTTGCCGGCATGGTTGCCGCCGCCTTCCTGGGGACCGCTTTCAACGTCCTGATGATGATGGCGGTGCCGTTTCTGCTGCTCTTCATATTCGCCGCCGCGCGCGACGACCGCGTCGGCATCACCCACTCGATGGCGATCACCATCTTCGGCCTCTTCTGGATCGGGATCCCGATGGTCCACGCCGTATTGCTCCGCGAGCTGCCCGACCACGGGGCGGCACTTCTGGTCGACGTCCTGGTCGGCACCTTCGTGGCTGACACCGGGGCCTACGCAGTCGGACGGATGTTCGGTTCCCACAAGATGGCACCCCGGCTCTCCCCGAACAAGACCGTCGAAGGCCTGATCGGCGGAATCATCATCGGCACGCTCGGTGTCTGGTGCGCGGGGCTCTACCAGGACTGGCTGTCCGGTTACGACGCACTTATCCTCGGTGCCGCTGTCGCAGCGATGGCCCCGGTCGGAGATCTTTTCGAGTCGATGATCAAGCGGGATCTCGGAAAGAAGGACACGGGTACGCTGTTCGGACCGCATGGCGGACTTCTTGACCGCCTCGACGCCGTGTTCTTCACGATCGTCATCGGCTACTACGTATCAATCGCCCTTGTCTACTGATCCGAATCCAGGTGCATCGATGTCCCCGCCGTACCCCTCAGCATGAAACGAATAGCGGTCCTCGGATCCACAGGCTCGATCGGAACCCAGGCACTGGAGATCATCAACGGACGCGACGACCTCGAAGTCGTCGGTCTCGCCGTGGGCACCAACTGGCAGGAAGCCGTTGTCCAGGCGCGGGGTTGTGGAGCGAAGATGATTGCCGTGGCGGATCCCGCCGGAGCTACCGCCGCTGCCGAGATTTTCGACGGATCGGTCCTGGCCGGTGAAGCCGCTGCCCGGGAGCTGATCGGTGCAAGTTCACCAGATCTGGTCCTGAACGGCATCGTTGGAGCCGCGGGACTCGGCCCCACGATTGCGGCCCTGACCGAAGGAATCGACGTGGCGCTCGCCAACAAGGAGAGCCTGGTGATCGGGGGTGACCTGGTCATCGAACTGGCAAAGGCCACCGGCGCGAATCTGCTGCCGGTCGACTCGGAGCATTCGGCGATCTTCCAACTGCTCAGTGGCGAAAGTCCGGATGCGGTCGATCGCATCGTGCTGACCGCCTCAGGGGGACCGTTCCGGGGACGGCAGGAGCTGGAAGGGATCACGGTCGCCGAGGCACTCGACCATCCGACATGGGCGATGGGGGGAAGGATCACGATCGACTCGGCCACGCTGATGAACAAGGGCTTCGAGATGATCGAAGCCCATCACCTGTTCGCCCTTCCTTATGAACGGATTAGCGTTGTAGTCCATCCTCAGTCGATTGTGCATTCGCTGATCGACCTAGTTGACGGTGCCACCCTGGCCCATCTCGGATACCCGGACATGCGGGTTCCCATCGCTTTCGCGCTCGGATACCCGGATCGCCTTGAGGTCCCGGTCGATCGGCTTGACCTCGCCAATGTCGGCTCACTCGATTTCGAGGAACCGGACCCGGAGACTTTCCGTTGCCTCGCCCTTGCCCGCGACGCCGGCACTGCCGGTGGGATCTCCCCGTGCGTACTCAATGCCGCCGACGAGGTGGCAGTAGCCGCCTTTCTCGATGAACGCATCGAGTTCACCGGGATCGCCCGGGTGATCGAGAAGACCCTCGACGACATCGGATCCGGCCCGGCCCGAGACTTTCGTGAGCTGTTCGCCGTCGACGAAGCGGCCCGTGAACGAGCGCAGGAGCTGGTCAGCGAGCTTGAAGCTGAATGAGCTTCCTGCTCGCGTTCCTCGCGTTCAGCGCACTGATCATCCTGCACGAGGCGGGCCACTTCTTCGCGGCAAAAGCCGTGGGAATGAGAGTTGAGCGCTTCTACCTCTTCTTCCCGCCAAAACTGATCGGGATCAAGCGGGGGGAGACCGAATACGGAATTGGGATGATCCCCCTGGGTGGCTTCGTGAAGATCACCGGCATGAATCCGGACGAGGAGCTGCCACCCGAGGTGGCCCCCCGCGGCTATTACAAGCAGCCCGTCTGGAAACGCATCGTCGTGATCGGTGCCGGCCCCGCGGTCAACCTCTTCATCGCGTTCGTGATTCTCTTCTTCCTTGCTTTCGGCGTAGAGGAGCCCAGTCAGAACGTCCAGGAAGTCGCCAAAGGGACACCTGCCGTCGGCAAGCTGATGCCGGGAGACGAAATCGTCTCGGTCGACGGAGTCACCGGTGACCAGCTGGCGATTGCGGACCAGATCAATTCACACAGCTGTGCTGGCAAGCCGAAGAACGGATGCGAGGCGACCGAACCGGCCACTGTGGTCGTGGACAGGGACGGGCAGCAGAAGACGATGGAGATAACCCCGATCTACGACGCGGAAGTCGAACGTAACCGTCTCGGGTTCGCTTTCGGCCTCCAACCGGTGGATCCCAACGTGCCCGAGGCGGCTGGCCTGGCACTCGACTACATGTGGTTCGTTACCTCCAAGACGATCACGACCCTGTCCCGGATCTACCAAACCGATGAACGAAAACAACTGTCCGGGGTCGCCGGCAGCTACGAAGTGACCCGCCAGGCGATCGACGTCGGAACCCGCCAGGCCTTGACCCTGATCGCCCTGATCAGCCTCTCCCTTGGGGTAATCAATCTGTTCCCGTTCCTGCCGCTCGATGGTGGCCACATCTTCTGGAGCATCGTCGAAAAGGTGCGCGGAAAACCGGTTCCATTCGCGGTGATGGAGAGGGCGGGATTCATCGGTTTTGCCCTCGTAATCTGCCTGTTTTTCATCGGACTGTCGAACGACATTGACCGATTGACCGGAGAAGGGTTCAATGTCCGCTAGATTGCCAGTTGAACAAGCTGGTTTCGTTCATTAGAGGAAAGAGGAGGAGTTCGAGTGCACACCACCCAGCTGACTGAGGCTTACGGAGGACCAGGCTTCGAGCCGGACTCCAGGAATCTCTACGAAGCATTCCTGGATTCGGTTTCCCGGCGCGGGGACCACCTAGCGCTGATCTCCGAAGAAGAAGACGTGAGCCTCTCCTGGAACGAGCTCGCGACCCGCGTCAAGGCGCTTGCCGGTGGCCTCAACGCGCTCGGCGTCAAGCGCGGAGACACGGTCAGCATGCTGATGAACAATCGGTCGGAATTCATCCCGACCGACCTCGCCGCAGTTTCCCTTGGGGCGATTCCCTTCTCGATCTACCAGACGTCCTCTCCGGAACAGATCGAATACATACTCAGCGATTCCGAGGCCAATGTGGTCATCGTGGAACCTGACTTCGTGCCGAACCTGCTCAAGGCGAAAGAGAACCTGGAGCACGCCGAGCACATCGTTGTCATCGATGGTGACGGTGGAACCATGACCTACGAAGAGTTGCTGGCGCTCGATCCGGATTTCGACCCCGCTCCGATCGCGGCCGATATCGGTCTCGAAGACCCGCTCACCCTGATCTACACCTCCGGAACTACGGGTCCGCCGAAAGGCGTCATCCTGACCCACGGCAACCTTCTTCGCATGAACGCCTCGGTGATGGAAGGCGTCATCAAGATGCCGGACGATCCATACGCCAAGGTGATCTCCTGGCTTCCGCCCGCTCATATCGCCGAACGCGGTGCGAATTACTACACGCCGATCGTGCGCGGGTTCCAGATCCATATTTGCCCGGACCCCCGACGGATAATCGAGTTCCTGCCAAAAGTCCGCCCGACCTGGTTCTTCGCGGTGCCCCGCATCTGGGAGAAGCTCAAGGCCGGTCTCGAAGGCCAGTTGGCAGCCCTTCCCGACGAGCAGCGCGAACAGGCTCAGGCCGGTGTTCAGGCTGCAATCCAGAAGGTGAAACTCGAACAGGCCGGACAGCCCGTTCCCGAAGACCTCGCTGCTGCTGTCGCCAAGGCCGACGAAGCACTGTTCTCGAATCTGCGTCACGCCCTCGGCCTCGATGAGTTCATTGCGGTCAGCGTCAGTGCCGCTCCTATACCGGTCGAGGTGCTCGAGTTCTTCCACGCCATCGGAGTCCCGCTCGGTGAGCTATGGGGTATGTCCGAGACTTGCGGAGTGATAACGGTCAACCCACCAGATGCGATCAAGATCGGCACCGTTGGACCGCCGGTCCCCGGGATGGAGGTCCGCCTCCTCGAAGATGGCGAGCTGATCTGCCGCGGTCCTTTTGTAATGCCGGAGTATCGAAACGCGCCGGAAAAGACCGCGGAGAGCATAGTCGACGGATGGCTCTACACCGGCGACATCGGGGCCATCGATGAAGACGGATATGTCTCGATCGTCGATCGAAAGAAGGAACTGATCATCAACGCCGCCGGCAAGAACATGTCGCCGGCAAACATTGAGGCTCACGTCAAGACCGCTTCTCCGCTGGTCAACCAGTGCGTCGCAGTTGGTGATGGACGCCCTTACAACGTCGCCCTGATCGTTCTAGATCCGGACTTCGCTCCCGTCTGGGCTTCCCAGAACGGACTCGAAGGAGTTTCGCTCGAGGATCTCGCCGACAACGAAAAGTTGATCGAGACGATCACCGCGGCCATCGACGTGGCGAACGGCAAGCTGGCCCGGGTGGAGCAGATCAAGAAGTTCAAGATCATCCCCGGTGAGTGGCTGCCGGGTGGCGATGAGCTTACCCCGACAATGAAGCTCAAGCGCAAGCCGATCTCCGCCAAGTACGTGCAGCAAATCGAAGACCTGTACGCGAACTAGGCGGTCGGAACATGGCGGCCGATCCGCAGCAGTTCGAGCGAATCGCCCTGACCAGGCTGCCGGAGCTTCAGGTGGCAAGCGGTCTGTTTCGTGCCAACGCGAGGGTCGAGGGCGTCGAAGACGAAGGCGCTCCCGCGACCACCCTGAGGGCGGGAGCGGTGGTTCTGCTCGGTCTGCTCAGGGCCGACGAGATGGAAGTCGAGCATCCTTTCTCGACGGGCGCATTGAGGACCAGGGTTCTCGGAGACCTCGGCGGCGAAGACGTGACTCCCGGGGACCTCGGTCTCGCCCTGTGGGCCGAGTCCAGGGCAGAAGGCGGGGCGGTGTCCGAGATCCACGGACTGCTTCTCCGACGTGTCAACAAGCACCTTGAGCAGGTGACCCTGGACGAGCTCTCCTGGATCGTATCCGGCCTGACTGAAGCGAGCGTCCGCTTTGGTGAAGAAGCCGGGCTCGGTTCGATTCTCACCGACGCCGCCGGTGAACTCACCAGCAGGGCCGTCGAGGGTTCGGGTCTGCTCACCGATGTGCATCGTCGGCGCCGGGGTACGCTCACGCCCGTCGGCAGCCAGTTCCATGCGCTGAACGCCCTCAGCCAGCTGAGCCGTGCCGGACATACGGACCTCGCCGGAGACCGCGGGACCCGGCTGACCGAAGCACTCCTTGCACTCCAGCGTGAGGATGGCGGCTGGCCTGGCCTGGTCGATCCACAAAGGGGAGAGGCTGCGGCGATCTACCCCATCCTCACGGTGACGCAGGTCGCCCACGCGCAGACCGCGTTGAGGCGAGCCGGCCAGATCCTCGGAACTGGAACAGGCCCAGCTGTTGAACGTGGCATCGAATGGGCCCAGGGAAGAAACGCCCTCGGCTTTGACCTAGTTCATGAGCAGGAAGCAAGGCTGGACCGCGGAATCCTGCCTCGCAAGGAGCCTGGAGCCGTCCAAAGGAGCTTCACTACGGCCGCCCGGCGCATACGCGGGCACCTGCAGGAGCCGGACCCGAGCCGCTTGATCCTCGATCCGGCCGTTTCCAGCGAAGACCTGGGTTGGGTTCTGGATGCCTGGGCCGGTCGTTGAGCGAACCCGGCTCCGGTACCCTGAATAGGTAGTGAGCTCCAAAAGACAGATATTCGTCGGTCGGGTGCCGATCGGTGGCGGTGCCCCCGTCGCTGTGCAGACGATGACCAAGACCGAGACCGCCAACCTCTCGGCCACCATGGAACAGATCGAAAAGGTCGCCGAAGCCGGTGCCGACATCGTTCGGGTGGCCGTGCCGCGCGACAAGGACATCGAAGCGCTGAAGGTGATCGTCAAGAAGTCGCCGATCCCGATCATCGCCGACATTCACTTCAACCACACCCTTGCTCTCAAGGCGATCGAGGCCGGTGCCGACTGCATACGGCTGAATCCGGGCAACATCGGGGGACGCGACAAGGTCGCAGAAGTCGCGGAGCTCGCCAACAAGCACAACACACCGATGCGAATCGGCGTCAACTCAGGCTCCCTGCCGAAGCATCTGCATGAGCTTGAGCGTGAGAATTCGGTGGAAGCTCTGGTCACCGCCGGCGTCGAATTCGTCGAGCTGATGGAGAACCTCGAATTCACCAACTTCAAGGTGTCGATCAAGTCGACCAACGTGCCGAACACGATCGCCGCCAATCGCCTGCTGGCGGAGAAGATCCCGTATCCGCTCCACCTTGGCATCACGGAAGCCGGGACCAAGTGGTCCGGTTCCCTGAAGTCAGCGGTCGGCCTCGGGACGCTTCTTGCCGACGGCATCGGGGACACCATCCGAATCAGCCTTTCGACCTTCCACGCCGAAGAAGAAGTGAAGGTTGCCTGGGAGATCCTCAAGGCACTTCAGCTTCGCGAGCGCGGGCCGGTCCTGATTGCCTGCCCGACCTGTGGCCGTCTCCAGTTCGACATGGATGCCGTGACGATGGAGGTCGAGCAGCGGCTGGAGGCTTACGACGAAGCGATCGAAGTAGCCGTGCTCGGCTGCGCAGTCAACGGCATCGGTGAAGCCAAGCACGCAGACTTCGGAATCGCCGGAGCCAAGAATGAAGGCGTGGTGTTCGCCGGCGGCAAGGCGATCAAGAAGGTGGCGACCGAAGAACTGGTCGATGCTCTCTTCAGGGAGATCGACCTCTCGCTCGACCGCGGTGGCGAAGTCAAGTTCGACGAACGCGAATCCGCCGAAGGTGAAGCCTGGGTCGCGAAGATCGAAGAAGAGAACGCCGGCGACCTGACCCCGGAGAAGATCGCCGCGATGGAACACGAGGCATCGCAGAAGGCCGAGAACGACAAGCTTCTGGTTGACGAGCAGGTCTCGCCGACCGCCGGCAGGCGTTTCACCCGGGCCTGAGCGTGGCGACCAGCGGATTGTCTGTCACTACATCGACAGGAACCGGCCGGGATGGAAGAGTTCCTTGGTGAAAGGGACATTGGACATGTCTGGGACGTCACCACCGCCGAGGCACTCCGGCAATCCACTGAGGTCAGCGCAGTGGATGGCGCGCCGGACTCCTACTGCGTGGCGATGGCTGTGATCCAAGACAGATAAGTTACGTCTTCGATGGCCCGGATTTCCCGAACTCTTCTACCTACAGTCAAGGATCCGCCGGCCGACGCCGAGGCGATCAGCCACAAGCTGCTGGTCCGCGCCGGAATGATCCGTCAGATGGGCGCCGGCCTCTGGTCCTACCTGCCCGCCGGATGGCGCTCTCACCGGAAGGTCGAGGAAATCATCCGCCAGGAGATGGACAGCATCGGTGCCCAGGAGATGCTCATGCCGATAATGCAGCCGGCGGAACCCTGGAAGACCACCGGGCGTTACGACATCGACGAGCTTTTCAAGCTGGATGACCGCAAGGGTTCGCCGATGGTTCTGGCGATGACTCACGAAGAATGCGTCACCGGGCATATGGCTCATGAGGTGCGCTCCTATCGCGACCTTCCGCGGATCGTCTACCAGTTCCAGGTGAAGGAGCGTGACGAACCCCGTCCGCGCGCCGGGATCCTCCGGACCCGTGAGTTCGTGATGAAGGACGCCTACAGCTTCGACCGGGACTACGAAGGGCTGGACGCGAGCTACAACCTCTGCATCGAGGCATATGACAGGATTTTCGACCGAACCGGACTGCGTTGGTACCGGGTGGAGAGTGATGTCGGCATGATGGGTGGAGTCGGCGCCCACGAGTACATGGCCCCCTGTGCGGCTGGCGAAGACACGGTCGCCCTGGCTCCCGGGTATTCCGCCAACGTCGAGGTTGCGTCAGCCAATCCGCGAAAGATCGAGTGCCCGCCGTCGCTCCCCGCGCCGGAAGAAGTCTCGACACCCGGACTGAAGTCGGTCGACGAGGTCAGCCGGGAGCTCGGAGTGGATCCGGCCTGTCTGATCAAGTGCGTTCCAATGATCACCGAAGGAGAGGGTGAGTTCATCCTGGTTCTCGTCCGCGGCGACCATCAGGTCAATCCGATCAAGTTGGCCAACTCGGTCGGGGCCCAGTCACGCCCCGCGAGCGAGGAGGAGATCGCAAGCAAGCTGGGACCCGCCGGTTTCATCGGCCCGGTCGGCGCCGAGGCCCGGATCATCAAGGACTCCGCGATCACCGGAGCGGGCCTTGTCACTGGTGCCAACAAGCCGGATACCCACCTGCGCGGGGTCGAGCCGGGGCGGGACTTCCAATTCGAAGAAATGGACGTACGGATGGTCGTCGCGGGCGACACGACCGAAGACGGCCATGAGATCACCCTGGAGCCGGCGATCGAAGTTGCCAACATCTTCAAGCTCGGCACGCGCTACAGCGAGCCTCTCGGAGCCAACTATCTGGGTGAAGACGGCAAGGAGTACCCGATCGTCATGGGCAGCTATGGCATCGGCCCCGCCAGAATCGTGGCTGCTGCGGCCGAACAGCTCGGGGATTCAAACGGTCTCCGGTGGCCCGCGGCATTAGCGCCGTGGCAGGTACACCTCGTCTCTCTGGCCAAGGAGAAGGACCCCGAAAGAGCCAACGCCGACCAGCTCTACGAAGAACTGCTCGCGGAAGGAATCGACGTGATTTACGACGATCGTGATGCCGGTCCCGGCCAGAAGCTCACTGACGCCGAACTGATCGGCTGCCCGTTGCGGGTTGTTGTCGGGCGGCGGGGACTCGCCGACGGGATCTACGAAGCTTCGGAACGCATGTCCGGCGAAGACCACCGGATTCCGGTCGAGGGAGGCGCGGCGTCCGTGGCCGAACTCTCGCGGAATCTGGCCTGAGCATGAGCGGCGACGCGGCACCTTTCGGCACCGGAAGGATCCGTCGTCTGTTCGGGCTTGACCGGACCGGTCCGGAGCCGACCGAGACCCGCAGCGGCCAGCCGCTGAATCCCTGGACGTTGCCGAACCTCGTCGGTCTCATCCGGCTCCTGGCAATTCCGGTCTTCCTCTATGTCGCCTTCAGCAGCGACGACGGTGTGTCGTGGCTGGCTGCCGGTATCTTCTGGTGCATCTCGGCCGGGGATTACCTCGACGGACTTCTGGCGAGAGTCACCGGGCAGTACAGCCGGCTCGGAGCGCTGCTTGATCCGGTGGTTGACCGTCTGACCATCCTTTCCGGCGTCATCGTGTGCTGGCACTTCGAGCTGCTTCCGCGCTGGCTCCTCCTCCTGCTCGCATTGCGCGAGCTGTTCACGGTGCTCCTGGCCAGATGGGGCCTCAAGCACGGCGTTGACATCGAGGTCAACTGGCTCGGTCGCATGGCTGTCTTCCCGGTCATGTCATCACTCTTCTTCGCGATGATCTGGCCGGGCTGGTTCCCGAACACCCTGCTGGTGATCGGTGTGGTCATGGCTTTCCTGGCTACGTGGCTTTACGCCCGGGTCGGCCGGGACCAGATCGCCGCGGCGAGAGATTCGGCCCAACCGTAAAGTCAAAGTTGAAGGTTTGAGACTGCCCCTATAATGGGGTCATGTCGTCTCATTGTCCCGAGTGCGGCTTCGTCAATGCCGAAGCCGCCAACTACTGCCAGAAGTGTGGAACCTTCATCGGACCAATGGAAGGGGCCGAAGACCAGCCTTCGACCACGACTTATCAGGTTGGTGAAACGGGAGAAATCGCGGCCGTCGACATCGACGCCGAAGTCGAGCGCACCGGTGCAGCACTGGTGATCCGCAGCGGCGGAGGGCGCGCCGGGGAAAGCTTCCCGATGAACGACGACCGGATTGCAATCGGCCGCAGCCCCGATGCCGGAGTCTTCCTCGACGACGTGACGGTTTCCCGGAACCACGCACTGCTGGTTTCCAGGACTGACGGAGCTTACATCGACGACCTCGGCTCTCTGAACGGAACCTACGTGAACCGGAGCCGGATCGAGTCCCAGCGACTTGAGGACGGCGACGAGATCCAGGTCGGAAAGTACAAGCTCAGTTACCTGGAGAAGGATTGACCGTCTCCGACCGACAGATGAGTGATGCCGCGCCCGCCGGACCCAACCGTCCGCGCAAGGCACTGACGATCGGCGCGGTCGCCAAGATTCTCAGCAAGGAATTTGACGACGTCTCGATCTCCAAGATCCGCTACCTCGAGGATCAAAAGCTTGTGACGCCCCGGCGGACCCAGGGTGGATACCGGCTCTACAGCCAGGCTGACGTCGACCGGCTTCGCAACATCCTCAGGCTCCAGCGGGACGAGTTCCTGCCCCTGCGGGTGATCCGCCAGGAACTGGCCTCAGGCCCCTCGCTCACCGGCCTGGGTGGCAATAGTGCCTCCAAGTCGAACACTTCCCGCCGCGCCAAGCTGGTTGGAACCAGCAGCTCGCGTTTCACGCTCGACGAAGTGATCGAGGAGACCGGTGCCCGGCCCGAGTTCATCCGCGAACTCGCCGACTTTGGACTGGTCGCACCGACCAAGGATGGCGGAAACGACATTTTTGACGAAACCGACATGGAGATCGTTCGGGCCGGCAATGAACTAGCTCGTTCAGGTGTTGCAGCCCGGAACCTCAAGGTTTTCAAGACCTCGGCGGACCGGGAAGTCCAGTTGATCGAAGCGCTCCTTGCTCCGAAGCTGATCTCCCGCAATCCCCAGCGGCGCAAAGAGGCGGTGGAGAGCCTCGAACGGATGGCTTCCGTGCTGAGCGAGCTCAAGCACGCACTGCTCGTTCGGGATCTTCGCCGGCTCGCCGACAGCTGACCCGCTGTGCCGAGCGTCAGCCGCAAGAAGGTTTTTCCCGCCGATCCTGACCGGGTCTATGACGTGATCAGTGATCCGCGACGCATGAAGGACTGGTGGCCGCGGGTAACCAGGGTCGAGGACGTCGACGGCAAGGCTGGCAAGGCCCGGACCCGCTGGACAAACGTCCTGGCGGCGGATTCCGGCCGGAAGCTGAGGCTGGACTACTGCTGCACCAACGCGACCCGCCCCGAGCGTTACGTGTGGGAGCACGAACTCGAGGGCACTCCGTTCGAGGAGCACCTGCTTAGCCAGGAGACGGAAGTGAACCTTCGTCCCGATGGAAGCGGCACAGAGGTGACTCTTACGGCGACCCACACCCTCAAAGGAAGCGCCAGGCTCGCCGGGTTCATGATGCGCAAGACCCAGAAGCAGATGCTTGACAGGGCACTGGCCTCCTTGACTGATGTATTCGACCAACCGGAATCGAAGACTCCGTCGGCAGGAAGCGACGCTTCATGACCGCCGAACCGAGGCGCGACACGAGGTGGTGGGGGTGGGGTGACCCGGCAGAGACCGCCGACCTGTCCCCGAACGCCGAGGCTCTGCTTCGCGAACGCGAAATCCTTCCTCCCACGGCACACGACCTGCCCGACCTTTCCGCCGTATCCATCCCCGAGGCCGCGGTCATCCCGGATGAGATCGCCAGTCTGGTTGGGGCAGGGAACGTACTCACCGGGGACGAGGACCGGATCCGGCACGCAGCAGGGCAGAGTTACCTCGATCTCCTCGAGAAGCGATCCGGGCAGATCACTCAGGCTCCTGACGCGGTTGTAGTGGTCCCCGATGGCTCTGCGATCCTGCCCTTGCTCGAGGCCTGCTCGAGGCTCGGGATCGCCGTGGTGCCATTCGGAGGCGGGACAAGCGTGGTCGGCGGGATCGCCCCTGACAAAGGACGCTTTGACCGGGTGATCAGCCTCGACACGGTGAACCTGAACTCGGTTGAGGTTGATGAGAGATCGCTCACCGCGAAGCTCGGAGCCGGATTACGCGGACCGGAAGCCGAATCCCTGCTCGCAGCCCGTGGTTTCACCCTGGGCCACTATCCGCAGTCTTATGAGTACGCGACCATCGGAGGATTTGCAGCGACCCGGTCAGCCGGGCAGTCCTCCAGCGGCTATGGCCGTTTCGACTCGCTGGTGAGTTCGGTTCGACTGTCGACCCCTGCCGGAGAGCTGTCAACCCTGGCAACCCCGCATTCAGCTATCGGGCCGGCGCTCCGGGAATTGGTGATCGGTTCGGAAGGCATCCTCGGTGTGATTCCGGATGTCGAGGTGAGAATCCGACCGGCTCCGGCCGCTGCCCGGTACGAAGGGTGGATCACCGGAAGCTTTGCCGAAGGCAACGAGATCATCCGCAAGCTGGCGCAGGACGACCGGCTTCCGACGATCGCCAGGGTTTCGGACGAAACCGAGACCGCGACCTCCCTGACGATGTCCGCGCCTGGCGGTGTCGCCGGTGACGTATTCCGCCGCTACCTGAAGCTTCGTGGCCGGTCGGATGGCGCGTTGATGATCGTCGGCTTCGAAGGTACCTCCGACCGGGTCCGCATTCAACGCGCAAACACTGCGAAGGCGCTGCGCCTGGGCGGTGCGGTCTACCTTGGTCAGTCGGTCGGCAGCGGCTGGCAGAAGGGGAGATTCCACGGTCCGTACCTGCGAGAGACTCTGCTTGATCGTGGTGCCCTGGTTGAGACCCTCGAGACAGCGCAGCAATGGAGTGCCCATCCGTCGCTCTACCGCGGGGTCAAGGCAGCGATTGAAGAAGCGATGGCCAGCCAGGGCATGAACGGAATCGTCATGTGCCACCTTTCGCATGCCTACCGCGATGGCGCTTCGCTCTACTTCACGATCATCTCTTCACAGGGTGACCAGGGCGGAGCCACCGCGTGGCCGATCGTCAAGGCGGCTGCCTGCAGGGCGATTCAGGCCGAGGGTGGAACGCTCTCCCACCATCACGCCACCGGTCGCGACCACACGCCGTATCTGGGGGCCGAGATCGGTGGACTGGGAATCGAAGCTCTGGCGGCCCTGAAGGAACGGTTCGACCCGGAGGGCATCATGAACCCCGGAAAGCTCGTAGCAGCCGTCTAGGACCTCAGGAAGGGGCGGCGGCGGAACAGGTCGGCAGGATCTCTTCTTTTGCCGCCTGTGGCATCGAGATTCGGCCTTCGAGGACCGTCTTGCCGATGTAGTCGGGCAAGGCACCCTCACCCTGCCTCGAAGCCCGGGTCGCCTGGGCGAGGACTTCTTCCATCGCTGCGTTGTCAACAAGGGACAGGCGCATGTCGGGGAAGATGTCGGCGGCGATGAAGCAGATGACCGCCTGGTTGATCGTGATCTGTCCACTGATCGCCCCTTCGTCGTTGACCGATGTCTGGTGGATCGGGAAAGCTCCAGCCGAGCCGTTCAGCCAGAGCGCGTAGCTCTTTGACTTTGCGGTCGGAGCGAGGTCGCTGAACTGGAGGTTCGCGGCCAGATCGGTCCCACTGAAACCGAACTGAACCTGGCCTTCGCCGCTTTGGCCATCGACCGCCGTGAGTACCGCCGTGGTCGGCGATACGTCACCGGCGTTCTCGTTCGAATCATCGCTTCCGCCAAAAACACCGGTCAAGGCGAGGATTACCACCGTAACCAGCAGGGCCGCGCCGAGAAGGATTGCGATCAGGCGCCTTTGGGAGCCAGTGAGTGAACGGGGAGGCCGGGCGGAGGTCGAGCCGGAAGCTCCACCACTGCTCGCCTTCGCCTGAGGACCGCGTTTGGAAGGAGTTACTTTGCCACCCTGAATCCGGGGAAGGTCGGCTCCCGGGACCAGCAGACGCAGTTGATCGGAAAGGTCCGAAGCCGCGTCTGCGGCTTTCGGGTTCTCGGCGAGCTCACGGGCCGCGTCGGCTCGTGCGATCGGATCGCTCTGGCCGAGCAGGTAGTCGGTCAGGTTCAGATCCTTGTCGGGATCGCTTCCGTTGATCTCGGTGAGCGCCGTGTGGGCGCGGTCGCGAACCTCTGCTTCATCGATTCCGAGTAGCCCGGCGATGTCGCTGTAGCTCTTGCCACGGCCAAGCAGGAGTTGGAGCAGGGTGCGGCTGTCCTCACTGAGTCCCATGCGCGCAAACGATAGGGGTTTATGATCTTGGGCATATGTCAGACGTAACGCTTCCCGACTCCCCGTTCGATGTTCTCCTCGGTACCGAGTGGATCTCCAGTGATCCGGACAAAGCAGTGGTCCGGCTGGCCTTGAAGGACGAGCATCGACAGCCGATGGGCATCATGCACGGCGGCGTCATGGCTTCGATGGTGGAGAGCGTCTGCTCCGTGGCAACAGCGACTGCCGTTGTTCCGGACAACCGCGTGGCGATGGGCCAGAGCATCTCGGTCAACCTGCTGCGCCCGGTCTCGAGTGGTGGCATTGAAGTGGAAGCGGAAGCCGTCCACCGTGGCCGCATGACCTGGGTCTGGCGCACGACGATCAGGGATTTTGAGGGTCGAACTTGCGCGATGGCCCAGATGACCATGGCGATCCGTGACGCACCCGAAGGCGTCGACCTCGGGTTCCTCGTCAAGGAGTAAGGCGCAGATTTCCCAACTGGGAAATCTCGGCGTTTGCTGCTGTGGGTTGCCTGCCCGTGAGCGGTACGTGTTCGGGCGGGTCGGTACTTCATCTGGCTTTCCAGGGCCTATACCTGTTGGTGATCGGCATGCGCCGATCGCGCCCGAAGCCTTTGGTCGTGACTTTCAGGCCGGGGGGCGACTGGCGGCGTTTGTACTCGGCCCGGTCGACCATCGCCACGATCCCGGCGACGACCTCGGGAGGCTCCCCCGCGGCGACGATCTCCGCCGGTCCCTGATCCTCTTCCACGTATAGCTGGAGGATGCGATCGAGCACCTCGTAGTCCGGCAAGGAATCCGAATCCTTCTGATCCGGACGAAGTTCCGCCGACGGGGGGCGCACGATGATGTCTTCGGGGATTACCGGTGACATCCGGTTGCGGTGGCGGCAGAGGTCGTAAACCAGGGTCTTCGGCACGTCCTTGATCGGGGCGAGGCCGCCGGCCAGATCTCCGTAGAGGGTTGAATACCCGACGGAAGTCTCGCTCTTGTTCGCAGTCGTGAGGACCAACCAGCCGCGGCTGTTCGACAGGGCCATCAGGAGGTTGCCACGAATGCGGGCCTGCAGGTTCTCGGCTGCGACCCCGATTGCGTCGTCGCCAAGGACTTCGTCGTAAGCGGCCATCGGCCCGGCGATCGGGATCTCGATCATCTCGGTGCCGAGCCTCGCGGCCATCTCGCGGGCGTCGCCCTGGGTATCACCGCTCGAGTGACGCGAAGGCATGACAACACAGGTGACGCGGTCTGTGCCGAGCGCATCGGTGGCGAGGGCAGCCACCAGGGCGGAGTCGATTCCCCCCGAAAGTCCGATGCCGACGTGAGTGAACCCGTTCTTCTGGACGTAGTCACGCAGGCCGGTCACCAGGGCGGTGTAGACCTCGTCGAGGTCATCCATCCAGGGGGCCGGCTCAGTTGCCTGTTCGCAGATCATCAGGTCTTCGGTGAACTGACCGGCCCGGGACAGGACCGTTCCGTCAGGAGCGATCAGGACACTGCTGCCGTCAAAAATCAGTTCGTCCTGGCCGCCGACCATGTTGACCATCGCGATGTGGCGCTTCTCGCGGATTGCGACCTCACGGAAGATCCCTTCGCGCTGACCTGCTTTGCCCCGGTGATACGGCGAGGCCGAGAGGTTGAGGATCAGGTCGGCACCCGGAGCCAGCCGCTGGGCAACCGGGGATTGCGGGTCCCAGCAGTCTTCGCAGATCGTCAGCCCGACCATGCTGCCGGCAACTTCACCCAGAAGGGGGTCGGCTCCGTCACGGAACGTCCTGTATTCGTCGAAGACCCCGTAGTTCGGCAGCAGGCGCTTGTGGTACACGGCCCGGACTTTTCCGTCCTCGATCACCGCGGCGGCATTTGCGGCGATGGCCACTCCGACCGGATCGGTCACGGGGTTGGCGAACCCGACCACGGCCGTGATTCCTTCGACTTTCTGGGCGACTTCGGCGACCATCAGGGCATTTGCGCGGATGAAGTCCGGCCTCAGGTAGAGGTCCTCGGCGGGGTAGCCGGTCATGCAGAGCTCGGGGAATACGACCAGTTCGGCCCCCGCGGTCTTGGCCTTCTGAATCCAGTCTGTGATCAGAGCGGCATTGCCGTCGAGGTCGCCCACGGTCGGGTTGATCTGGGCGAGGGCTGTCCGTGGAATCGATGGCACGGGGGAATTATCGCCGCTTGCTTCCGAAAACCGCCCGGCGGGTGATTAATTGCCGCAAATGGGCATGTGAGCCTGCTCACACCACCGCCACAAAGAAACCTCTTCAATGTCCCTTGCTAACACAACGCTCACAAAACGCCGAACTGTCACTAACAAACAGGCAGACGGGGGACCCAACAGCCACTCAGGCAGCTGAGACCGGCACGGGGCGAATTCAGCGGTGATCCGCTGATAACGGGAATTCCACCCGTGAGTCCGACAGCTAACCCCGCAGGCAACTAAGGAGAATCTTTTGTCGATTTCAACTCGGACCATCCGGTCCGCTTTTCTGATGCTCTGTGCCATATTCACCGCGACGACCTTCAGCGCCACGGCGTTGGCGGCCGACGGGCAGACGACTCTGAAGGTCAAGGTCGCCCCGAAGGAAGCCACCCATGGCAGCAAGGTCGAGATTCGCGGAGCCAGCGGGATGACCGGAAACAAGCCGGTCAAGCTGCTCTTCCGTAATGCCGGAACCACATCCTGGGACCCGGTGAAGAAGGTGACCACCGACGCTCGGGGGCTATACAGCACCGACGTCAGGGCGATCGCCAGCGGCAAGTTCAAGGTGAGCACGCCTGCCGGTGAGGTTTCACCCGCCAGGAAGCTCCGGGTGCGAAGCACGTTGAAGGTCAAGGGTGTCCATCGTTACGTCAAGATCGGTGACAAGCTCGGAATCCGCGGCGTAGTCAAGCCGGCCGGCGTGCGTCGGATCAAGGTCGTGATCAAGGGCGCGGGCAAGACGATCCGCACCCGGACCAGAAAGCACGGCGGGTTCTTTCTGCGCTGGCGTCCCAAGGATTCCGGCACCTACCGGGTGCGCGTATTCAGCGCGAAGAACTCGGCAGCGATCGGTGACTCGAGTCGCCGGTTCAAGGTCTACGGCCTGCGTCCGTCCGGTGCCTCGTACTACGGCCCGGGTCTCTACGGCAATGGAGTCGCCTGTGGCGGCACGCTGAGCCCGGGCACCATCGGTGTCGCCCACAAAACGCTTCCCTGTGGCACCAAGGTCACAATCCGCTACCACGGCCGTACCGTCGTGGCACCGGTGATCGACCGCGGACCGTATGTGGCCGGACGCGACTTCGACCTCACTGAAGCCACCAGGAACCGTCTGGGCTTCGGTGACATCGGAACGATCTGGACTAACCGTTAGGTAACAGGTCTACCGCGGGGGCGGGCGAACCGGCATTAGGGACAAACGTCCGGTTTCGCCTCTCTCCGCTTTCACAGTTCTGCATCAGGCACGGATTTCCTTAACTGGGAAATCCGTGTTTGCTGCAGTGCTAGCCCTCGCATACAAGGAGAGGGGGGTGGCATAATCGACTTGTGGCGTCTCCCGAATCTAAAAATCTCGAAGCGATTTCCAAGGCGATTGATCAGCACAACTCCAGCTGCGCTTATCCCGCGGCTGAAGTGCGGATGAATCCCTTCGAGATCGAGCGTCTCGGCTGGGAAGAGATCCGGGGCCTGCCGATCGTCGGCGACCCGGATGTCGGAACTGGCCGGTTCGTGATCGTGTGCTCCCGCGACATGGACGGGGAAGACCTTGAAGAGACCGAAGCAGTGGGACGCGAACTGATAACCGTCGCACCGCTCAGGGAAAGTCCGGACGGACCAGAGGCCCCAAGAGAGCTACCGGACTTCCCGGACCCCTCGCGCAACTGAGGGTTACTGAGCGCCATAGTCGCGGGTGCCTGCGTTATTGGCGCAGTTAGCACCAATAACGCAGGCACCTCGATTAATGGTCTCTGATCAGACATCGTTCCAGAAGTCGAGGCCGAGGTCCGTCAGCCAGTTCTGGACTTCGATGTTGATCCGGTAGAACTCGCCGGTCCAGATCAGGATGCCCATTGCGATCAGGATCACTCCGCCGATCGCGATGATCACGTTGTAGTGCCTCTTGACGACAGCGAAGGCCGTGGTCATACGAGTGAAGGCGATCGAAGCCAGAACGAAGGGGATCGCGAGGCCGGCTGAGTAGATGGCCAAAAGGAGAGCGCCCCGGGCGGCAGAGTCGGTCAGGGACGCCGCAGAAAGGATCGCTCCCAGGGTAGGGCCGATGCAGGGGGTCCAGGCAACGGCGAATGCGGCACCGGCGACGATCGGCCCGCCTTTGCCGGCGCGGGCCATCAGCACGTCAAAGTGCCATTCGCGATTGAGCTTGAGCACGAAGAACGAAGCGACGAAGAGAATGCCCATGAGGATGATCAGGGCGGCGGCGATCTTGTCAAGCAGCTCGCGGTGGTCGCTCAGCGTTGATCCGATCTTCGTCGCGGTCAGGCCGAGCAGGATGAAGATCGCCGAGAAGCTGGCGCAGAAGATGAGGCTCGGAACCAGCACTCCCCGCCACCCGGCCTCGTCGAGCTCGTCGACCGAGACCCCGGAGACAGCCGACAAATAGCCCGGTACCAGCGGCAGGACGCAGGGGGAGAGGAACGACACCATTCCTGCGAGGAACGCAATGAAGAGTCCGACTCCGGCGGCGGGGTCTGTGGTGGCCAGGACGTCCAAGATGACAAAGCGTAGTCGTGCGAGGAGCCCGGCAGCAGCCCTCCGGGAGTAGATTGGGTCCATCGAGCCCGACAATCGAAGGAGAGAATGTGACTGAACTTGAGCGGCCGCTGAACGGACAAGTAGTGCTGATTACCGGAGGCGCCGGAGGAATTGGATCGGCTACAGCAAGGGCGCTCGTGCGTGCCGGGGCGAAAGTCGCGCTCGGCGACCTCGACCATGCGGCGGCCGAAGAGGCAGCCGATGCGCTGGGGCAAGGAAACATCGGCGGCAGGGTCGATGTCACCGACATGGACTCTTTCGAAGCATTCGTCGAGCGGACGGAAGCTGAAGTCGGTCCGATCAATGTCTTGATCAATAACGCCGGCGTGATGATTCTCGGACCCCTTGACGAAGAGAGCGATGCAGTCACGGCCACCGAGATCGCGGTCAACCTGACCGGGGTGATCAACGGGACCAAGATTGCGATGAGGCGGATGAAGCCACGACGCAGCGGGCGGATCGTGAACATCGCATCGCAGGCGGGCAAGTCCGGTTTCCCCGGCGGAGCCACCTACTGCGCCACGAAATTCGCCGTCGTTGGTCTCTGCGATGCCGTCCGCAACGAACTTCATGACTCGGGGGTAAAAGTGACCTGCGTCATGCCCGGAGCCGTCGACACCGAACTCGGCGCCGGACTCGGCAAGGCCAGGGGGGTTGAACTCCTGAAACCCGAAGAGGTTGCCGAAGGCATCCTCCGGGCGATCGTCAAGGGTGAAACCGAAGTCTGGTTGCCCAGGTTCACCAGGTACTTCACTTCGCCAGTGGCGGTGCTGCCAGCCGGAGGAAGGGACTTCGTGATGCGAGCATTGAGGGCGGACGAAGTACTGGCAAAGGCCGATAGTGCACATCGCGCCGCGTATGAGGAGAGGGCCTCGAAGTCGGGATGAGCCGAGCCCGGCTTTCCGGGTCCCCGATCGTCCCGCTCAAGGTTTAGCCGGTGGGACAGGTAATTCAAGGTTGCCTTCGGTATCCTGAATAGGTGGACTGGCTCCGGCCGGATGGCGGTTTCCACCGCTGAGACCACCGCATCCCGACCACCTAAATAGCCCGCGCCGGCACTGAAAGCGCGTTAAATGACCGAATTCGTCCCGTCGTATCCGTCGTCAGATGGACTGTACGACCCCCAATTTGAACATGATGCCTGCGGAGTCGCGATGGTTGCGCGCCTCGATAACGAGGCGCGCCATGACATCGTTTCCAACGGCTTGCTCGCTCTCGAGAACCTCGAGCACCGCGGAGCTGCCGGGGCTGACGCGAGCACCGGAGACGGCGCCGGAATCCTGATTCAGATCCCCGACCTCTTCTTCCAGGAAGAGGCCGGCTTTGAGCTTCCTCCGGCCGGGGAGTACGGAGTCGGCATGTGCTTCCTGCCGCAGGAAGCGACGAGGCGAGCCGAACTCATCGCGATGATCTCCAGGGAGATCGAAGCCGAAGGCCAGACCCTTCTCGGATGGCGCGACGTTCCGGTCGACACCGGACACGTTGGTGAAACCGCCAACCTCAGCCGTCCCCACGTTTCCCAGGTCTTCGTCGCTGCCAGTGATTCGCTCGCCGACCAGGATGCCTTCGAACGCAAGCTCTACGTCATCCGCCGGGTCTGCGACATCGAAGCCCACGGCGAGTTCTATTTCGCGTCTTTCTCCTCGAGGACCATCGTCTACAAAGGCATGCTCACCTCGTATCAGGTGCCCGGCTTCTTCCCCGAGCTGCGGGACAAACGGGTTCGCTCCGCGATGGCCCTTGTCCACTC
This sequence comes from Solirubrobacterales bacterium, assembly GCA_051306195.1. GTDB lineage: Bacteria > Actinomycetota > Thermoleophilia > Solirubrobacterales > 70-9 > 67-14. The sequence continues at coordinate 30,980 of JBPPMT010000159.1, forward strand.
AAGGTTCTCCACCAACACCTTCCCGAGCTGGGCTCTGGCCCATCCTTTCCGCCTGATAGCCCACAACGGCGAGATCAACACCCTGCGCGGCAACATCAACTGGATGCGCGCACGCGAGTCCGAGCTGGCGTCCGAACTCTTCGCCGAAGACCTCGAAAAGGTGATGCCCGTCGTTCGTCCGGACGGATCCGACTCGGCCACCTTCGACAATGTCCTCGAGCTGCTCATGCTCGCCGGCCGCTCACTGCCGCACGCGGCGATGATGATGATCCCTGAGGCCTATCGCGACCGCGAGGACCTGTCCGAGGAACTCAAGGGCTTCTACGCCTTCCACTCGTGCCTCATGGAGCCGTGGGACGGACCGGCTGCGGTCTGCTTCACCGATGGCCGGGTAATCGGCGCGACTCTGGACCGGAACGGCCTGCGTCCCGGACGCTGGGTTGAAACCAAGGACGGCATGGTCGTGCTCGGTTCCGAGATCGGCCTGCTTGACATCAAGCCCGACGAGATCAAGCGTCTCGGCCGGCTGCAGCCCGGAAAGCTCTTCCTGGTTGACCTCGAGAAGCACATGATCGTCGAAGACGAAGAGGTAAAGCGCGAAATCGCGACCCTGCAGCCCTACGCCGAATGGTTCGACAAGTCATCGGTCCACTTCGACGACCTGCCGACCGCCTACGTGACGATGACCGGAGTCCAGCCGACACCGCGTCGCCAGCTCGCCTTCGGATATACGCAGGAAGACTTGCGGGTCCTGATCGCTCCGATGGCCGCCACCGGGGCCGAACCCACCGGGTCGATGGGCAACGACAACGCCCTGCCTGTGCTTTCCGACAACTGCCCGCCGCTCTACAGCTACTTCAAGCAGCTGTTCGCCCAGGTGACCAACCCTCCGGTTGACCCGATCCGCGAAGAGGTCGTGATGAGCCTCGCTGTCGGGGTCGGCTCGGAGCAGAACCTGCTCACCGAAACCGAGCAGCACGCCCACCAGCTTTGCCTCGACCAGCCGATCCTGATGAACCAGGAACTCGAAACTATCCGCCACGTCAACCACGACATCTTCCGCGCGGATACGATCGACATCACCTGGGACGTCGCCGAAGGCCCCGAAGGACTCGCGACCAGGATTCAGGCGGTCTGCGAAGAGGCCGAAGAAGCGATCGAGAATGGCTACAACATCCTGATCATCTCGGACCGCCGGATGGGCCCTCGCCGCGTCCCGATCCCTGCGCTCCTCGCCGTCGCCGCAGTTCACCATCACCTGGTCCGAGCCGGCACACGCCTCAAGGCGGGAATGGTGCTCGAATCAGGCGAGCCGCGGGAAGTCCATCACATGGCGACGCTGATCGGCTACGGCTGCAGCGCGATCAACCCGTACCTGATGCTTGACACCGTTGATGACCTGGTCGTCCAGGGCCTGGTCCCCGACATGGATTCGCCGGATCGCGCCCAGCGGAACGTCGTCAAGGCGATCGGCAAGGGCCTGCTGAAGACGATCTCCAAGATGGGCATCTCGACCATCCAGTCGTATTGCGGTGCGCAGATCTTCGAAGCAGTCGGCCTCGAGCGCGAGATGGTCGACCAGTACTTCACCGGAACGGCATCCCGGATCGGCGGCATCGGACTTGAAGTGATCGCGAAGGAGACGCTCGACCGCCACAACGCGGCCTACCCGAGCAGTCACGAGGACCTGCTGCCGGTCGGCGGTATCTACGCCTGGCGTCGTGATGGCGAGTTCCACCAGTGGAATCCGGAGACGATCGCCCTCGTTCAGCACGCGGTACGTGGCGAAGGCGGCGACGCCCAGGCCAAGTACGACGAATTCGCCGAGCAGGTCAACGAAACTGCAGTCAAGCGGGCTACGCTTCGCGGACTCTTCAACCTGAAGGAGTCGGACAGCCCGATCCCCCTGGACGAAGTCGAACCAGCCACGGAGATCGTCAAGCGTTTCGCGACCGGCGCGATGTCCCTCGGATCGATCTCTCGCGAGTCTCACGAGAACCTGGCGATCGCGATGAACCGCCTCGGCGGCAAGTCCAACACCGGCGAAGGCGGGGAGGACCCCGTGCGTTTCGAGGCCGATGACAACGGCGACCTTCGTCGCTCGGCGATCAAGCAGGTCGCTTCCGGGCGCTTTGGCGTAACGATTCATTACCTCTCGAACGCCGACCAGCTTCAGATCAAGATGGCCCAGGGCGCCAAGCCAGGCGAAGGTGGCCAGCTGCCCGGTCACAAGGTCGACAAGTACATCGGTTCGGTCCGCCATACGACTCCCGGCGTGACGCTGATCTCACCGCCGCCGCACCACGATATCTATTCGATCGAAGACCTCAAGCAGCTGATCTACGACCTTCGCTGCGCGAATCCGAAGGCTTCCGTATCGGTCAAGCTCGTCTCAGAAGTCGGGGTCGGCACGGTCGCCGCCGGTGTCGCCAAGGCGAATGCGGACCACGTCCTGATCGCCGGCCATGACGGCGGTACCGGAGCTTCACCGCTTTCATCGATCCAGTCGGCCGGTATCCCCTGGGAAATCGGCCTTGCCGAGACTCAGCAGACCCTGATCAAGAACGACCTGCGCTCGCGAATCACGGTTCAGACCGATGGTCAGCTGAAGACCGGCCGGGACGTGATCATCGCCGCCCTGCTTGGGGCGGACGAATACGGCTTCTCCACAGCCCCGCTGATCGCTTCCGGCTGCATCATGATGCGAGCCTGCCACCTCAACACCTGCCCGGTGGGTATCGCCACACAGGATCCCGAGCTGCGGAAACGGTTCAAGGGTCAGCCGGAGCACGTCGTGAACTACTTCTTCTTCGTCGCCGAAGAGGCCCGGAAAATCATGGCTTCGCTCGGAGTGAAGACCCTTGACGAACTGATCGGTCAGATCGACCTGCTCGAAGCCGAAGAGGCGGTTGAGCACTGGAAGGCAAGGGGGATCGACCTCAGCAGTCTGCTGGCCTACCCCGAAGGTGTTCCGGACGACGCCCCGCGTCATCGCACCCGCGGCCAGGAATCGGTCCTTGACGACAACCTCGACTGGAAGTTGATCGAGACCGCAAAGGAGACCCTGGAGAACGGCACCCCGATTGAATTCGACGCCGAGGTCAAGAACATCGACCGCTGTGTCGGCGGGATCCTCTCGAACGCGATTGCCGTGAAGCACGGCGCCGCCGGACTTGAAGAGGACACCATCAAGGTCAACATGAGCGGCAACGCCGGACAGTCATTCGGCGGCTGGCTCGCTCCCGGCGTCTCCTTCTCATTGCGTGGGGGAGTGAACGACTACGCAGGCAAGGGCCTTTCCGGTGGAACGATCGCGGTTGCCCCCCCCGAAGGAATCACCTATGTACCTGAGCACAATGTGATCGTCGGCAATACGGCGCTATACGGCGCGACCAAGGGTCGGGCGTTCTTCCGAGGAATCGGCGGCGAGCGCTTCGCGGTCCGTAATTCCGGGGCTACCGCAGTGATCGAAGGCGTGGGAGACCACGGCTGCGAATACATGACGGGTGGACAGGTTGTCGTGCTCGGCCCGACCGGCCGTAACTTCGCCGCTGGCATGAGTGGTGGCATCGCTTACGTACTCGACGAGCAGGGCAAGTTCGAGCAGCGGGTCAACCCGACCATGCGCAACCAGATCGAAGTTCCCGACGAAGCCGACCTGATCGAGCTCCGGGGTCTGATCGAGGAGCATCGGCGCCGCACGGGTTCGAAGGTCGCCGAGCGGCTTCTTGACACGTGGCAGGAGAGCTCGGCGCGATTCGCAAAGGTATTCCCGGCCGATTACAAGCGAGTACTGGCTGAACTTGAGGCAGAAACCGCTGCGAACGAGGCAGACGCAGAAGCCAGGCTTGACGACGAGGTCGAAGTGATCGGCGAACCTCAGACAGTTTCAGCGGACAGGGAGTCCTGACATGGGCAAGCTAGGCGGATTTCTCGAGATTCACCGAGTCGGCATTCCCTACCGCGATGCCGGCGAGCGGGTCTCCGATTACAACGAGTTCGTTGAACTGCGGAGCGATGAAGAAGTCGCCGAGCAAGGCGCCCGCTGTATGGACTGCGGCGTTCCTTTCTGTCACAACGGCTGTCCGCTCGGCAACCTGATCCCCGACTGGAACGACCTCGTCTACCACGGTCGCTGGCAGGATGCGATCCGTCAGCTCCACGCAACCAACAATTTTCCCGAGTTCACCGGCCGGCTCTGCCCGGCGCCGTGTGAAGCCTCGTGTGTCCTCGAGATTCGCGAGAACGAAGCCGTGACGATCAAGCAGATCGAGCAGACCATTGTCGATCGTGCCTGGAAGGAAGGCTGGATCCGCCCTCGCCCGCCGAAGCGAGAGACCGGCCGGAAGGTTGCCGTCGTTGGCGCCGGGCCTGCCGGAATGGCCGCCGCCCAGCAGCTCCGCCGCGCGGGCCACACCGTCACCCTCTACGAACGCGATGAAGCGGCCGGAGGGCTGGTCAGGTTCGGCGTGCCGGACTTCAAAATCGAGAAGACCGTGGTCGAGCGCCGGGTCCAGCAGCTGATCCACGAAGGCGTCACGGTCAGGTGTGGGGTGGATGTCGGCGTCGACATAACCGTCGAAGAGCTGAATGACCGCTACGACGCGGTCGTGCTCTCGACCGGATCGAGGGTCCCCCGCGACCTGCCGGTGCCGGGACGTGATCTCGACGGCGTTCACTTCGCGATGGACTATCTCTACATCCGCAACCGCTGGCTCGCCAGTGAAGTTGGCCCCAAGCCGCTCACCCCGGCGCCCGAGCCCGGCAACATCACCGCGGCCGGCAAGAACGTCGTGGTGATCGGCGGTGGTGATACCGGTGCCGATTGCGTTGGACATTCGATCCGCGAAGGCGCCAAGCAGGTCG
>JBPPMT010000010.1:0-16392 GCA_051306195.1 Solirubrobacterales bacterium
GAGCCCGAAACCCATCACCTTGCGAGGCATGTACCTCGCGGTCAACCGGCGGGCGAACGGCGAGGTGATCGCCATGCCAACCCCGAAAGGCGCCATCGCGAGGCCGGACACGAGGGCCGAGCGGCCTTGTACGTACTGCAGGTACTGGGGCAGGAGGAACAGCATTCCCATCGTCGAGCCATAAATGGCCACCAGGGCCAGCGCACCGGCCCTGACCCGGGGACGTCCGAGGACGGTGATGTCGAACAGTGGTTCATCGAACCGGATCTCCAGGACGCAGAAGGCGACGAGAGCACCCAGGCCGACCGCGCCGGCGACCAGCACGTCGGTGTCCAGCCAGCCCTGTGCCACCCCCTCGATCAGCGCAAAGACAATCCCGCCGAGGGCGAGGGTGGAAAGCGCAACCCCGAGAAGGTCAATCGCCGGAGTTCCCGGCCGTACCGACTCCGGCAGCAGCCTGATGCCAAACGGGATTGCCAGGAGCGTCACCGGGACGTTCACCAGGAATACCCAGCGCCAATCCGCAATGTCACTCAGGATGCCACCGAGCACCGGGCCGGCGGCAAGTCCGAGACCGGCGGTACCCGCCCAGATCGCGATCGCCCTGGGCAACTCCTTTGACGGGAAAATCGCCGACATCAGCGACAGGGCCGGCGGCAGGATGAGGGCGACGCTCACGCCCATCAGAACCCGCGCACCGATCAGTTGAGTCGGCGACTCCGAAGCCGCAGCCAGTAGCGACGAAACCGCGAAGCCGGTGAATCCGATCAGGAAGACGCGCTTTCGTCCGAACCGGTCGGCGAGTCCGCCGCCGACCAGGAGAAGACTGGCAAGGGCGAGGAGAAAGCCTTCGACGACCCACTGGAGTTCGTTGACGCTGGCGTTGAGGTCGTCAGCGATGTTCGGTAAAGCGACGTTGACGATCGTCATGTCAACGGCGCTGAGGAAGATCGCCGCACAGATCACCCAAAGCGCCTTCCACCTCCTCGGATCCGGCTCCCCATCCGCCGGGGGACCGGTCCCCGAGTGATGATCGGGATGGGTGATCATGGTCGGACCCTATTGCCGGATCCGTTGTCCTGCCAACGAAGGCAGGCCGGCTAGCTCACCTGGTCGGGCACGGAAGCGGCAGGCTGCCCCCGCGGTTCGGGCGCTTCTTGTCGTAGATCTTCAGGTAGCCCTTCTTGTAGGCCATGACGCCGTACTTGGGGCAGGGTTGGATCTTGTAGAGCGTCAGCTTCATCGGCTTGTTTTCCTTAATTCCGCAGGAAGAACAGTCGCTGATGAACCGACCGCGACCGACTGTCTTGTTCGTTCCCCAACCCGACCACTTGATCTTCTTGAGGTAAGGGCCGGCGTTGGCCGAGAGGAAGACGCGGTTCGGCTTGACCTTGGGCTCATAAGTGAGGTTGAAGAGCGCCGTCTTCCTGAACTCGTTCTTCGCTGTGGCAGGGGTCGCGAACGAACCGACGGCCACGAGGGCCAGGAAGGAGACGAAGACAACGCTGAGGAACTTCCTGAAGCTGAGGGGTTTGTTCATCGGCCGAACCTACTCGATCAGATTTACCTTCCACTGTGCCGAACCAAACCAGAGTCTTGCTCCCTGTGGTAGACAGGGCGCATGAGCGAAACCAGTCTGGAACCACTTGAAGAGATGACCGGCCAGTGCATGTGCGGGGCGGTCAAGTTCGAGATCGACGCACCCCTGCTCGGCGCCGCCCGCTGCTATTGCAAACGCTGCCAGCGCCGGACCGGCACCGCCTTCTCTCAGACCGGTCTCACCCAGCCCGGTTCATTCCGGATCACCGAAGGTGAAGAACACCTGAAGATGTACGAGCCGGGTGGCGACGGATGGGACAAGGGCTTCTGCTCCAACTGCGGTGGCCAGCTGCTTTCCCGCAATGCCCAGAATCCCGACCTGCTCGCAATCAGGGTCGGGGCGCTCGACCAGGACCCGCAAGTCCCGCTCCGGGCCCATCAGTTCGTCGCCTACGTATCCCCCTGGTACGAAATCCCGGACGACGGACTACCGCGCTTCGAAGAGCGCATGACCTACGAGTAGATCACTGGTGGGCTGAGGCCTTCGCGCCGAACTTCTTGATCAGGCGGCGATACTCACCGAACGCCGGCTTCGGCGAGTAGTCGTCCCGGAGCAACCCGAAGTAGGACTGGAAATCAGGACCCGCGCTGTTGTTGTCCCGCAGTCCGAACCAGCGGAAGTCGGTGAGGCCGTAGGTCCCGCGGTATTTGACCGCGGCGGTGACGAACTCGCGAAGAACTTCCTTCTGCACTGCCTCGGTGCGGCCGGGTCCGGTCGGCCAGCCAGTCTCTTCGATCCGCAGAGGGAAGTTCGGGCCAAAGCCTGCCATCGGCATGTAGCACTCGCGGACCTGGGCTACACCCTCCAGGAACGCGTCGCCATAGTCGGTGATCGCGGCAGCCGGGGGTGCGTAAGTTCCTGGGTACAGGTCCAGCCCGATCCAGTCAGTTGATCGGCGAAGTGCCTTGCCGCCTTCGGTACCGAGAGCCTTCCAGAAGTCCGTGTCGGCCTGACTCCGGAACAGCCATGCGTAATTGAAGCCGATCTCGAGCTGTTCGTGTCCGAGGCGACGCGACTCGTTCTTCGCAGCTTTCACGCCCTGGATCAGCGCGTTGATCGACTTGTCATAGGCACCATCGGAAGTGTTCGGGGAAAAAGTGACGTTGACTTCGTTGGTGATCTGAAGCCCGGTCACCCCGTCGATCGGGCCGAAAGCGCGGACCACGCGCCGAACGTAGTCGACCCAGGCCCGGATGTTCCCGTTCTGCGCTTCGTCCGGGTGATAACGGACCTGAAGCTCGACCTTGAGGCCGCGGGACGCGTAGTGCCGAGCCATCCTGCGGAAGCGGTCGATGCCCTTCTGGCCGTCCGCCATGAACAGCCGGTTGAGTCGAACGGTGAAGCTGCGCTCCCGCGCCAGGCGGTCGAGCGCCGCGTCCCGCTTCACGGAGTCAACCTTCACGAGCGGTGTGGTCTGGCCAGAGCCGACCTCGCCGGCGAGGCGCGGACCGATTCCGAAGTGGATCGGCGGACCGCCCTCCGGCCTGTCATCGGCATAGTCCTGAACGCAGAGCGGGTCGGCCGGTGCCGCCATAACCGCTGGTGCGATGGCCATCCCGCTAGTCAGGGCAAGGGCCGTCAGGCATGCAGATCTCCTCCACTGGCGAAGCACGCCGGGAAGCCTAGCCGCAAAGCCTGATCCGGAGCTAAAGCCCGCCCAGTACATATAGGGTCTTTTCTCATGTCGACGCCCAAGATTCCCCGCGACCCCGACAACGACTACAGCGCCGAAGCCGCGGCCTCACGGAGAGAGTTCGCCAGTGCCCAGTCAGGCTCGAGCCTCGACCACGTCGGATCGTTCTCGGTCGACCCGGCCACCCTGCCGGGCAACATCGAGAACTTCATCGGTGTGGCCCAGATACCGATCGGCCTGGCAGGTCCGCTGCTGGTAAACGGCGAACACGCTCAGGGCGATTTCTACGTTCCGATGGCCACGACCGAAGGAACCCTGCTCGCTTCTTACAACCGCGGGATGAAGCTCCTTCGTGCCGCCGGCGGAGTCAAGGTGACCATCGTTGATGAAGCCATGCAGCGCGCGCCCGCCTTCCTTTTCGAGTCGGCGCGCGAAGCCCGCGACTTCGTCGTCTGGCTGGATGCCCACTTTGACGACATCGCCGCAGCCGCCGAATCGACCACCGGTACCGGCAGGCTGCGGAACATCCAGCGGTTCAACGCCAGCCGTTTCGTCTACACACGCTTCAACTACACAACCGGCGACGCCGCCGGCCAGAACATGACCAGCAAAGCGACCTGGGCTGCATGTGAATGGATCAAGAGCCAGTACGACGACCTCACTGACTACATGCTCGAGGCTCAGCTCGCGACTGACAAGAAGCACTCGCACATGAACACCCTTCACACGCGAGGCAAGCGGGTCGTGGCCGAGGTGACTATTCCCGACGCGCTCCTCCAGGAACACATGCGGGTGACCAGCAAGCAGGTTTACCGGGCCCGCCAGATCGGCACGGTCGGAGGCTTCCTCGCCGGCACCGCCGCCAACGCCGCCCACCCCGCGAACGGCATCGCGGCGATGTACATCGCCACCGGGCAGGATGCCGGCAACGTGGCCGAATCGCAGGCGGCCATCGTCTACGTCGAGCTGCGCGAGAACGACGACTACTACTACTCGATCACCCTGCCCTCCCTGATCGTCGCCACCCACGGCGGCGGCACCGGACTCGCCACCCAGCGTGAATGCCTCGAACTGCTCGGTTGCTACGGCACCGGCAAGGCACACAAATTCGCGGAGATCGTCGCCGCGACCGTGGTCTGTGGTGAGCTTTCCCTCGGTTCTGCCGTGGTCGCCGACGAGTTCGTCGCCGCCCACGACAAGCTCGGCCGCAACCGCTAGAAGACAGGCGGGACTCGAGCGCCGTCTTCACGGCCGGCCAGTCCCTCAGGCTGCGCCGGTTGCTCCCGAGCTGCAGAGTTCGAATCCGAATTCCTGTGCCAGGGCCTGTGCCTCGACGTTGAGCTGCACGATCTCCTTGGTGGCGTCGGTCACGCCGACGATGTCTTCGTCCCGGATCGAATCGGACATCGTCTGGTACACGTCTTCGGTCTCCTGGAGGTTGGCCACGTACGAGTCCAGAGTCTCCTGTTCGGCACCTTCAACCTGAATGCCCGCAAGAGTTTCGTTCCGCTCCCCCGAAAGGGCGATGATTTCATCGAGTCCGTCAGCCGCTCCTGCGTAGTCCTCGGAGTTGAGGGCAGCCGTGTAGCCCTTCTCGATCTCACCGAGGCTGACGCTCGCGTCCTCGCAGGCCTGATCGCCTTCAGCGATCGCATCCGCCATCGAAAGGGTCGTTGTTTCATCCGGGGAAGTCGATTCGCTATCGGAATCCGAGCCTCCGCAGGCGATCACTAAGACACTGAGAAGTCCTACTGCAACAACCGCAACCTTTTTCATTCGTCTCCCGACGTTGGATGGACCTATCGCGACAAACCTACTCTGGTTAGGCGGATGGACCGGCGGTACGGTCAGGCGGCAATCAGGACAACTACTCCGAGGTAGGTGAGGATCGACAGGAGGTCCTGCGCGACCGTTGCCAGAGGCCCCGACCCGAAGGCCGGATCGATACCGAGCTTCTGAAACAGGGCGGGTAACAACATGGCGACTACCGTGGCTATCGTCGAGCTGGCGAGCAGAGCGATTCCCACTGCCAACGCAACCTTTGAATCTCCCCATCCGATCAGGGAGAAGAGGAAAAAGGCTGCGCCGATCACCAGCCCGATCACCGCTCCGGTAACGAGCTCCTTTAGAACGAGATCCCGAATCGGCACTCCGACCGCAAGTGCCCTGATGGCAAGGGTTTCAGTCTGGGTGCCAACCGCGTCGGCCATGTAGACGATCGCCGGAATGAAAAGTGCGATCAAAACGTTGGCCTCGAGCCTCCCTTCGAACCCGCCCAGGATCACGGCGGAGAGCATTGCGCCCAGTAAGCCGATCAGGAGCCATGGAAGTCGATGCCAAAGGCGCCTGGGAACGCTCTCTTCGGCAGCACGGCGGGCCTGCCGGGAACCTGCCGTATAGCCACCCAGCCGCGCGAGGTCTTCTTCATGTTCTTCGATCAGTACTGCGAGCATGCGCTGAGGCGAGAGGACCCCCTTGAAGCTGCCGTCTGACGCAACGACGACCACACATCCCCCACTTGATTTCGCCATGAGATGCGCAGCTACTTCCTGGTGAGCGTCTTCGCTCACCTGCGGAGGATCTGCGTGCATGACTTCCCGCATTTGCCGCCCATCGCGCACGGCCATGAGTTCCTCGAGGGAGGCGGACCCGACCGCGACATTCTTCTCGAGGACAATCACTTGGCCTGCCACCTCGAACTCGTGGCCGACCAGACTGTCGCGAACGTCGCTCACAAGCTCTTCCGGACCTGCCGTCGGCACCTTCAAGGTCGCATGAAAGATGGCTGACTTTTCCGGGATGGTCTGTCGAGTTGCCAAGGGCATGGAGAGGCTAACGCCTGAACCAGACCAGTCCGTCCTGACCGGGTGCGAACATGGGTTCGTGACTGTTGGCCCATCGATCATGCATGCCGACCTCGATGCGTTCTACGCGTCGGTCGAGCAGCGTGACAATCCCGAACTGAGGAACCGTCCGGTGATCGTCGGCGGCGGCGTTGTACTCGCCTGCAGCTACGAAGCCAAGGCACGAGGAGTGAAGACGGCGATGAACGGAGGCGCGGCGAAACAGGTCTGCCCGGAAGCGATCGTGGTCGCGCCTCGTATGGAGGCGTACACGGAAGCGAGCCGGGCGGTCTACGAGGTTTTCGAGGATACCTCGCCGCTGGTCGAGGCCCTGTCGATCGACGAAGCCTTCCTCGATGTCGGCGGACTCGAACACATCTCGGGCACCCCGCGAGAGGTCGCGGTCAAGTTGCGTAGCGACGTGCTCGAAAAAGTCGGGCTGCCGATCTCGGTCGGTGTAGCCCGCACCAAGTTCCTGGCGAAGGTCGCCAGTGGTGCATCAAAGCCCGACGGGCTCCTGGTGATCGAAGAAGACAGCGAGGAAGCCTTCCTCCACCCCCTGCCGATCGAACGGCTGTGGGGTGTCGGCAGGGTGACTTCGGACAAGCTTCGCTCGATGGGAATCCGCACGGTCGGTGACATCGCCTCGGCCCGGGAAGAGAGTCTGGTCGCTGCCCTCGGGGCTTCAGCCGGCCGCCGCCTGATCGATCTCTCGAACAATCGGGATCCGCGTGACGTCACACCCCGTGACCCGCGGAGTTCGATCGGCGCCCAAAGCGCCTTCCAGCTCGGTTCGCGGAGCTCCGCCGATCTCGACAGCCTCGCCGCTGCCCTGGTCGACCGCACCGCCCGTCGCCTGCGAAGCGCTGAGCGGCTCTGCCGGACGGTCTCAGTCGGATTCCGTTTCGGCGACTTCAGCCGGGCAAGCCGCTCGCACTCCTTTCAGGGCACCACAGCAAGCACCGAAACCATTCTCGCCGCGGTCCGTGAGTTGATCGCAAAGACCAGGCCAATGATCGAGAGAAGAGGCATGACCCTCCTCGGCGTCTCCCTCGAGAACCTCGAAGAGACCGACACGGTCCAGATGGAATTCGCCTTCGACGACGGCGAGTCGGCCGCACTCGACGCAGCCCTTGACGAGTTGCGCGAGCGATTTGGCGCCGGTGCCATCACCCGGGCATCTCTGGTTGAAGGCGAAGGCGGCCTGACCGTGCCGATGCTGCCCGACTGATCAGACGTCGGGGTAGTGCTGGAACCGGTCTGGGGTCCGCCGGTCCGAGGGCCGGAGTCCCGCGAGCAAACCACCGACAAAGATCAGGACCCCGAGAACGATCGTCCAGATCGAGATCGTGGCGAGCAGTGAAGTGCCGACTCTCCAGGCCGCGTCGACCGCTGGCCTGACCGATTCATCCGAGGTCAGCAGATCAACCGCCGAAGGGCTGGCCGCACCCCTGATCGTCAGCGCAAGCACTCCGGCCACGACGAAGCCGACGCCGATCCCGCAGACGACGTACCTGCGACTCGTACCCGCCACCCAGATGGCAATGCCGAACAGGATCACCGCCAGAAAAGTCAGGACAAACGGAGCTATGCGCATCAGGCTCTCAACGTCCCGCGCGGTAGATATTTCATGGGCCTCGAGGATCGTCAGCCGCGCTGCTTCAGACGGGATCCGGGCGGTGTCTTCATCGGCGAAGCCAAGCTGCCTGCTCATCTTGGTCAGGACCGGATTGAGGTCCAGAATCACCTTATTGTCCTCGGTCGAGACGCCCCCTCCCCTGCCTTCCAGCGCCCTGAGCAGTGCCTCGTGTGCTATCCGGTTGACCTCCGACCAGATCTGCTCGAACTGCTTCGTATTGAGGGCCTTCTTGACCTCGACGGGAGTCTGCCGGCGCAGCCCGCTGGCTGAGGTGTCTTCCAGGTCCTGAAGCTGGGTGGGAAGTTCGTCCCGCTGGTCCCCTTCAACATCAATGTAGAAAAAGAGTTCGTCAGTGATGTACCGGGAAAGCTCTGACTGGACCTCGGAGTCCTGCAGAACCTTTTCGCTCGTGCTGACCCAGATGTCGGTATTGAGAGCCTGCCGGTTGGCCCATACCGAGATGATCAGGGCAGCCAGGACCAGCGACCCGGCGAAGACCAGCACGGCGGATATTGCGGGCTTGCCCGTCTTCCGCGGAACCTCTGTCCATTCGTCTCGCATGCCATCCCGAGCCTACGCCGAGCGGAACCTCCTCGAATGTCAGAGACGGGTCACCCGGGGAACTCCCGCATTGTCTGGCGGCGGAGAATCTCAGCCCCAGCGACGAATATCAGCGCAAAGAGGAGGATCCCCAGGGGTCGATGGAAAGCCGCGACCGGAGCCCAGATGATCAAGGCGATGAATATCGCCACCGTGATTCCGGCTACCAGCAAGGGGTTCTCACGCAGGTGAGGTGCTGTTTCGCGCCGCGCCGCCGCGGCAAGCTTCGTCGGACCCGCGAGCCATGCGCCAATGAAGAGCAGTACCCCGATGGTGATCGCCGATGCCGCCACGGTCACGAGCAGGGAGGTTCCGATACTCCAGACGGCCTCGGCAGCCGGTCGGGCCGAGTCGTTCGCGACCAGCCCGTCGACCACCGCGTCTCCACCTAGCCCCCTCGCGACCAGGGCAAGAACGCCCGCGACGGCAAAGCCGATGCCGACTGAACGCAGGGCCTGCCGGCGTCGTGGCCCGGCGAGGTAGATGGCGACACCGTAAAGAAGCGCGACCAGCAAGGTCAGAATGACCGGGAGGCCACGGACTATCTGGGCAACATCCTGAGCGGTCGAGAGCTGGTCAGACCTGAGGATCGTCAGCTGACCGGCGTCCGGCGGGATTCTCTCGGCGACCTTGCTGCCGACGCCGATCTGGGACGTCACATTCGTGATGACGGTATTGAGGTCCAGGACCACGGCTCCGTTTTCCGTGGAGACGTTTTCCCCTCCTCCGTCAAGGATCTTCAGCAGCGCGACGTGCGCCGTTCGGTTCGTGCCTCTCCAGACCTCTTCGAACTGTGGCGTTTCAAGGACTTTCTCCGCAGCCTGCGGTGCCAGTTGCTTGAGTCCGCCGGCGGCCGGAGCGGCCAGGGGCTTGAGGGCCGGCGGGAGCTGGCTGGCCAGCTCGGTCTGGACGTCCACGTTGGCGAAGATCTGCGCAGCGATGTAGTCGGACAGCTGCGACTGGACTTCGGAGTTCTGAAGGACGTTGTCGCTGGTGTTGACCCAGTTGTCGGTGTTCAGCGCCTGGCGGTTGGCCCAGATCGAAAAGACCGCGACTATCGCGACCAAGGTCCCGACGAAGATGAGCAGGGCGACAAGTTTCGGATGTCCCGGCTTCGGCTCCTTCCGTGCGTCAGGGCGGTCCGTCTCCTTTGGAGCTGAATCGGATTCTTTGTCCGTTACCACAGCTAGACCCCACTTTCGGCTTTGATCTCTCCGGCTTTCAGGGCCTTGATGAGCGCCCGATAATCGTATTCGTTCTGGTCAGCGTAGAGGTCAGAGAAGTCGGCAACAGCACGGTCGCAGGATTCGCCCTTTCCCGGGGAGGCAGCACTCGCGAACCAGACATCCGCCTCGCTGATGGTGGTGAACTGGTTCCTGATCTCGCGATAGACCCTCACCGATCGATGTAGGTGCAAAAGCCTTGCGGATTCGCTTGCTGAATCCGCGGTAACGACCACCGATCCAGTCGTGATCTGTTTTGGCACTACACAAAACTAAGAGTCCGGTAGTCGAGACCCGTCATCCGAACGGGGTGAATTGGACCGCCGGTCCGGTGGTCAGCCGCCTGCCAGGTCATCTGGCAACGGCTGGCCGTCCGCCGGGGGATCGTCGAGCACCAGCCGCGGGACGGTGACCGGCTTCAGGTTTCGACTCTCGAGTCCCTTGATTATTTCCGGCAGGGCTTCGACCGTATTCGTGCGATCTCCCCCTCCATCATGCATGAGGATGATCGAACCGGGCTTCACATCGTCCAGGGCACGCTCGACGATCCCTTCCGTACTGAGCCCCTCGTAGTCCCCGGTGTCGACGTCCCACAGGACCATCAGCAGGTCCCTCTCGGACAACAACTCGAGGGTTGATCCGTTGAACGATCGGTAAGGCGGGCGGAAGAGTCTCTGCTCGGATCCACCTGCCGCATCCATGAGGGCCGATTGCTCGTTCAATTCCAACAACTGGTCTGCCGCACTCAGATAGCCCATGTGCGGGTGTTCCTGGGTGTGGTTGCCGATCGTGTGCCCCTCGTCTTCGATCCACCTGATCATCTCCTCCTGATCGGGGATCATCGTGCCGACCACGAAGAAGGTCGCCGGAGTATCCGTGCGCTTGAGGATTTCAAGGATTTCCGGCGTAAAAACGCTCGGTCCGTCATCAAAAGTAAGGGCGACCTCGCGGGCTTGACCGCCACCAGCCTTGATGAAGGTCGTGTAGTCGAGCACCTCGTCAATCGCCTGGTCCTCCCGGGCCATCTGCCTCGCCTTTTTCTGACGGATTTCCGCCGCCGTCGGCCCCACCTTCTCTTTCGTGGCTTCTGCATGCTCGGATCCGGGCGAGCCGATGCTCAGTCCCGCAATCAGGGCAACAACGGCGATCGGAACCGCCAGAAAGACTGCGCGTCGCCGCAGATGGGTACGTCGCTTCGAGCGCTCGATCTCGGCGCGGCGACGTGAAGAACGGGGACGATCTTCCCCTGAAGACACCTGACTTCTCCCATCATGGGTTGGACGACTCTCGTCCTGATCTTCTCAAAAGACGGCAGAAACCGAAACTACGCCCCCAGGACGGGTTAAAGTCGGCATCGCAACTAATTGTCACTCAGACAATAGAGTTGGATAATTCTGTCACGCCGTTCCTGGAGGAGCCTGGTTTGAAGACCCTGACGCGCCACGTTGCCCGACTTTCCATACTGGCCATCGCCGTCTTTGCAGCGCTCACGGTCGCGACCTCGTCGGCAAGCGCCGCCTACGATCCGGGCGACCCGGTCCAGAAGGCTGAATACGACGCAACGATCGACCTGGCTGTTCAGGGCTACGAGTACGGCATGCCCGTGCTCAACATGCAGCGGACCTTCCGCACCAGTACCAGCGTGAACGTGCCGAACGGTCGCGGCGGCGGTCCGGTCAACGCCTTCAGCCACTTCACGAAACTGGCCGACGCCAAGGATCGCACCGTGGTGATCCCGAATTCCGACACGCTCTACTCGATGGCGTGGCTCGACCTTCGCAATGGCCCGATGGTCGTCCACACGAAGCCGACCAAGCGGTTCCACGTGCTCGAACTGGTCGAGCCCTGGCAGGAGAACTTCGCCAACATCGGCTCGCCGGACCACAGCTTCAAGGACGGCGACTACCTGGTGGTCAAGAAGGGCTGGAAAGGCAAGGTCCCGAAGGGCCTGACGAAGATCACCGCTCCCTACGACCGGGTGTGGATCATCGGTCGCACGATCATCTACGGCCAGAAAGACCTGAAGAACGTTCGGAAGGTCCAGAAGACCTACCGGATCACCCCGCTCAAGCGGTGGAACCCGAAGAAGCCATACGCCTACTCGAGGCCGAAGCCGGACAAGGTCGATCGCAGGATTCATCAGTTCCAGGTCCCCGGCACCCAGCCCGGCGAGGACGCGGCGACTTTCTTTGATGCACTCGGCAACCAGTTGAAGCGTTTCCCGCCCAGGAAGCCGGATGCTCCGATGCTCAAACAGCTGAAGACCCTCGGCATCGGCCCGGGCCTCCACCCGGTCGCCGACGGGACTCTGTCGGACGCCCAGCTCCAGGCCATGCGTGACGCAGTCAGTGGTGGCCCGGCAAGCCTGACCTCGGCCCTGCTCGCCCGGTACCTGTCCACTTTCGATGCGCAGAACGGCTGGCTCTCAACCGAGACCGGCACCTACGGAACCGACTACCGCGCCCGGGCGCTCGTCGACAAGTTCGGACTCGGAGCGCCGCGGTCCTGGGTCTCCGTTTACCCGATGGCCCTGATGGACAGGACCAAGGCCTTCCTTACCGGTGCGAAGAACTACGTCGCCCACTTCACACCAGAGACCGCCCACCCGCCGGTGAAGTTCTTCTGGTCGATGACGATGTACGACAACGACGGCTTCCTGGTCGACAACGTCGACGACCGCTACCTGATCAATGACCGCAGCAATCCGAAGTACAACCCGGACGGCTCCCTGGACATCTACGTGCAGCCGAACCGCCCGACCGATCCGGCGAAGGCCAGGAACTGGCTGCCGTCACCACCGGAAACTTCCGCCACCAGGGGCTTCCGCATCATGATGCGGCTCTACGGCCTTTCCGACAAGGGCATAAAGGGAGTGACCACCGGCAAGGGCTGGCAAGCCCCGGCGATCCTGCCGTGCGGAATCGACGGCAAGACATCGACCGGGATCGTCTGCCCGGAGTAAGGGGTCCGGGGGCGGGTGTCCTTCAACCACCCGAGATGTGGGCGACAGAGCTCCCCTCCTCGATATGCGGAACGGGCGGTGTGGTGTTGACATTCTCCAGCACCCACTTTGCAGCGACGCTGGTGGACTTGTCGGTCCCTTCCTTGTCCTCGCAAACGGTCAACGCCGTGCCTCCATCACCGAACCGGAACGCCGTATAGCTCACGAAGCCCGGGACGTCACTGATCAGGTCCCTGACTTCGTCGATGCGCTCCTCGATCAGGTCGAACACTTCCGAAGCGTTCTCACCGGAATAGCTGCGGATGACAACGTACATTTCGTACCTCCTGGGCAGTTTGCCTGCGTGCCCCCACCCTATTCGCAACCGCGCCGGACGACGAGCAATTGGAAGGTCCGACCAGGACGGCTCCGGGGAAGTCGAGAGGGTGAGCGACGGGGATCGAACCCGCGACCGCCTGGACCACAACCAGGAGCTCTACCTAACTGAGCTACGCCCACCGCGAGGAGACAAATCTACCGGTCAGGCTGAAACCGGGTCCTGCTGGCATCGAGAGGTCAGGTCTCGATCGGCGGCGGTGCGTTGCTGCTTGACCAGATCGCGCCGGCCGACGCCACGACCACCAGGCCGATCGCGGCGATCTCGGTCGGCACCACCCCCTGACCCAGCAGGATGAAGCCGACGATCGCGGCGACTCCGGGCTCGATGCTCATCATCACTCCGAAGACGTTCGAGGGCAGGCGGCGCATCGCTTCGATCTCCAGCGAGAAGGGAATCGCCGAGCTCAGGATTCCCACCCCGATCCCGATCAGGATGATCGTCGGATCGAGCAGTTCCATGCCGCCGTCGGCGATCCCGGTCGGGGCCGTGAGAACCGCCGCTATGGTCATCGCGATGGCGAGTCCTTTACCTCCGGTTCCCTGTTGGCCGAGCTTCTTTCCGAGCAGGATGTAAGCGCCCCAGAAGAAGGCCGCGATCAGCGCGCAGGCGACGCCGACCGGATCGAGGTCGTCACCGCCGACCCCACCGGTCAGCAGCAGGATGCCGACCGCGGCGAGTCCGGCCCAGAGCCAGTCCCGTCTCCGGGGCGAGGTGATCAGGGCAACGGTCAGCGGGCCCAGGAACTCGAAGGTCACCGCTGTGCCCAGGGGGATTCGGTCGATCGACTCGTAGAAGAAGAAGTTGACCCCGGCCAGAGCCACACCGAAAAGCAGCGTGATCTTTCGATCGCTCCTCGGGACCCGAAAGCTGGGCCGCCAGATCGCGACCAGCAGAACCGCCGAGACGAGCGCCCGCATGAATACAACGCCGGCCGCGCCGACATCGGCGAACAGGTCGACTGCAATTGCCGAGCCGATCTGGATCGAAAGGATCGATCCGAGAACCATCGCCACCGCGGTGGGGGTCGGTGACTGGGCTTCCTTGGACACGGTCACAGTCAAGCACCGCGAATCGGTTCATGCCGCGTGCCAGCGAAGGCGCGATAATCGAGCCATGCCCGAGCCCACTGCGCCGACCAGAGACAGTTACCCGCACTTCCGCACCATCCCGACGAGGTGGAAGGACAACGACGTCTACGGGCATGTCAACAACGTCGAGTACTACTCATTCTTCGATACCGTCATCAACGCCTGGCTGATCGAAGAAGGTGGCCTCGACATCCACTCCGGTGACTCGATCGGTGTCTGCGCGGAGTCCCATTGCCGCTTTCTCGCCTCGGTTGCTTTTCCCGATTCGGTGGAGGCCGGACTGCGGGTCGGCAAGCTCGGCAATTCCAGTGTGAAGTACGAAATCGGTCTCTTCGACTCGGAAGGTCGGGCGTTGGCCGAGGGCTGGTTCGTCCACGTCTTCGTCGATCGCGACGGCCGGACGCCGGGGCCGATCCCCGAGTCAATCCGGACTTCGCTCGAACAACTCGAAGTCTCCGGTTCATGAGAACCACCGCGACCGTGCTCCGCAGCATGGGTCACGAGTCCCCGTTCGCCGAATCCAGGCCACTTGAACGGGTTGAGCTAGACCTAGAACCTCCCCACCCGGGTGAGTTGCTGATCCGGGTCCGCGCCGCCGGACTCTGTCATTCAGATCTCTCGGTGATCACCGGCCAGCGTCCCCGGGTGATGCCGATGGCGATCGGCCACGAGGCAGCCGGTGAAGTGGTTGAGACCGGCTCGCCCGATTCCGCTTTTTCACCCGGCGACCATGTCGTGCTTGCTTTCGTGCCCGCCTGTGGCGAATGCTCGTTCTGCCAGCAGGGCCGGCCGGCGCTCTGCGAAGCGGGTGCCGTCGCCAACAACGACGGAACCCTGCTCGGGGGCCATCACCGCCTGCGCGAGGACGATGGCGAGCACGTTCACCACCACCTCGGCGTTTCCGCCTTCTCCGACCACATCGTCGTCTCCGAACGCTCGGCTGTGGTCGTTCCCGACGACCTCCCATTCGAGATCGCCGCGTTGTTCGGCTGCGCTGTCCTGACTGGCGCGGGAGCCATGCTCAACACAGCGGCAGAGGCCCTGCCGGCCGATTCGGTCGGAGTCTTCGGGCTGGGCGGCGTGGGACTCGCCGCCCTGATCGCCGCCAAGTCCCAGGGCGCCACCGAGATCGTCGCGGTGGACCGGGTCCCGGCCAAACTCGAGCTGGCCCTTGAGCTTGGTGCGACGGTGGCTATCAACGCCAGCGACGGCGATGTTCCCGCCCGGGTCAAAGAGGCAACCGGCGGCGGAGTCGAGGTGGCCGTTGAAACGGTGGGCCACCAGGCAGTTCTGGCCGAGGCTTACGCCGCAACCAGGCGCGGTGGCCTCACGGTGACCGCCGGACTCCCCCATCCCGACGGCGTTCTCGAGATCCAGGCGCTTTCACTTGTTGCCGAGGAGCGGACCCTCAAGGGTTCCTACCTCGGATCCTGCATTCCTACCCGCGACATCCCGCGCTTCATCGAGATGTACAAGGCCGGTGTCCTTCCGGTCGACCGTCTGCTCAGCCACCGGCTGAACCCGGACGAGATCAACGAAGGTTTCGACCGACTCGCATCAGGCGAGGCGGTCCGACAGGTCGTTCTCTTCTAGTTCGTTACTGGTTCTGTTTCTGGCTCTGTCGGATGCACTCGGACAGGCTGTCGTTCTTTGAAGTTTCTTCGAAGCATCCGTGGGTTTCGGCGCGACCAGCCACTTCGGCGATGCGGTCGGATCCGTTGAGGCTCGGTTTGCTGTCCTTGACGACATAGCGATTGATCGCAACGACCTCGACCGGGTCCTTGGTGCCAGAGAGCGAAACCGTGCAGGTGCCCATGTTCAGGCAGACGGCCTTGACCTCCCAGTTCGCAGGGTCAGAACCGGCCGATTCAAGGGATTCCAGGGCCTGGTTCTCCGCAGCCTCTGCCGGGAAGATCTCGACGCTCGTTCCCTTGTTGGCAAGGATCACCGCACCGACAACAAGGATCGCGAGGGGGACGATCAGGACTGCGAGTTTCATCCGGGGACCGTACTGGCTTGAGTACCCCCGGCAGGATTCGAACCTGCGACATCCGGCTTAGAAGGCCGTAGGGTCTACTTCTAGTTGGCACTGTCGAGCGTGATCTGGCTCTATTAGTCCCCATTAGATCCCTACTCGTTTTGGCTGGTCTGGTACCCACGGCGGTACCCACGGTGTAGGCTGACCAAGTAAGAGCCCCCGCGCTGGTCTAAGAGCCGGGGGCATGGTCACTACCGAAGGACATCGGCACATGACAAGGGACAACCTACCCACCGGATCGCTCGTAGTCAGGGAGCACCGAGGACAGCCGTACTACGAAGCCAAGTGGCGGGCGAACGGACGCCAGGTCAAGAGACGCATCGGGCCGGCATGGTTGGTCCGGGACGACGAAGGCGGCTGGAAGAAGCGTCGAGGCAGGGCTAAGGC
>JBPPMT010000022.1:0-3092 GCA_051306195.1 Solirubrobacterales bacterium
GCGGCGTGATATCGAGAAGCAGGCCGAGGCGACTCGGGGTTCCCTTCACATACCAGATATGCGCGACCGGCGCCGCGAGCTCAATGTGACCCATCCGCTCGCGCCGTACCTTCGCCCGGGTTACCTCGACACCGCACTTGTCGCAGACCGTACCCGCGTGACGAATCCGCTTGTACTTGCCGCAGTAGCACTCCCAGTCCTTGGTCGGACCGAAGATGCGCTCGCAGAAGAGGCCGTCTTTTTCCGGCTTCAGGGTCCGGTAGTTGATGGTCTCGGGCTTGAGGACTTCGCCCCAGCTCCAGGACCGGACCTTCTTCGACGAAGCGAGACCGATCTCGATCGCGTCGAAGTTGTTGATGTCAATTACGTTACTCATTCTCTACACCTGCTTCCTTGGTGTCGCCAGAGGCATCGGCGGTGGCATCAGCCTCCGCTTCGACCTTTTCATCGACAGCACCATTGGCACCATCCGCGCGGACCTCAGTGAGGTCCATGCCGAGGTCCTGGGCGGCCTGAAGCAGGTCGTCCTCTTCCTCGGCGAGTTCGCCGACACCCTCTTCGGAGACGACGTTCGCATCGAGCGAAAGCGCCTGCATCTCCTTGAGCAGCACCTTGAATGACTCGGGGATCGACGGTTCGGGGATGTTCTCCCCCTTGACGATCGCCTCGTAGGCCTTGACCCGGCCGACGGTGTCATCCGACTTGACGGTGAGCATCTCCTGCAGGGTGTAGGCGGCGCCATAAGCCTCCAGCGCCCAGACCTCCATCTCGCCGAAGCGCTGCCCACCGAACTGGGCCTTACCACCGAGCGGCTGCTGGGTGACGAGGCTGTACGGGCCGGTCGAACGGGCGTGAATCTTGTCGTCGACCAGGTGATGCAGCTTGAGGATGTACATGTAACCCACGGTCACCTTGCCCTCGTACGGCTCACCAGTGCGGCCGTTATAGAGCTGCTGGGTGCCGGATGCGCGGGCGCCGGGGATCTCGTTCATATCGACACCCATGTCGATTCCACGGGCCTCTCCATGTTCCTCGGCCCACTTGACCAGAGCCGTATCGACGTCTTCGACGGACGCGCCGTCGAACACGGGGGTCGATACGTAGACGCGGTCACGCGTCTTCTCCCGGTTCTTGTAGGACTCGGTGCCGTCGTCGTACCAGCCATTGCCGGCGACCCACCCGAGGTGGGTCTCCAGGATCTGGCCGATGTTCATACGCGACGGAACGCCGAGCGGGTTGAGGATGACGTCGACGGGAGTACCGTCGGCGAGGTGGGGCATGTCCTCTTCCGGAACGATCTTGGAGATGACACCCTTGTTGCCGTGGCGTCCGGCGAGCTTGTCGCCCTCCGAGATCTTGCGCTTGGTCGCCACGTAGACGCGGACCAGATCGTTGACCCCGGGGGCCAGATCGTCGCCGTCGTCGCGGCTGAAGGTCTGGACGTCGATGACGACTCCACCTTCGCCGTGCGGCACCTTGAGCGAGGTATCGCGGACTTCGCGGGCCTTCTCCTTGAAGATCGCGCGAATCAGCTTCTCTTCAGCGGTGAGCTCGGTCTCGCCCTTCGGCGTGACCTTGCCGACCAGGAGGTCGCTGGCCACGACTTCGGCGCCGACGCGGATGACTCCGCGTTCGTCGAGGTTGCGCAGGCTCTCTTCGGAGCGGTTCGGGATGTCGCGGGTGATCTCTTCGTCGCCGAGCTTGGTGTTACGGGCGTCGATTTCGTATTCCTCGATGTGAATCGAGGTGAGTTCGTCTTCCTTGACCAGGCGCTCGGACAGAATGATCGCGTCCTCGAAGTTGTAACCCTCCCAGGACATGAAGGCGACCATGCAGTTCTTGCCGAGGGCGACTTCGCCGCCACCGGTGGAAGAACCGTCAGCCAGAACGTCACCCTTCTTGACCTTGTCACCACTGGTCACGATCGGACGCTGGTGAATCAGGGTTCCCTGATTCGAGCGCATGAACTTGAACAGCGGGTACTTGGTGGTCTCCGAGCCGTGCTTGAGTTCGATGAACTCGGCATCGACGTAGGTGATCTCGCCATTGTGCTCGGCCAGGATCACGTCGCCGGTGTCGACCGCGGCACGACGCTCCATGCCGGTACCGATCAGCGGCGGATCAGGACGCATCAGCGGAACGGCCTGACGCTGCATGTTCGAGCCCATCAGTGCGCGGTTGGCGTCGTCGTGCTCGAGGAACGGGATCAGGGCGGTCGCAACCGACCAGATCTGCGTCGGCGAGACGTCCATCAGGTTGATCTCTTCGGGACTGGCGTTCAGCCACTCACCGTCGCCACCACGACAGAACACCGTGGGTCCGGCGATCTTCTTGGTGTTGCCTTCCATCTCGACCGTCGCCTGGGCGATGATCTTGTCTTCTTCCTGAGTCGCGTCGAGATGAACGATCTCGTCGGTGACCTTGCCCTTGGTGACCACGCGGTACGGAGTCGTGACGAATCCGTGCTCGGAGATCTGGGCGTACGAAGAGAGCGATCCGATCAGGCCGATGTTCGGGCCTTCCGGGGTCTCGATCGGGCACATGCGTCCGTAATGGGTGGGGTGAACGTCGCGGACCTCGATCGGTGCGCGCTCACGGGTGAGTCCACCCGCGCCGAGGGCCGAGAGCCGGCGGCGATGGGTGAGTCCTGCCAGTGAGTTGTTCTGGTCCATGAACTGCGACAGCTGCGAAGAACCGAAGAACTCCTTCAGCGCCGCAACCACGGGCCTGATGTTGATGATGGTCTGCGGGGTGATCGCGTCCGAGTCCTCGGTGGTGAGGCGCTCGCGCACGACACGCTCCATGCGGTAGAGACCGATCCGGAAGGCTTCCTGGATCAGTTCTCCGACCGTACGAAGACGGCGGTTGCCGAAGTGCTCGTACTCGTCGAGGTGATCCTGCACGCCCTCGCGCGGGTAGGAAACGGCCTCGGCCGCGTAGTCCTTGATCTCCTCTTCGGGATGCTCCGGCATGCCCAGGTGCTTGGGCAGCGTCACGAGCTCCTTGATGAGGGCGATGATGTCGTCCTTCGTGAGCGTCCGCGTCTCGAGGTCCGCCTCCTGATTCAGGCGGGCGTTGAGCTTGTAGCGGCC
>JBPPMT010000046.1:0-9754 GCA_051306195.1 Solirubrobacterales bacterium
ACGCGGCGCTCACGGTAGGAGAGGTTCTCCAGCGATTCCTTGAGGGCTTCCTTGGTCAGGAGGTCCGCCGCGCGATCGAAAGGCGACTCGGCCTTCTCGTCGGCGATGAACTGCCCGAACTCGGATTCCTCTTCGTCACCGACCGGCTTCTCGAGAGAAACGGGCGACTGTGCCGAACGCTTGATCGAGTCGACCTCTTCCGGGTCGATGCCGGTCACTTCGGCGATCTCCTCCGGGGTCGGCTCACGACCGAGCTCGGTCACGAGCTTGCGCTCGGCCCGGCCGATCTTGTTCAGCTTTTCGACGACGTGGACCGGGATACGGATGGTGCGGGCCTTGTCGGCGAGTGCCCTGGCGATGGCCTGGCGAATCCACCAGGTCGCGTAGGTCGAGAACTTGAATCCTTTGCGGTAATCGAACTTCTCGGCCGCACGGACCAGTCCGAGGGTGCCTTCCTGGATGAGATCGAGGAACGGCAGGCCCTGGTTCCGGTAGTTCTTGGCGATCGATACGACGAGACGGAGGTTCGACTCGACCATCTTCTGCTTCGCGTCGAGGTCACCGCGCTCGATGCGCTTGGCGAGATCGACTTCTTCCTGGGCGGTCAGCAGGCGAACCTTGCCGATGTCCTTGAGGAAGAGCTGCAGGGAATCGGTCGTCATGTCCGGCTTCAGGTCAAGAGCTTCCTTCTTACGGCGGCGACCACGTCGTCCGTCTGAGCGCTCTGCGTCTGCTGTTGCCTTCTGAGCGGGGTCGACGTCCTCGACCAGCTCGATGCCCTGCTTCTCGATATGCCCGTACAGATCCTCGATGTCTGATTCATCGAGGTCGACTTCCTTGATGGCGGTACCGACGTCACCGAAGGTGAGCACGCCAAGCTGTTGGCCTCGATTGATGAGAGTCTTTACTTCTTCTAATTCCTGGAGTTCTGCTACTAGCATTCTGTCCCTATCTGATTACCCTGGCGCAAGCGATTTTTCGGTTCCTTCGGCCTTGAGGGAAGGCGATGAACGCACAAACGCGAATCACTCGTCAAAATCCGCATTTCGCTCCTGATTTTTGTTCCAACAGCGGCGAGAGACCGTTGCGCTAGGTAAGTGGTCAAACGAGTGTTCGGATACTAGCCGCTTCACTAAGTAAAGTCAAGCCTCACTTAACATCTGCATTGTGACTAGCCCGTGCCGCACTATCTGAAACGTCGACATAGACCATGAGTTGCGGTGACTGTGATGAGAACCGCGATTCGTCGCCGGTCGAAGGCGAGATTCCGCTGAACGAACAGTGGAAGCACCTCCACTGGCTGCAGGCGTTCTGGACGAGGGCATACCGCGAGAACGTGACTGGACTTTCGGCGATGGTCGCTTACAACCTGATGCTGGCGATCTTTCCGTTCGCTTTCCTCGTACTCTTCATCTTCAGCCAGATCCTGCGGATCGATGGGGTCGAAGCCGGCGTGATTTCCGATCTACAGCGCCTTTTCCCGGACGCCGAGCAGAACACGCTCGACAACGTGCTCTCCAGCGTACGCTCGAACTCGGCGACGATCGGCGTGGTCGCCGCCCTCGGTTCGATCTGGATCGGCGCTTCCTTCTGGGGTGCCATGGACACTGCTTTCTGCCGGATCTACCACGTCCAATGTCGCGGCTGGTGGGAGCAGAAACGGTTCTCGCTGGCGATGCTGGTAGTTGTGGCGCTATTCATCCTCGGCAGCGTCGTACTGCCGGCGGCAGAAGGTGCTCTGATCGATTCCACCCAGCGACTCCCGTTCGGCCTGAACGAAGTCAAGTCGCTGGACAGCGCGATCCTGATCGGCGTCACCCTGGTCCTGAATTTCAGCGTCTGCGCGATGATCTACTGGGCGGTGCCGAAGGGTCACATGTCCTGGAAGGCAGTCTGGCCCGGCGCGATCTTCGCAACCCTGGTCGCCGGTCTCGCCAACTGGCTCTTCCCCCTCTACCTGACCAACATCTCCACCCTCTCGAGCTTCGGCTCGACCATCGGTTTCATCTTGATCGCCCTGCTCTGGTTTTACATCGTCGCCCTGACCCTGCTCGCCGGCGCGGTGATCAATTCCCTGCGACACGAGTACCACGACCTCGGCCAGCTTCCGTACGGAATCGTCAGTCGCGCTTCCCTCCTGGCGATGGCGATGGCCCGTGAAGAAGACACCGGGGTTGAGGCTCGCCCGAGTGCCGAGCCTTATCGCTCGCTGACCAGCCCCCGGGCAGACGAAGTACCCGAAGACACGGATCCGGACAGCACCGACGTGATCCCCATCGACTCCCGCCGCAGGCGTAGGTGAGCGTCGAAATCGAGCTGCTGCCTGATCCGGTCCGCCACGGACTGGCGACCACCGGCGCGCTGAAGTGCACCCAGACTGCCCTGATCACGGTTGACGAGCAGATCTTCGAGCAGATCTGGACGCCCTCCACCCTCGAACTCCTAGCCCGGTCCTACTGGCGGTTCGTGCGCAAGCGGTCACTCGGCCTGATCCGGGTCTCGTACCGGCCCGACTCCCAGACCGTGGTCCTCGTTTCCAGCCGCATTCCCCTGCTGCGGTTCCGCTCACCCGAGTTCCACACCGGCACCGATGAGGCTTCGGTCACCTGGCCGATCGAGAAAGGGCTGCTGGTCGCGCCGACCGGACGTGGCAAAGGTTTCCTGCGGATCGCCGTCCGCCATTCAGGGGAATGCGAAGACCGGCCCGGACGCCAGCGGCTCGAGGTCACTTCCGAAGTATCAAACTTCTATCCGTGGATCCGCGGGACTGGCTGGTTCGCCCGGCTCGGAACCTGGATCTACTCCCAGACCCAGCTCCGTACCCACATCTGGGTGACCAAGGGGTTCCTGCGCTCCCTGGAGGGCTTGCCCGACGAGGTGCTGAGGCAGGGCGAAGACCCGGACACCGAACCACGGAGTAGCTAGCCGGCTTCCATCTCTTCGACCGCGGTGGCCATCGCTTCGTCGAGTCCGGTCGTCTGGATGCCGAAGAGCTCCATGCCTGATGGGTCCTCAACCACCGTCTCGGTAGTCAGGCCCTCAACCAATGGCCGCGCGACCCCGGTGTCGACGGGGGTGACGAGACCGATCCAGAGCGAAGAGAGTCCCGGGGTCAGGAAAGGCACCGCAACCCGTTTGGGCGGGCGGCGGTCCATGGCCTCGGCCATCTTGTCCATCATGCCGCCGTAGGTGGTGATGTCCGGGCCGCCCAGTTCGATCACGAAGTCGTCGTTGTTGCCTTCCTCCCCCAGTTCACGGGAGGCCGCCAGGTAGGAGACGACATCGTTGACGGCGATCGGCTGGGTGCGGGTTTCGGTCCAGCGCGGCGTGACCATCAGCGGCAGGCGTTTCACCAGGTAGTAGACGGTGCGGAAGGATTCGCTGCCGCCGCCGAGCACCACGGCAGCCCGCAGGTAGGTCTGAGGAATTCCGGTCGAGGCGAGTGCATCGGCGGTCTCCTGTCGGGAGCGCAGGTGTTTCGACTTGCCTTCGCCGAGACCACCGAGATAGATGATGCGCTCGACGCCGGCACCCTTCGCTGCCCCGGCGAAGTTGGTTGCGGCGCGGTGATCGGTCTCCTGGAAATCTTCTTTCGCCCCACGCCCCATCGAGTGGACGAGGTAGTAGGCGATGTCGACTCCCGCCATCGCCGCATCGAGGGATTCGGGGTCGAGCACGTCAGCCCTGACGACCTCGCAACCTGCGCTCTCGAGATCTTTCGCTTTTCCGGGGTTGCGCGCCAGGCACCTGACCTCACACCCTTCTTCGACAAGCCGCAGCGCAAGTTTGCGTCCCACGTACCCGGTAGCACCGGCTATGAGCAGCCGCTCAGGCGTAATGCCCACCGATCAGGCAATGCCTCATGACGCCCAGTAGGTATCGCTTTCGGATGGCTTCGCATCTGCCATCCACCACTCGTTGATCTGCCCGTCGTCGACCCTGAGCAGATGGGCGGCGAAATTGTGAAGGGTGCGACCATCCCGTTCGGCGTGGACCTCGACCATCAGGAGTTCCAGGTCGGCGTCCACCTGGACCGGCGCCTGGGTCAACTCCACCGAAAAGTCGTTGGCAGGAAGGTCCATCTGTTCGATCCGCGAGAGGTACTCGTCCCGCCCCTCGAGGCGCATCATCTGCCCGGCGGAGTCGGTCACCCATGCGACCAGCCCCGGAGCGAGACATTCGCGCATCGCCCCGAAGTCGGCGTTGGTGAAGGCGGATATGAATCGCTGGGCGACCATTCCTCAGCCGTAAAGACCACCGGTTACTTCGCGCAGCTTGGCGCGATCGTGGCGGGCACCGACCTTGCGGACGGTGCCGGAGCGGGAACGCATGACCAGGGACTCGGTCGTCGCGAAGCCCTTGCTGCGGCGAACGCCGTCGAGCAGGTCGCCGTCGGTCACACCAGTGGCGGCGAAGAAAACGTCGTCGCCGTCAACCAGGTCGTTGGAAGTCAGGACCTTGTCGAGGTCGTAGCCGGCTTCGAGGGCGGCGCTGCGCTCCTCTTCGTTCCGCGGCCACAGCCTGCCAATGATCTCGCCACCGAGGCACTTGATGGCCGAAGCCGCGAGGACACCCTCCGGCGTGCCGCCGATGCCCCAGAGAAGGTCGATGCCAGTGTCGTCGGAGACGGCAAGAAGAGCCGCCTGGACATCACCGTCGGTGATGAAACGGATGGTCGCGCCGGCTTCACGTATCTCCTTGACGGTGTCCATGTGGCGTTCACGATCGAGCACGGTGAGGGTCACGTCTTCCGGACCACCGCCTTTCCGCTCGCCGATCTTCCGGATGACTTCACCGATCGGTTCATCAAAGGTCAGGAGGTCCTTGAACTCGGAGGCTGCGGCCATCTTTTCCATGTAGACGCAGGGTCCGGGATCGAACATCGATCCGCGCTCGGAAAGTGCGATTACCGCGAGAGCGCCGCCAAAACCGCGGGCGGTGAGGGTCGTTCCTTCGAGCGGGTCGACCGCGATGTCGACCACCGGCGGGCTGCCGTCGCCGATCTTCTCGCCGTTGTAAAGCATCGGGGCTTCGTCCTTCTCGCCTTCACCGATCACCACGATGCCGTCCATCGGGACCGTGTCGAGCAGGAGGCGCATCGCGTCAACCGCAGCGCCATCGGCTGCCAGCTTGTCTCCCCTTCCGACCCATCTGGCCGCCGCGAGTGCGGCCGATTCAGTGACACGAACCAGCTCAAGGGCAAGATTGCGGTCGGGCTTCGTTCCGGATCGGACATCATGGGAGATCACGCTCATGGGGCCAAGGCTATAAGGCCCGGTCGAGCCATGCCGTTACCGGCCTGAGTACGGATAGGCTGCGGGGGTGACTGCCAAGAGATGGGGATTGACGCTGCCTCTGCCAATGACTCCGTTGGCCGACCACCGGCCGTTCGTGGAGCAAGCCGAGGCCGAAGGGTATACCGACCTGTGGACCGGTGAGACCGGAGGACCGGACGGTTTCACGCCGCTCGCGCTGAGCGCCGCCTGGACCGAAAAGGTCCGGCTGGGCACCGGCATCGTCGGTGTCTTTCAGCGGGGGCCTGCCCTGCTCGCCCAGCAGGCAGCAGCACTCACCGACGCCTCGAGCGGGCGCTTCGTCCTCGGCGTTGGCGCCTCCTCCGACCGCATGGTCGCCGGCTGGAACCAGATCCCCTTCGAGAAGCCCCTGAGCAAGGTCGAGCAGACCGTTGACTTCCTGAGGGTCGCGCTGGCCGGGGAACGAACCGACACCGGCTTCAAGCTGGAGACTGCCCCTGTCCACCCGACACCGATCGTACTGGCCGCGCTCCGCGGAAAGATGCTGCGGCTCGCGGTGGAGAAAGCCGATGGAGCCTTCAGCAACTTCCTCCCGCTGGCCGGGCTTCCCCAGGTGACCGACCAGACCAGGGATGCCGCCGACGATTTTGAGCTCCTCTGTCGCTTCTTCTGCATCGCCGGCGAGAGGGAACAGGTCGAACCGATTGCCCGGTTCATGTTCTCCTCCTACGTCACGGTTCCGGTCTACGCCAACTTCTTCCGCTGGCTCGGCTACGGCGACGAGATCCAGCCGATGTGCGACGCCTGGGAGGCCAAGGATCGTCAGGGCGCCGCAGCCGCAGCCCCCTGGGACCTGATCGAAGACACCTTCCTGGTCGGCTCGCCCGAGCACATCCGGGAGCGCCTCGATGCATACGTCGAGGGCGGAATCACCCTGCCGATAATCACCCCGATCACGACCCCGGACAACATATCGGCACTGATCACCGCGCTCGCCCCCTGATCGCTTGCAATTTCGCGCACCGCCGGTTACATTCGGGAAATCCGAAAGGCGAAGGGACCGGCGATGGCCGGTGCCAAAAGGAAAATGGGGAAGTACATGAGGTATTCGCTCCGCGTCAAGGGGAACGGTGCTCGCATCGGATTGCTGGCAGCATTGGTTCTGGCGGCGCTTGCACTCATCGGTCCGGCTAACGCTTCGGCTATCGAAACGACCATTACCTCAGGCCCGGAAGACGGCGAGCTGATTACGGTCGACGCCGCAACCTTCACCTTTACTTCGGACGTCCCGGGGGCGACGTTCGAATGCACCTACGAATTGAGGAACCCCCACCCCTGTTCGTCGCCCGTGACGATGTCAGATCTGGAGCGAGGCAACCACGCCTTCGGTGTCCGGGCCATCGACCCCGATGGCCCGGACGACTCGACACCTGACGTTCGGAAGTTCAAGGTGGGCGAGCCGACTGGGCCGAGCGACGAGTGCGTCGCGGCGGGCGAAGCTGCAACAAACGCAAAGGCCAAGCTGAAAAAGGCCAAGGCCAGGAAAGCCCAGACCAGAAAAGCCAAAAAGGCCAAGGCAAAGGCCATCAGGAAAGCCCAGGGTTCGCTAAAGAAGGCCAATGAAAAGGTCGAGGAACTCTGCTGAGATCGTCAGCCGGTCCCTTCGGCTTCCGGGTCGGTCCATAGATCCTTCTCCCAGGGTGGTGTGATCGGGTCGAAGTGGGCCGGGCGGGCGATCGGATCCGTCCGGATCTTCTCGATCGGCACCAAGTGGATGAATCGGGCCGGGGTGTGGCCCGGGTAGTCGCCGGGGTCGTCACCACCGACGTTGCCAGCGTGGCTCCCGCCGGCAATCAGGTACCTCCCGGTCCGCTCGCCCCAGCCGCCGGGCCCCCGGAGGCCCACCTTCTCGGCCGCACCGGAAAGGAAACCCCAGCCCAAGTCGGACCCCCAGTTGACGAACGACCGGTCGTGGTTGTGACCGGCGTGCGACGACGCGCGCTGACTGACCTCTCCGTCGGGCTCGATCCTGACCTGCACCGATTCCCAGTCGTGACGGTGGTATCCCTCATCTTCTGCGACGGGCAGTCCGCGAAGCGAGGCGCTCTCGGGGTAATACGCCCAGTACTGCACATAGAGAGAATCATCCTTCGCCCCTTCGCAGTCGGCGACCGGATCCCGCCGGACGGTGTCCGCGCGGCAGTCGAGCACCCGCGTGAACAGAGTCACCGGCTCGCCGGCCCAGGACTCCCGGATCTCCCCGCCTTGGTCGGCCTCGGCGCAGTACGCGGAGCGGCAGGTCCGGTAATCGACCGGCAGGCCGATCATGTCTTTGCCGTAGAAGAGGTCGGGTGTATTGGCTCGAACCAGGTCGGCCGCGGTTTCGCCATACGCCAGCGCCAGTGGAGGCTCGCGATCGCAGGCGCTCGAGAGTGAAACCGCGCAGAGCATCTGTCGCGAGATCGAATGGAGGAGGCCGAGAGGCGATGCCGTCACGCCGGCTGCCGCCAGGCCGGTCATGAGCAGGCTGACCAGCAGGACGATGCCAACCCATTCGACCGTGGATTGCCCCGCGTCTTTTGTTGCCCGCTTCAGGCTCATGTTGAGTCGAAGCTAAGCCGTCGGCAATCACCGATGTTTCAATGTTCCATGTCTCTTCCGGACGGTAGGGTCAAGACGTGGCTGATCCGACCAAACCGAACCTGCGCCGGGACAAGGACCCCCAAAGCCAGAGAGGCGAGATCCAGTGGAAGCTCTGGGGACTCGGCATCGCCGTTGTCCTGCTGCTGGTGATCGTCGCTCAGAACTCGCAGAAGGTCGATTTCAACCTGCTGTTCATCTCGACCAGCACCCCGCTGATCGTGCTGCTGCTGATCACCGCCCTGATCGGGGCGATCATCGGCTACACCGGTCCGATCCTCCGGCGCCACCGGCACAACACACGGCGCGAGTACGAGAAGAAGGACTGACCCCGCTCAGGCACCGAGGCGCTTGCGGCTGATCTCGATCGCTTCCGGATTGGAATCGATCAATACGTAGTTCCGGCCGAGCCCCGCGGCCACCGCGCCAAGCGTCCCGCTGCCGCAGAAAAAGTCGAGGCACCAGTCACCGGGCGCTGTTGAGGCCTGGACGATCCGGCGGACCACACCCTCGGGCTTCTGGCTCGGGTATCCGGTCTTCTCGGACCCGTTGGTCGGGACGATCGTGTGCCACCAGACGTCGGTCGGCAGCTTGCCTTTGGCTACCTTCTCGGGGGTGACCAGCCCCGGCGCCATGTACGGCTCACGATCTACCTCCTCGGAGTCGAAGAAGTACTTCGCCTGATCCTTGACGTAGACCAGGATCGTGTCGTGCTTGGCAGGCCAGCGTTTCTTTGACCTGGCCCCGTAGTCGTAAGCCCAGATGATCTCGTTGAGGAAGTTCTCACGCCCGAAGATCTCGTCCAGCAGGAGCTTGGCATAGTGGGCTTCGCGGTAGTCAATGTGGAAGTAGAGCGTGCCGGTGTCGTTCAGCAGGCGATGAGCCTCCTCGAGCCGCGGGGCGATGAATCCGAGGAAGTCATCGAAGCTGTCCCGGTAGGACGACTTCTCCAGCATTTCGGTCCGGTACCGCCGGCCCTCGAAGCCGGTCCGGTCGCCGTCTTCATCGGCAACCGTCCGCATGTTCGTCCGGACCTGGTCCCGACCCGTATTGAACGGCGGGTCGATGTAAATCAGCTGGAACGAGCCATCCGGCAGCCCGGCAATCTCGGCCAGGTTGTCACCAAGGATGATCTGGCTCGAATCAAATGGGAACAGGGACACCCGAAGCAGATTAGCCATGTGGCAACCGGTCTTACCAGGAGCACCAGGCGAGGTGCCTGCGATAACCGCGCAGTCCGCACCAATAACGCAGGCACCTCGCGACTTAGAGGGTGCCGAGCTCTGAGACTATGTCGCTGACGATTGCCTTTGCGTCACCGAACACCATCGACGTCTTCGGGTCGTAGAAGAGGTCGTTGTCGATTCCTGCGAATCCGGGGCTCATTGAGCGCTTGAGGACCAGGCACTGCTGGGCCTCTCCGACTTCGATGATCGGCATGCCGTAAATCGGGCTGGACTCGTCCGTCTTGGCGGCCGGGTTGGTGACATCGTTGGCGCCGATCACGACGCAGACGTCGGTCTGCGGCAGTTCGGGGTTGATGTCGTCCATCTCGCGCAGCTTCTCGTACGGCACGTCGGCTTCGGCGAGCAGCACGTTCATGTGGCCCGGCATGCGGCCGGCGACCGGGTGGATGGCATATTTGACCCGCACGCCTTCGGCCTTGAGCAGGTCGCCCATCTCGCGCAGCGTATGCTGCGCCTGGCTCACCGCCATGCCGTAGCCGGGGACGATGATGACCTTCTGCGCGTTCTTCATGATGAAGGCCGCGTCGTCGGCCGAGCCGCGCTTGACCGGCCGGTCCTCGCTGCCCCCAGCCGCCGCAGTCGTCTCGCCGCCAAAGCCGCCCAGGATGACGC
>JBPPMT010000087.1:0-9913 GCA_051306195.1 Solirubrobacterales bacterium
GCGATCGGCATCATCCGCCACGCGACCTACCGCACGGTCAACATCGCAGCTGCCACCCGTCAACTCGCCAGAGAACCCACCATCACGCTCGATCTGCTCGGGATCCCGCCGCTACTTTGCACATGACCGTGTCCCACGTACCGCTGAGCGACGGTCTGTGCACGGTGCGCGACGTAGCCGGCGAGCTGGACGACAGCATCCTCGAGGACGTTGCCCACAGCCAGGTTCTTCTTCACCTCGATGACCGTCGAGCCGATCTCCACATCGATGCGGCGCCCATTGCCCGCTTGGGCTTCGAGGAGCACGGCCTGGTCGTCGAGGTCGCTCTCGGCCAGGTTGAGCGGCGCCGCCAGAAGCAAGACCTTGATGCCCGATTGCACATCGGCCTCGGTCCGGCCGGGCTTCTTGAGATCGGCGAGGTCCGAAACAAGTGCTCGAAGGTCGACGGAACCGGAAACGGACATGGCTGCGACTGTACGGCCGCTACCCATCTGGCTCTAGGAAGGTTGTAGTTGCAGCGCATGACGGCGCTCGGCGGCCAAGACCTCCTGAGCCGCCTTCCCTGGCCTCTACCCGAGCGTCAGGTCCGTTTGCTCAGGCAGTCGAATGCCCGTCTCCGCAGCAGCCCATTCGAGCCAACCGGGAACCGAGCGGCGGTAGAGGTTTGCCCACCAATCGGCTTCCGCGGGATCGGTCGAAGGAGAGGCGACGATCAACGCGACGTGGGTCACGTGATCGTCGGTGACGCGAACGGCGCGCGTGCGGCTGTCAACCCAGGCGCGTCCGTCAGCTACCCGGAGGCGCGTGCGTGTCGCGACCACGAGCCCGGCCACACCTGGTGCATCAAGTTCATCATGAAAGGCCGCGCGCAGCGTCTGGGCCTGCAATGCGAGGGGTGCTCTCGCAAACTCGGTGTTGAAGAACAGGCCACCGAAGTGGGAGAAGTGGATCCAGGTCGGCTGACCGTCGCTCGCTTGCGTCACCTTCCTCGCGAGCCGGGTGCGCATTCGCTCGAACTCGTCCTCAGGCTCTCGGTCGCAGCCGACTGAGAGCTGCTCGGCTGGGCCCGTCGACAGGTTCGTGATCGTTGCCGTCCCGCGTCCACACACCGAAGAGATCGTCACAGGCTCGCGCCCGACTGCGGCGGCCTCGTCGCAGATTCGCGAGATCCACTCGCTGAGGTACGGGCCGCGAAACGGCTCGATCGCACGGGCGGCAACCTTCAGGTGGCTTCCGAGAACGAGCGGCTGGAGCGTCGCCGAGACCATGCTCGACCAGTCATCGGCGGCCCGCTGCCGCTTGGACTTCGTCATGGTCGTGACTTCGACGAGCATCTGGGCTGTCGACAAGCCGGGGACCCTGACTGCAAGGTCAGCGCTTCGGGTCGGGCCGTTGGCGGGTTCGAAGGAGACCGTCGCCCCGGAGCGCTGTGCCTGCGCGGCCAGCTCGAGCTGATCCTGCACGTGGTACCAAGATCCGGCAGTCCCATCGACCACCTTGAAGGCTCGGTCGGCCCCGTCGGCGTCATGGGCGAGGACTGCCGAGGCCGCGAACGCGAAGAAGTTCCGCATGGGCATGGAGCCCGACATCGCCGGGACGATCCAATCGATGAGTTCGGCACGCGACTCGAACGCACACAGTCGTGCGAACCAACGGTTCGGAAGCCACGACGCCAGCTCACCAACCACGGATGCCACCGTTTCGCGATCACGAGGCGTCAGCGCCGCCGAGTCCGCTGCGGCGCCGACGACCAGATGCCAGAGCGCGGATGCACGGGCGCGCTCACCGGCGGCCACAGGAACGAGGACATCGATCTGGTCGGAGAGCAGCGTCATCGGCACCAACCTTCCATGCGCTGTCACGTGAACCGGGATGGGTTTGCACGAACGGCGGCCCGTCTCGCCGACTCGGCTCGAGAAGGATGTCAGTCGTTCGCCGGGCGTGAACGTTGTAGCCGTGGACCTGGTGTCGCCCCTCGCCGACCCGAGCGGCCGGCGCTCAGGTAGCCGGCCTGACGAGCACGTAGCACCCAATCGCGCACCGTGGACTCGGGGCGATCGAATCGTTCGCTGAGTCGGGCGTGCAGCCCTGGACCCGCAGGGACCTCATCGAGATATGCGTTCGCCACTGCTTGCAACAGGTCGTCGGTGAGCGGTGGACGGCCTCGCTTCGGTGGACTGGATGAGTCGACCTCCGCCGCCGACCTATCGAGGGTCAGCGTCGCCAGCTGCTCCATCTCCCCGCGACGCTGGCGACGTTCGTCGTCGCCCAGCCCCGGCGAAGTGATCAAGAACAGGTCGCCGTCCTCCCAGCTGCGATCGTTCAGCTCAGCCGCGACGGTGTTGAGGATCCAGCCAACCGGGACCTCGCGCAGCGTTGCCGAAGAGATGCCGACGAAGCCGTTGACAGCATCAGGGTCGACCTCGAACTCGCCGTCGGGGCCGACGTAGGTCCCTTCCTCGTCTCGATACTCCCAGTCGTCTGGGCGCCAAAGCTCGAGCTCGTTGATCACGAGTCCCCGGCGAGTGTTCACGATCGTCCCGTAGACGCTTACCGGCAGGGCGTCCGGGCAGCGGTAGACGAAATCGGCGACGTAGCCAACCCCGCGTGGGCGGTCCTTGATGAACACCATCAACGACGTGAGGCCGGTCGCGGACGCCGGCGGGGGCCGTTCCTCGAGGTCCACATGTCCGCACACCGATTGGCGATGGAGGTCCCAGAACTGGCGGCTTCGGCCACCACCTTCGAACGAGAGATCGGCCGTGTCGAGTTCGCCACCGTTCGTCTGCGGCTTTGCTTCTGATGCTGCCATGGGGAAGAAGATAACAAGGTAGGTACGCTGGGCATCGTGGAAAAGCTGCCGACTTTCCTCGCGTGCGATTCTCGGCGCCTTCAGCGGGCATCACCGCTCGGTGGTAGCCAGTGACGATGTCAGCCGTAGACATCGGAAGCCTCCTGAGCGAAGCAACGACTTGTAACCACCCAGCGCTGACGGCTCGAGTTCGTCGCGCCCAGTCGAGGCCGATCCCGTGGCTGATCGTGACCGACGGGACCGCAGAGCAGCGCCGTCTCACGGTGGGCCGGTACCTCGCGGACCTCGTGGGGGCTGAGCTGGTCGGTGTCGATGGCTTGGTGTGGCTCACCGAACCCGCCCTCGCTCAGCTCGAACCACAGGAGCCGGCCACCATCAGCGCGGGGGTTGCCCGTCACCGCTCTGCTGCATTTCGGTCGGCATCGGACTGCGAGCTTCTGGTGCTCGAGGTGGACGGCGGGTTCCGTGAGCAGACGGGCGACCCGGGAACGTTCGGCTATGCCCCGCGATCACTGGATCTCCTGGTCTCGCACCGCGACAGCCACGTCCTTCCCACCATCGTGCTGTGTGGCCTACCTGTCGGGAACCCACCCGTGCAGGACCTCTCCGCCAATGACCCCACACCCGAGGAACCCATCTCACAGGGCTCCGGCGCCATCGTCGTCAACTTCCGTGGTCCGAACATGGGACTCAAGCTTGCGGTCGAAGACCGCGATTCCGCCGGCTGGGAAGTTCCGTCAGAAGAAGGCGGGTTCGACCCCGACGCGCAGCTCGTTGGCGCAGGAATCCACTCGCTCCAGGTCCACCTCGGCGGCCATGCATGGTGGCGCCTATATCGATCAGCCCTTGCCACCGCGATCGATGCATCAGCTTTGCGCTCAGACACGGACAGCCGTGCGGTCACGCGCTGAGCCGTAACGCCAAGGCCTCACGGACCTGGCAGGTCCGTGAGGGCAGGTCGCACGCGTGCCTACGGCGTCGCGGGAAGGTCGACCACCGGCTCGTCGGACTGACTGGGCGACTGCACGGCGAAAGCGATGCGTCGCTCGATCCCGTTGGGAGGAAAGAGGGCCTGAAGGCCGACGACCGGTTCCTTGTCGCCCGGCTGCGAGACCTCATCGGCGATGGGATAGACGAGCGCAACGGCTCGACGGTTCTGGCGCAGCCTCAGCGCGTCACCCCTATCGGACGCGCCTGTCTCCCGCTTGCCGGTGATCGTTTCGGCAACCGCGCGGTCTTCCTTGCCGACCAAGGCGTTGAGGAGCGGCCGCTCGCCTCGGTAGTAGGTGCGCTGGTGGACCGTGGCGTCGAAACCGCCCACGGGCCAAGTCCACGGGACCGTCGAGGCCTTCAGCTGGGGAAGCATCACCAGCCAGTCATCGATCGCCGGGTCGCCGTATCGGCCCGCAAGAAACTCGAGTTCTTCGGCAAGGTCCGGCTCGCCGTTCGCCCACTCGTATGCCCGGAGAAGGTCGACCATCGCCTCGTTTGGCACGACGGTGCCGAAGCCTGTCGCAGTGCGGCCACCGATCACCCAATCAAGCTGGCTGACGCCGTGCATCTCGAGCAGGTCGCGGATCAGCCCAGCGTTGCGGTCGCGCTCGGTCTGCTTTTGTGCGACTCGCCGGTGCTCCGACCATCGATCCCCGAAGTTGCGGTAGGTGATTCGGGCATTGAACATCTTGTTTCGGCTGGTTGGCCGCACCCATTGAAGATGCGAGCTGACCAGGGGCGGAATCTGCATCGGAGTGATCGGTGGCTGCCCATCCGCTGGCAAGGCATATCGGTGCAGTTCCTCGCGGAAGGCCTGCTCGTCACGACAGACGGCTTCGAAGGCCTCATACACGTCGATGACCCCGCGGCCGTGGGATTCGCTCCGGCCGATGAACAGCCGGACCAGGTCTGCGTATCCCCGGCGAAAGCCACACCAACGACCCATCTGCATGAGGGTGTCTGCCGACTGTGACTTGCGCCGGAAGTAGGTGGTCGTCAGGCCTTCGATCGTGAAGCCTCGGCTGAGTTTGGCCCCGCCTACGATGATCTTCCAGACGGGCTCGGTGTCGAACGCAAGTTGGTCAGCGTCCTGGGTGCTGTTCACGAGCAGCACGGGGTTTCCGCCATGGTGCAGGCGGGCCAGAACTTCTCCGAGGTGCTCGCGAAGATCGTCGAAGCGATCGGGAAGGGGTAGTTCCGGTGCCCTGGTGAGCGCCACGGCTTTGAAGTCTGACTCGAACAGCTCCTCGAGCCTGGCAGCAGCAGCGCCGGTCGTATATCCGCCATCGATGAGCTGCTTCTCGACGAGCGACAGCTGCTCCTTGTGATCTGCCGTCCGCGGGGAGGTGTGGACCATCATCGTGTGATGGCGGAAGGCGAGGGAGGAGTCGACCGAGGCGCGGTACAGCTTCAGGGCGCCGGCCAAGAGGAATGAGTCGATGGCGCTTGTAAGAGCCGTCTGGTCGTTGTCGGCGCCGTCGATCTCGCGAACGAACGCCCGCTCGTTGGAGAGGAACGGGTTTTCCTGAGCCCCATCAGGCTCACCGTCGAGGTCGTGGAAGTCGCTCGCTCCGAGGTATCCCTCGGGCCTCGGCAAGCTCACGATGAAGTCACGCGGAAATAGGTCGGCAGCGTCACTCGGGTCGACGAAGACGTTTGCGAACGGAGTCGCCGTGTACCCCACGTACTGGGCTCTCGGGAGTTCCTTGAGGAGCGCGACGATCGCCGCATTGATCCGGGTGCGCTCGATTGCCTCGTCGTCGTCCTTGGGGCGTCGTGTGTTGACCGACGCCTGATCCGACTCGTCATCGATGACCAGTGTGGGCACTGACGCGAGGGTGCCGTCATCATCGATGCGCGCCAGGTCCTTCCGAAGTCGGTCGAGGACGTTTGCTTGCTTCTTGACGATCAGCAGCTTGGCGGGTGCCACGTGAAGGTTGTCCGGATGGTTGAAGGGGAGCGACGGGTTGGCCTTAACGAACCGCAGAGACTCGATTGCGCCTCCTCGTAGGGCCGTGTACTCGCGATCGCGACCGGTCAGCCGCACCCAGTCGAAGGCGCCGAGGACCGATGGGCGGTCCGGATGGGCGAGGAAGTTCTCCAGGTCCGAGTCGTTGTCGTACTCGTCCTCAAGGAGCGGTCGCCCGACGAGCTCTCGGTCCAGTCGCCGCTGGGTCTGGTTGCGAAGGAGGTTCAAGGAACCCGCCAACACGATGACCAGGCGGTAGCCAGCGTCGACTGCTTTCGCTGCGACGGCGGTGATATTGGCTGTCTTGCCGCTCTGGACGAATCCGACCACGAGCCCCTTCGATTGGTACGCCTCCGTCCGGAGAGGATCGCTAAGCCTTTCGACCACCGCGTCGCTGCTCTGATCCAGGCTGAGGATGCTGGCTGGCGCCCATCCCGACTGACTTTCCAGATGCCCGGCCAGGGCGGTCCAGTAGAACGTCCGGCCGACCTTCCGCTCCGGTGAGTACCACCGGTCCCAACCCTCCGCCTGAATCACCACCGGGGGTTCTGGTGCGAAGGGTGGGATCCACGCGTCGAGTTGCAGCCATGCGGTCTCGTCGAAGGTGAGCATCTCGTAGGTGAGGTGCCGTCGCTCGATTGAGCCCCTGGTGGTGGAGTCGCCCCAGTCGGGCGCTGACTCGAAGTCCCACTTCGCCAGGAAGTTGCGGAGGACGGTGCGGGCAGGCCCTGCCTCTCCGCCGGATTCGATGGCTTCGACCACGTCCTCCGGAGTGATAACGAAGGGTTCTTCGTAGATCAGCTCGGCACGGGCAGCGAGATCCGCAAACGGACGCGGTCCCTTCCTGGCTGTTTCCAGCATCCGCTCGAGCGACTCAGGGAGTTCCACCGCTTG
The DNA here is from genome assembly GCA_051306195.1 of Solirubrobacterales bacterium. Lineage (GTDB taxonomy): Bacteria > Actinomycetota > Thermoleophilia > Solirubrobacterales > 70-9 > 67-14. Next base: position 6,669 of record JBPPMT010000087.1, read on the forward strand.
GCTCCTTTGGAAGTACCTGCAAGAAGGGTTCCGACCCGTCCTCGTTGCCGAGGCCTTCGACGTTGACCCGGTACCGGAAGTCACTGACCCTGCTGGCATCGATCAAGCCCTCGAACATCGTGGGCACGAGCCGTGGGAAGGCGTCGTCCACCGCGATGAGGGTGGGGATCGAACGCAACTTGTACGGGGTCCGGTAGCGGTCGATCTCGTCGTCGTCGAGGCCGTGGGTGCTCTCGAGGAGGTGATCGAGCTTCCGTCGGGCAGCGCTCGGGCCCAGGCGGGCCTGGATTCGCCGGATCTGATCTCTGAGGCTCACTCCAGCGCTGGCACCCGCTGCGGTGAACTGAAGGGATAGGAGGTGCAGCGAGCAACCGTCGCTCGGAACCAGCTGCGTCATGCTCGAGATCATGTGAGAGCGACGCTCGCTTCTGGTTGCCTTCACCTCGATCTCCTGGTCTCCGAGGCGAGCATCATGCGCTTGTTGCAGTGGACCGGTCCACGCATCCACGGCGGTCGTCCCGTCGTACGCGTCGAGCAGACGGTCGAGCATCCACAGCTCGCCGAGCAAGCCGAGCTCCGCCTCGGCGCTCAGAGTCGGGATGTGCTGCAGGAGAGCCTCGAACCTGTCGAGGCTCTCGGTGACTGCCCCCGCCGGATCCCAGTCCTCCAGCTGCACGCGGTCGGCAACTGCGAGCATGAAGGCGTGAAGGTAGGGCCGAAGTGCTGTCGAGGTCGACGAGACTTCCAGCACCTCTTGCCCATCGATCGTCCGGCGCGTGACCTGCACTCGTGCCAGCAGCGAAGCGGGAAGTTCTCCGAGCCCGGCGGGCATCCGCAGGCCCAGCCGGCCCGTGCCAGGGTCGAAGAAGATGAACATCGCTGGCGCACCATCGAGAGCCAGGGCGATCGGAACCGTTGTGTCCTCGATGCTGGTTCGGACGTACTCCCACGACATGCGATCAGTCATTGCTGCGACCTCACCGCCTCCACGAGCAGCCAGTTGAACACTTCGAGCTGGTCAGCGTGGTCCTGACGACGTTGCTTGCGCGACAGGTCGTCACGGCACAGCAACATCACGAGCGTCTTGATGAGGGGTGCATCACCGCTTGATGCCCGACCGCCTTGCAGCACGGCGTCCCGGTAGGTCGAGTTCAGAATGATCTCCTGCGACCGGGGGCTGAGGCGGAAGAACTCTCGAGCGGGGAGGGCGGCCCACCGGAACGTGACCTCATCTTCCTCGTCCTCAGGCGAACCGAGGATGCGCTCGAACTTCTTGGCCAGCGGCTTGTTGATGCCACTGACAGGGACGAGGCCGTGTCGAACGCGCCGGCTCGGCTTCTGGTCCCGATAGGCGGCCTCGGCATCTGTGAGGTACTCAGCGAAGGTCTTGTCGCCGCAACGGGCCTCCCGCAGAGCGGCGAGCACAACGTCGGGCATGCTCACCGCGGACTTCTGCACGGTGGGCTTGAACTCCGCGTCCAAGCTCGCTGGGAGGTCGAGCTGGATCCGCGCAAGCGATGTGTGAACCTCCGCATCGTTTCGGATTCCGTTCCATCCACCGGCCTGGATCAACCGATCGTTCCGATAGGCGTAGATCCCTTGGCGCCGGGCGGCTCGGCCTCCGAGCTTGAACCCTGCATCCTTCGCGTCTCGACGCCAGATGTAGGCATCGAAGGCCATCTCGGGTCCGCCCGGAAGGGCAAACTTGAAGGTGCAGGGGTAGCCGCGCATTCCCGATACCTTCGGGAAGGGGTTGAGTGGGCTGACCATTTCGCCGAACGCTCGATCACCAGTCGCAACGTTTGCATTCGTCAGGACGATCTTGATCTCCTCGCGCTCTAGGAAGCGATGGAAGACCAGGCCGAGGTGTTGGCGCAGTTGCTTGAACCGCTCGGCGATGAGCACGTCCGGCGGCTGCATGGCATGGCTGAGCGCATCGAGGCTGCCCCACTCGACCAACGTGCCGTGATCCCAGCCCTTGATGTCCTTGAACTGGGCGTTCAAGTAGTCGGCGGTCGCCTGCCTTTCGATGATTTCGCAGTTCCACCCTGCCCGGGCCTTCTGCGCAGTCCACCGGCGACCAGCGGAGCGGTTGCCTTTCTTCGTAACGACCGTCAGCACCTGGCACTGACTGAAGGACGCCGACTTCAGTCCCATCCCGTACTTGCCGAGGTGAGTCTCGTCTCGGCCCGTCCTGGCGCCGAAGGTCATCGCCTGGTCGAGGTCTGCGTCGCTCATGCCTGAGCCGTCGTCGAGGACCATGACGCTCTTGATCGCCTTGCCATCGTGGACGAACCGCACCATCACCCACGACGCACCCGCATCGATCGAGTTGTCGACGAGGTCTGCAACGGCATGCTCGAACTCGTATCCGATGCGAGCGATGGCATCGAAGACCCCTTCGGAGTCAGGAAGGATCTGCTTCTCTCCTGAGGCCGGCAGACCAATCCCTGACAAGACCGCGGCTGGATCAGCCACGTCGTGCCCCGTGTTGCGGCACGCGAATAGGCCGGCCGGCGGCAAGAGCGCGCGCTACCTCGGGTCTTGTTCGAGCGTGATCAAGATCGCGCACCAAGTAGATCCCCATGCCCACCACGCTCAGTCCCTCCCTCAATCGCCAGAGGTGGATGGTAGGCGCCGCCGCAGGGCGGCGGGGCACAGCATGTCCCTCCCGGCTGAGCTGGCTCGTCGGGTCTGTCCGGGTTCTCCCGCCCGTCGCTTGGCGATGCGGGGCACCGCATCGCCGGTGGGCACAATCTGGGCACAAATTGGGCACAATCTGCGGGGTACGGGCTGGTTCTCGCCGATACGGGATGGCACGAGGCGAACGCCTACACCGACCCGAGACGCGATGAAGCCCCTGGTCAGATGCCCTTTCCAGGGCCCTCACCAGGGGCTTCGCTCGTGGCACCCCCAACGGGATTCGAACCCGTGCCGCCACCTTGAGAGGGTGGTGTCCTAGGCCGCTAGACGATGGGGGCCTGCGTGCAGCTGTCGCCGGGGCGGCAGCCTATGTGGTGGTCGTGGGGAGCCACGATCCCGCTCGGGGGGGAGGACTCGAACCCCCAACGACTGGACCAGAACCAGCTGTGTTACCGATTACACCACCCCCGAAAGGTGGAGCGGTCACCCTACCCGAGCCCCTCCGGACGGCGCACACCCGATGCCGCCCCGTCAGTCGATCAGGTTGGTCAGCCGCCGGTACCCGATGATGCGACCCAGCGAGACGGCTCCGGTCTCCCGCG
>JBPPMT010000090.1:0-22445 GCA_051306195.1 Solirubrobacterales bacterium
GCACCGGAGAAGTGGATCGGCCAGACGACCTACTACCGGCCGCGACTGCCCAAGAACTTCAAGGGTCTCGACGCCGCCGAGCAGGCCCGCCTCAAGCAGCGGTGGAAAGAGAAGTACGAGGAGTGGCAGCAGTTCCAGGGCGTCCTCGATGACAACACCGGCAAGACGGCGAAGGTCCTGAAGGCCCTGAAGGGCGAGACCGAAGTGTCGCTCGGCAAGAACGGCAAACTTGTCATGGAGCTCGAAAAAACCGTCGACAAGTCCGGCGCGGTCCTGATCAGCTACAAGAAGCTGGTAATCAACGGGAAGCCCGCCTTCACGGGCAAGCCCCGGCCGATCATCTCCGACGTCGATTTCAATGCGGTGATCGACGCTGCGACGGGCAGGCACCTGCCGGCAGGCATCCGGGGTCAGGCCGAGCTATGGGTGATGGACGAATTCACCAAGGCTGCCAGGGACGGGATCTTCCCGTTTGGATTCCACGGCTGGACCCATTCCGGCTTCGACATTTCCGCCAAGGGCTTCAAGGACATCCTCAAGTACCAGATCATGTATGCGGACGAAGCCGGCGCCCAAGCCCTGGCGAAGAAGTTCGCTCCTCTCTTCGGCACCACCCCGGCGAAGCTCCTCGAGGGCTACACCCGCGGAAAGCTCCTGGTCAAGATCACCGCAACCGGTGCGGTCCTCGGCCCGGGCGCCGGACTCTAGCCTCGATCTCCCAGCAAGCCTCCGGCAGGTGTGATTTCCGCGGAAGAGACCTACGAATTTCGATTCAAGTCTCTGCCGGTTGAAAAGTGGGGTCTTACTGAACAAGCGGGGATTGAGGGCATAAGTCACACACCACCGCCTGGGGTGCAGACCAGGCGGCTCAGCCTCGAAGCTTCAGGTCAGGAGGCTTCGGCCTTGTCGATGGCGGGTCTGACCCACGAGACCCCATCCAGGTAGAGGGTGATCAGGTAGGAAGTGGCTACACCCACGATCACAAGTGGCATCGCGTCCGGACCCGCTGCTGAAGCAAGGACCGAGGCTAGGACCAGCGCGGAGAGGGGAAGTCGCAGGACCGCGACGACGGCTGCGCCGATGCACAGCGGCACGGCAGCTGCCATCTCGAATCCCGGAAGCTGCCCTGCCATCAGGCCCGCAGCGGCGCCGAGGAAAAGTGCGGGAAATACCGGTCCGCCACGAAATCCACCTAGTGACACGGCGTAGGCGATGCCTTTGAAGGCGACTAGCAGCGCCAGGGCCGAGAGTGTCCATGAATCGGCGTTGGCCACCAGGCTACCTACCGAATCCTGGCCCGAGAAGAGCACCTCCTCGAATCCCTTACCGGAAATCTTGGCGAACGCGATTGCGAGTCCGCCCACCACCAGGCCGGACAGCGGCATCAACAGCGTGCGCCTCTTCGCGACCTGAACACGCACCCTTCGAGCCAGGACGAAGATCAGGACAGTGCCCACGGCGACGGCTGCGGCCACCGGCACGGTCCAGAGAAAGTCGACCAGTTCGGGCCGGCCGAACTCCGGCAACGGCAACGAGCCGAGAGAGATATTGCTGCTGTCGAGGCCTGTCCAACTGGCCATGCCGATCGAGACCAGTGAGCCGATCCCGGCCGCGAGGAGTCCCGGAATGACCACCAGCGGCATTCTCTCCCGGCTCAGACCGGCCGTTTCGATCAGGATCACCGCGGCGATGATCGGAGACCCGAAGAGGAACGAGAGTGACGCGAAGACGCCGGCGCTCGCCAGCAGCTGACCGACCTGGGGAGGAGAGTCTTTCCTGAGCGCCCGGATTGTTATGAAGCCGACGCCGCCTCCGATGGCCATCAGGGGCGCTTCGGGCCCCAGCACCATTCCCAGGCCGATCGACGCGAATGCGGCAAGAATGACCCCGGGGAGTTCGATCGGCGGGATGGTTCCCGGCGACAGGCCGTCCGATGGTTCGTGGCCGCCGGTGCCGGGCAGGCGTTCGATCGCGAAGGCGGTGATCACGCCGGCAACTGCGAGTATCGGCAGCGACCACCAGATCGGGGCTGAGTCGAAACCAAGTCCTTCAGGGATGTCGGTGTAGACCCAGGTCTGGATGTAGTAGACAAGTTCCAGGAAGCCCCAGGCGACGACCGAGGCGATCACTCCGACGATCGACGCGAGGACGAGCAGCACCACGAACTGTCTGCTTCTGATCACAGAAGCCGGGTCGGGACCGTCTTGACCCTGGGCCGGGTCGCGGGAGGTGGAAGCATTCATTCAGAGAACAATTCCATTCGAACGCGCAATTCACATCACCCTTTTCGAATGAGGTCGAGTCTCAGCGAGCCTCGGGCATTCCCGCAATGTCGCCACAATGCCCTCTCACCAGGGGTCTTGTTTTCAAGGGGTGAGGTGAGACTCTTCGGTACTGCCTTCGAGTGGGGTTAGGTCAGGAATGCCGCCGCTCCAGACTTCGTCGGGGGCTGGTGGTCCGTACTTCGACGTGATGTCGCGGTCGTCGGCCCCGGCCCTCCGCATGTGGCGATACCAGCGGTGGTAGAGCGGGGCGAACAGCACGGTCAGTCCGGTCAGTACGAAGAGGCCGGCGATCAGCCAGAGGTGCTCCTGCAGAATTTCGCCGCTTCCGGCATTCCAGGAGGCGAGGCCGACCAGACCGATCGAGACCAGGATTCCCATGTAGTAGTCGAGCGGGAAGCGCCAGATCCACGGCACTTCGAACCACCAGACGTTGCCCCTCTTGAAGCGCTTCACGGTGTAGGCGGGGTTGAGCACGAACCAGCAGTAGTCCCAGATGACCGCGAGAACGAAGTACTTGGCGATAGTTGCCAGCTCGGCCGAGAGCGACCAGTCGACCCCCATCCCGAAAGGCAGGTGCAGGATCACCAGCGGGATCGTGAACGCGTAGACGTGGTAGCCGGTCAGGGGCCGGTGCCCCATGAACCAGGAGTAGACCTTGCCTGTCTTGCCGCGCTTCAGGTACCAGGTCGGCAGTCTTTCGGCCCAACCGAAGCCGCCCTCGATCTCGATCTCGATTGCCCCCAGCCCGAAGCACCAGAGGAAGAGCAGGACGGTGAGGGTGATGTTCAGTTCGTCGAACACGATCAGGCGGCGTAACGTGAGGAGGTACCGGCCGCGCCGACCAGATCAGGGACCGTGACGAAGTCGTAACCAAGTGGGCGATAGTGCTCGAGGAGGTTCTGCGTCGTTTCGACCGAGCGCTGGCGGTCGAAGGCTGGTTCCTGGTCGAAGCCGTCATGCAGGAGGATGATGTCCCCTTCGCCGGCCTTGAGGCAGCGGTGGGTAATCGCATCCGCGGTGGTGTGGGGCCGCCAGTCGTAACCAGTGATTGACCAGGTGACGCCGATGTACCCCTTCTCCTTCAGCACCCGCAGGGTTCCGGGCCGGCGCCGACCGTAGGGGGGACGCATCAGCATCCGGCCTTCGACGGTGGAAAAAGTAACGCCGGCGGCTTCAACTGCCTCGCGGCAGGCATCGAGTTCTTCGCGGATCCGTTGGTCACTCTTGGCCGGCATGGTCGGGTGGGTGAAGGTGTGGTTGCCGATCGCGTGACCTCTCCGGACAACTTCGCGGATCAGGTCGGGCTCCCGTTCGGACCACTTGCCGATCAGGAAGAAGGTCGCCTTTGCGTCATGTTCGTCCAGCAGATCGAGCAGGGTCGGGGTCCAGGCCGGATTCGGCCCGTCGTCATAAGTCAGACAGAGCTTCTTGCCGGCCTCGGGTTCGCGGCAGATCGTCCTGCCGTAGATCTGGGCGGTCGGGACCTGAGCGCCATAGAAGGCGACTCCGGCGGCTGTGAGGGCTCCGGCCCCCAGGGCGATTCCTGCTGCTTTGCTGCTCATCGTGGAGCCTTTCTCGCTTCGCGTCGTGCCCGGGCGCGTTCACGCCGGCTTTGGTCGGCTGCTACTTCAACCGTTCTCGTAATCACTTCAAGCGCTTCCTTGTTGCCGTCCTGTGAGTAGTCGGCGAGCTTCTCGTGGAAATCGTCAAGTCCGCCCAGGAACCGCTGCAGGGCGTCCCCGTCGATCTGCGTGGCGCAGGTTCCATAACCCTCCCGCTCCAGATAGTACGCGTTCATCAGCTGTTCAAACTGGCCCTTCAGGGGCATCGAAAGAACCGGCTTGCCGAGGTACACGGCCTCGGAGAGCAAGGAGAAGCCGCCTCCGGTGATCACCCCGCCCGAGGTAACCAGATCCTCGAGAAAACCGTCAATCGATCTAGGCTGGTAGGTGATCGCGCCGTCAGTAGTCCCGACGTCGTCGCCGTCGCGCATCCCGTAGAGGTGAACCGGCATGGGAGCATCTCGCAAGGTGTCGATCAGTTCATCTCCACCACCCGAGTAGACGACCAGATGATCGCCTCGGGTGGGCTCTGATTCGAGGATCGCGGTGCGCAGGATCGGGGGGACCAGACTGGTCCGCGCTTTGATTACTTCAGGTCGGAAGAAAGTAGGGATCACGTAGTCGCCAGCGTGAGGGACCATCGCACGGGTGACCGTTTTGGCCAGGCCAAAATCCTCGAGGGACTGGTGGGTGATGGCCCGGTCGTGGCGGCAGCGGTCGATCATGTGGATGTTGTCGACGCAGATCAGCGGGGTGCGGGTCAGGCGGGCGTAGATGCCCGAGAGCGGCTCGAAGTCGGTGATCACGACATCCGGCTTCCACTCTTCGGCCGAGGCCATCCAGTCAGTGACGTTGCCCGGCAGCTCACGGCGAGCCGTAGAAAGTGTGCCGGTGACCGATGCCCACCGGAGGATCTCCCCCTGGTCCATCGCGAACGAGGGGCCAAAGATCTCGTCCACGTTTTCGAAGATCGGGTCGAGGTACCCGTAGGCGGCGCCCGAAGTCCTGATCCGGACCTCATGATTCTCGAGCAGGGACGAGATCACCAATTCGGAACGGGTGGCGTGCCCCATTCCTTCACCGTTGACTCCGTAAAGAATTTTCATTCCTACTCCCAGCGGATCTCGACCGGGACCTTCGCGAGATCAGCGAAGGTTCCGCGTTCGAGGCGGTAGGAGGCTCCCCTGATGAACCGGCCCGCCGGACCCCAGAGGGCGACCCAGGCGATGACGACGAAGGTTTGGGCGAGCAGGGTTTCAACGCTGCTTCCATCACTACCGTCGCTGATCAGGACCGAGATCACCATGGCGACAAAGAAAACCAGAAAGCCGATGCGCGTTTCCCTGGCCGAGAGGCTCCGGCGGATCCAGTGACGGCGTGCGTCAATGCAGGTCTGTTCCATGTCGTGTCGGAAGGCGGCGAGGATCGTTTGCTCCAGCCCTTCCTTGCGGGCGTCGGAAGGAAGAATCAGCAGAAGTTGATCGGGCGACTTCCTCTTGATCTTGCCGTTGTGCCAGGCATCAAGAATCCGCTCTCTCGCATCGTCGTTGAGAAAGCGCTCCTCGAGCGGCGCAGCACTCCATTCGTCAAACAACCCGTCCACCGAGGGGACCCTGATTGCGACCTCGCCCATGGCCGAGCTGTCAGCCTGTCGGGGTCAGCACCATCACGGGGATGGTCCTGCTCGTCTTGACGGCGTAATCACCGAAGGTTGAGAAGAGACTGACCTGCCGGTCGAACAGTTCGTCGCGCTCGTCGCCGGTCGCTTCGGTTGCTATTACCTCGACCGTGTCGGCACCGACCTCGATTGAGGCTTGAGGATTCGCCTTGAGGTTGTGGTACCAGTCGGGGTTGGTCGGAGCGCCGGCCTTCGACGCGAAAACCACGTACCGGTCACCGTCGGCCAGGTACATCACCGGGTGCAGGCGGGCTTCGCCGCTCTTGGCGCCGGTTGTGTGGAGCAGGAGGAGGGGTGCCCCTTCGAAATTGCCTCCGACCTTGCCTTCGTTGGCACGGAACTCCTCGATCACCTGCGCGTTGAAGTCATTCATGATCTTGTCTCCATTGGTTGGACGCCGAAACCGAGAGCCTACAACCGCCCCGGCGCACAATTGACCGATCGGCACAGCGAGCCTGTTGTCCTGACAAACAACGAGGTGTGTGGTAACGTCCCGCCGCATGGGAGAGACCGAGGGGGCATTTTCACGCTTTTCGCTGCGCCGTTTTCTGCTGGTGGCGATCCTCGCCTGTGTCGGCGCAGCGGTTTGGCCGACCGCTGCCAATGCGTGGGTCGACATTGATTCGCCCGGCGAATATACGAATGACAACACACCCTTGATCAAGGGCGATGCCGAGATCAACTTCTTTGTCGGCATCCACACCTACACTGGATGCTCGGGTCTCGGACTCGATGTCAGCGGTATCTGCATTCCCTACTTCTTCTTCCATCCCACGGTCGGCTACACCGATGTCACGGGTCATCTTCGTCGTAAGAACGGTGGCCAGCATTGGTGTCCCAACACCTGTGCTTCGACCATCGAGGACATAGATCTCGGCACCCCGACCCCGCCGATCGACGACCTTCTCGCCTACAGCCAGCCCTACTCGTGGACCGCGCCGCAGCTTTCTGATGGGCCCTGGCTGCTCGAGGTGTTCCACTTTGGAGAGGACCCGCCGTCGCCGAAGGTGACTAGGGACTTCTTCATCGACACCCGGGCTCCGTCCGGTACGCAGATCACAGCTCAACCGCCGCAGTTCTCGAACGATACGACGCCGACCTTCGACTGGACCGCATCTGACCCGGCACCGTCGTCCGGCCTCGACTTCGCCTGCAACCTCGACGGCGCTGGCTGGGTCGCCTGCCCGAACGACAAGACATTCACTACCCCGGAGGGCAACCACACCCTCGAGGTCAAGGCCATCGACAAGGCCGGCAACATGGATCCGACGCCCGATTCATACGCCTGGATGGTGGATACGACGCCCCCGTCGCTGACCATCAACCAGCCGCACTCCAAGGGCCGTTACCTGCTCCATCAGGCGCCTGCGGGTGACTTCAACTGCGTTGATCCGCTTTCCGGCGGTCCGCCCCCGGTCGCCTCCGGCATCGACACCTGCGGCGCCACCCCGGTCAATAACGAAGACCTCGGCCCCCACCGCTTCAAGGTCGACGCCACCGACAAGGCCGGCAACAGCGCAACCAAGTCGATCGCCTACGTAATCGATCCGCCCGATTACGGAGCTTTCGTCGGTAACGACGACCCGCTCGCCTACTACCGCCTCGACGAGCCGGTCGGATCAGCCGACATGATCGACCGCTCTGGCAATAACCACAACGGGATCTACCAGAACGGCATCGCCCTCGGCCGAAACGGCGCCACTTCCTGCGAGCGACGTCTGCATCCGCCTCGCGCCTGCGAACTTGCCCATCCGGCAGAAAACAAAGCCGGTTACTTCCCGGCCCGGGACGGCCACGGCTACGTCAACGGAATCACCGCCCCGACCACCGCCTACACCATGGAAGCCTGGGTCAAGCCGAAAGACGGCGCCGACATGATGGTCGTCAGCCACGGCGGCGGCGGACAGCTCTTCATCCACGGCGGCAACCTCGCCTTCCGCCAGGTCCAGGATACGATTTACTCAAACGGAGCGGTCGAGCCCGGCAAGTGGACCCATGTCGCCGCGACCTGGGACGGTCAGAACACCCGCCTTTACGTCAACGGCGTCGAGGTCGCCCACTCGAGCACCGCCAACAAGCCACCTTCGGGCACCTCGACCTTCTACGTCGGCTACGGCGAGGTGGCACCCTGGTTCCACGGTGACATGGACGAGGTCGCCTACTACCGCCGTGCCCTCAGCCAGCACGCCTTCGAGGACCGGGTAAAGATCGGCGTCGCCAAGGACAACCCCTCGGTCGAAGCCGGCAACTCGATACTCAATACCGAAGGTCCGTTCACCGACCCGGTCGCCCCGAAGAACGGCGGCCTCTACGCACCCGGCAAGGTTCCGAACGCCAACTTCAGCTGCAGCGATCCCGACGATCTGCCCGGTAACTCAGACGTTGCCGTCTGCACCGCGACCGTTGACGGCAACCCGATCCTGAGCGGCGCCCCGCTGCCCGACTCGATCGGCGATCACACCTTCGTGGTCACCGCGATCGATGAAGGCGGCAACCAATACATCCACCCCCACACCTACACGGTCAAGTCGTTCAGCTCGATCTACGGCCACGACAACCCGATCGCCTACTACCGCCTCGGTGACGGATCCGGCGGGCCGATGGTCGACGCCTCCCCGAACGGAAAGCACGGCGAGTACAAAAACGATCAGGACTCGGGACCGACCGGAATCGCCGGTGACGGCGACAAGGCCCGGGACTTCTTCGGCTCCGGTGGGTACGGCTACGCCAACGGGATCAACGCGCCGCGTTACCAGTCGACACTTGAGGCCTGGGTCAGGCCGGCCTACGAACACCGCGACCAGGCGATCGTCGGTCACGGCGACGCCGGTGAGATCTTCATCAAGGACGGCCAGTTCAAGTTCCGCCACATGGATACGACGGTCACCGCTTCGGAGCCGGTCAAGCCCGGTGTCTGGCAGCAGGTAGTCGGCACCTGGGACGGGGTTGACATTCGCATCTACGTTGACGGAATCGAGTCCGGCAAGACGGAAGCGACCAAACGCCCGAGTTCAATCTCCACCTTCTACGTCGGCTACGGCGAACTCGCACCCTGGTTCAGCGGTTCGATCGACGAAGTCGCCTACTACATCATCGCGCTGCCCGCGGCGAGGGTCTACCAGCACTTCCTGGCCGATCCGCCGCCCAGTGATCTGGGCGATGCGGGCGGCCCGGGCGACGCCACGGTAAGTGGTGAAACCTCGGCCGATCCGCCCGGTCCCGATGACCCGACCGATCCCGCGGACCCCGGAGATCCTTCAGATCCCAGCGATCCCGGTGACCCTGCCGACCCCGGAGATCCTTCAGACCCCAGCGATCCGAGTGAAGGACCCATTTCGGAGAATCCGGAACCTGGAGTCGAGACTACTTCCGGTACCCCGAGTCCCAGCTGCAAGACGGCCACGGCCCGGCTCAAGCGGGCGAAGGCCAAGCACCGTCAGGCCAAGGTCCGTTACAGAAAGGCGAGCGGCAAGCCGAAGCGAGCTCTGCGCATGAAGGTGGAGCGCACCGGCAAGAAGGTCAGCCGGCAGCGCGGCATCGTCAATTCGTCCTGCTGACCGGGTGAGGATGTTCCTCCGGGCCGGCCAAGGCGACCGACCCGGCAATCGACATGGCTCAGTTCAGGTCGAAACGGTCAAGGTTCATTACCTTGACCCAGGCGGCGACGAAGTCGCCCGAGAACTTATCTTTTGCGTCTTCGCTCGCGTAGACCTCTGCCAGCGCCCGCAGCTCGGAATTCGAACCGAAGACGAGGTCGACCCGGGTGCCGGTCCAGGTGGCTTCGCCGGAGCCGTTGGTGGCTTCGAATGCCTCGGAGTTGCTGGTCGTCGGCTTCCACGTCGTGCCCGGGCTGAGCAGGTTGACGAAGTAGTCGTTGGTCAATGTTTCCGGGGTGGAAGTGAGAACTCCCATCGGTGAACCCGAGTAGTTCGCACCCAGGACACGCAGGCCTCCGATTAGCGCGGTCATCTCGGGTGCGGTCAGGGTGAGCAGGTTTGCGCGGTCGATCAGGAGGTACTCGGCTGGAAGGCGGTGCCCGCCCTTCAGGTAGTTCCGGAATCCGTCTGCGGTCGGTTCGAGCGCATCGAAGGATTCGATGTCGGTCTGTTCCTGCGATGCGTCGGTTCGCCCCGGGGTGAATGGGACTTCGACCGCAGAACCGGCAGCCCTCGCTGCCTGTTCGATCGCGGCGCTGCCGCCGAGGACGATCAGGTCGGCGATCGAGACTTCTTTGCCGCCGACGTTCGAGCTGTTGAACTCAGTCTGGATTCCTTCGAGGGTGCCCAGGACCTTCGCCAGCCTGTCGGGCTCGTTGACCTGCCAGCTGACCTGCGGCTCGAGGCGGATTCGGCCGCCGTTGGCACCGCCACGCTTGTCGCCACCGCGGAAGGTTGAGGCTGACGCCCAGGCGGCAGAGACCAGCTGGGAGATCGTCAGGTCGGAAGACAGGATCTGGGCCTTCAGGCCGGCGATGTCCTCCGCGCCAATCGGCTCTCCAGTGGCCTTCGGGACCGGGTCCTGCCAGAGCAGCTCTTCATCTGGCACTTCCGGACCGAGGTAACGGTCGATCGGGCCCATGTCACGATGGGTCAGCTTGAACCAGGCGCGGGCGAAGGCGTCCGAAAGTGCGTCCTGATCCTCAGCGAAGCGCCGCGAGATCTTTTCGTACTCAGGGTCGAAGCGCAGGGCGAGGTCGGTGGTCAGCATCCGCGGTTCGCGGTGCCTGGATGCGTCATTCGACTCCGGCACCATGTCGGCACCGCCGTTGTCCTTGGGCCGCCACTGATTCGCTCCGGCGGGGCTCTTCATCAGCTCCCATTCGTAAGCGAAGAGGATGTGGAAGAACTCGTTGTCCCAACGAGTCGGGTGGTAGGTCCAGGTGACCTCGAGTCCGGAAGTGATCGCATCGCCGTTGGCACCGCTCTCGTAGGAGCTGATCCAGCCGAGGCCCTGATCCTCCAGGGGGGCAGCTTCGGGCTCGGGTCCGACGTACTTCTCCGGGTCAGCCGCGCCGTGGGTCTTGCCGAAGGTGTGACCGCCGGCGATCAGCGCGACGGTCTCTTCGTCATTCATCGCCATGCGGCGGAACGTCTCGCGGATGTCGACCGCAGCCTTCAGGGGGTCCGGTTCACCGTTCGGCCCCTCGGGGTTCACGTAGATCAGACCCATCTGGACTGCGGCCAGCGGGTTCTCCAGGTCCCGGTCGCCGGTATAACGATCGTCGTCGAGCCATTCGGTCTCGGGACCCCAATAGACATCCTCGTCGGGTTCCCAGACGTCTTCGCGACCGCCGCCAAAGCCGAAAGTCTTGAAGCCCATCTGCTCCAGGGCGACGTTGCCGGTGAGGACCATCAGGTCCGCCCAGGAAAGCTTGCGCCCGTACTTGCTCTTGACCGGCCACAGTAGCCGGCGGGCTTTGTCGAGGTTGCCGTTGTCGGGCCAGCTGTTAAGCGGCGCGAACCGCTGCTGGCCGGTACCAGCGCCACCGCGGCCGTCGCTGATCCGGTAGGTGCCGGCGCCGTGCCAGGCCATGCGGATCATCAGCGGACCGTAGTTTCCGAAGTCGGCGGGCCACCAGTCCTGCGAGGTGTTCAGAACCTCCGCGATGTCCTGCTTCACCGTGGCCAGGTCGAGGCTTTCGAACTCCGCGGCGTAGTCGAAGGAATCACCCATGGGGTTGGCCTCGACGGGGTTCTTGGCGAGGATCTTCAGGTTGAGCCGGTCCGGCCACCAGCCCCGGTTGCCGCCACCTTCGGTGGGTTCGGGGGCACGACCATGAACGACCGGGCAACCGCCTTCGCGGCCGTCGCTCTCTTCGTTCATCTCTCCAACAACGGCATCGGGCTTGTCAGACACGGGAGTCCTTTCGGGGCGAAGAAGTTTGTTCCGGACCCCAGTCTAAGAGGTCACTGTATTCGGCTCGTACCCGACACCGGATCCATTCGCCAGGGGGGGTGAAATGTCGAGTCGGCCTGGGTCTGATTCGATGGCCGCTATGCGTTTACCGACGATCATGCGATTCATTCCACCCGTCGCGCTCATGGTGTTGATCTACTTCCTCTCGGCCCAGAGCGATCTTTCCACCGGTCTGGGTTTCTGGGACATCGTCCTTAGAAAGCTGGCTCATATGACCGTTTTCGGCACGTTGACCCTGCTTTGGGTCCGCGCACTCGGTCCGGTCACTCCCCGGACGATCTTCTGGGCCGCTGCTATTTCCTTCCTCTACGCGATCTCGGACGAATACCACCAGACTTCTGTGGACGGACGAAGCGGCAGTCCTATCGACGCGGGGATCGATCTCATCGGCATCGGAGCAGCCGTCCTAGTTGCTCGGAGTAAGCGGTTCGGGGACCGGGTGCGACTCAGGGCCTGAAGCGTCTACGGGTGAATCTTCTCGCTGCGTTCGAGCAGGTCGCGGAACTTCTTGATGTTGCGGTCCTGGCTGTCATGCCACGAACATGCCGCCGAATCCCTTTGTGTTAGATTACAACCAAATGGTTGTAGGATATCCCGAAAAGACGTTCGACGAAGAAGAGGTGGACCTCCTCTTCCACGCCCTTTCGGACCGGACCCGTCGCGACATCATGGGCAAGGTCAGCCAGGGCGAGCAGTCGATCTCCGGCCTCGCGCGGCAGTACGAGGTCAGTTTCGCCGCGATCCAGAAGCACGTGACCGTGCTGGAAAAGGCGGAACTGATCTCGAAGCGGATCGAAGGCCGGCAGAAGATGGTCCGCAACAACCCGGAAACCCTCCGGCGAGCGAACCGATTGCTCGCCTCATACGAGCGGATCTGGACCCAGCGGATCGACGCGATCGAACTGATACTCGATCAGGAAATAAACGACGAAAGGCAGACGTGACCGTAATCAGCAGCAACCCGGACCGCGAGAACCTCGAAATGACCGTGGTCGCAGAATTCAAGGCTTCGCCCGAACGGGTCTGGCAGGTCTGGGAAGACCCGCGCAAGCTCGAGAAGTGGTGGGGACCCCCCGGATACCCGGCCACCTTCGAGAAGCATGAATTCAAAGAAGGAGGGATCGCCCACTACTACATGACCAGTCCCGAAGGCGAGAAACACTGGGGTTCGTGGCGCTTTCTGGAAATCGACGGACCGGGCCGGCTCAAGTTCGAAGACGCCTTTGCCGATGGCGATGGTGGAATTGACGATGGTCTTCCCCACATGACCATGCTCATCACCATCGAAGCCGACGGCGATGTCACCCGGATGAGCAATCTGACTTCGTTCGAGTCGCTCGAAGACCTCGAGACGGTTCTCGAGATGGGCATGGAAGAAGGCCTCAAGCAGGCGCTGGGACAGGTCGACGACCTGGTCTGAGCACCGGAACTTCCGCGGAAGGAACGGGTTCTATTGACACACGTTCAATTGGGACTATCCTTTCGCGGACAGTTCGAGTGAGGAGCAAGGGATTTGAGATTCGAGGGTCGTACCTTTGGGAGGGTTGCTTTCAAGCTGGCGGTCGGCGGCACGCTGGCGCTCGCCTTCTTCGGCCTGATGATGATGCTCGGCGGGCTCCACGAGAAGGCCTGGTCGGCACCAAAGAAGAGCCTCTCCAACTTCGGCAACCGCCCGAACATCGTCCTGATCCAGGCCGACGACCTCGTTCGCTCCGACATCCGTTACATGCCGAACGTTCAGCGCGTGATCCAACGCGGCGGTACGACCTTCACCAATTACAACGCTCCTTATCCACTCTGCGGACCGGCCCGCGCCTCGCTGCTCACCGGCCAGCTTGCCCACAACAACGGGGTCCTCGCCAACTTCAAGGGAAACGATGGTGGGTACTACCGGCTCCGCGACCTGCCGGGCAGGCGGAACGAGAAGAACAGCCTCGGTCCCTGGATGCATCAGGCGGGCTACCGGACCGGGTTCGTCGGTAAGTACCTGAACGACTACGGCACCCTCGACCGGACCGAGATCCCGAGCGGCTGGGACAGCTGGAAGGCCCTGATCGACCAGTCGACTTACGACTACTACAACTACGCGATGAACCTCAACGGCAAGGTGAAGTACTGGGGCGACCCCACCTACGCCGAGTCGCACCTGGAGCTGGGCACCATGGCCGTAACCGACACACCAACGACTTTCGGCGAGCTGTTCGCGGCTTTCCAGGAGGCATATGACCCCTTCGACTACTTCGGCTGGCAGCGCTCCAGGGACTACACGATGGACGTCAACGGGAAGATGGCAAACCAGTTCGTTCAGGGCTCGGTCAAGTCGCGGAAGCCCTTCTTCCTTTACTACGCAACCCCCGGCCCGCACGCCGAGGACACGAACCACCTCCAGGGACTGAGGCCCGGTGCGCCGGACCCGGATCCGCGGCCGCCGAAACGCTACGAGCACACCTTCGACAACGTGAAGCTGCCCGAGCCGCCGGCCTTCAACGAGGCTGATGTCTCGGACAAGGCGAGCAACGTCAGTGGTCTCGCCGAACTCACCGAGGAGCAGATCGAAACCGTCACCAAGAGCTACCGGGGCCGCCTCGGAACGGTCAAGTCGATTGACGACCAGGTCGGGAAGATCGTGAAGAGCCTGAAGCGGAGCGGCGAGCTCGACGACTCGATCCTGATGTTCACCTCGGACAACGGCTACCTCCAGGGCGAGCACCGCCTTGCTGCCTCGAAATTCATGCCCTACGAGAACGCGCTCCGTATTCCGATGCTCATGAGTGGACCGGGAATCAACGCGAACCAGCGACTCTCCGGGGTCGGCCTCGACATCGACATCGCCCCGACCGTCGTTGCTGCGGCGAAGGCCAAGGCCGGGCGCCTGATGGACGGCATCTCCCTCCTGGCTGCGGCCAAGGGCCAAAAGAAGCTGCCGAAGCGGAACATCCCGATGGAGGCGGAACGGCCGCTGTTCAAGTTTACGACTCCCCTGACTGCGTTCGACGTCCCGTTCTACGGGGTGAAGACCGACCGTTACAAGTACATCCACTGGTCCTTCGAAGAGCGCGAGCTGTACGACATGAAGAAGGACCCGAACGAACTCGAGAACATCGCAAACGACCCGGATATGGCCGGAGTGGTTGCCGAACTCGAGCAAGAAGCCCTTCAACTGAGCAAATGCAAGGGCGCGAACTGCCGCTGATCCACCCCGGATTTTGGCGCAGATACTGAACAGTTGAGGGAATTGGCCATTTGCCAACGGCGACTGGTCGTGTCAATATCAGGTCATGGTCAGGGGTAAGCAGTTTGGAATGAGTCTGGGTGTTGCGGTTCTCGCGCTTTTCGGTTCTGCCACTTCGGCGTCGGCAGTGACCGTCACGTCGACCGGTGAAAGCGGCGCGTGCACGCTCAAGGGCGCGATCACTGCTGCCGCGACGAACGACAGCGGGACCGGTTGTGGCGCCGTCGTCTCCGGGGGAACGACTCCGATCAACCTGCCCGCGAACACCTACACGCCCTTCACGACCGGCCAGATCACGGTTCCGGCCGGAGCGAACATCGAGATCATCGGCGGCAGCATCAACGACCCGCTGACCACCAAGATCGATGCGACCAACAACCTTCCGCGCCGGGTTCTTGAGATCAAGAGTGGCGCGACGGTGAAGATGACGGGACTAACGGTCACCGGCGGTCGAAGTTCGGCCGGTATCAACGCGACCGGCCCGTTCTCGGCGTACTCCGGCGATAACGGTGGCGGAATTCTCAACCAGGGCAACCTGACCCTGGACCACGTCGTGGTTACCGACAACGAAACCGGTGACGGCGGCAATGGCTGGGATGGTGGCCTCGAGGAGTCGGGTGGCGGTGCAGGTTACGGCGGAAGCGGTGGCGGCATCTACAACGCCGACAACGCGTCGCTCACGATCACGAACTCCGAGATCAGCGACAACGTCGCCGGCGACGGCGGCGCCGGCGGCGACGGCGGTGCCGGAGTCAATGCCCTTGGCCACAATCCGGACGGTCGCGCCGGTGGCAAAGGAGGCAGGGGCGGCAGCGGTGGTGGCATCTTCAATTCGAATTTTGGCTCGCTGTCAATTGACAGGACCACCATCAAGCACAATTTCTCCGGCCGGGGTGGCACTGGTGGCGCGGGCCATCAGGGTGCCGGTCCCGCCCCGGCCCCGCCCCCGAGCACCGGTGAATTCAGCGGAGGCGAGGGCGGCGACGGTGGTGACGGCGGCAACAACGGCCTGCAGGAACAAAAGGACGGCAACAACGCGTTTGACGAGGCACTCGGTGGCGGCGGTATCTACAACCTTGGAATCCTGACCGTTACCAATTCGACCGTGAACGGCAACGGCACCGGTGCCGGCGGCAACGGCGGTCCATCGGGATACGGCGGAAAGCAATCCAGTTCCAACAACAACTTCCAGTCGAGTGGACGGGCCGGATGGGCCGGTGGTGGAGGCCGGGGCGGCGGTTTGCTGAACGGCTCCCAGTCCCAAGGCTCGATGACTCTCGTGAACGTGACGATCACGGGCAACGTGACCGGCAACGGCGGAACGGGCGGCGGAGGCGCAGGTGGAACCGCCAATACGCTCGGCGGCGGCAAGGGCGGCATCGGTGGTGCCGGTGGAGGGATCTGGGCCCAGGGCGCGCATTACAGCTACGCCACGGACCTGACCCACGTGACGATTTCCAAGAACTATCTCGGCGGTGCCGGACTCGGGGGCGGCAGCGCGAGTCCGTCCAACAATGCGGGCCTCGGAATACGAGGCGTGGGCGCCGGCATTGCGGTCGGCAACCGGTACAACCCGAGTGGGGCCGGGGTATACATACGAAAGTCCCTGATTTCCGCGAACGGCCTTTCCGGGACTCCCAATTTCGACAAGAACTGCTCCCAGCAGCAGCCGATCGCGAACTATCAGGAGTTCAGCGACCAGGGCAACAACCTCAGCTATCCGAACGACGGCAGCGTCTGTCCGGGCCTGACCAACGTCGATCCGGAGCTCGGTCTGCTCGGCAAGCACGGTGGACCGACGGAAACCATGGTTCCCAACCTCGGCAGCGCCGCTCTCGGTGGGGTACCACTTGCTTCCTGCACCGTAACCACCGACCAGCGCGGCTTCCCGCGCCCGGGTCCTGACGGCACGAGTTGCGACATCGGTGCGGTTGAGGGCGGCGCCGCACCGAGCAAGACGGCAACTACGATGAACCTGAGCTCATCGAGCAATCCTTCCAAGGCCGGGCAGCAGGTGACCTACACAGCCACCGTCTCGCCGGTTCCGAGTTCGGGCACCGCATCCTTCAAGGATGGTGGCACGACTATTCCCGGATGCGGAGCGAAGCCCAGAAACGGCAGCGGCCAATACACGTGCACCACCACCTATGCGACCCCGGGAACCCACAGCATCGTGGCCAGCTACGAAGGCAACACGCTGTTCGAAGCTTCATCCTCGAACACGCTCACCCAGACGGTGAACAAGGGGACCAGCCCGCCTGCGCCGAAAGCCGACATCGGCAAAGTGAAGATCACCGGCCCCGCCAAGGTCAAGAAGGGCAAGAAGGCAGTCTTCAAGGTGAGGGTTCCGAACTCGGGCAAGGCGGCCGCCAAGGGCGTCAAGGTGAAGCTCCGGGCCGGGAGGCTTCAGGTCCAGAAGACCATCGGCACCATCGCTGCCGGGAAAGCGGCGACCTCGAAGTTCTCGATCAAACTCTTCAGACTGGGGCAGACGAACGTCCTTGCGAAGGTCTCGTCAAACAACGCCGGGGCGGGTTCTGACAGCACCAAAGTGACCGTAAAGCGATAGCTGCGGCCAGGGGGACGGCCAGGAATTCGCCTCTTAGGCTGGACTTGGCGCACTCCCGGCGTTAGGCTTCATATGACAGCTGTAAGTGTAAACGGGGAAAAGGGATTGGCTGCAATCGGGTTGTAGATGGCTTCAGGGAAACTCATCTGTCTGGTCGTTTTCGCGGCCGCTTTGATCCTGCCACCGGTGGCCGGGGCGGAGGACCGCTCCGTCGGTACCGCCGTCTGGATCCGCGAGTACACCGACACGACCCCTCCGAACACCTTCCAGCAGCACCTCGAAATCCAGATGCCGGTCGACTATTCGTACGAAGATCCGATCCCGTTCGACTTCAGTTCCGAGCCGGTGGTCAGCGGCACCTTCGAGTCCAACGAGCTTGCTCCGAACGCGTCCTACTGTGACAAGAACCGCGTCGGCAACTACGTGGGGCACCTGGGCCACACTTTCAGGCCAAACTTCGATGGACCGGGGTACTTCTGGCTCGACATGACCGTCCACGGCGAAGGCATCCTGACCACCAGCGGCCCTCAGTCGTTCTGTAGCAACGTCGCTCCGGCGCCGTACGAGTTCGACATTCCAGTTGAACTGCGCTGCGGCACGACCTACGTGCCACAGGATGGCTACGCCTATCCCATCGGCTTTTACAACTACAAGACCCTGGCCAACAATGGCGGCGGTAACTGCACCGGCAACATGACCTTCGGGGTCGCGGCGTCACCTCCGGGGCTGGACGTCCGGATCAGTCCGGTCGCGGCGGCGACCAGTGGGGAGACATTCCCCTTGAAGGTCACGGTCAGGAATACGTCGACCACCGAGAACATCACGAACATCAAGCTGGCCTATCCGCACGGGTTCGGAGTTGCCAACTCGTATTACCCGGCGGCCGACCGCGGAGACATCCAGGTCGTCTCCGGGCCGACGCCGAAGTTCCCGACAAGCCTCGGCGCCGGGCAGTCCTCGGTCCACACGATCTCCATGCGCGCGACAACGATCGGCAAGGTCGGCCTCGAGGCCAAGGCGGAGGCCCGGGGTGCCACCTCGAACACGCTTGCGAAGGACACCGGCTACGGAGAAGTCGTAATTGGTGAGACCCAGCCGAAGGAATCCGAACGCACCGCGATGGTTGCCGCCGGTGCTGCCATGTTCCTCAACCAGGCGAGGGTGACGATGCGGGATCAGGAAGCCCGCTACGCGAAGTCGCTTTTCAATGCTTTGAAGAAGCGGCTCTCCGCCAAGGCACAGAAGTTCTACTTCGGGGCCAAGGGCAAGCTGAAGATCACCCAGTACGAGCAGGCCCTCGCCAGGTTGAAGGGCATGCCAGCCGAACTCATGGCATTGGCCACGCCGAACAAGCAGAAGCTCTTCAAGGACGGCAACGTCTACCTCAACGAGCAGCAGTTCGCCCGTTTCCAGCAGATGCACAACGCCGAGATGCTTCGACTGACCGGGGACTTCCTCGGGAAGACCGGAGGTGCGATTGCCCAAGAGGCCAGTTACTGGGCGGGGGTGGCATCGGTAGAAGGCCAAGGGCGGATCGCTGCAGACCTGGCACTCTGGCGTGAAATGAATGCGCAGGATGGCGACTACCTGCTCCAGGCGATCTCTGATTCCTTCTCGGCCAAGGGTGCCTCAAGGGCGCTGGCCGAATCGAACGCTGCTCTCCAGGCCGGTTTCGAGGAGGCCGTGAACAAGGCGCTGGAGGCCCGCGAAGCCCGCATCGGCAAACTGACCAAACTCGCCGAGCGGGACCCCGACGCCTTCATCGAAGCGATCGCAGACGACTCAGCGAAGATGGGCTTCGAAGGCCTGAAACTCATGTCCGAGCAGCTGATGGGGGAGGCCGCCTTCCGGCTCGCCGGGAAGGTGTTCTCCGGCGCGCGGGCTGCGGTCGCCAGGTTCACCGAGGGAATCGGAGCCGGCAGTGCCGCCGATGCCAGAACCCTCGCGAAAACCACCGCTCTTGGAGAGCGCTCGGCCACGCTCGGTCCGACCTACATCGATGACCTGTCCAAAGAGGCGAAGACGATGATCAGCCTGCGACGGATGGAAGACATCGGTGGCATGCCAATCGCCGACGTGGAAATCACCCAGGAAATCGTCGACAAGGCAAACGACCGCCTGCGGCAGCTCGGCTATGACGCCGAAGCCGAGGTGCTGTTCCGGCCTTCGAGCCCTTACAAAGTCGAAGACGCATTTGCAAAGGTGGAGACCGTGGGCGTGAAGAACATCGCACCGATCGACCTCGCGCTCGGGGCTCCGCCGTCGATCCTTGCCGAGACAGCGATCTTCAAGCCGATCAAGCCCGAGTCCCTACCCGGCTGGAAGGGCTATTCGGACCTGGACCAGATCCTCCTGAAAGAGCGGTACAAGACGAGGCTGTCGGAGTTCAACCAGTTCC
This sequence comes from Solirubrobacterales bacterium, assembly GCA_051306195.1. Taxonomy (GTDB): domain Bacteria; phylum Actinomycetota; class Thermoleophilia; order Solirubrobacterales; family 70-9; genus 67-14. Next base: position 19,641 of record JBPPMT010000090.1, read on the forward strand.
ACGGAATCGAGCCGGTCACCGACAAGAAGATGAAGGAGATGCTGAAGGCCTTTGACGAGGTCCACATCTTCGACAACATCGGCCAGGGGCGGGAGATCAGGATGAAACTCTCGACCGAGAAGGTGAAGGGCGCGACCGTGTTGAAGTACGACTACCTCAAGGTCGAAGGCAAGGTGCTGATCAACGGCAAGGGCAAGCCGCGCTCGATCGGTTCCGACTTCGACCAGGCTGCGATCATCGACAAGAACACCCGCCAGCTGCTCAAGGGCGGCGCACTAACCGCCGTCGAATCGGAGCTTCGCCGGCTCGGTGAAAAGGCCGCGATCGAGAAGGGTTACGCGAACCCCTTCCACGGGGCGACCGCGCACGGTACCGATGCCAACGCCGCCGATTATCCGTTCTTTGCCCACTTCTGGCTGACCCACCTCAAAGAAGCCGATGCGATTCGCGAAGCCCAGCGGCTGGCCGCGAATTACAACCGGGGACGGGATGTAAGCCAGCACATTACGGCTGCGCAGATCCTCAGCAAGACGGCCGGACTTTATGGGCGTCACCTGCTCCGGATCAATGCTGCAGAAGCTTCATTCGGACCGGCCGGCGTTGTTTTCCGGACTCCGGTCGTCGCACCCTAGGTACTTTCGACCAGGCGCCGGAACTTCAGGCGTCGGATCTCAGTCCGGCGAGGATCAGGTCCACGTGGCGGCTCCAGCCGGCTCCGGGCGGGTCGAAGTACATGATTGAAGTGATGCCGCACATCAGCATGGGGTAGTCGTCGAAGGTCAGGTCTTTCCTGACCACGCCGGCGTCGACGGCGCGCTTCAGGATGCGGATCGCAGGTACGGCGAAGGCCTTCTTCTCTTCTTCGATGCCCTCCCATTCAAGTTCTTCGGATCCCATCATCGCCAGCTGAAAACCGGCGTCGCCTTCCACGGCCTCAGCCGACCGGCGGAAAAGCTCTTCCACGGCCCCGAGCGGGTCTTCGATCTCCTCCACCTCATGGGCAATCTCCGCGAAGCACGCGAAGCGGCTGCGAACCATCTCGGTGAGCAGCGCCTGCTTGGCCGGGAATTGCCGATAGACGGTGCCAACACCGACCCCGGCGTGGGCCGCGATCTCGTCCATCTGGGCGTCCCGCCCGTCCCTGGCGAAGAGTATTCGGGCAGAGGCGACGACGGCCTCCCGATTGCGGCGGGCATCCGCCCGGAGTTGTTTTTCGGTTGAAGCGGTCATGAGCTGACAAACGGAACCATACCTCCGTATAGTGCTCGAATCAAGTGGAACCGAAGTTCCGTTTCTTCTCTACCCTCTTAGGAGTCCCTCCCTTGTCCGGTCCCGATATGTCCTCCCCTCGCGCCAAGAATTTTGCGCTTGTCCTTCTCGCTCTCACCCAGTTCGTTGTTGTCATCGACGCTTCGATCACCAACGTAGCCCTCCCGTCCATCGGCAAGGCACTCGACATCGACCAGGACAGCCTGTCCTGGGTTGTCAACAGCTACACCCTCGTTTTTGGTGGCTTCCTGCTGCTGGGTGGCCGACTGGCCGACTTCTTCGGCCGTCGCCGCATGTTCATGGCCGGCATGGCGCTTTTCGGCGTCGCTTCGCTGGCCGGTGGATTTGCACAGAGCGAAGAATGGCTGATCATCGCCCGCGCCGTTCAAGGACTCGGCGCCGCCATCGCATCACCCGCAGCACTTTCGATCATCACCACAACCTTCTCTGAAGGATCTGAACGTAACCGCGCCCTCAGCATCTGGGGAGCGGTCGCCGGAGCCGGCGGAGCCGCAGGCGTCCTGCTCGGCGGCATCCTTACCCAATGGGCAGGTTGGGAGTGGGTCCTGTTCGTCAACGTCCCGATCGCTGCCATAGTCGTCTGGCAGGCACCAAAGCGCCTGGTCGAGTCGAAGGCCGAAGAAGAGTCCGAGCGCACGCTCGACATCCCGGGTGCTGTCGCCATTACGGCCGGGCTGGCGCTGCTCGTCTACACCCTCGTTGATGCCGCGAGCATCGGCTGGACCTCGACCGAGACGATCATCCGGGGTGTTGTCTCCCTCGCATTGATCGCGGCTTTCGTGATCATCGAGCTGCGGACCAGCAAGCCGCTGGTTCCGTTCTCGATCTTCCGGAACCGTACCCTGCGGGCCGCGAACATCGTGGGAGTCCTGACCGGCGTCTCGTTGTTCTCGATGTTCTTCCTGGTCACGCTCTACCTCCAGCAGGTGCTTGGGCAGGACGCGCTCGAAGCGGGACTTTCCTACCTGCCGCTCGCCATCTCGATCGTTCTGGCCGCCGGAACTGCCGGCCATCTGGTTACGAAGTTCGGCTTCAAGCCGGTACTCGTGACCGGCCTCCTGTTCGTCGCCGTGGCGCTCGCATGGTTCAGCCAGATCAGCCCGGACGGTACCTACGTAGTCGATGTGCTCGGCCCGTCGGTGCTGGTCGGTGTCGGCCTGGGCCTGGCGTTCGTGCCGGTGACGATCGCTGCCATGACGGGTACCAAGCGCGAAGAGGCCGGACTGGCCTCGGGGCTGATCAACACCGCCCAGCAGATCGGTGGTGCGCTCGGTCTCGCGATCCTCGCATCGATCGCCAACACCTCGACCAATGACGCGTTTTCCTCCGGCGTGACGAACAAAGCCGTTGCCCTCACCCAGGGCTTCTCCGATGCCTTCCTGGTGGGTGCCCTCTTCGCCCTCGCCGGTGCGATCGCCGCGGCCCTGCTGATCTCGACAAAGGACAGCCGTGAGCACGCCGAGGCTGCCCGGGCAGGAGAGGTGGACACGCCGGCAGCCTGAGACCGACATCGGA
>JBPPMT010000058.1:0-15879 GCA_051306195.1 Solirubrobacterales bacterium
ATGCCGATCCTGGCCTGCTCGAGATCAACCTCGTCCTCCTTGACGATCCGGCGGGCGCTCAGGTTGAGGACGCTGGCGACGGTCTGCGTGAGCAGGTCCTCGACCCGCACCTCGGCCATCTGCCGTTCAAGCATCTCCTGCTCCTCGGGAGTCAGAGGAGGAGGTCCACCCGGGTCGGAAGCTGCGGGGTCCTGTGCGGGGTCGTCAGAAGTCGGTTCGTCGCTCATGCCTTTGAGCTTAGTTGAAGGTTCACAGGTCGGTCTACCGAGATGGCGGCCGGCGGTCCGTGACTCGGCCTACCGTCTTGGCGGGCGAACCCGGATTGGGGAAAGACGTTCGGTTTCGCCCCCTCCGACATCGGAGTTCCGAACCTGGCACGGATTTCCTCAACTGGGAAATCCGTGTTTGCTGCAGAGAAAACCCCGGAATACAAGTGCACTGGTATGGGCCAACTTGTCCTGTAACGCCGTACTGCTCCAGATACTTCGCGTATAGCTGAAGAATATGGAGCACTAGCCATTCTTCGCCGAGTTTTGTGCATATGGGACAAAACTCGGCACAGAACGCTGGGCCGACTGGATTTTGGATGCGAACCGCTACGCGCTGAAGGTTCGCTTTGTCTCTTCGGCTGACTCGGCGTAGATCTCTTCGATTGACATCCCGGCCTTCAGCTTCTCCCTTGCCCTCTGGGTTCCGTTCTTTTCCGGGAGGTTGACTTCGATTCCCAGCGACTCCCTGGCCGGGGTCGTCCATTCGAGGAGCTCCTCGAGGGCCTGTTTCGTCTCGATCTCACGGCCTTTGCGAAAGTCGATCATCTTGCCGTCCATTCCGTAACGGATCGCACGCCAGAGGTTCTCTTCGATCTCCCGGTCCCGGAGGGGCAGGTCGTCCCCCCTGGCTCCTGAGTCGAGGTCGAGCGCGGTCTGGGCGACCACTGCCGCCATCAGCCCGGCGAGGGCGGTCGAACCGGCCGCGTCGGACTGCGCGTCACAGATCCTGACCTCGACCGTGCCGAACGCATGGTGCGGCCGCACGCTCCACCAGAGCTGGGTCGCCTCGACCACGGAACCGGTCCGCTTCAGCGTCTCGATGAAGTCCGCGTACTCGGCCCATTCGTTGAAAGGCTCGGGGATGCCACAGCGGGGAAAGGACCGGGTGAAGATCTCGGTGCGCACCGAAGCGAGCCCGCTGTCGTGCCGGTCGAGGAAAGGCGAGTTGGCGGAGACGGCCAGCAGGAGCGGAAGCTGTTCCCGCAGCCAGTCGCTGACCTGTATCGCACGGTCCGCGCCGCGGATGCCGACATGGACATGGAGGCTCCAGGTGTTGTTCCTCTGGGCTACCCAGCCGAGGTCGTCCTTCAGCCGCTGGTAGTGAGGCGTATCGATGATCTCCTGGTCGAGGTAATTCGCCCAGGGGTGGGTTCCCATCGAGGTCAGGGCCGCCCCGTGTTCGGACGCCAGGGTGAAGAGCTTCTCGCGGCGGACACGCTGGCGCTCATTGGCCTCGGTCATCGACTCGGATCGACCTGAACGGATCTCGATCTCGGAGGCAATCAGTTCGCCCGCGGCAGAATCTCCGAGGACGGGGTCCGCCTGCGCGGCTTGGTAAAGCTCCGGGAAGCGGTCGGCCAGGTCGAGCGTCCCGGGATCGACGATCGCGAACTCCTCTTCGAGCCCGATCGTGAAATCTTGCGATTCCTCGAAAATCTCACGGGCGTCGCCGAGGTCGAGCAGGTGAGGGTCAGACAACGTCGCTCAAGAGAGGTAGAAGTAAAGGGCGTAGAGCAGGTCGACCGCGGGGCTCGAGGTGTGAACTGTGACCTCCGGCGGAACCTGGAGCAGCTGCTCGGTGTAGTTGAAGATCACGGTCACTCCGGCCTCGACCAGTCCGTCGGCGACTTCCTGGGCGGAAGACGACGGAACTGCGAGAACGCCGACGACGATCGTCTCTTCCTGGACGGCGGCGCCGAGTTCGGAGAAATCACGAACGGTCAGCGGGCCGACCTTCTTGCCGATGCGGCTCGGGTCGACGTCGAACAGAGAGACGATCTGGAAGCCGTGGTCAGCGAAAATGTCCGATCCGGCGATCGCCTGACCAAGCTTTCCGGCGCCAAACAGGGCGATGTTGTGATGGCCCGCGGTTCTCAGGATCTTCCTGATCTCGTCGACCAGGTACTCGATCTTGTAACCGACCCCCCGTTTGCCGAACTTGCCAAAGCCGGAAAGATCGCGACGGATCTGGGTCGGATTGATGTGGGTGTACTCGGAAAGTTCCTGCGAGGAGATGGTCTCGCGACCCATCTTGCGAGCCTGCGTCAGAACCTGCAGGTACCGGGAAAGTCGAGCTGCCACGCCCAGTGAAAGACGTTCACCCTCCGGCACGAGGACAGATCCGCTTTCACTGCGGTATTTCGGCGATGGCTTCATTGGGTCATCAGGGTATCTGTCCGGCGCGACTCAGGTGTTGCTTAGCCGGACCCTGACCGTCTCGGGGTCGAAAATCAGTTCGCTCACGATTTCATCGCCGATCAGGACCACGGGGATTCGCTCGAGGTAGCGGCGGAACAGGTGGTCGTCGCCCTCGATGTCGATCTCGTCGATCTCGAGTTCAGGGAACTCGGCCCGAAGACCGGACAAGGAGTTCATCGCCTCCTGGCACAGATGACAGTCGGGACGGGAGTAGACAGTCGCCTTCAACGGCGGCCGCCGGTCGGGAAAGCGTCGAAGTCGAGGTAATCCGGATAGTTGATGGCCGGAGTGAACCTGGCCGCCGATCCGATCATCGCCGCGTTGTCGGTGCAGAGTTCGATCGGAACCAGTTTGAGCTCCATACCCCGCTCGTCGCAGAGTTCCTGAACAGCTCTCCGGAGCGGTCCGTTCGCCGCGACCCCGCCACCGAGAGCCACCGCGGGCCAGTCGCCTTGGTCAAGTGCCCGGCGGAGCTTGCTCACGAGTTGCCCGACCACCGCAGCCTGAAAGCCCGCAGCGAGATCGGCCCGGCTTTCGGCGAGTCCGTCCTCGCCCAGGTCCCGGCAGCGATAGACCAGTGCGGTCTTCAATCCGCTGAAACTGAAGTCGACCCCGGGGTCACGGCTCATCGCAACGGGAAAGGTGAAGGACTGCGGGTCGCCTTCGGCAGCCAGCTTCTCGAGGGCCGGTCCGCCGGGGTAACCGAGCCCCAGCATCCTCGCGGCCTTGTCGATCGCTTCCCCGGCCGCGTCGTCGAGGGTCTCCCCGAGGATTTCGAATCCGCCGTACTCCCTGACTCCGACGAGCAGGGTGTGTCCGCCGCTGGCGATCAGGCAGATGAAAGGAGGCTCGATCGGTCCGGGCTCGAGATAGTTGGCGGCGACGTGTCCCCGGAGATGGTCGGTCGGAATCAAAGGCAGTCCGAGCGGCGCCGCCATTGCTTTGGCCGTACTCAGGCCGATCAGCAACGCGCCGATCAGTCCCGGGCCGGCGGTGACCGCGATCGAGTCCAGGTCACCCACCTCGACCCCGGCCTCGGACAAGGCGGCCTCGATCACCGGACCGGTGAGTTCGAGGTGATGGCGGGATGCAACTTCGGGGACCACTCCCCCGTACTTGCCGTGAACCGCCTGGGACGAGATCACGTTGGAGAGGATTGCCGGGCCCTCGAGCACCGCGGCGCAGGTGTCGTCGCAGGAGGTCTCGATCGCCAGGGAAGCCAACCGGATCAGCCCCCGGAAGCGGCCTGTACCGGAACTCCCGCGAGCGTCGGGTCCCCGAGCCACATGATCATCGCGTCTTCGCCATTCGAGTAATAGGACTTGCGGTAGCCGTAGCTCCGGAAACCGAAGGTCTCGTAGAGCGCGATCGCCGAGCGGTTGGACGGCCGCACCTCCAGGGTCACCGGCGCGCCGGGTCCGATCTCCCTCAGGGCACCTTCGATCAGCCGGGAAGCGATCCGGTGCCGCCGGTGCTCGGGGGCCACCGCGACATTCATCATGTGCCACGCCGCGTCGTAACGGGAGAACACGGCGTAAGCAATCGGCCGGTCGTCATCCTGGACGGCGGCGAGAGTGATGCTGGATCCTTTTGACATCTCGAGTACGAACATCCCAGGGGACCAGGGGCTGGTGAACGAACGCCGCTCGATCGAAATGACTACCGGCAGGTCAGCGTAAGCCAGCTGGCGCAGGCCAATGACCGGTAATTCAGGAATTGGCCTTTCGGCCGTCTCGTTCAAGCCAGAGTTGGGCATCGGGGACTCTCAGGTACGTCGGTTCGAGGGGATTGGAGGTACTGCTGGGTTCGGCGGTGGCACCCAAGTCGCAAATCGACTTCCCACTGAGGTGGTGTACGCCCGCCTCCGGTCCGGCAATTGAGACACCAGCCCGGTCGAGTTCTTGACTGAATCGTACCGCCCCCGGACCACCGACCTTCAGATCCGGACCGAAATCTTCCAAACGGGTGATCAGATCATCCGGACTGCAGACAAGGGGAGGCCAGACGGTTTCCCCGTCCGGTCCGTAGAGCGCAGCGAAAACCTCGCCTCGCCGGGCATCGAGCAGGGCCAGAGTCGAGGACCCCGGTTCCCTCATCGGCTGTGAAAGCGCGGCCAGGGTCGAGACCCCGGCGATATCGATCCCGGTGGACAGCACGATCCCGTTGGCAGTGGCGAGACCGATCCGGATGCCAGTGAAGGTCCCCGGACCCGTCCCGACCGCGATCCGGTCGATCAGCCCCCATCCCCCCGCGGCCTCGGCGGCGTCCGTCAGGGTGCGGAGCAAGGAGTCACTGTGAACCGGGCGGCCACCTGCTTCGGGTCCGATCAATGATTCGAAAACAGTTTGCCCGTCAACGGCCGCAGCCACGACTGTGTCGTCGGTCGCGGTGTCGAATCCGATGATTCTCAAGGCCGACGCCGGCGGTAGGCTGCGGACAACGCACGGAATTCCCCGTCCACCGAATATGAACACGGAGAGTCACACATGATCAAAATGAATCGTTGGCGCACGGCAGTCGCCATTCTCGCAGTAGGCGCGACTGGAGCATTCGCGACGGGCTGTGGAGAGAGCGACAGCGACAAGATCAACTCGGCAATCGACGACGCCCAGCAGAACATCAACGACAGCGTCAACGAGCAGCTCGACGAGGCCCAGAAGCAGACTGACGAAGCACAGGACCAGGCCCAGCAGCAGATCGACGAGGCCAAGAAGAACGGTGATATCCCGTCAGAAGAAGAGATTCAGGGTCAGATCGACGATGCCCAGAGCCAGGCAGCAGATGCCCAGGCTGAAGTTCAGAAGCAGATCGAAGAAGCGATGAAGCAGGCAACCGAGTAGGTAGCCTCAGCACCATTCAGGCGCTCCCGGCGGCAGGCGGCCCGACCTCGATCCGGCGACTGTCTCCACCCGCATGAGAGATCCAGACCGATCTGATTCGCATCGACGATGCGGTCAGGTCGGTTTCGGATTCTTCGGGCCACTCGACGAAAACGATCTTCTCCGGGCCGAAGTATTCGTTCAGGAGGCCGGGGTCTTCCGCGTCGATTGAACCGATCCGGTGAAGGTCCAGATGCGAAACCGGCACCCTCCCCGAATAACTGCGACCGATTGTGAAGGTCGGAGAGGGAATCGCCCCTTCGACCCCCAGTTCCCGCATCGCTGCGCGGGCCAGGGTCGACTTGCCGGATCCGACCTCGCCCTTGAGCAGAACGAGGTCCCCGGGGGCCAGTTCCCTGGCCAGGTCCCGGCCGATCTGCTCGGTCTCCTCAGCCGAACCAGTTTCAGTGGACGGGGCCGGGCCGGTCATGATTCTCCCGTTTCGGCTTCCGCCTCAGGAAGTTCCTTCTTCAGCAGATCCGGCAGCGCATTGATGTCGGCAGCGAGCAGCTCCGACGTCCCCCTGGCCCTGAGGGCTGCGGCCGGATGAAATAGTGGCAACAGGTACACGGTCCGGGAGCCGAGTCTCCTGACCTGCGGTTTCCCGTGTACCCGGGTGATCCCGGTCTGATCACCGGTGAGCAGTTTGGTCGAGAAGTTTCCGAGGGTCGCCACCACCCGGGGCTCGATCAGGCGGATCTGCTCGAAGAGCCAGGGCTGGCAGGTCTCGATTTCACCGGCCGTCGGATCGCGGTTCTCCGGGGGCCGGCATTTGAGGGTGTTGGCGATGAACACGTCCTCGCGGCTGATCCCCGCCTCACCGAGCATCTTCGTGAGCAGCGCGCCCGACCGGCCAACGAAAGGCAGTCCTTGACGATCCTCCTCCGCCCCCGGCGCCTCACCGACGAACATCAGGTCCGCATCGGCGTTTCCGGCACCGAAAACGACCTGCGTGCGTGACTCGCTGAGCGGGCATTTCACGCAACTTCGCGCGTCGCGATAGACCTCGACCAGCTCGCTGCGTCTCGTGTCCGGGGAGCCGACCATGCTGGCAGCCTATAATCGGAGATGGCTGTCACCCGTCAAGGGGATGGACCAGGTTCCGCTCAGGGGCCGGCATCACCAAAGTCAAGCTGCTCAATCCGTCTGGTATCGCCGAAAGGGAACTGGAACGGCCAATATGAATCAGGAAACGACTGCGCCGAAGGCGCTGACAATCATCGGGCCCGGACGGGTCGGGAATTCGATCGCCAAAGCGGCGTCTGCTGCGGGCATCGATGTCGATCTCGCCGGCCGTGATTTCGCCTCCCGTGACCTCGATTCGAAGGTCGTCCTGGTCTGCGTTCCCGATGGAGCGATCGGCGCCGTGGCCGATTCGATCTCGGCCATGGACGGGCTGCCGGCAATGGCCGGGCACACCAGCGGCGCGACCACCCTCGACCCGCTGGACGGATGCCAGACGAAAGGATCATTCTCACTCCACCCCCTTCAGACCGTGCCGGATGAAAGTTCCGACCTCACCGGCTGCCCCGGCGCAATTGCCGGCTCGACAGCCGGGTCGGCGGCCGTTGCCCGCGAATTGGCGGAAGCCCTCGGCATGAATCCTTTTGAAGTGGCAGAGGAGGACCGGGCGCTCTACCACGCCGCGGCCAGCATCGCCGCCAACTTCCTGGTCACCCTCGAAGAGACCGCCGCCGGACTGTTCGGGGACATCGGGGTACAGGACCCCCGTCAGGTTCTGTTGCCGCTGGTGACGAGATCGCTTGCCAACTGGTCCGAGCTCGGCGGTGCGGCTCTGACCGGACCGATCGTGCGTGGCGACGAGAAGACCGTCGAGAGGCACCGCTCGGCCCTTGTCGCGAACCGTCCCGAACTTGTGGAGCTCTATGACTCGATGGCGGATCGCACTCGCGAGCTGGCCGCCGTACAGGCGGGGACTGGCGCACGATGAAGGTCCTGAGGGCACCTGGGGAGCTCCGCGAGGTACGCGAGCGTTACCGCGTCAACGGAGACAGGGTCGGACTTGTGCCAACCATGGGATACCTCCATGAAGGCCATAACTCCCTGCTGAAGACCGCCCGGGAACAGTCCGACCTGGTCGTCATGAGCCTCTTTGTGAATCCGACTCAGTTCCGCCCGGGTGAAGACCTCAGCAGCTACCCGCGGGACGAAGATCGTGATTTCGCGATCGCCGAGAGCGCCGGCGTGGACCTCGTCTACGCCCCCGGACCGGATGATGTCTACCCGGCCGGCTTCGCGACCAAAGTCGAAGTCACTGGCCTCACCGAGGTCCTCTGCGGCAGCGAAGACAGCCGCGGGCCCGGCCATTTCTCCGGAGTGACCACGATCGTCGCGAAGCTGCTGAACCTGGTCGATCCCGATTTCGCCTACTTCGGTCAGAAGGACGCACAGCAGGCCTCGGTCATCAAACGGATGGCCGAAGACCTCGACTTCCGGACCGAGATCATCGTGCTGCCGACCGTTCGCGAGCGCGACGGACTGGCGATGAGTTCCCGCAACGCTTACCTCTCTCCCGAATCACGCGAGAGGGCTACCGCAATCTGGGCCGCCCTCATGGAAACCGAGCGCGCCTATCCCGAGAGCGGACTTGACGGCGCCCTGGATGCCGGCATCAAACACCTGACCTCGGCCGGCATCGAACCCGAGTACTTCGAAGCACGCTATCCGGGCACCCTCGACCCGGCGATCGATGACAGCGAGGAAGCGATTCTCGTGGCAGTCGCCGCCGAAGTTGACGGCACCCGCCTCATAGACAACATTCTGATTGAGCCAAGAAAGAACAGGAGAACCTGATGAGTTCCGCAGGCAGATCAACCCCGAATGAAGACGATCGCGCCCCGGTGACGATCACCCAGCTGGCCGAGATGAAGGAAGACGGCGAGCCGATCACCATGATCACGGCCTACGACTTCCCTTCGGCGCAGGTCGTCGAAGAAGTCGGCGTTGACGTCGTGCTGGTCGGCGACTCAGCCGCCAACTGCGTCCTCGGCTACGACAGCACCGTGCCGGTCGGCATGGATGAGATGACGATCCTCTCCAAGGCCGTGCGACGTGGGCTGAAGACACCCCTGCTCGTGGGCGACCTTCCTTTCGGCTCCTACGAGGCCTCGAACGAGCTCGCCATCGCCAGCGCCCAGCGCCTGGTGAAAGAAGCTGGATGCGACGCCGTGAAGCTCGAAGGTGGCGGAGCGTCGGTCGACCGGGCCAAAGCGATCATCGGCGCGGGAATCCCGGTGATGGGACATGTCGGCCTCACCCCCCAGACCGCGACCGCCCTCGGCGGCATGCGGGCCCAGGGCCGAACCGCGGACCAGGCGATCAAGGTCGCCGAAGACGCGATCGCCCTCGACCAGGCCGGTTGTTTCGCGATCGTGATCGAAGCGGTGCCACAGGCTGTCGCCGAGATGATCGTCGAGAAGGTCGAAGCTCCGACCATCGGCATCGGCGCCGGCAACGTGACTGCGGGCCAGGTGCTCGTCCTGCACGATCTCGCCGGGATCAACGACGGTCAGATGGCCAAGTTCGTCAAGCGTTACGCCGACGTGCGTGGTGAGATGAAGCGCGGTGTCTCCGACTACGTCGACGAAGTCCGCTCCGGAGCATTCCCGGGTCCGGACCACGTTTACAGCGTGGAGCCGGCCGAACTCGAACGTCTGCGCCAGCGGCTGAACCGCGAGGACCTGGAGTCCAACTACTCCTGGGACTGGGAGCCGCTGTCCTGAGCTTCCGGTTCGCCGGAGGACTTGAACTCGATCTCGCGGATCACCCTGGCCGGAGCCCCGGCGGCGATCACGCCGTCGGGCAGATCTTCGGTCACGACCGAGTTCGAGCCGATGACGCAACGGTCCCCGATCGTCACCCCGGCGGTAACCACGCAGTTCACACCGAACCAGCAGTTCGAGCCGATCCGGACCGGACCCTTGGAAGTGAACCCCTGCCACGTGACCGGCAAGTCCGGATCATCGAAGCGATGGCTGGCGTCACCGATGAAGCAGCCGTTGGCAAACATGACGTGATCTCCGATCGTCACCTCGCGGTGGGCGGCGATCATCACCCCGCGATTGAGGAAGCAGCCCTCACCGATCGTGACCCTGGCCTCGGGTGACATCGTGATCCAGTTTCCGGGTTCGAGCATCGTTCCCTGCCCCAGCGTCAGCCGCCCGGAATCGAGTCCGTCCAGTACTTCTCCTTCGACCGGAAAGCGGATGTAAGCGCCCGCTTTTGCCATGTGTCGGTTGATCCGATATCGGGTAATGGGCCTGTGATTACGTTCGTACCACCGCCGTTTTACCCACCATGTTTTCCAGCCGGATTGATCCTCCACACCACTACCTTGGCAGAGGCGGGTAGGGTTTCGGCCATAACGGCTAACAGGGAGAAGAACATTGCTCAGGCGTAGGACCCAGAAGAACAAGCCCGTAACACCGGATCCGGTCGATCCTTCGACGATCCCGGAGGCAACCGTCCCGGCCACTCCCGACGCCGAAGCCGAGGCCGCAGTGGAAGAAAATCCGGTCGAAGACAGCTTGAGTGACGACACTCCCGAAAGCACTTCGGACGAATCGTCAGATCTCGTCGAGGTTGCCGAGGACCTGGCTGACGAGTCCGCAGATTCCGAGGGTTCACCCGAGGGTGACACACTCGAAGAGGTTCCCGACGCCGACGCACCGCCCGAGCCAACCGAGCAAAGTCGCCTCTCCGATCCGGCCCTTGCCGAAACTCCGGAAGCCCGGGAACGTGCGGCGAAAATTCCGAACGTGCCCGCATCCGAACCCGGAACGGTCGACCCTCCTGCGATCCCCTTGGCCCCTCCGGCACCCCCAGCGGCCGTCGCCGCAGCCTCGACCCCGTTCGAAGATCCGACTCCACCCGCACCGGAAGCACCCGCGCCTCCAGTGGTGACCCCGCCGGCCTCGGCCAACCGCCTCCGCGCCGAAACCCGCGCGGCAACCCTGACCGGCGGAATCGACCTGGGCGGCACCAAAATAGCCGCTGCGGTCATCGGTCCCAAGCATGAAGTCCTTGCCTACCGCCGCCGTCCCACCCCGACCACGGGCGGGCCCGCCGATGTGATCAAGGCGATTGCGACCACCATGCAGGAAGCCGCACAGGACGCCAACGTCGAAGCGCATCAGCTTCGGGCGGTCGGAGTCGGTGCCCCGGGGTCGGTTGACTCGGCCACCGGCGCTGTGTCCGGGGCCGGCAACCTGCCTGGCTGGTCTGGCAGCTTCCCCCTCGGGACGGCTCTTCGCGACATCATCGGAACCCCGGTCTTCGTCGGCAATGACGTCCAGGTCGGCACCAACGCCGAGTTCCTGCTCGGCGCCGGCGCCGGATACAGGAGCCTGCTCGGTGTCTTCTGGGGGACCGGAGTCGGCGGCGGTATCGTCCTCGACGGCAAGCCGTGGCGCGGCCGCGGACGGGCCGGAGAGATCGGCCACACCCTGGTCAAGCGTGGCGGCGCGCCCAACTCGAACGGCCTCAATGGCACGGTCGAGGCCTACGCCGGCCGCAAGGCCATGCAGGCAAAGGTCGAACGCGAGATGAAGAAGGGCCGCAAGACCGATCTCTTCAAAATCATGGAGAAGCACGGCAAGACGACCCTCACCAGCGCCGTCTGGGCACATGCACTGGATCACAATGACGAGCTCGCGACCGAACTGCTGAATCGTGCCGTCAGGGCGCTCTCGGCCGGCATCGCGTCGGCTGTGAACCTGCTCGATGTCGAGGCAGTGGTGATCGGTGGCGGGCTCGGAGTACGCTTCGCCGATTCACTGGTACCGGAGATCATCGACGGCATGAACGCCTACCTGCTTGACGCCGACAACCCACCTGCGATCAAGGTCGCCGGGCTGGGTGACGAAGGCGGCGTGATCGGCGCATCTCTGCTCGTGTAACCGAATTCAAACAATAGACATCAACACCCTGGGGGAAAAGTGACGAATGTAAAGGAACACCTGTCACCCGCGCTCGTCATCAGCGTTGTCGCTCTTTTTGTAGCGCTAGGTGGGGCTTCTTATGCAGCCCTCGGCAAGAACAGCGTCGGCAGCAAGCAGCTGAAGAAGAACGCCGTCGTGACCAAGAAAGTCAAGAACAGCGCGATCACTACCGCCAAGATCAGGAACAACGCAGCCACCGGCGCCAAGGTGAAAGAAAGCTCACTGGGCACAGTTCCGAGAGCCACCAGTGCAGGAAAGGCCGACAACTCGACTACCGCGACCACTTCGACCTCGGCCTTGAGCGCGGCCAGTCTTGACGGCTATCGCACATACCCGCAGACCATCGTCACGGCAACCCCGGGCGCGACCTATGCGGCCGCGACCGCTGCGGCACCGGAAAACGTGCTCTTTACGGCGGGACCGGTGACGATCTACTCCAAGTGCATCACCGTAACGGGATCGGACACCACATACCTCAGCTATTACATAAAGACATCCGAGAACGGGGTCATCTTCGACTCCGACGCCGATCAGGCGAACGGCGACCCGGAATTCCTCAACACCGGCACTTCGGAAATCGATCGTGAGCTCGAGGAATTCAGTACCGGCACCGACACGGCGACGGTCGATGCCGAGCATCACTACGGGACCGGAGTCTTCACCCCCCAGGGGCTCAGCTTCGAGGTCCAGCTCTCGTCGGCCGTCAAGAACGGCAACCTGACCAACGGCAACGGGCTGTACGGCGATGGCAACGTTTGCGTCACCTCGGGTCAGCTCAACGAATTCAACGGCTGAGCGGCCGGTCAGATCAGGGCGGGCTCAGGGCAAGTTTGTGCCCCGGGCTCGCCTTCTGGCGCTCCCAGGCATCCGCGACATCGGCGAGGGGAACGACTTCGACGTCGATCCTGAGTTCTCCGGCGACCGACAGGCGGCACATCTCGCGGAAGGCATCTGCCTGAGCTTCGCGGGGTGCCGAAAAATTGCGATGACCGCGGAGGTCGAGGTTGCCGCCGCGCAGGCGACCGGCCAGTAGTTCCGCGTGTCGCCCGGCCGAATTGCCGACCTGAACCAGCCGGCCGTTGTAACTCATCGCGTCGATCGCCGCGACGACAGGTGCTCCCCAGAGGTTGTCGAGGACAAGGTCGGCCCCTCCTCCGCTGGCTTCCTTCAGGTCATCGCCGAACGAGTCTGATTCGGTGCTGACGGCCGCGTCGGCACCGAGTTCTTCCACCTTGGCGAGCCCTGATTCGGACCGGGCTGTTCCTACCACGCGTCCGGCGCCAAGGATCCGGGCAGCCTGGATCGCGATCTGGCCGACCGAGCCGCTGGCACCGTTGACCAGCACCGTTTCTCCCGGCTTGAGATCACCACGCCAGTCCAGGGCGAGCCACGCGGCCATCCCGGCAACACCGAATGCGATGGCCTGCTCGGAAGCGATGTCTTCCGGGACCTCGATCCCTTTGCCTTTTGCGATCGCCGTCTGCGGGGCAAATGATCCCCAGGGGAAGTTCGCACCGTCAAACCAGACCCGGCGACCGTCGGGACCGGTGCCGATTCCTTCGAGTCCGGCCACGTATGGCAGCGGCGGTGCGCCGGCATCGAACAGGCCCGAGGCGATTGCGATGTCGACCGGGTTGATCCCGGCCAGTTCAACTTCGATCAGTTCGGCGCCTTCGTCGACCGCGGGCGAATCGAACTCCTTGTACTCGGGAGCGTCGCCATGTTTTGTGACGACCGCGGCTTTCATGTCAGGCCACCAGCGTCAGGGCAGCACCAAGCGGCTCCCGGAGGAAGTCGCCGGTATATGAACCGGACGTTTCGGCGATCTGTTCGGGTGTGCCCGTCGCGACGACTTCGCCGCCGCCGTCCCCGCCTTCCGGTCCGAGGTCGATCACCCAGTCGGCGCTCTTGATCACGTCCAGGTCGTGTTCGATCACAACTACCGAGTTGCCGGCGTCGACCAACCGGTCGAGCACTTCGAGCAGGCGGCGAACATCGGCAAAATGGAGGCCGGTCGTCGGTTCGTCAAGGATGTAGAGCGTGCGGCCGGTGGCGATCTTCGAGAGTTCGGAGGCCAGCTTGATCCGCTGGGCCTCGCCGCCGGAGAGCGTTGTCGCCGGCTGGCCCAGCCGAACGTAGCCGAGGCCGACATCGTTCAGGGTCTTCAGCCGACGCGCGATCTTCGGGATGCTCTCGAAGAACGGGAACGCCTCCTCGATCGACATCTCGAGCACGTCCGCGATGCTCTTGCCCTTGAACTTGACTTCCAGCGTCTCACGGTTGTATCGGTGCCCGTGGCACTGCTCGCAAGGCACGTACACATCCGGCAGGAAATGCATTTCGATCTTGATCTGGCCGTCGCCCTTGCAGACCTCGCAGCGGCCGCCCTTGACGTTGAAGCTGAACCGCCCGGGCTTGTACCCGCGGGCCCTTGACTCCTGAGTCGCGGTGAAGAGCTGACGGATGTGGTCGAAGACACCGGTGTAGGTCGCCGGGTTGGACCGCGGCGTACGACCGATCGGCGACTGGTCGATGTTGATGATCTTGTCGATCTGGTCGATGCCGTCGATGCCGTCATGCGGGCCCGGTCGCAGCTTCGATTTGTGGAGCCGATTGGCCACCGCCGGATGCAGCGTCTCGTTGACCAGGGTCGACTTTCCGGAGCCGGAGACACCGGTCACACAGCTGAGGACTCCGAGCGGGATTTCCACGTCGATACCGGTCAGGTTGTGCTGTCGCGCCCCGCGCACACTGAGGTGTCCTTTGGCTTCACGACGAGCCACGGGGAGCGGGATCTGCTCGGAACCGGAGAGGTAACGTCCGGTGAGCGAAGACGGATTGGCCTCGACTTCGGCCGGGGTGCCGTCGGCCACGATGTAACCGCCGTGCTCGCCGGCACCGGGACCCAGGTCAACCAGATGATCAGCCGCCTTCATCGTCCCTTCGTCGTGCTCGACCACGATCACGGTGTTGCCGAGGTCACGCAGGCGCTGGAGGGTTGCGATCAGCTTTTCGTTGTCCCGCTGGTGAAGTCCGATCGACGGTTCGTCGAGCACGTACATCACTCCGACCAGGCTGGACCCGATCTGGGTCGCCAGGCGGATCCGCTGGGCCTCGCCGCCGGACAAGGTCCGGGCTGAGCGCGACAGGGACAGGTACCCGATGCCGACGTTGATCAGGAAGGACAGGCGTTCAGCCACTTCCTTGACGATCAGCCGCGCGATCGCCCGCTCGGTCTTGTTCATCTCGAGGGTTTCGATCCACTCGTGGGCGGCGGTCGCCGACATTTCCGTGAAGTCCCGGATCGAGATGCCGCCGACCGTCACCGCGAGGCTCTCCGGCCGCAGGCGGGCACCCTTGCAGGCCGGGCAGGGCTGCTCGGCCATGTACTCCTCGATCTTGTCCCGGACCGATTCCGAATCGGACTCCTGATACCGGCGCTCGAGGTTGTTGACCAGGCCTTCGAACTTGACCGAGTAGCTGCGACGCCTTCCGGAGCGGCTGTTGCTGTTGATCGTGTGGCGCTCGGTGCCCGTACCGTGGAGGAACAGGTCCTGCTCCTCCTGGCTGAGTTCCTGCCAGGGCTTGTCGAGGTCAACGTCGTAAGTGCCGGCCACCGACTTGATCAGCCGGCGCCAGTAACCCGAGTAGCCCATGCGCCAGGGTTGAAGCGCACCTTCGGCCAGCGAGAGGGTCGGGTCGGGAACGACCAGCTGCGGGTCGATCACTCTTTTGAACCCGAGCCCGGTACAGGTCGGGCAGGCGCCGTGCGGCGCGTTGAAGGAGAAGATCCGGGGCTCGAGTTCCGGCATCGAGGTTCCGCACTTGAGGCAGGCGAAATTCTCGGAGAAGAGCAAACGATCGCCGTCGATCACCTGGAACTCGACCAGTCCGTCGGCCATGTCGACCGCGGCTTCGACCGACTCCGAGAGCCGGCGGCGCAGGTCGCCTTTCATCACTAGCCGGTCGATGACCACCGAGATGTCGTGCTTGTACTTCTTGTCGAGGACGATTTCCTCGTCGAGCATCCGCATCTCGCCGTTGACTTCGACCCGCGAATACCCGTGCCCTCTCATTTCCTCGAACAGCTTTCCGTATTCGCCCTTGCGGTCGCGGATGACGGGCGCCATGACCATGAACCTGGTGCCTTCCTCGAAAGTCATGATGCGGTCGACTATCTGCTCCTGGGTCTGGCCGGTGATCTCCGCCCCGCACTTGGGGCAGTGCGGCCGGCCGATCCGCGCCCACATCAGGCGCAGGTAGTCATAGATCTCCGTGACCGTGCCCACGGTCGAGCGCGGGTTGCGGGAAGTCGTCTTCTGGTCGATCGAGATGGCGGGTGAAAGCCCTTCGATCGAGTCGACGTCCGGCTTCTCCATCAGGCCGAGGAACTGTCGCGCGTACGCCGAGAGTGACTCGACATAACGACGCTGGCCCTCGGCGTAGATCGTGTCGAAGGCCAGGCTCGACTTGCCCGACCCCGATAGCCCGGTGATCACTATGAGGGCGTGCCGCGGCAGCCTGAGGTGAAGGTCCCTCAGGTTGTGCTCGCGCGCCCCGGAGATGACCAGC
>JBPPMT010000037.1:0-18238 GCA_051306195.1 Solirubrobacterales bacterium
GGTTGATAGGCCGGCGGTGGAAGGGTGGCAACACCTGTAGCTGACCGGTACTAATTGGTCGAGGGCTTGACGGATATTTATTTTAGTGGGTCATTGTGCAGTTTTGAAGTTTCATCGGGGCGACATATGTCTCGACATATTTCCGGTGGTGCAATAGCGTGGAGGAAATACCTCTTCCCATTCCGAACAGAGTAGTCAAGCTCTACAGCGCCGATGGTACTTGGGGGGCAACCCCCTGGGAGAGTAGGTCGCCGCCGGTTTTTACTTTGAAAGGGCCCCGACAGGGGCCTTTTCTCGTTAAGCCGTAGGTTTGTAGGGTGGAAAAGTCCGTGATCTCAGACGACGATGTCCGACTGGGTCTCGGGCTGATCAGTTCTCTTGCCGACGGCATCGGACCGCGGCCTCCGACCAGCGAGGCCGAGGCGATGGCTGCCGCTCTTATCGCAGACGAGCTCGAGTCACTGGACCTAGGTCCCGTGGTCGAGGAATTCGCTTCCGCGCGCAGTTTTGGTCCCTCTTATCTTGTGGTTTTCGGGCTTGCCTTGAAGGCTTGGTTCGTTCAGCGTCGTTTTCCGCGTGTTTCGGCTCTGCTGGCCGGTTCCGCGGCGGCTCTTGGGTTTATGGAGTCCCGCTACACGCGAAACCCACTTGATCTGCTGCGTACCCGAAGGAGCCGCAACGTCTGGGCCTCAATCGAGCCGATTGGAGAGGTGAATCGGACGGTCTGTCTCGTGTCGCACATGGATTCGTCCCGGTCCGGGTTGATGTTCCACCCCAAGGTGACCCCTCACCTCGGAAACGCCGTCGCCGGAGTGAGCCTCGGCGTCTTCATTCACTCACTGGCCCCGTTCCTGCGGCGTGTCGCACCGGGAAGGGCGCTGGTCGCGCTGTCCCGCCTGCTCGTAGCGCTCGGCTTCGGACTGGTCCTGGAGCGTGAGCTCCGTGGCCAGGACGTGCCCGGCGCCAATGACAATGCCTCCGGGGCCGGCGCCTGCCTCTGTCTCGCCTCCCACTTTGCCGCCTATCGGTTGGAGAACACCCGGGTCGTCATTCTGGTGACCGGTAGCGAGGAATCGGGCGTATTCGGCATGCGGGAGTTCCTGGCCGCCCACGACACCCAAGGTTGGGACTTCATCAACTTCGACGGAGTGGGGGCGGATGCGCCGCTCAGGGTGCTTTCGAAGGAAGGCGGGCCGCTTTCCTCGCTCGAAGCCGATCCGGATCTCCTGGAAGCCGCAGCAGCAGTGGGGATGGAGTACCCCGACCTGGAAGCGAGGCCAATGGAGAACGGTTCCGGCCTCCCGTACGACGCCACACCGGTGATGGCAGCCGGCGGAAAGGCGATGACCATCGTGAACCAGGAGGGGGCCATCCCGGACTATCACTGGCCGACCGACACCACGGAACAAATCTCCGAAGCCGCTATCGCGAAGGCGACGGAGTTCGCGGCGAGGCTGGTGCTACGGCTGGATGCTCAGCACTGACCCAGGTTTCGAAGCTGCTTGCGGTACTTCCGCATTGCGCTGCGTTTGAAGTCACCGTGGGTCTGGCGTTTGAAGCGCTTGATCCGTTCATGGTGGAACGGTGAAGAAAGGCTCTCGTTGTGGCCGATCACGTTCTTGATCGAGATGTCGTACTTGCAGCGGAGCCATTTGGTCAGCTTCAGTGACTGGTGCATCTGATCTTTGTCGGAGAGGACCTGACCGTCGCTGAAGCCGGTGTGTTCGATGCCGATCGAGCGGTCGTTCAGGCCGACGGTGTGCCGGCACCGGATCTTCAGGGAGACGTACTGCTGGATCTTGCCCTTGTCGTTGACCGCGAAGTGGGCGCAGACGTTGGGCAACTCGCCGAACTCGGCGTCGGGCTGGTCGGTCCTGAAGGTGTTGAAGATGCCCGCGAGGGATCCGGTGACCGCGTAGTGCTCGACGATCACCCTCGGCTTCTTCAGGCGCCATTCGCGCTTGCCGTAGTGACGCTTCGAATAGCTCGCCATCTCGTGCTTGCGCTTCTTGCCGAACGGGATCCGCCGCTGGTCGATCCCTGGCCTGGGGGCGTCGGACTTCGGCTTCGTCTTTTTGACCGCGGCGGTGTCGGGCCAGGCGTTGGCCGGGGCCGGTCCGGAGCCAGAGAGCATCAACAGGACGCCGACGGTCAGGACCGCGATGGCGGCCAAGAACGGGCGGGCTAGGCTGTGTGTCCGGTCACTCGAATGAGCCACCGGAACAGCCTACCGAGGGCTCAGAACGCGAGGTCGAGCTTGATGCGCGGGGGCATCAGGGCTTCGGGGAGCTTCGTCGCCTGAGTGGTGGGGCAGGTGGTGGGACGCTTGTGCTGCGGCCGACCGGGGCGCGGGCTCCGAACCCTCGGGGGAGGAAGCTGCTTCTTGACCGGCTTCGTCCGGGGACGTCCGGGCCGACAGGGTGCCGCCCCGTCAGATTCGGGGTATTCCAACCCGTATTCACCCAGTGTCGAGAACTCGATCGCCAGGTCCAGCGCGTCGGCCGCCTTGGCCGTTATTTGTTTTATCTGCACGAACATAGGTTCGTAATGTACGGACCACCTCGGACACGAACGTGTGTTTGCATGATCCGTTGCAGTGAATGCGGGAAGTGTAGTCGCAGAGCCAAGTGCAAACTGCACCTGGTTCCGCTCACTCCGCAATTTGCGGCGCTTGCTCACCGCCCGCGCCGCCCGAATGACTGACCCATCGGAGCTACGGCCTTGAGCGCCGGGTCCGGGGGTTCTATCTCTGCCAGGGCATTGACGATCAGGTTCACGACTCCCTGGTTGGTCTCGATTCGTCCGCGGGCCCGCAGCAGGGTGGCGGTCCGGATGACCAGCCGGTACTTGGTGGCCACGGGTGGCGGGGCGATCAGGTTGAGCGTTCCGGCCTCGTCTTCGATCAGCAGGAAGATCGTGCCGTGGGCGGTTTCCGGACGCTGCTTTGCGACCAGCAGCCCGGCGACTTCAGCCTGCGAACGATCCGGCATGTTCGCGGCCTCGACCGTGTCCTTCACGTGGTCGCGCAGGGTCGGGCGGATCAGGGCCATCGGGTGGCCTTCGAGGGTCATGCCGATCGTCCCGTATTCGGCGCGCACCCGGCTCCAGTTCTTCGGCTCGTCCAGTTCCGGGGTGTCGCCGGGGGCGAAGGGCAGCGAGAGCTGGCGCCCTGTCTTGTTGCTGAGGCCGTTCGGGTTCAGCCCGACGTTCCAGAGGCCCGAGACCCGCTCGCCGCGCGGCAGGGAGCGGAGCGCCCCGGACCAGGCGAGCTGCTCGAGTTCCTGGCGCTTCAGGGGCATCCTCGAGGAGAGCTCGCCGAGGTCGGCGTACGGCCCGCCGCGATCGCGCTCCTTGACCAGTTCCTCCATCTCCTTCTCCTTGGCCCCCTTGACGTAAGCGAGACCGATGCGTACCGCCGGACCGGGATCGGGGTTGGCCGGGTTGTGGTTACCGTCCGCCATTCCGGTCGCGACTTTGCCCTCCGGCCATTCGGTGCTGCATTCGACCCGGCTCGAGTTGATGTCCGGCGGCAAGATCTCGATTCCGGATCGCTTGCCTTCCTGGACCAGTGAATCCGGCGGGTAAAAGCCCATCGGCTGTTCGTTCAACAGCGCCGTCAGGAACTCGGGTCCGTAGTGGACCTTGAGCCAGGCCGATTGGTAGGCGAGCAGCCCGAAAGCGGCGGAATGGGCCTTGGGGAAACCGAAGCCGGAGAAGCCGATGATCTGCCTGAAGATGCCGTCGGCGATCCCCGGTTCGACCCCGTTGGCCGCGGCACCCTCGAGGAAGCGCTTGTGGTGGGCCTCTAGTGCCCGGCGCGACCGTTTGCGGCTCATCGCGCGGCGGAGGGACTCGGCCTCGGACGAGCTGAAGCCGGCGACGTCCATCGCGACCTCGAGCACCTGCTCCTGGAAGATGATCACGCCAAGCGTTTCGGCCAGGGCGGGCTTCAGCAGTTCGTGCGGGTACGGCACCTCGTAGTCCGGGTTTTCCCGCAGCTTCGCCCGGCGCTCGATGTAGGGGTGGACCGCGCCGCCCTGGATCGGACCGGGACGGACCAGGGCCACCTGCACCGTCAGGTCCTCGATGTTCATCGGCCGGAGGCGCGGCAGCATCTGCATCTGGGCGCGGCTCTCGATCTGGAAGACCCCGGTCGTATCGGCCCGGCGGATCGCCTTGAAGGTCGTCTCGTCGGCCAGGTCGATCCGGCTGAGGTCAACCGTCTCGCCGCGGATCCGGTGGATCTCGTCGACCGAGCGCTCGACCGCGGAAAGCATGCCGAGGCCGAGCAGGTCGATCTTCAAGAAGCCGGCGTCCTGGCAGGAGTCCTTGTCCCACATCACGATCTGGCGCTCCTCCATCGCGGCCGGCACCACCGGGCAGATCTCGATCAGGGGTTTGGTCGAGATCACCATGCCACCGGAGTGCTGGGAGGCGTGCCGCGGCAGTCCGCGAGCCTCTCGGGTCAGCCAGACGAGGTTCTTCCAGCCGATCGAAGACGCCCGCTGCTCGCCGACCGCGTTGGCCAGGTCACGTTCGAGGTCATCCGAGCCGCTGTAGAAGTCGACCGACCTTGCCGCCCGCTCGATCTCCGCGACCGGGATGCCGAGCGCCTTGCCGAAGTCACGGATCGCTCCGCGCGCGCGGTAGGTGGGGAAAGCGGCGACCAGAGCGGAGCGGTCGGCTCCGTATCGCTTGTGGATGCGGGGAATCAGTTTGGCGCGGATGTCACGGGGGAAGTCGAGGTCGATGTCGGGGGCCGCGGTCACCTCTTCGTTGAGGAACCGGCCGGGGAAGAGGTCGGCCTTGACCGGGTCCACGTGGGAGAGGCCGGTGAGGTAACAGACGATCGAGCTGACGCTGGAGCCACGCCCGCGCCCCGGCGGCAGGACCGAGCGGGCCGAGGCCGGCCCCCGGACCTCGATCGCGACCTCCCGGGCCAGTTCGAGCAGGTCGTGGTGGAGGAGGAAGAATCCGGAGAGGCCGAGGCCACGGATGATCTTCAGTTCGTTGTCGAGTCTCCGCCTGGCTTCGGGAGCCTCGACCGTTCCGTCGTAACGACCACCGAAGCGGGACGCGCAGAGTTCGGCCAGGGCGGTGTCTGCGGTCGGGTCGTCGGCCTGTGGATAGCGGTATCCGAGTTCGGTCTCGAGGTCGAACTTCAGTCGCTCGGCGATACTCACGCTCTCGGCGACGGCGTCCGGGTACTGGTCGAACCGCACCGCCATCTGTTCTGGGGATGCCAGCGACGAAGTCGAGTTACCGCGCCGCCGGGGTTCGGACCCCTCCATGCTGGAGCCGAGCCGGACGGCCACCAGGACGTCCTGAAGGCGGGCCCGCTCGTTGGTGTGGCTGTGCACGTTGCCGGTCGCCACGGCCGGCACCCCGAGCAGTCGGGCGAGGCTGTCGAGCCAGCGGTTGCGGGCCCGGTCGTGGCGCCAGTAGGGACGCTGCAGTTCGATCCGGAAGTTCTCCGGTCCGAACCATTCCCGCAGGCGGCGGGCCAGCTTCTCGCCGCGACTGATGTCGCCGTCGGCCCATGCCGAGCTGACCAGTCCCTGCATGGCGCAGCCGCTCAGGCAGACCAGGCCCTCAGCCCGGGCGGCCAGCGATGACAGCGGTACCGAGGCCTGGGTCACCCGTCTGGTCGCATCGTCGCGGGTGTGGGAGTGGGCCTCGGTCAGCAGGCGGCAGAGGTTCTTGTAGCCGACCGTGTCTTTGACCAGCAGGGTGAGGTGGAAGAGCCGACGCTCGAGCGAGACGGTCAGCTCGGCCCCGGTGATCGCCTTGATTCCGGCGCCCTTGCAGGCGACCGCGAACTCCATCGATCCCCAGACGCCGTCGTGGTCGACCAGGCCGAGCGCCGGGTAGCCGAGCTCAGCGGCCCGGGTGGCGAGCTCCAGCGGGGAGGAGGCCCCGTCGAGAAAAGAGAACGATGAATGGCAGTGGAGTTCGACGTATGGCGCGGACACGAGTCATCACGCGCGCTGGGAAAACCATTGCCCGGAAGGAAACGCCTGGAAGACGGTGAGGTCGCGTCCGTCGATCAGGACCAGCTCGAAGTACCAGCGCTTAATCGGCGCGGCGGTCCACCAGCCGTCTTCGACGATCCATTCCTCGCGGACCGCGACCACGTCGACGTCATTGACCTGGATCGGGGTGCGCCGTGAATCACTGGCGACCTCAACCGGCCTCGGTTCATATAACCGACTGGGCTTCATTTGTTGTCCGAGAGGTAAGGCGTGAGCAGCATCCGCCGTTCGGGCAGGTGGGATTCGAGTTCGGCGTCAAGCACCCGCATCAGTCCGCCTTCGCCGACCGCGGCCCGGACCTGATGGGCAGCTTCGTCGAGTCGTTTGGCCCGGGTCTTGTCCGGCTCGTGGGTGATCTCGATCTGTTCCGGATCCCCGGGGCCGAGGCCGGTCACCCGCAGCTTCAGTTTCTCGGCCGGCCGGGGCAGGTGCTCCAGTCCTGGCAGGAGGATCAGGCGGAGTATGTCGGCACTCGCGGTCGGCTCGCGCGGGGTCGCGTCACGGGTCCAGCTGCCGCCACCGGCCAGGCTCGCTTCCATCGTCACCTTGCGGGCGCTCAGGCCGAGGTCGGTGATCCGGGTGGCCAGGCGGTCGCAGAGGATGGTCACGGCACTGTGGAGCTGACTCCCGGAGGAGACCTCGGGCAGGTCGAGCGATTCGCAGATCTCCTCGAGCGGCCGGCGCGGGCGGATGTCAGCTTCGGCACCGAGTGCGGTGTTCCTGGCCTCGATGCCGAGGTGGCCGAAGCGGTCGGCCACGGCATCGGAGGAGAGTGCGGTCAGGCCGTCGAGCCGTTCGATCCCGAGCTTGAGCAGGGAGGAGACCATCTGCCTGGTCTTTGATTCCGGCCCGCTGAGGCGGCCGATCAGGATCGCCGTCGGCAGGGAGCCGAGGTAGGCGATCAGCTGGCGGGCATCGATGACCTCCGGGCGGTCATCGCTCTGGCGGGCAACGGCGAAGGCGGCGAGCCGGGTCGGCGCGGCACCGAGTTGCACGCTGCTGCCGAGCCTTTCGGCGGTGATGGCGAGTACGCCGTCGAGGCTCCCGTAGAGCCGCTCGATCTCGTCGGCTCGGAAGAAGGCCTCGCCGCCCTTCGTCGATTCGACCTCGGCACCGATCGCTTCGAGCCGCGCCAGGAAGGCCTGCCAGATGCTCTCGGTTCGGCTCGGATCGGGGGAGACGAGGCTCAGGGTGGGGCAGATGTCGATCGCCTCGCCAAGCCCCATGCCGGCCCGAACGCCGAGGCCGTATGCGATCTGCGAGACCTCGCCGACCAGTTGGGCCGCGTCATGCTGGGGAGCGAGCGCAATCGGCTCCAGAAGGCGGTTCTGGGCCTTCCCGAGGGCAGCTCGAAGGGCGAGAAGAGGCAGAATTACCGAAATGACCATATACGAACGTATGTTCGCATACACAAGAGACGGAAGCAACTGTAACTGGGTCGGTTTCAATCGCAAATGGCGACTTTTACCGACCCGGTTCGCTCGCGGAGGGGCTGGATGGTCAGAATGGACCCATGGCCAAAACAGGTAGATGTGACTGGTGTGGGACAGAGGTGCTTGAAGAAGACGGCTTCAGGCTGATTCAGCCGAAGCGGAATCTCGGTGCCACCTTCGATCGACTCGAGCACGTCGTTCCCTGGCTGATGAAGAAGAACGACTGGCACATCTGGGATGACGTCGAGGTACCGGAAGGGGCCTCAATGGTCTCTTCGCAGACCGGAGAAGAGCTGAACGAAGACGCCTGCTACCTGGTCCACCATCGCGATGGAGAGAGGATCCCGGACGGCTTCAACTCAACAGAAGAGGCCCTCGAGTGGGCCAAAGCCGGAGGCCGCTGGGGCTCCTAGGCAGGCAGTTGGGCAGGTGCCTGCGATAACCGCGCAGCCCGCACCAAAATCGCAGGCACCTCGATCTTTGGCTTGAAGAAGTGACGATTTCTGTCACGTTTCGTTGAAGCCGGGTCTGGTTCGTTGAGGGTGATCGAGGCAGGCTCGAGGCATGGATGCCAGGTCAAACAGGCTGACCGAAGAGACCCTCGGTCTGGGAGCTCGGCAAAACGGGGCCGTTACCCGCTGCCAGTTACTCGCAACGGGACTAAGCGAGGCAGGCATCAGACGCCGGAACGAGACCGGGCTGATCTTCCGGATCTACAACGGTGTCTATTCGGCTTCCGGCCGGCACGTCGATTGGAAAACCATCTGGATGGCGGGCGTTCTGGCCGCGGGAGACGGCACTGTGCTCTCCCACATGAGTGCCGCCCACGCCTGGGGTTTCGCTGATTCATTGACAACGGAGGTCACCCGAACATCCAGCAGCGGTCGTCGCGCACCAACGAAGTCCGAGGTTTACAAGCAGGCCAGAGGAAGGGCAGTTCACGGTGACCGTGGTCGAATCCCCGCGCTGAAGATCCACGAGACCCGGCGCCTCGACCCGTTCGAGGTCAGTGTTCGCCACGGAATACCCACCACCACTGTGGCCCGGACGTTCGTGGACATCGCGGGATTGGTTTCGCCCGGGGAGTTAAGGGCCTTGCTTCACGAGGCGGGCAGGCTCGGACTTCTCAAGTTTGATGAGCTTCGGGCGGTGATGGAACTATCCCGCGGCAAGAAGGGTCTCGCAAAATTGCGACGGATCATTGACGACTGGGACCCCCAGGTTGTTCTCACCCGCAACAAACTGGAGGCTCGGATGCTTTGGCTATGCCGAAGGTATGGGGTGCCCATTCCTCTAGTGAATCAGCAGGTTGCCGGGAGCGAGAAGGACTACGAGGTGGATTTTCTGTGGCCGGATCACGGTCTGATCGTGGAGACCGACGGCGAGCAGGATCACTCGCTGCCCTACGGAATCGAACGGGACCGGAACAAGGATTCAGATCTCCGACTCGGCGGATTCATCGTGCTCAGGCTCACCTGGGCGATGTTGAAAAGAGAGCCTGAGAGGTCAATGCAAAAAGTGAAAGCCCACCTCGAGCTTTGCGAAAGGACGGCAGTCAGGCAGGTGCCTGCGAAAATGGCGCAGTCCGCGCCAAAATCGCAGGCACCTCACTGACTGGCTTGGTGCTTCTGTCAGGTGCCGGCGAAAATGGCGCAGTCCGCGCCAAAATCGCAGGCACCTCGTTAGTTCTGCTGCTTATTGCCGGACTTATTGTTGTTGCCCTGATTTTCGTTCTGCCCCTGCTGGTTCTTGTTCTGCTTCCTCTTTGGCTTGAGTTCGGGCTTGGGTTCGGGCTTGGGTTCGGGCTTTGGTTCGGGCTTTGGTTTCGGTTCGGGCCTTGGTGCGAGGGAGTCGGCGAAGGCCAGGACCTCGGTGGCGGTCTTCGCCGGGGCTTCGACCTGCGGTGAATGGCCGGAGCCCTCGATCAGGACGGTCTTCACGCCGGGAATTGCCGCGTAGGAGCTGAGGGCCTCGCGGGCGGAGAAGATCTGGTCTTCGGCCCCGAAGATGATCAACAGCGGCTTTCCGGTCTGTTCCAGGCGTTCGTTGAGCGGAATCGCGTCCGTGTAGACGTCCTGTTCGTCGAAAGACTGGTGGTAGGCCGGATAGGTCATATCCCGAATGTCTTCGACGTACTTGTCAGGAACGTCGTAGCCGGGCGCGAACCCCTGGGACACGCCCTTCTCGATCATGAAATCCGGGGCGATCCGCCACATGGCGGGTCCGATCAGCGGCATCTGCGCCAGCTTGGCGCTACCGGTCAGGGTGCCGTAACTCGAATCAGGACCGGTGTCGATGATCGTGATTCCCGCGACCAGGTCAGGCGACTTCTCGGCCAGTGCGGTGACCACCTTGCCCCCGAGCGAATGGCCGACGGCGACCGCACTGTCGACTTCGAGCGTAGCCAGGACCTGGGCGACCAGCCCCGCCTGGTCTTCGACCGAATATCCCGAGTCGGGCTTCTCTGAACCGCCGTAACCGAGCATGTCGACCGCAATCACTCGATTGGTCGGGCTGAGGAGGGGGATCAGGTCGTCCCACCAGTTGATCGCCCCGCCGGAGCCGTGGATCAGGACGATCGGCAGGCTTTCCGCGGCTGTGGCGGCATCGACTGGGACCGGGGGCGGTCCCGTATCGAGCACCTGGAGCGGGCCTGAGGTCGTTTCGACGAGTGTGGCCCCGTCCACCGTGGGTATCGCCGATTCCGTCTCGTTGTTCAGGGCGAACGCGTTCAGTACGATCAGTACCAGCAACGCCAGAAGCACTGCGATCGTGATCTTGAGGCCGCGGCTTTTTCGGGAGCTTTTGCCCCGCCGTGGGCGTGTTGAAGTCTGTGCCATCTGCGGTGTTACCCTAGTCCGACTTTCGGTCGGGTCGTATTGGTCCCGGATCCGGTCAAAAGAAAAACCGTCTACTTGCGGGGATAAACCTTATGGAAAAGTTCGTCATACAGGGCGGTGTCCCGCTCTCGGGAGAAATCACCGCCGCCGGCAACAAAAATGCTGCCCTGCCGATCCTCGCTGCCTGCCTGCTCACGGAAGAAGAAGTGGTGATCGCCAACGTGCCCCGCATCCGGGACACCGAGGCCCAGATCGCGCTGCTCGCCAACCTCGGGGTCGAGGTCGAATGGGTCGAGGACAACACGGTCCGGCTCTGCGCGAGGAACGTCACCGATACGACCCTCGACGAAGACCTTTCCGCGGCAATCCGCGCTTCATTCCTCTTGGCCGGCCCGCTGCTGGCCCGCTTCGGCGAAGTCCACATGCCGCCGCCCGGCGGAGACTTCATCGGCCGCCGTCGCCTCGATGCGCACCTCGATGCATTCCGTGAGCTCGGCGCCCGCATCGGCGGGCAGCGCTGGATCGAGCTGAACGCTCCTCCCGGGGGCCTCCGAGCTACCGAGATCTTCATGGACGAGCCCTCCGTCATGGGTACCGAGAACGCCCTGATGGCCGCGGCGCTGATCCCCGGCGAGACAACCATCCTGAACGCCGCTTCCGAGCCGCACGTCCAGGACCTGGCCCGCCTGCTGGTCAAGATGGGCGCGCCGATCTCCGGCATCGGATCCAACGTGATGACCGTGACCGGTCAAGACAAGCTGGGCGGCGCGGAACACACCGTGACCCCGGACCACATCGAAATCGCCAGCTTCATGGCTCTGGCTGCCGCCACCGGTGGTGAACTCCGCATTCGCGAGATCGAACCGAAGGACCTGATCATGATCCGCCGCCAGTTCCGTCGCCTCGGCTTCCAGTCGGTGGTTGAAGGCCGCGACGTGATCGTGCCGCCCGCGCAGAACCTGCGGGTCCAGGCGGATGTCGGTGGTGCCATCCCGAAGATCGAAGACGGCCCCTGGCCGGCCTTCCCGGCCGATCTGACCTCGATCGCCCTGGCGCTCGCGACTCAGGCCGAGGGCGAGATCCTGATTTTCGAGAAGATGTTCGAGAACCGTCTCTTTTTCGTCGACAAGCTGGTCGCAATGGGCGCCCGGATCACTCTCTGCGATCCGCACCGCGCGATCGTCAGTGGTCCGAGCCGTCTTCACGGTGAGCGCGTCGACAGTCCCGACATCAGGGCCGGCATGGCCATGCTCATCGCTGCGCTCGCGGCCGAAGGAACGTCTGAGATCGGCAACATTCGCCAGATCGATCGTGGCTACGAGAACATCGAAGCCCGCCTGCAGTCGCTCGGTGCTCACATCAAACGCGTTGAGGATTAGCCCGGCGTGATCCACCCGATCCCCCCAGGCACAAGGGACGTGCTCCCGGACGAGATGCGCGAACTGCGCCGTCTCGAAACGACGCTGCTCGACGTCTTCGAGGGCTTCAGCTACAGCGAAGTCCGTACACCGACGATCGAATACGCGGACGTGGTCGATCGCGGAGACGACCTCGATGCCGGCGCCTACCGGTTCTTCGACGATCGTGGTGAACTGCTGGCTCTCCGGACGGACATGACGATCCCGATCGCCCGTCTGGTCGCGACCCGGTTTGGTGAGGTCACGCCTCCGTATCGACTGAGCTACATGGCCAACGCCTACAAGGCGGTCACTCCGCAGCGGGCACAGCTCCGCGAATTCGGCCAGGCCGGGATCGAGCTGATCGGTATTGACGGGGCCGATGGTGCGGCCGAAGTGGTCGAAGTCCTGACTCGCTCACTCGATGCAGTGGGACTGAGCAAGTCGGTTATCGGCCTCGGCGATTCCAGGCTCTGGAGTTGCCTCCTCGCGGACTTCTCGGCTGACCAGGAACTGATCGAAAGCACTGCCGCCCGCCTGGCAGCCCACGACATCGTCGGGCTCGAAGTCGAACTGGAAACATCCGGCAAGCTAAGTGCCGACCAGACCAACTGCCTTTCCAAGCTGATCCAGATGCGAGGCGGGCCGGAAGTGATCGGCCAGGCCCGCGGCATGGGCGGCCCCGGTTTCGAAGCCAGCCTCGACAGCCTCCAGGAGACTTACGACGCGATCGAAGCTCGCGCAGGAGCCGAGCGGGTTCAGGTGGACCTCGGCCTGCTGCGCGACCTCGGCTACTACAGTGGCTCGATCCTCGAGGTATATGACCCGTCGGTTGGCGAAGTGATCGGTGGCGGCGGCAGGTACGACGGCTTGATGAGCAAGTTCGGAGTCGAACTCCCGGCGGCCGGATTCAGCCTCTATGTCGAGCGAATCCACAAGGCCCAGCTCGAGCAGGGAGGCAACGATGTTTGAGTCCCTGCGTGATCCCGGCGGACCTTTGAAGATGGCCGTGCCTCGCGGCGCGCTGCTTGATGAGGTCCTCGACCTGCTCGATGCGATCGGCGTCGAGACCACGGAAGTCCGCGGTGATTCGCGTTCGCTCGTCTTCGATGGTGGCGAGCTGATCCTGGTCACCATGCGGCCCTACGACGTCCCGACCTACGTTGAAGCCGGAGCGGCTGATGTCGGCATCACCGGCAAGGACGTACTTTTGGAGCAGGCCGATCGTTCGGTCTACGAGCTGGTTGATCTCAAGGTCGGGTACTGCAGGATGGTCCTGGCCACCCAGAAGGGCGATCAGGGCCCATCCGAGCACCAGCGCCGGCTCGGAATGATGCGGATCGCGACCAAGTACCCGCGAATCGCCGAGGAATACTTCGAGGCAAGGGGACAGCAGGTCGAGGTGGTCGAGGTCAAGGGTTCGATCGAGCTCGCGCCGTTGGTCGGATTGGCCGACGGCATCGTCGACCTGGTTGCCACCGGACGCACTCTCGAGGAGAACAACCTCGAGGTGCGCGAGGAAATCGTGGAATGTACGGCCCGCCTGGTCGCAAACCAGGTCTCCTGGAAATTGCGGGCGAACGAGATCGACTCGCTGGCCGAGCGCCTCCGGGAGGCTGCGGGGCAGGGGACGGGACGGTGAGGGTCCGCCGTCTTCAGTGGGCGGCGCCCGACGAGCTTTCCGCCGGGATCCGCGAATGGTTCAGGGACTCCGGGACCGGGGTTGATGTCTCCGGCATCGCCGCTGCCGTGGCTGAAGAAGGCGACGCTGCTCTACTACGCCTGACCGCCGAGTTCGACGCGACTGACAAGGCGACGGACCGAATCGCGGTCGACCTCGACGAGGCCGAGGATGCACTTGAAGCACTCGACGAAGAAGTCGAAGCGGCGCTCCGGACCGCCATCGAAAACGTGAGACTCGTCGCCGAAGCGCAGCTCGGTGAGGAACCGAAGCTGGTCGAGTTGCCGCAGGGCCAGACGGTCACGGTCGGCGAGGTACCAGTGAAGGCCGCCGGCATCTACGCACCTGGAGGTCGCGCTTCATACCCGTCGACGGTGGTGATGGGTTGTATTACCGCCCGCGTTGCCGGAGTGAAAAGACTTGTACTGGTTGCACCGCCCGGGTCTGACGGAAAGATCAATCCGACAACCCTCGCCGCGGCAGCGATCTGTGGTGTCGATGAGATCTACGCAGTCGGTGGAGCTCAGGCGATCTTCGCTCTCGCCCGCGGGACCGAATCGATCCAGCCGGTCGACGTGATCGCCGGTCCCGGCAACGACTGGGTCCAGGCGGCAAAGAAGGCAGTTTTCGGCGAAGTCGGCATCGACTCACTCGCCGGGCCCTCGGACCTGATGGTGATTCTCAACGATACGGTCGCCCCCGAACTGGCGGCCCTTGATCTCTGCGCCCAGGCCGAGCACGGCAGCGAAAGCCTCCTGCTCGCCGTCGGATCCAGCGACGAGGTGCTCGACCGGCTCGAAGCGGAAGTCGAAAAGGTTGCTGCGTCCGAGCCGAGCGTTCGGGACTGCCGACTTGCGATGGTTGTCGCCCCGGGCTCCGAGCAGGCGGTTGACCTCGCGAATGCCTTTGCTCCGGAACACCTCCAACTGATGGACGATGACTCGGCCCTGCTGGCCGGACGGATCACCACTGCCGGCTGCGTTTTCACCGGTCAGATGGCGGCCACTGCCTTCGGCGACTACATCGCCGGTTCGAACCACATTCTCCCGACCGATGGCACCGGTCGAATTTTCGGCCCACTTTCCCCGAGCACTTTCAGACGCAGGACGGCGCAAGTAAGCTTGGATGCCGCGGCAGCGCGGGAACTGGCCGGTCCGCTCGACGCTCTGGCCAGGGCCGAAGGGCTGCCGGTGCACGGAAAATCAGCGACCGCGAGAACAAAATGAGCAGACAGGCAAGCATCACCAGGAAGACCAAGGAGACCCAGATCGAGCTCAGCCTCGATCTCGATGGCACGGAATCTTCGGCCAGCACCGGAGTCGGGTTCTTCGACCACATGCTGGACCTGCTCGCCCGCCACGGGAACTTCGGCCTGAAGGTCGTCGCAACCGGCGATCTCGAGACCGGCTCGCACCACACGGTCGAAGACGTCGGCATCGTGTTCGGACAGGCGATCGATCAGGCGCTTGGTGACCGCTACGGAATCCGGCGCTACGGCTCGGCCATCGTCCCGATGGATGAAGCCGCCGCCTCCTGCGCGATCGACATTTCCGGACGCCCGCTGTCCGTATTCCGTGGCCAGGTCCCGATCACTTCGATCTCGAACTTCGAGACCGAACTGACCGAGGAGTTCTTCCGGGCCGTCGCGAACGGATCGAAGATGACCCTCCACACCGAGGTCCTCTACGGCTCGAACGTCCACCACATGATTGAAGCTTCGTTCAAAGCCTTTGCCCGGGCGCTGCGAGTTGCTGTCTCGATCGATCCTGACGAGAAGGGCGTGCCCAGCACCAAGGGCACGCTGAGTAGTTGAGCACCCCGCCGGTCCTCGCCATCCTGAATTACGGGATGGGCAACCTGCGGTCGGTCGAGAAGGCCGCGGAGCGGGTCGGTGCATTGCCCGTGGTGACTGCCGAGAAGGCAGAGATCCTTTCCGCCGACGGCATCATCCTGCCGGGAGTCGGAGCATTCCCGAAAGCTATGTCCCGGATTCGGGAGACGGAGATGGACAAGATGCTGGCGCAGGCAGCCAGCGTGGACACTCCGATCCTCGGGATCTGTCTCGGATACCAGCTGCTCTTTGATTCGTCGGTCGAGCTTGGTGGTGCCGAAGGCCTGGGGCTTCTCGCCGGCGACGTCAACGAAATCCCGGCCGGCGGCCGAAAGGTTCCGCACATCGGCTGGGCCGCAGTGAACTGGGACAAACCTTCGCCGCTGACCGACGGGCTGAGGCCGGGGGAGCCGTTCTACTTCGTCCACTCCTTTGTCCCGACACCGGAGCCGGACGAAATCATCGGCACGGCGGAATACGGGGGCCGGTTTGCCGGTGTGGCCTCGCGCGGAAACACCTTCGGTGTTCAGTTCCACCCGGAGAAATCGAGCACGGCCGGACTCCGCCTGCTGGAGAACTTCTCGGGGATCTGCACGAGTCTTCGAGACGGTGACTCATGATTCTTTACCCGGCGATCGACATCCTCGGCGGCAAGGCCGTGCGCCTTCAGCAGGGAGAATACGACCAGGAAACTGCCTACGACGACGATCCGGTTGACGCCGCAAAGCGCTGGGCTAACGGCGGGGCGGAATACATTCATGTGGTTGACCTGGAGGGAGCCAAAGCCGGCCAGCCGGAGAACCTGGAGACCATCGCGCGCATCGCGGAAGCGATCGAGGTTCCGATCGAGGTCGGCGGAGGACTTCGTGACCTCGAATCGGTGTCGGCTGCGCTCAAGGCGGGTGCTGCCCGGGTCGTCGTTGGCACAGCGGCGATGAGGGATCCCCAGTTCCTCCAGGCTGCCCTCGAGAAGCATGGGTCCTCGAAGATCGTGGTTTCTGTGGATTCCCGTGACGGCAAGGTTTCCGTCGCCGGCTGGCGCGAGTCGAGCGGGGTGGACGTGGAGAAAGCCGTCGCCAACCTCACGGAACGTGGCGTCAAGCGTTTCCTGTTCACGCCGATCGAAGTCGACGGCATGATGACCGGGCCGGATCTGGGAGAGCTTGCCCGGGTGGCCGGAGCCACCAGCGCGAGTGTGATCGCATCCGGAGGCGTGGGTGAGCTTGATCACCTGAGGGCGCTCGCTGCCGAGGCGCCACCGAACGTCGAAGGCGTAATTGTCGGCAAGGCCCTCTACGAAGGCAAGTTCACCGTCCCCGAGGCCCTGGAAGCGCTGGCTGGATCATGAGTGACCTGAAGCGGGTGATTCCCTGCCTCGACGTTGACCAGGGCCGCGTGGTCAAAGGAACCAACTTCGTTGACATCCGCGACGCCGGCGACCCGGTCGAGCTGGCATCACGCTACGACGCGGGAGGTGCTGACGAACTTGTCTTTCTGGACATCACCGCCTCCCACGAGAACCGCGACACGATCGTCGAACTTGCCCGCCGCACCGCTGACAACGTCTTCATTCCCTTCACGATCGGCGGTGGCATCCGCACGGTTGAGGACGCCCAGGCGGTGCTTGATGCAGGCGCCGACAAGGTCGCGGTCAACTCGGCGGCATTGAACCGGCCGGAGTTGATCACCGAGATGGCCGAGAACTTCGGATCGCAATGTGTGGTCATCGCGATCGACGCAAAGAAAGAAGGCGATCGGTACGGGGTCTACTTGAACGGCGGCCGCAAGGCGACCGGCCGCGACGCCGTCGAGTGGGCGATCGAGGCCACCCGGCTCGGTGCTGGCGAGGTACTGCTGACCAGCATGGACCGGGACGGCACCAACATCGGTTACGAACTCGAACTGACAGCCGCCGTTGCCGATGCGACGGCCGTGCCGGTGATCGCCTCAGGCGGTGCCGGCGAACTCGAGCACCTCGTCGAAGCGATCACGGTTGGGCGCGCCGATGCCGTCCTCTGCGCTTCGATCTTCCACTACGGCGAATACACGGTCGAAGAGGCAAAGCAGCACATGTCGATCCATGGCATTCCGGTTCGGACCTGAACGTCAGGCGCCGTTGGCCTCGAGCGCAGAGGCGAGCGCTTGCGAGGTGTCACCGCGGTCGATCCGGATCCGCTTCAGCGTGAACGGCTCGGACTTCTCGGCGAGTCCCGGGTCAACCGTGGTTGCCCCGCGGTATCCGGCAGCTTCAACCGCTGCCACAACTTCGTCGTTGTAGACACCGGCCGGGTAACAGAAGTTCTCGACCTTGACGCCGAGGTCTTTTTCCAGCGTGTCGCGTGAGACTGTGAGTTCCTCCTCAAGCTGTTCGGCCGAGATCGAAGTCAGGTCGGGATGGGTGATCGTGTGGGAGGCGATCTCCCAGCCTGCCTTGATCATCTTTTTCACCTGGGTACTCGACAGGTCGGAGCCCTCTGACTTGAGATTGAGTTGCCCGGCCCAGCCTTTCTCCTGAAGGATTGGCATCGCGTCCGTGTACTGCCCGAGGTAGCCGTCATCGAAGGAGAGGACGATCGGCTTCTCCGGCAAGGTGGCGCCGTCGTACCAGGCGTCCTGAACCTGGATCAGGGTCACGGCCCTATAGCCGTTGTCGTCGAGCCAGTCGACCTGATCCTGAAAATCATCAACCGACAGATACAGCTCGGGGTACGGGACCTCGACTCCGGCGGCGGGCTCTCCGATCACGTGGTACATCAGGATTGGGACTGGGGACTTGCTCGGTTCCCAGGTCGAATCGGGCTGAGCTCCGGCCGCTTCGGGGAGCGGGGCAGCTCCCTTGGGGGAGGAGGTCGAGGCGGTCGGGCTGCCGGTTTCCTGAGAAGCATCGTCGCTTCCCCTCGTCACCAGAAATACCGCCACGGCTGCCACTGCCAACGCACCGACTCCAACAAGAACCCTCCGACGTCGGATCTGCCTTCTTCTCAGCTCGCGTCGTCTCCGGGCGAGGCGGTCAGAGAGGTCCGG
>JBPPMT010000076.1:0-39449 GCA_051306195.1 Solirubrobacterales bacterium
AGAACGCAGAAGAGCGTCTCAAGCAGATCGAGCAGCGCGCTGCCGACGCCGAGCGTCGTGCGGCCTTCGCCGAACGTCTGGCCCAGCTGAAGATTGATGAATCCGAACGTGAGCGCCGCCTGAACGAAATCATGACGGGCATCGACCGCGCCGAAGAACGCGCCCTCGAAGCCGAGAAGCGGGCAAAGGCCGCCGAAGTTGTGGCCGCTGCCGCTCTCGAGGAGTCCGAAGTGATCCCCGCGAAGGCCGAGTCGATCGTCGCACCCGCTCAGTCGCCTCAGCCGCGGGAGACCCCGCCGACTCCGGCTGAATCCGCTCCGGAGGCTCCGCCTGCCGCTCCGGCTCCGCCGGTGCCTCCGACACCGGCACCGGCCGCACCCGTAGCCGAAGAGGCTCCGGCGCCGCCGGCAGCCAAGTCGCCGCTCTTTGGCAGCGGCCTGCCCGGTGGAACCGGCAGCTCGGGATCACTCAACCTGAACAGCGCCACCTTCGAAGAGCTGCGCGAGGCTGACCTGTCGGTCACCCAGGCCACGAGGATCCTGGCCTACCGCGAGCGCTTCGGCGGTTACCACTCGGTCGAAGACCTGGAAAAGGTCCCCGGCTTCCCCGCAGAGCTCATAGAATCCCTAAGAGGCAGAATTACCGTCTAGACGTTGAAGTAGGTGCCACCTGGGCCGAGGTTCACGATCTCCGTCTGACCGATCGAAGAGCGATCTCCCCAGGATTCATGAATGTGGCCGCAGACCGCGAGCTTCGGTTGGGTTCTCTCGATCGCCGCAGCTATCGATGTGCTTCCGAGATGTAGTTCACCGGCGGAGTCACAGTGGTTTTTCGGCGGTGAGTGGAGAACGAGTACCGCGTCCCCGGTGAGGCCGGTCAGAGCTTCGGCGGCTTCGGCTTCATCGAGGTCATAGCTCCAGGACCACGGCGTGGTGGGGATGCCGGCTCCGAGACCGAAGAACACCTGACCGTTGACTTCGGTCGAGTCACCGTGGAGCACGGTTGCCGAGGACCAGCCCGAGGCAGCCGCCCGGAGAGCGTCCAGGCGTTCGTTGTTGCCCGGGACCAGAACCGTCGGTGTGGTGATGCCGGAAAGCGCGTCGATTGTACTTTCCAGCCCTTCGTGGATCGATGCGAAATCGCCGGCACCGATCACTACGTCGGCATCCGCTGACATCTCGGCCAGCCGGGCTGCCTGTTCGAGGTCGCAGTGCAGGTCACTGAAAGCGAGGATTTTCATGCCTTGACTCTAGCTCTGGTTGCGCTCGTACGCTTCGGCCAGCCGCAGCCAGATCTCGCTCCGGGTGGGGAACGACGGAACGGCATGCCGGAGGCGGTCCATCGGGACTTCCCCGACCATCGCGATCGTTGCCGCGTGGATCATCTCCGCGGTCTCGAAGCCGGTGAAGGTGGCGCCTTTGATCGTCCCGTCGGACTTCTGGACCACCAGGCGGCAGGTCCCGTCGACGTCCTTGCCATAGAAAGACGATCCGGCGACGGCCCCCGTGGGCACGTCGACTATCTCGAAGTCGAATCCGGCGGTCCGGGCGTCGGCCTCGGTGATTCCCACCGCTGCGACCTGCGGGTCGGTGAAGGTGACCCTCGGGGCGCCGTAAGGCTCGGCGATCTCAGCCACCGGACGACCGAGGATGCATTCACTGGCGATCCAGGCCTGGTACTTGCCCATGTGGGTGAGGAGGATGCGGCCGTTGATGTCGCCGATCGCGTAGAGCCATTCGTGGCCCGCGACCGACATGTTCTCCGCGACCTGGATGTATCCACCGCCATCGAGGCCGATCGATTCGAGCCCGAGGCCATCCAGCATGGGCTTTCGACCGGTGGCCAGCAGGAGCTTTGTCGCTTCCAGAGTCTCGCCGTCACTGAACTCGACGGAAACTACGTCTCCGGTCTGGGAGACCTTCTGGGCGAGGACTCCGAACTTCACCTTGACGCCGTAGTTCTTCTGGAGGGAGGTGGCGACCTGTTCCCCCGCGAACACCTCTTCCCTGATCAGCAGCCGGGATTCTGGTTCGACCAGGGTGACTTCGGTACCGAAGCTCGCCCAGGCCTGAGCCAGTTCGCAGCCGACCGGTCCGCCGCCGAGCACGATCATGGAGTCCGGTCGCGCGGTCGTCGTCGTTGCGTCACGGTTGTTCCAGATGTCGACTTCGTCGATCCCGTCGATCGGAGGTATCGCCGCTCCTGTTCCCGTGGAAACCACCACGGCTTTGCTCGCCGTGTAGGTCCGGTCGCCTACCCGCACACGGCGCTCACCGTCGATTGCACCGATACCCCTGATCAGCTCGATCCCCTGCTTCTCGAGCCAGGGGAGCTGGGCCGAATCGTCGAGGTTGTGAATCACCTCGTCGCGACGGGCAAGCGCGGATTCGACATCGACCGGGCCGGTCACAGCCTCTTTGACGCCTGGAACACGCCTGGCCTCTTCAAGGAGCTCTCCGGGCCGGAGAAGAGCCTTGGAAGGCATGCAGGCGTAGTAGGAGCACTCCCCGGCGACCAGATGCTTCTCGACGATGGCGACGGAAAGACCGCCATCAGCCAGACGGCCGGCCAGGACCTCGCCAGAGGGGCCCGCACCGATCACGATCACGTCATATTCAGACATTCGACGAGTTTAGTCACCGGATTGGGCCGACCCCGTACACTTGTGGGGCAGCATTCAAGGGGACGACAGGCTTCGACGCGGTCGGTCCGTACGAAAGGTTGCAGGTCGAGGATGTCGATGGCCTCGTAAAAAATCGGCAAAAAACCAATACGTGCGGACCATGAGTTCGCCCTCGCTGCCTAGATAACTTCTAGGCTTTGAGAGTCGGTCCACCCTCGGCCCGTGGGGTGGGTAGCTGGCTTCAGAAACGGGCTTACCTGCGAGGGATGTCCTGACCTCAAGGGGAAATTCAATCAGGGCTGGTCTTCCGAGTCGTTTGTTGGCGTGATGCCCGGGAGATGAGATCAATACGCCAGCTAAGCCTGTAGACGCTTTTCGATACGCGGCTGCGGACGCGGGTTCAATTCCCGCCGTCTCCATCAACAGCCCAAAAGCAAAACCATTCGCTCCCGACCAAGGGGCAGCATCAGAACAAAGGGCCCCGCTCTGGCGGGGTCCTTTGTTCTGCACGGAATATTCATCGCCTTGAACCTGAGCGTGGGGTGAGGTAGGAATGAACGCATGCCAGGCAACGAAGGGCCAGTCCGGGTTGCTTCGATCGTGGATGCAGAGTCGGTCCCGATTGACGGAGGCAAGGTGCAGTGGGTTCCGCTGCGCCGGAGTCTCGGGATAGGAGCGTTCGGAACGAATGCCTATCGCGCCGAGCGCGCCGGTGACGTGGTCATCGAGGACCACGTGGAATCGCCCGGGCAGGAGGAGATGTACGTGGTGATCTCCGGAGCGATGCTTTTCACCGCCGATGGCCTTGACACGGAGATAGCCGCCGGCGATGTGGTGTTCGTGGCCGATCCGCAGGTACGTCGGGGTGCCGTCGCTCAAGAAGACGAGACGATCGTGCTCGCCGTCGGGGGATGGACGGACCAGCCGTACCACTCCTTGCCGTGGGAGCCGATCTACCTCGCTCAGGACGCAATGCTCAAGGGGGACTGGGCTGCGGCGGCAGAGACCCTGGAACGCGAGGCCGGTGAACATCGCGAAACGGCGATCGTGCAGATGAGGCTCGCCTGTTGCCACGCGCAGCTCGGAGAGGACGAAATCGCCTTGACGGAACTCCGACGGGCGCTCAAGACAAACCCACGGATGCAGGCAATGGCCGAGGACGACGAACTCCTGGCTCCGCTACGCGACCTACCTGGCTGGCCGGGCGCCGACATGCAATAGAAAGGGCCCGCCTGAGCGGGCCCTTTCCGGTGCTTCGAAAACGTGCTGCTAGCTGATCGGCGGCATCTGGTTGATGTAACCGGTGCCACGGGCGGCGAGCGCGGTGATCAGGCTGAGTTCGCCCTGCCTGCGCTGCTTGGCTGCCTGTACGTCAGCCCTGTAGAGGTGCTTGTAAGCGCGCTTGGCCTGGTTGATCTCGTGTCTTGCGCCCTTCCGAACATTGTTGATCCGGCCGGCGAAGAGGCTCTTCAGCGAACGGGCGCGGCTGTTGTACCTGTTGACGACCGCGTTGGCGTCGGACTGCCGCTCGTTCACCAGGATGTTGAGTCGGGCCTGGACGTTGTTGAGCTTGGCCGTAATCGCGGCGCGCCTCGCCGGTGACGTGGCCTTGGCCAGCTTCTTGCGGAGC
The DNA here is from genome assembly GCA_051306195.1 of Solirubrobacterales bacterium. Taxonomy (GTDB): domain Bacteria; phylum Actinomycetota; class Thermoleophilia; order Solirubrobacterales; family 70-9; genus 67-14. The sequence continues at coordinate 4,254 of JBPPMT010000076.1, forward strand.
TTGGCGCGCTTGGCGACCAGCGGGTCGATCCGGAACGCGTAGTTCGCGTTGATCTGGTTGACGGCGTTGGCTTCCTTGGTGTTGAGTCTGCCGAGGCGCACGTTGAGCGACGCGTTGAGGTTCGCGACACGAACCTTCTGGTTGTGGCGGATCTTCCGGATCACACGGCGCTGCTTGTTGTTGTCACGCTTGCTGATGCGGATGATGCGGCGCTGGTAGAGCGACTTCGCCTTGGCGTTGGCGTCGGTGCGCTTTGCCCTGAGCTTCACCCGATAGGCCGTCTTCTGGTTGTCCGTGGTGGGGACGGTTCGCTTGGTCTGGAGGAAGTTGACGTTGCGCTTCAGCGCTTTGTATTCGGAAGTCTTCTTGATGCCGGGGATCGGCCGTTGTCCGGCGTCGGCCGGAGCGGCGAACCCGAGAACGATCAGGGAGAACAGGGCAAGTGTGGACAGCAGGCGCGTTTTCATAGTGACCAAAGTAACACCGCTTTTTCGCAATTGTTGCGAACCAATGCGCAATGACACGCCTTTTTCACAACCACCCGGCAGGAAACCCCCAAGGAGTACCGATTCCTGTTCGGTTATGTCTCGACGCTGTCCTGCTCGGCCCGGATCACATGCATGACGGCGTTGATCAGGGCGAGGTGCGTGAAAGCCTGCGGGAAGTTGCCCAGATGGCGACCCGAGCGGGGGTCGATCTCCTCGGCGTAGAGCTGAAGTGAGCTCGCGTAGCCCAGCAGCCGCTCGCAGAGCTGGCGTGCCCGGTCGATCTCGCCGATCTCCACCAGCGCACTGACCAGCCAGAAGGAGCAGATCGTGAAGCTGCCCTCTTCGCCTTCAAGTCCGTCATCGGTCTCGTCGGTCCGGTAACGCAGGACGAGTCCTTCATCGGTGAGCTCGTCGGCGATCGCCAGAACGGTCGCCCGGATCCGGGGATCATCGGCCGGCAGGAAGCGGAGCAGCGGAAGCAGGAGACAGGAAGCATCGAGGGCATCGGTGTCGTAGTGCTGCGTGAATACCCCGCGGTCGTCGACCGCGTTCTCGCAGATGTCGGCCTGGATCGCATCGGCTGCGAGCTGCCATTCCTCGGCGAGCTGGTGGTCTTCGCGAAGTCGGGCCAGCCTGGTTCCACGGTCGAGGGCAACCCAGCACATGACCTTGGAGGAAGTGAAGTGCTGCGGTTCGCCGCGCACTTCCCAGATCCCGCGGTCCTTGCCTTCCCAGTTCGCCAGCGCGGCATCGACCTGCTGCTTGAGGATCGGCCAGATCTCCTCGGGCATGCCGTCGCGTGACTTGGTGTGGAGGTAGAAGGAGTCGAGCACGGCGCCCCAGACGTCGTGCTGCTTCTGGTCGTAGGCCTCGTTGCCGATCCGGACCGGGGAAGCCCCTTCGTAACCATGCATGTGATGGAGGATTTCTTCCGTTAGCTCGGTCTCGCCGGCGAGGCCATACATGATCTGCAGGTCGTCGGTACCCCGCGCGACGTCCGCGATGAAGTAGAAGAAATCGTTGGCTTCCCAGTCGAAGCCGAGGGTGTAGAGGGCCCAGAGGGTGAAGGTTGAGTCTCGAATCCAGGAGTAGCGGTAGTCCCAGTTGCGCTCACCCTTCGGGGTTTCCGGGAGTGAAGTCGTAGCGGCGGCGATCAGGGCTCCGGTGGGGGAGTAGGTGAGCCCCTTCAGGGTGAGGGCGGAACGTTCGAGGTAGCTGCGCCAGGGGTGATCCGGGAAGGTTCCACGGGCGAGCCAGTTCTGCCAGTGGTGGGCGGTCCACACGAGGCGCTCATAGGCGGAGTCGTAGTCCTGGGGCGCCTCGTGTTCGCTCCAGGAGAGTGCGACGAAACGCACGTCACCTTCCTTGAGCAGGGTCCGGGCGGTCGTCCGTGGTCCTTCGAACCCGAGGTTGAGGTCGCTGGTGAGCATCAGCTCGACGTCGCAGTCGGGGGCCTTGGCTATTCCCTGGTGGTAGGCGTCACCCACGTACTCCCAGCTGGCCTGCTTGCGTCCGTAGTCAAAGACCGGCTTGCAGTCCATGACCAGCTGGACCTCGCCGTGCACGCAGCGGACCATCCGGAGCAGTACGTGATCGGCGTCGTAGTCGGTGGGGGCGCGCCGATGGGTGCCGGAGCGGTCCCGTTCGTGGTGCCAGGGTCCGATCAGCAGGACGTCGCGAACGATGATCCAGCCGTCACCGGTTCCCCAGCTGGTTTCGAGAACCATCGTGCCGGGCAAATAACGCCGGTGGGTCGGAACGTTGATGTCGGCCGGGCCGAGGCGGAAGTTGCCGGCACTGCGGTCGAGGATCGAGCCGAAGACGCTGGGAGAGTCGAAGCGTGGCAGGCACATCCACTCGATGTTGCCGCTGGGCGCGACCAGGGCGGACACTTCGCCGTCGGACAGGAATCCGTAGTCGGCGATCGGTGGATACGGGGAAACGCCGTGGGTCGACTCGTAAACGGGGATCTGGGATTCCCAGGGGGACCCGGGTGTAGTTGCTCGTCCTGGATTGGGCCTGAAGTCGCCGTTGCTCATCGCTTCGTCTCGTAAGTCGTAGAAGACACCACCTGAAGCGGGGAATCCTGCCACAACCCCGTTCCCGGCTCCCTACCGGTCAGGGGCATGCACACCAAGTCGGCAGAGTTGTCAGACTTGGATGTTCGTTCATGTCAGTCGCTACCGCATCCAATATCGGCATTCACCTCGGTGGAGAACCCCTCTTTTCCGACGTCTCCTTCAAGTTGACGAGGGGCGAGCGCATGACTCTTTCCGGTCGCAACGGAGCAGGAAAGTCAACCCTGCTGCGCATGCTCGCCGGCGAACTGGCCAACGATTCCGGCAGCCTGAGCATCGGTCGTGGCGTGCGGGTTACCCTCCACGACCAGCGCCCTCCGCGCGGTTCCGGACTGACCCTGGCCGGCTACGTATTCACCGGGCGCGCCGACACGATCGAGACCGAAGAGAAGCTCGAAGCACTCGAACAGAAGATGTCGGCCGGCGACCACACCGACGAGACCATGGCCGCCTATTCCGCCGCCCAGCAGCGTCTCGAGCTCCACGGCGGCTATCGCTGGCGAGATGAGGTCCTCGTCGTCATGCGCGGTCTCGGCTTTGATGATGCCGAGTTCGACCGTGACCTCTCGACCTTCTCGGGTGGCGAACTGACCAGGGCGTCGCTCGCCCGGGCGCTCGCCGCCAGGGCCGACCTGCTGCTGCTCGACGAGCCGACCAACCACCTCGACATCCCGACCCTCGAGTGGCTCGAGGAGTACCTGAAGGAACTCGACGCCGCCGTCGTGCTGGTCGCCCACGACCGCTGGTTCCTCGAGTCGGTCGGTACTTCGGTGCTGGAACTCGAGGCCGGCCGGTCCCGCTACTTCAAGGGACCCTGGCACGCCTGGCGCAAGGAGCACGCCGCCCGCCAGGTCGCACTCGGCAAGGCGATCGAGAAGCAGGAAGCCGAGATCGACCGCATGGAGAAGTTCGTCGAGCGCTTTCGCTACAAGGCCAGCAAGGCCAAGCAGGCGCAGTCGAAAGTCAAGGCGATCGAGAAGGTCAAGGCCGGTGCCGCCTCGTTCGATCCGGAAGACAAGCGGCGCCTCGCCTTCAGTTTCGCCCAGCCGGAGAGGGCCAGCCGGGTCGTGCTCAAGATGGTCAACGGTCGGCTGGAGGTGCCGGGCCGGGTCCTGGTCGATAACGCGAACTTCCTGATCGAGCGGGACGAGCACGTGGTCCTGATCGGCGCCAACGGGGCCGGTAAGACAACCCTGATCGAGACCCTGGCTGGAGAGCGCGAGCCGGCCGCCGGAAGCGTTCGCCTCGGACACAACGCCAAGGTCGGTTACCTCTCCCAGCACGCCGAGACGGCAGCCGGGGAAGGCTCCGTGATTGATGCCGCGGCGCGGGAAACCGGTCTTTCGGGACAGAAGGTCCGGGACCTGCTCGGCGCTTTCCTCTTCTCCGGGACCGACGTCAACAAGTCCCTCAGCGACATCTCCGGCGGCGAGCAGCGGCGACTGTCGCTGGCCATCCTCGTCGCTTCCGGGGCCAACGTGCTCCTGCTCGACGAGCCGACCAACCACCTGGACATCGAGAGCCGCGAAGCGCTCGAAGACGCCCTTTCGGTATTCCCCGGTGCGCTGATCCTGATCTCGCACGACCGGGCCCTGCTTGAAGCTGTTGGCGGTCGCACCCTGGTCTGCGAAGGCGGCGAAGTCAAGAGCTTCAGCACCGGCTGGGCCGAGTACCAGCATGACCGCGACCTGGAGGCAGAAGCAGAGCGCGAGACCAGACCGGTCAAGACCGAGAAGAGCGCCAACGCCCGACGCGGCGGATCACCAGGCAAAGAAAGCGCGAAAGCACTTCGCAAGGTGACCAGCCTCGAGAAGCAGGTCGAAAGGGCGGAAGGACTGTTGGCCAAGCTGGAGGATGAGCTTGCCGACCCCGGCGCCTGGTCGACCCCCGAGAAGACAGCCAAGAACACCAAACGTCACGACCGGGCAAAGCAGAAGGTCGCGGACCTCTATGCCGAATGGGAGTCCGCCGAACAGGTCGCCGACCCGGTGGCCTGAGCCCGGTCAGTCGTCGCTGCTGTCGGTTTCTGAATGCTTCAGCCGGTCAAGGCGCCGGCGGGACGGCTCGATAACGACCTCGGTGATGAACAGGGCGATGATCGCTCCGAAGACCGAAGCGAGCACCAGCACGATCACCTGCTTGGCACCGTCTTCGATGTCCAGGCCGACTGCGGCCAGCACCGGACACGACTCCCCGGGGCCGCAGTGCCAGGTCCACTGCCCGCTCGCGTACCCGTCCGGAGCCGGGATCGAGTCGAACGGATCGACCTCCATGGCCTTGCCAAGTGCGAGGTACGAAGATGAGCCGCGGCCACCTTTCACCAGCGGCATCTGGAGGAAGCAGGACAGGACACCGTGCTTCTCGGTCGGGTTGGAAAGGGTGAAACGACCGATGCCGGCGCGGCTCAGTTTGATCGTCCTGCTGCCGTCCTGATCAGTGAAGAAACGGGCGGTGCGGCGGCCCGGGCTGCCACCCCGGACAGTGATCGTTCCGGCGATCGGATCCCCACATTTCTCCAGGTCAAGGCTGAGGGTCGTGGGGCCGGTGGCGCCACGGACTGTCACTACCGGGGTGTCATCTTCCGGCGGCCGTTCCTGGTTCAGGGTGAGTGCTGCCGCGATCAGGACGAACATCGCACCGCCGATGCCGGCGGCGATTCCCAGGCGGATGCCGATGAACCGGCCGGGGTGGGGAATCTTCTGTTTCCAGGTGCGGCCCCGCTTTCGCCAGAGCGCCAGAGAAACCAGCGAGCAGACACAGAGCAGCACGAACACGAATAGCGCCAGGAGCAGTGAAATCTCGATTGCCTCGGACAGGTCCATGCCCACATCACTCTAGATGGTTGAATTTTCGCCCAACCTCCCCGGTATTCGGGTGGGAAGCGGGCACCGGAAGCGCTGGTGGCATAGGCTTTCGCCGTTCTCAGCCACTTACCGGAGGCCCATCAATGACCAGGTTTCGTCTTGTGCTTTTGCTCGTTCCAGTGCTCGCCATGGCATTCCTCATCGGATGCAGCGATGACTCCAGCGACTCGTCCAGCGACGACACGGCAACAACCGCGTCGACCTGCGATCCCGCAAACCTGAACACCTTTGAAGACGGCGTGCTCACGATCGGCACCGACAGCCCCGCGTACCCGCCCTACTTCGAGGACGACGACCCGAGTAATGGCAAGGGCTTCGAAGGCGCACTTGCTTACGCGATCGCTGACGAACTCGGCTTCAACAAGTCCGAGGTCGAATGGGCCACGGTTCCGTTCAACGCCTCCTACGCACCTGGACCGAAGAAGTTCGACTTCGACCTGAACCAGATCTCGATCACGGCGGCGCGCGAGAAAGTCGTTGATTTCTCGGTTCCGTACTACACGGCCAATCAGGCGGTGCTGGTCAAGAAGGATTCAGACCTCGCCGGCATCACCAGCCTCGATGAGCTCTCCGACGCGACGATCGGCGTCCAGATCGGTACGACCAGCCTCGATGACGTCGAGTCGGCGATCGATCCCGAAACCGATCCAAAGGTGTTCGACAACTCCAACGACGTCGTTTCCGCGCTCAAGCAGGATCAGGTCGACGCGGTTGTGCTCGACCTGCCGACTGCGATCTACCTGCGTGACGTCGAGGTGCCCGGAACCGCGGTTGCCGGCCAGTTCACCGGTGAAGGCGGAGACGAATGGGGAGCCCTGCTCGCCAAGGACTCCGAGCTGACCGAATGCGTCGACAAGGCGATCGAGGCCCTGAAGGCCGACGGCAGGCTCGAAGAGATCACCGACCAGTGGATGAGCAAGTCCGCCAGCGCACCCGAACTCAGCTAGGTGAGGATTCATCCCCGCCGCTTCAATTGACGTAGCGAGGGGCGAGCGTCAGGCCGCCCGCGAAAAGGCCAAGAAGGCCAAAACGCGGCGCGGTCAGACGATCGCCTTCGTCTCGTCCGTAGTCGTCCTCGGTGGCCTGGCCACCCTGATCCTGACCAGCAGCGGCTGGCCGGAAGTCCGCGAGACCTTCTTCTCGGCCGAGGCATTCAAGACGTCGTTCCCGGACATCCTCAAGGGCTTCTGGCTCGACGTGAAGATGTTCGTAGTAATCGAAGTGCTGGTCCTGGTGCTCGGCATGCTGATCGCGCTGGTGAGGACCAGTCGTAACCCGGCCTTCTTCCCGTTCCGGGTGCTGGCCGCCGTCTACTGCGATGTCTTCCGTGGCATCCCCGTGATCCTGCTGATCTACCTGTTCGGCTTCGGCATCCCGGCGCTCGCCATCTCGGGCCTGCCGACCGACCCGATCATCCTCGCCGGCTTTGCCCTGACCCTGGCTTATGGCGCGTACGTGGCCGAGGTCTACCGCGCGGGAATCTCGTCGGTTCACGAGACCCAGACCGACGCTGCCCTGGCAGTCGGGCTGACCCGCGTCCAGGCTCTCCGGTTCGTGGTCCTGCCACAGGCAGTGCGGCGAGTGCGCCCGCCCCTCCTCAATGACTTCATCTCCCTGCAGAAGGATGTCGCCCTGGTCTCGATACTCGGGATCACCGAGGCGTTCCGGCAAGCGCAGATCGATGCCGCTTCGACCTTCAACTACACACCGCTGATCGCCGCCGCCCTGCTCTACCTCGCGGTGACGATTCCGATGGCGAGAATCCTCGACCACATCAGCGCGCGTGGCGAGATCAACACTTCGAGCCCGGGAACCATCGCGTGAGCGCGACCGTCCTTGACATCCGGGGAGTGACCAAGGCCTTCGGCGACCGGGTGGTCCTCGACGGCATCGATCTCTCGGTGAACGAGCACGAGGCCGTGGCCCTGATCGGCGCTTCGGGGTCGGGCAAGTCGACCCTGCTGCGCTGCGTCGACCTGCTGGTCGAGATCGATGACGGCGACGTCTTCCTCGACGGCGAGGTGATCACCGACCCCGACGTCGATCCGGTCGAAGTCCGCCGCCGGCTCGGATTCGTCTTCCAGGCTTTCAACCTCTTTCCCCACATGAGCGTGATCGACAACATCACCCTCGGCGTCGTCCGCGGCCAGAAGGTCAGCCGGGCGGAAGCCACGGAACGAGGCCAGGCCCTGCTCGAGCGCTTCGGACTCGGCGGGAGGGAAAACGACCGACCCGACGAGCTCTCCGGCGGGCAGCAGCAACGCGTCGCGCTCGCCCGCGCATTCGCCGCCCAGCCCAGGGCGATGCTGCTCGACGAAGTGACGAGCGCACTCGACCCCGAACTGGTGGGCGACGTTCTCGAAGCGGTCAGGGACCTGAAGAAAGAAGGAATGACCCTGATCTTCGCCACCCACGAGATGTCATTCGCCCGCGAGGTAGCGGACAAGGTCGCCTTCCTGCACGAAGGAAAAATCCTCGAGTCAGGAACCCCCGACCAGGTCCTCGGAGACCCAAAAGAGCCCGAGACCCAGAAGTTCCTGAGGCGCCTACTGGCAGCAGGTCGGGTCTAGCCGCCCACCACAAGGGCGGGCAAGATGGGGAATCAGGGGAAAGACTTTCGGTCTTGCCCTCTCTCCGACTTCACAGCTTTTGCATAAGGCACGGATTTCCTTAACTGGGAAATCCGTGTTCGGTGCAGTGACAGCCTTGGAGTACAAGGCGAGTGGTTAGGCCTGGGTGCCCGGACCGCACCCCACGAGCACCAGGGACTTACTTGGGCTTCTTCGGCGAGAGTCCGCCGGCCTTCTTGGCCTTGTAGACGCAGGTCCGGTACTGCTTCTTCGCCTTCTTGACCTTCCGCTCGTTGCCCTTGGCCCGCTTGACCTGTTTGTTCCTGGTCTTGGAGCAGACCTTCCGCTTCTTCTTGATCAGCCTGTAGTTGACCTTGAAGGGGCGGACTGTCGTATTCGCGAGCTGCGACCAGTTGCCGGCGGCGTCCCGTGACCGGATCGCGACGAAGAACTTCTTCTTCGTTTTTGCCTTGAGGCGCAGGCTCTGGTTGCCGTTCGGCGCGGCGATCTTCGGTGACTTGACCCGGAAAGCATGCTTCAGCTTCGACAGGTCAACCGGCTTGTTCGAGCGGTAGATCTGGTAGCCGGTGATCTTGCCGTTGCTGACGCCGTCGTCTCCGGGCGCCTTCCAGCTCAGCCTGGCCTGCTTCTTGTCACGCTTGATCTTGACCTTCACTCCGGCCGGGGGCCTTGTGTCGAGTCCGTAACGGCCGGAGTTGTGCTCATTGCCGCGGTAGTGCCACCACTCGTTGTTCTTCTCCGGGCTGCCGCCTACCTTCCACATGAAGAGGTCGCCTTCCCGGGTTCCGTAGGCCATGTACTGCTGGCCGTCGAACTTGGGATCGCCGACAACTCCACCGAAGGAAGTCCACTGTCCGGTCCATTTCGGGAAGCCAGGAGCCTCCTGACCATCCGGTCCCCGGGCGTGGATCCAGTACGAGTCGTTCGACGCGATCATCGAGTGGTTGTCGTCTTCGGTCAGGTTCGCGACCATCGGGGATACGAAGAACGGGAATCCGTCCTGGCTCACCGGAAAGTTCTCAAGCGGAAGTCCGGTGTTCGGGTCCCAGGCCGTGTCGAAGACATGGGGCAGCGCTGCCTGCCCGGCGTCACCGAGTGCGTTGGTCAAGGTGACTCCGCCGGCGACCGGCTGCATCGGGTTGGGGAGGCCGTCGTTGTCGAGGTCGCCGATCGCCAGCTGGCCGGTCACTCCGACAGTGACGCCATCGGCGCCGTAGTACGGCGGAATGCCGTTGCAGGGCTCGGTCTCACAGGTGCCGGCGAGGTTCTTGTAGACCGAACCGTCGCCGTTGAAGATGATCGGGAAGCCGGCGACCGGGGTGATCGCGACCCTTGACTGTCCTGAGCCGTCGAAGTCGGCGATCGTCGCCGCGTTCGAACCTTCCTGGACGAAGTCGATCGACTGCGAGTAGCAGCCTCCGAAGGCGCCCATCGACTGCGGCCAGCCGTCGATGTACGCACCGCCCGGGTTGTTGTTGCCGTCGGAATTGATGCCGTAGGCCCACACCCGGTTGTTGGCGTCATCACACTGGAAGCCGCCGATGAAGACCTGGTCTTTTCCGGTGCCGAGTACGTCGCCGACCGCCGGGGTGTTCATCAGCTTGGCGTCGTCGATCAGCTTGTCCGGAGGGATCGTGTCCTTGATCGAATCGGGCAGGGTGACCTTGACCGGCCAGCCAGGTGTAGCCGTGCCGTCGGGCTGCCAGGCGTAGACATGTCCGTCGTAGGACGACATCAGGATGTCGAGGGTGCCGTCGCCCTGGAGGTCACCGAGGGCGGGGGCGGACCAGTTTCCCCTGGTGGGCAGGCGGGTCTTGCGACCGGGGTTCGGCGTCGGGGAAGGGAAGTTGTCGAATTGCGAGAGCGGCTTGACCGGGAAACCCGAGCGCAACTTGCCGGCCCGGTTCCAGGCGTAGATCCAGCCACTGGTGGTTGCAGCGACGATCGATTGCGTTCCTTTGCCTTCGAGGTCCCCGACGGCGATTCCACTGATCGGGTCACGTGCTTCCCTGAGGGCCTGAACGCTGTTGTAGGACTCGGCATCGAAGTTCTGCGGGTTGTTCTCGTCGACGTACCTCATCTGGCGGGTCATCACCGGGAAGCCGTCGATCTGCTTGCCGTCCGTATTGATGGCACTCACGATTCCGTCGTTGGTGCCAAAGACCAGCTGCATCTCGCGCTTGCCGTTGAGGTCGACCCAGGTCGGAGCGGCGCTGATCTCGGTGCCGATCGACTTTGGGTATCCCTCGACCAAGTCCTTGTCGGACCGGGCGCCGAACGAGCGACGGTCCTCACCCTTCAGGCCGTTGCCATCCCTTGCGCGCAGGCGGATCGAGACGGTGTACTGCTCGGGACCGTTCGGGGGCAATGCGTTCGCCGGATCCTTGGAGGCGTAGGCCTCGGGAATGTCCTTGAGGTCGATCGTGCCGAGCACTCCTGACTTCTCCGCAGTACCGGTGGAGACAGTCTGGAAATCGGTGTCCTTCGGATTGGCACCGAGGGCCCACTCGAGGGTCCAGTTGACTCCCTGCGATCCCCAGGCCGAAGGCTTCACGTGACCCTTGACCTGGAGGGAGTCCTCACGGGACGGGTCGACGTACTCGTACCAACCGGGTGAAGTGATCAGGGCCTCCGGGGGAACCCGCCCATCCATGATCAGCTTAGTTGCCTTGCCGATGTTGACGCGGCCGTATCCGTACTGGGTCGACCAGTTGGAATGGGTCGAATCGGTCTTCGAATCGGGGTTGCCCGGCCACTGCTTCGGAACATCCGGGTGATCGACCTGAGGGATCACCGGGCTGACCGTATTCATCAGGACCTGGCGGACCTCGTTCGGGGTCAGGGTACGCGGGTAGATGCTCTCGTCAACCGCGTTCATCGCCGCGGACTGCACCATGCCGAGGTAGGCGGCCTGGAACGGAGTCGCTCCCGAGGTGGTTGTCTCCATGCCGGAGAACACCGCGTGGGTGCCGTAGCTGGTGACGTTCGAGCGGGCGCGGAAACTCTGGACGTCCTTGCCTTCGACGTCCTGGATCACCGAGTTGCCGGGGAAGACCTGGTCGTAGAGGTGCCCGTCGGTGTGGTCCATCGCGTCGAAGTCGTTCGAGTCGAAAGACAGCAGGACGTTCTTGTCGATCGCGTACTGAACCGCTTCACGGGCCGCGCTCGAGTAGGTGTAGGACACGACCACCGAAGCGACGGACTTGGCGCCCGCGTCGACGGCGTAAGTGAGGGCAGGTGCCCAGTTGTCGGCCTTGCCGACTGATTCGGCCCCGGACTTGATCGGCAGGACGCGGCACTCGCGGCAGACACCGACGTCGTCGTAGTTGTTGTTCGCTTCGGCGCCGATCAGGCTGATCAGGCCGGAGGCGTGGTTGTAAGCGCGGTCTTCGGTCTGGGGGTCGTTCGAGTTCTGGTAGAAGTTCCAGCCGCTGACGTCGTTCGGGTAGCCGTTGCCGTCGTTGTCGAACTTGCCGTTGGCGGGGCAGGAAGTTGTTCGGTGGTTCTTGATCTCGCACTTGCCGAAGACGGCGATCAGGTCCTCGGGGGAGAGGTACGCGGTCTTCGGGCCGGCGATGTTGACCTCGTGCCGGTACTCGTGCTGGCCGTTAGTGGCGCAACCGCGGGTCGTGCCTTCTTCTTCGGTCACGAACTGGGGCGTGGCCAGCGGGCACTCGGGGTTCACCCGCGGGTCCTTGGCGTAGTCGCGGATGTCGAAACGGCCGTTGCCGTCGAAGTCGTACCGGCCGAGGTCCTGGCCGTCCCAGCCGCGCGGGTATGGCAGCTCGCCTTCGTTCAGATAGACGGCGTTGAGTCCGTCCTTGATCCCGTTCGAGCTGTAGTTGACGCCGCCTTCGATGTAGGCCACCAGCATCTCGTCGCGGCCGACGTTCCCCTGGGCCCAGGCTCCGGTCATGTTGACGCCGGACGAACTCTCGGGGTCGGTTGCGTTGCGGGCCCAGCAGGGGAGACCCCCGTCGGGGCGGGGCTGGTCGAAAGTCACTCCGCCGGGCGCCTTGCACAGGCCGTCCATCGGCCCGTAGAGGTTCCACTGTTCACTGTCGGTGCAGCCGGTGACGGGATCCTGGAGTTCGCAGCGGGCGAAGCTCGGATCGTTCGGCCACTCGGCCTGCGAAAGGATGGGTCCAGCGGGCAGTACGGGCGCCGGATCGGCGCTGGCCGTTGAAATTCCTCCTGTCCAGCCGACCAGACAGCAAGCGACCAGCATTCCGACGCGACCCAGACTCAAGATGTTTCCTCCCATTCGTTCACCCACCCCTCCCGTAGCGAGCGACCATTGTAACGCTATTCGGCAGACTAGAGAGCGGTTCTAGAGAGAGGGTTCGTCATGGGGCTGGTCTGGCCCCGCGGGATTCACGTAGTAGACGACGGTCTTGCCAAGCCGGTCATGGAACCCGCGGCGATCCAGCTTAACCAGCACCCCGATGAACCCAAGGCAGAACGGGATCGCGGCGAGCCAGAACCCGATCAGGCGGCGCATTGCGAGCCGTGGGCCGATGATGTTGTTGCCATCATGTTCGATCCGGATGTCGAGAAAACGCATGCCGGGCGTCTGGCCGGAAAGCGACCAGAAAACGAAGAGGTAGAGGGAGCCGGTGATGAACCAGGTGGTCGCACCGACCGCCAGGAGCTCCTTGGAGAAGTCGTCGAAGGTCGCTCCGAACACCGTTGCTACGACTGACAGCAGCGCAGTCGCGGTGACCAGTGAGAGGTTGATGATCAGGGCATCGAGCGCCAGACCAAGAAGCCTCGTGAAGAATCCGGCCCGGCTGGTCGGCTCGGTGCGCTTCGGCCGGAAGAGGATCCGTCGGGAGATCCGTTCGCCGATCGAATCGAGGGCCCGGGTGACCCCTGCGACCTGCCGGCCGATGTCACCGATGAGGCCGATTCCCTGGGAGGCGATCGCGGCCCGGACCTCCGGGGCTTCGGCGATGCGCTCGATCAGCTTCTGGGTCTCGTCGCTGTCGAGGATCCGGCCCCAGGCCTTGTCGACCAGATCACTGTCAAGGGTGTCGATCAGCGCCTTCTCCACGGCTTCGCTCCGGAGGGCCTCCTGAACTGCCTGTTCGACCATCGGGCCGTTGAGGATCCGGGCGATCGCCCGCTCGGTGGCCTCGGACTCGATCGCCTTGACGATCGCTTCTTCGACCGCGGTCTCCACGACCCGGTCAATCCCGGCGATCCCGGCGACCTGCTGCGCGCGCTTGGTGCCGCCGGACACGAGCCGTCCGGTCAGGGTCCTATCTTCGTCCTCTTCTTCACGGCCGTTCCCGTTCAGGCCTGAATCCGTCTCCATGAATTCACCTTAACCGGAAATCCCGGTTGAGGTGCGGGTTCAACCCGGAGAGCGGAACTCCGGAGCCCGTTCAGCCGCGAGCCGCAGCGTGTCCGGATCGAGGGTCGCGGGGTTGAGTTCAAAGTTGGCACCGAGCTGATCGAGCAGAGTCGACTCGACATCACCGAGGCTGATCCCCGGCACTTCGTCTTCGACCGCCCCGACGGTCTCCGGCTTCCACCCAAGTTCCAGCGCCGCGTAGACCGGATCAAGGACTTGCCGCAGCAACCCGGATCCGGAAACCACGATCACGAACCCGACGTGAGCCGCACCTTTGATCATGCGCTGGCCGATTCCGATGAGCTTGGTCTGCCCGCGGGCATTGACACTGAAGTCTCCCGGGCAGTACTCGCCGGGGACCTCGCCGATCCGGGCATCGACTCCGAGGGCCGTGAGGGCATCCCGGGCAATCGTCGCGGCGTCTCCGAAACGCCGGTTCGTCCTTTTCGCAGGATCTTCGTCGGGGATGGTGAGGGTCAGGCTGAGGGTTCCTTCCGAGTAAGCAGCGGCCCTGCCACCGGTCAGCCTCTCCATGGCACCGAACCCGGAACCCCGGGCTGACGCCACGGCATCGTTGTATCCCGGGGAGCGGCTGTCGCGGCGGCCGAAAGCGACGACCCTGCCCGGACGGCTCAGCCTGACCGTTGCCGGGCGCGCGCCTGAGGCGACCTGATCAAGCAGGATCCGCGAGAGCGCGGGACCGGTTTCGGGCCGGTCCGGGAATGCTTCTCGAAGTAGTTCGAATTTCGTTTTCACTGGTTTTGAACCTGCCGCACCGCGGATCATGCCAATCGATTTGATAAGAGTTTCCGCTGGTGAACCTTCTCAACACAAGGAACTCGGTGCTGGTCCTGGCGGTTATCGCTCTTTTGATCGTCGCCGGCAACTTCCTGATCGACCGATCCGAACCGACGCCGGATGCAGTCGCCTCCGAGTCGCTCCAGGCTGGAGTCGTCACTTCGGAGAGCTCGACCCTGATCGTCTTCAACCTGGCCGGCGAGGCGGAAGAACTCCGCCTGGAAGAAGCCGCTGCCCGGATGAGGGTGGTGTATGAAAAGCAGGCCGCGGCCCGCGCGAAGATCGCGGAGGCAAAAGAGGCGAAAGCGAAGCTCAAGTCCCTTCCTGGTGCCGTTTCGAGGGCCACCCTTGAATCGATCGCTGACTGCGAGTCAGGGGGAGACCCCAAGGTGGTTTCGTCCAACGGGCTCTACCACGGCAAGTACCAATTCAGCCCTGACACCTGGGAATCAGTCGGCGGAAAGGGCTTGCCGTCTGAGGCTCCCGAGACCGAACAGGACTACCGGGCGGCCCTTCTATACGAGCGTTCAGGACCTGGTCAGTGGCCGGTTTGCGGCTCCTGAACCTGATCGATTCACATTTCGGCCAAATCCGCATTCGCGAAAGCTGCGAGGATTAGTCCAACTTGATCCTGGGGGCCGTGGAAATATCGTCTCGATCGACCCGACTTAGCGTCGTTGACCTGACTGCGGACGGGGCGGAGCGGATCACCGAGCGCTGCCATTCGATCACCGCAAAGCTTGACAACTCGGAACGGCTGATCGCACTGGTGATGGCCGAAATCGAGATCGCCCGGGACCTCGGGGCCGAGACCATCGAAGTAGTCGCCGACCGGGTCCTGCGCGGTTCCAGGCTGATTCGCCTGGTCGAGCGGGCCTCACGGGCCATGGGAACCGGCGGGATCCGCATCCCGGCCGAGCATGAGAGTGTGGCCGCTGCCTTCCTCGGTGCCAGCCGCCCCCGTCAGACCGAATTTGACACTCCCGTCGCCGTTGCCGTGATCGGTGAGGCTGCGATCGGTATCGGTGTCGGAACGGCAGGCCTCAACCCCGTCTGGATCGGCAGCCGCCCTGTGGGCGCGGACACGATCAGTCGAAAGGCAAGGTTTTCCAACCCGCCGCGACCGAACCAGGTTGAAGCCGCGATCTCCGGTGCTTCCCGGAAGATCGAGTCACTGGCCCCGCCGTCCACCTCACGGCTGCTCGTTTCCTCTGACTTCTCTCCGGTGATCGAGCGGCTCTGCGGATCCTCGATCACCCATGACGATGCCCGCCGTGGGCTTGCCTCCATCCTTGGCCAGACCAACGATGACCTCGCGGCCTGGTTCGGGCTCGAGCCCGGTCGCTCACGTTTTCTCACCGGCACCCTCGTCGGAATAGCCGCCCTGGCTGATGTCTTCCGGCTCCCAGTTGAGCCGGTGGCCTTTGACTCGGTCGCCGGCCGTCACTGGAGCGACGAGTGCAGCCGGCTGGTTGCCGGCGGTTCCGCGTGAGTCCGCCGGAAGAAAAGAAAGCCGCGGCTCTGAATCAGACCCGCCAGGGAATCACTTCGGTCGAAGTCAAGGCCCCGACCCGTGGAAATCGCAAGCTCGAGGCCTTCCTCGAGGCGGTCAATCACGACGACCAGGTGCGCAGCTGGTGGTACATGGCGCAGATCCACGCGGAGCGTCTCGGAATGTCGGACCACTCCTGGGTCCACATGCAGATTGTGCTCAACATCGCGCTCAGGCTTTCGAGACTGCTGACCAAGGGCGGGGTGGAGCCGGCGATGGTCACCGACCACGCCATGAACGCCCGCGATGCCGAAGTGGTGATCGCCGGGGGAGCCCTGCTCCACGACGTCGGCATGTCGATCCACCGGAACGATCACGAGGCGTACAGCCTGTTCCTGGCCCGCGAAGCCCTGCCTCGCCTGTTGACCGGGATCTACGACGAACCCGAGCGATCGATCGTCACCGCCGAGATTCTCCACGCGATCATCGGCCACCGCCGCCGCGGCCAGCCGTACACCGTGGAGGCGGGAATCGTCCGAGTCGCCGACGCACTCGACATGGCCGAAGGGCGGACCCGTATTCCTCTCGAAGCCGGTCAGGAGGGAATCCACTCGATTTCCGCTGCCGCGATCGACCAGGTCCACATCTCGGCCGGGGACACCCGGGCGGTGAAGATCGAGATCGAACTCAACAACTCTGCCGGAATCTTCCAGGTCGACGACCTGCTCGCGACCAAGATCCGCGATACGCCCCTCGCACCTCACATCGAAGTCGTGGCGGAAGTCAAGGGCGAGAGCGAGAAGCGCCTGCTTTCCGGCTTCCACCTGCCGAGCCAGTGACCCGCACCACCGGACTCGTACTGCTTGCCGATCAGGCATTGCACGACACCGGGGACCA
Organism: Solirubrobacterales bacterium; assembly: GCA_051306195.1. Classification (GTDB taxonomy): domain Bacteria; phylum Actinomycetota; class Thermoleophilia; order Solirubrobacterales; family 70-9; genus 67-14. The sequence goes on from JBPPMT010000076.1 coordinate 20,818, forward strand.
CCCGGAGAACGGCCGACGGATCCCGCCGGTGCTCGACCGCCTACGAAACAGCGGTGACTGGGACCGCTTCCAGATCATCGAACCGCGGATCGCCGGATCAGAAGACATCCTGCGGGTCCATACCGAAGAACACCTCGCACTGGTTCGGAGGGCTTCGGAGACCGGTCCGACCTGGATCGATGGCGACACCCCGGTCAGCCTGGCCAGTTACGAAGTCGCGTTGAAGGCCGCGGGAGCGGCACTGACCGCCGTCGATACGGTCGCCGATCGGGCCGAATCCGCACCAGACAGCCTCTTCGCAATGATTCGCCCGCCCGGCCACCACGCGACCGGAACCAGGGCGATGGGCTTCTGCCTTTTCAACAACGCGGCGGTGGCGGCCCGGTACGCGGCCGAGCAGCATGGCTTCGAAAGGGTGGCGATCCTCGACTGGGACGTGCATCACGGCAACGGCACCCAGGACATCCTTTACAACGACCCGGGCGCACTTTTCATCTCCCTTCACCAGTGGCCGCTCTACCCCGGAACCGGCTGGCTGGACGAGGTCGGCCTGGGTGAAGGGAAAGGCTTCACCGTCAACCTGCCGATGCCACCCTCTTCGGGCGACCGCGAATACCTCGAGGCCATGGAGCAGGTGGTCGAGCCGATCCTCGAGGCCTACGACCCTGAGCTGCTGATCGTCTCGGCCGGACAGGACGCTCATGGGGCCGACCAGCTGTCGAATCAGCTGATCTCGACCGTCGGTTACAACGCGATGGCAGAAGCTGCGTCGGGTTTTGCAAAACGCAAGGGAATCGGCCTGGTGGCGCTCCATGAAGGCGGATACAACCTGGCCACGCTGCCGCAGCTCGACCACGCAATCCTGGCCGGATTCGGAGACTTCAAAACCGACCTGTCCGATCCCTACGCGGAGGTCGGCGCCCTGGAAGTCGGATGGCCAGAACGTCTGGCAGAAATAAAAGAAGCGCAGCGGCCCTACTGGCCCGTCTGAACTCGCACCCGGCCCACCGCCAATGTCGCAATAAGACTGGCAGTGAAATTAGTCGCTCAGCGACTAATTTCACTGCCAGTCCGGTTTGCAGGCTTGGGCCGTTTGGCAACCGATCGGAATATTGCCGAGATAGTCGGCAATATTCCGATCGGTTGGTTTTGTTGGAAACCAAATGGTTGGCTTTTCTCCCAATTCAAGTGGTGCCCGGGACGCTCCTGCGAACGGCTGGCGAGGAGTAAAGGCAGGAATGATCCGCGATAGTACGTTGCTACGTGAGCTGATCGTTCCTGCCGTCGACGAAGCCAACCGCCTTCCAGGCTGTTCCCGGCCCCACTCGCCCTTCGGTCAACCTAGGAGTTGAAGCGGTCCAGGTCGTGCCGACGCTGATCTTTTTTCGCGTCGAGCTTGCCCTGGATGAGCGAGAGCACGGTGACCAGGATCGCGAAGAAAGCGATGGTCCCGAAGCAGAAGAAAGTGATGATCTTGTCGTTCGTGCGACCGGCCAGCCCGATGCCGTCTGCGGCCATGGCTGCGGGAGCCAGGACCAGTACGTAGACGGCCACGATAAAGGCGGCCAGGGGGGCGAAAATGCTGCGGCGAACGTTCACGACCGGAAATCTAGCACCCGGGGGCGACGAGAGTCCGCAGATAGCGTGTGAAGGATTTGTGAACATTCGGTCGATCTCGGGGTTATCGACGTCCGGTACCTCTACAATTGCTTGCAATGAGTCAAGGACGCGAATCGCTGCGGGTAGCTGTCATAGACAACGACTCCGGCTTCATCAAGGTGCTCACCAACCGCATGGATTCCGCGGGCTGGCAGCACCGGGTATTGGCATCGGCAGTCCCCCCACAGGAGTTGATCGCGATGAAGATCAACGCCGTGGTGGTTGACCTCGGTGTCATGGGTGATGACGGATGGGCCTACCTCGACCGGATAACCGGGCTTTTGCCCGATCTCGGGGTACTGGTCTGTGCCAGCGGTGCGACGGTATCCCAGCGGGTCCGGGGTCTCCGGATCGGTGCGGACGACTGGATCACGAAGCCTTGCCATCCGGAAGAAGTGATCGCCCGGATCGAATCGGTCGCGAGGCGACGCCGGCGGCTGCAGACGAATAGCAACGATGGTCCGGTTGTCGTCGGCGAGATCGAAGTCCGGGCTGATCAGTTCCAGGCCTTTGTCGCCGGCCAGAGCCTCGACCTCACCCGCCGTGAGTTCGAACTGCTCCAGTTGCTCGCCGAGAGCGAAGGCAACGTGATCGAGCGCGAAACGATCTACCAACGAGTTTGGGGATACACGATGGCCCACGGCGACCGTTCGGTCGACGTCTTCATCCGTAAGCTCCGGCACAAGCTGGAGAAGCGGTCACCGGGCTTCGCTTACATCCACACCCACTTCGGCGTCGGTTACAGGTTCGCAGCCGAGTCGTCGATACCGGTCGCATCCGCGACTGCAGAAGAAGGCTCCGACCGAGCCGCCTCCGAGAGCGTGGACACGCTCTCCGCACCGGTCTAGAGCGCCTTCTTAGTAGTTCGAACGCCCACCCTCTCCGGGCGTTCACACTTCCATTTCTGGTCGTTCACAGCTTTTTCACAACTTGGATACAGGCGGGTAACAAGTGGCCTGATCCACACTGCGACCCTTCCCCGGACTGTCCAATGAAAGGTGGCCAAAGGGGTCACCAAAGAGCGAAAAGCTCGAAGAAGTCATTCAAAAGGAGAACACGTGTTCCGTTCCAAGTCCAAATTTCTAGCCACGCTGGCCCTCACCGGCGTAATGGCACTCGGCATTGCCGCCTGTGGTGACAGTGACGACAGCTCAAGCAATGACAGCTCCTCCGGCGGAGAGAGCGTTTCCGGAAACATCCGCATTGACGGCTCGAGCACGCTCGCGCCGCTGACTGAAGCAGTCGCCGAGAGCTTCCAGGGCGAAAACCCCGACGTGAAGATCACGGTCGGCACGGCCGGAACCGGCGGTGGCTTTGACAAGTTCTGCGCCGGCGAGACCGACGCCAACGACGCTTCCGAAGCAATCGACGAGGAACAGACCGCCGCCTGCAAGAAGGGTGGAGTCGAGTTCGAAGAGATCACGGTCGCGAACGATGCGCTCTCCGTTGTGGTCAATCCGAGCAACCCCGTCACCTGCATGACCATCGACCAGCTGAGCCAGGTCTGGAACGCCGATTCGACGATCAAGAGCTGGAGCGACATCAAGGGTCTCGATCCGACATACGACGAAGACCTCACGCTGTTCGGTCCGGGTACTGACTCGGGTACCTTCGCTTACTTCACCGAGACGGTGAACGGAGAAGAAGGCAACCAGCGCAAGGACTACAACAACGTCGGAGAAGACGACAACCAGACGGTGACCGGAGTTGCCGGCGCACCGGGTGGCATGGGCTACTTCGGCTTCTCCTTCCTGCTGGAGAACGAAGGAACCATCAAGGGCATGGAGATCGACAGTGGCGACGGTTGTGTCGCCCCGTCAGAAGAGACGGTTCAGGACGGCACCTACACGCCGCTGGCTCGCCCGCTCTTCATCTACCCGTCAGCGGAGTCCCTGAAGAAGCCCGAAATGGATGCCTTCCTCACGTACTACCTGGACAACGTCAACGAGATCGCTTCGGCCACCGGCTTCATCGGACTGACCGAAGAGCAGCTGAACGAGTCCAAGAAGGAACTCAAGAAGCTCATCTCGACCCAGGGCGCCCAGAGCTAACCAGCTCAGGCAAACGGTAAACAGGCAGGACGCAGACGGATGAGCATGGAGGAAGTGCTGGGGGTCTCCGGGGTCGCGGGCAAACCGCGATCCCTGGAGGCCTCGTCTCCTCGCCACGGCGAGAAAATCATCAAAGGGCTGCTCGCGATGTGCGCGCTGCTCTCGGTCCTTACGACCACAGCGATCGTTATCTCGCTGCTGCTTCCTACCATTGACTTCTTCGGTGATGTCGGCCTCACCACGTTCCTCTTCGGAACCGAGTGGGCCCCGACTTTCGAGCCGGCGTCGTTCGGCGTCCTGCCAATCGTTGTTGGAACGCTCAGCACCAGCCTCTGGGCCATGTGCTTCGCGGTTCCGATCGGACTTGCCTCGGCCATCTGGCTGAGTGAATACGCAACACCCGGTGCCCGCAAGACGATCAAGCCCATACTTGAAGTCCTCGCCGGCATCCCCACAGTTGCCATCGGTATCTTCGCCCTGGTTTTCCTCAGTCCGCAGATCGAGAAGGTTTTTCCTTTCATGGTCACGGTCCCGCCTTTCAGCGCCGGCATCGCCGGCCTGGCGATCGGACTGATGCTGGTCCCGATCATCGCTTCGATCTCCGATGACGCGATGCGCTCGGTTCCCGGGGGACTCAGGGAAGCGGCTTATGGCCTCGGTTCGACCAAGATGAAAGTTGCGACCCGGGTGATCTTCCCAGCCGCCATTTCCGGCATCATCGCCTCGCTCGTTCTGGCGGGATCCCGCGCAGTGGGTGAGACGATGGTTGTGCTGCTGGTCGCCGGTGCTTCACCGAATCTGACTTTCGATCCCGGGCTTTCGGTCCTGACGATGACTGCGTTCATCGGCCAGACCGCCACCGGAGACATCTCCACCGGATCGATCACCTACGAAACGATCTTCGCGGTCGGCACGCTGCTGTTCCTGATGACCCTCGTCATGAACATGTTCGCGATCCGATTGGTGCGTAAATACCGGGAGGTTTACGAATAATGGCCACCTCGATCGGAGGCACCGAGCGGACCAGGCTGGCAACGGCCGGAGCGAGGGCCGTTACGGCAGACGCACTTGGCAATCAGCCACGAGGCGACCGCCTCAAGGGGAACATCTTCCTGGCACTGTTGCTGCTCGGGCTGGCGATCGCTCTGGCCGGACTGGCCGCGATCATCGTTCAGGCGGCGGTCAAGGGTGCCCCGGCATTCGGGACCCAGTTGATCACCAACGGGCCATCCACCCTGAATCCGGATGAATCCGGATTCCGCCCGGCCCTGATCGGCACCCTCTACCTGATCGCCGGAGTGATCCTCCTGGTCGTGCCGCTCGGGGTTGGTGCCGCGGTCTACCTCGAGGAATACGCGGACGGCAATCGCTGGTGGAACCGTTTGATCGAGCTCAACGTCCAGAACCTCGCCGGTGTTCCTTCGATCATCTACGGCATCCTCGGCCTGGCCTTCATCGTGCGTGGTCCGCTGGATCTCGGCTTCATCCTGGCAGCGGGGTCAATGACCCTGGCACTCCTGGTGCTGCCAACGGTGATCCTCGCCGGGCGGGAAGCGATCCGTGCGGTGCCGCCATCGATCCGTGAAGGATCACTCGCCCTCGGCGCGACCGAGTGGCAGACGATCCGCAAGCAGGTCCTGCCGGCCGCCATCCCGGGTGTTGTTACGGGCGTGATCCTGGCGATCTCCCGTGCGGTCGGAGAAACGGCGCCACTCCTCCTGGTAGGCGCTGCCGCATTCGTGACCTTCAATCCGACTTTCACCGGCGACGACGGATACTCAGCGCTGCCGGTTCTGATCTTCAACTACGCGACACGCCCGCAGGACGAATTCCGCGTTATCGCTGCCGCAGGTGTGATCCTGATGTTGATCGTGCTCCTCGCAATGAACTCCTTTGCCGTCTGGCTTCGCAACCGATATGAGCAACAGTGGTAGGGAGCAACTAAATTGATCTCAGGCGTAAATGGACAGTCGACCGAAATTGAACCGAAAGATGAGATGCCCTTGAGTACCGAACCGAGTCAAGACAAAGGACTCAGCCAGCAGATCGCAGTCACAGCCGAGCCGGCCAAGGACAGCACTGACGTCTGGGCCAAAGACAAGGTGTTCGAGGTCAAGGACGTGACGGTCTCCTACGGTGGCAAGGCTGCCGTCAAGGACGTCACCATGGACATCTTCCACAACGAAGTGACCGCTCTGATCGGCCCCTCCGGCTGCGGCAAGAGCACGCTGCTCCGCTGCCTCAACCGGATGAACGACCTGGTCGCCAGCGCCAAGGTTGAAGGCGAGATCAACTTCCACGGCCACGATCTCTACGGGCCGAAAGTGGATCCGGTCCAGGTTCGCAAGCTGATCGGCATGGTCTTCCAGAAGCCGAATCCGTTCCCCAAGTCGATCTACGACAACATCGCCTTTGGGCCCAGGGTCCTCGGCATGAAGGACGTCGACGAAAGGGTCGAGAAGGCCCTGCGCGGCGCCGCTCTCTGGGATGAAGTCAAGGACCGGCTGAAGGACAACGCTTACGGCATGTCCGGTGGACAGCAGCAGCGCCTCTGCATCGCCCGCACGATGGCGGTCGATCCGGAGGTCATCCTGATGGACGAGCCCTGCTCCGCCCTCGATCCGATCTCCACCGGAAAGATCGAAGACCTGATGGGCGAGCTCAAGAAGGATTTCTCGATCGTGATCGTCACCCACAACATGCAGCAGGCGGCCCGGGTCTCCGACAAGACCGCCTTCCTGATCGTTGAACTCGATTCAACGGAGAACAACCGCTGGGGCCAACTCGTCGAGTACGACGAGACCGAGAAGGTCTTCACAAATCCGAAGGATTCGCGGACCGAGGACTACGTCACCGGAAAGGTCGGCTGATCCAGATGGGGGAAATGCACGTAAGCAACAGGATCCGCGTCCAGTACCAGGAAGAACTCGCCAGGCTCGAGGAAAAGGCCCTCGGTGGCTTCGACCTCGTGATCACTTCGCTGGATCGCACACTTGAAGCGGTCGCCAACCAGGACATCGAGCTGGCCCAGATCGTGATGGGGGACGACGACCAGATCGACGGTCGTTACCTGGAAGTCCATCAGGGTCTGATCACTCTGCTGGCGACCCAGTCCCCGGTGGCAACCGACCTGCGGCTGATCTCGGCCCTGCTCCATGTCATCAAGAACATCGAGCGCATGGGTGACCAGTGCGTCAACATCTGCAAGCTCATCCCGCTGGTCGGCCACGAGCCGCCGATCGACAAGTCGATGGTCGACAATATCCTCGCGATGGGCGCGCAGGTTCGGATCCAGTCGCAACAGGCCAAGCGGGCCTTCGCTGACCGGGACATCGACCAGGCCCAGGACCTCGTCCATCAGGACGACCGGGTCGACCGCCTCAACAAGGAATGCTTCGCCCTGGCGATCGAGATCGGCGACGATGTCGACCGGCGTGAATGGGCGATGACGATGCTTCTGGCCGCCCGCGCGCTGGAGCGCATGGGGGACAACACGGTTGACGTCGGCGAGCAGGTCGCTTTTGTCGTCACCGGGCTATTCCGCGAATTCGAAGACGCCTCGCATCCGGTCTGAGGTGACGGGTCGTTGACCCCGAGCGTGGTGAGTTCTAGCGCAGTTTGAAACGCTTGACGATGAACCTCGCTGTCCCGCCTACCGCAGCACCGCCTGCAATCACAGCGCGTCCCTTCGAGTCGATCACGACGCGATCGGCGGTGCTTACATCACCGATCCTTTCCTTGAATTGACCGTTATCGAAAAAGGACTGGTCAAGTTTCCCGTTCGCTTTGAATCGAAGGACCATGAATTCGCTTTCGTGGGAAGGTCCGCGCATCGCGGTTACCAGGATCTTGCCGTCAACCTGGACGGCGATGCCGGTCGATCGTACGTAGCCGGAAAAGAAGCGGGCCCGGATCCCGTCCCCACCGAAAGACGAGTCGAGCCTGCCGTCGGGCATATAGCGGACCAGCACGAGCTTTTGACCACGGGTCTTCCCTCTGTATCGCTCAAAACCCACCTGAACGATCCCGCCATTGGGTCCGACAGCCATGCTGCCGCCTGAGACGCAGAAACATTTGGGACCGCCGTATCGGGCGATCGTTTTGCCCGGGGTTGACCTTGATCCAAACTTGTGGTCGGTAGTTCCGTCGGGGTTCAAGCGGGTCACGAAGAGGCGGTTTCTGTCGTGGCCTGCAGCGAGGAGTTTTCCCGGGCCCTGGAGCCTCAGCTGAGTTATCGCCGACTGAAAGGACGGTCCTTTTGGTACGAAGACGATCGTTCCCGGGGACCAGAACTCGTTCCCTGGCACTTTCGCCCCGAACGAAGTATCCGGATGACCGTTTCGACGTCTCCTGTCGATGTAGCCGTCGAACCCGTCCCCAGAGGCCAATGAATTTTGGTCGTTCCCCGAAACCGTGATCCCTCCATCAGGCATCAAGACCGCCGAACGTGGACCGGCGCCTATTCGAAACTGCCTGGTTCCTCCGAACTTTGTGCCACCCCAAGATTTAACTCGGGAACCATCCTCACGTAATAGCAGCAGATTCTCGTATGTCGAACTGGATGGAAACCCGAAGTTCCAGCTCTGAATGACAAGCAGAATCTTGTGATCGCGTCGCTCCACGATTGCCCGAACCCTTGGAGCAACCTTGGTCGCATCGGGTTCGTATTCAGGCTCGAGGCTTAGCTCGAGGTCTTCGAACTTGACCATGCCATCTTTCCCAAAGGACCTGTCGCTTGATCCATTCGGGTTCAGCCGGTAGACGATGCTCTCAGCGCCCGAGCCGCCTCCGATCAGAATCCTCTCCTTGTGGTCGATCGCAAGAGCACTGGGCTGGCCGGCGAACTCGTCGAGCAGGCTGTCAGCAACCAGTGTGCCCCGGTGATTTAGACTTCGGGTTCCCGAATCCCCAAACGAGCGATCGACGGACGTAGCGGATGCGTTCGGCGAAAGAACTAGCAACCCCACCAAGGCGCAGAAGACTCCCCAGGGAACCAGCGATCGTGCGAGACTGAAGCCTGACTGTTTCATTTCTTCTAGATCCCGCTACTCGGGAGAAAGTTGCGGAGTGGTCAGCTATGGGACGACGGCGCTGTCGCAGTTCGCATCTACCGAGTCCACGCTATCTCGTACCCCTGTGTCCGCTCCGGATCCACAATCAATGGCTACCTTCTCGGGCAAATCATCGACGCTACCAATCGTGTCATTCCCCGGTCCGGCGTCATAGGTGTCCGCGTCTCCGCCTGCAACGTCGTTCACACCCGGGAAGTATCCATACAACTTGTCTGCCCCACTTCCCCCGACAAGCTCATCCTCTCCGAGCCAGCCTATGAAGGTGTTATCTTCGTTTCCACCGATAAATCGATCGTCAAACCATGATCCCTCGAGGTTGCGGATATCGATGATGGAGCCGAGTCCGGATCCCCCTGCGCAGAACGGAGTCGAGGTGCCGTTGTTGGTCCCGAATTCCTGGTTCGCCAGATCAACAGTCACCCCGTCGGTGCCGTCCACTTTGAGCCAGGATGCGTTGTTTCGTTCCGAGCCTCCACCATCGAGTGAATCCGAGTCGCACAGGTTTGTCGACAGGATTAAGTCTTCACCGGAGCCGGCGTCGACTGTGTCCGTTCCAGCTCCAACGATCAGACCATCATCGGCGCTTCGGCCGTACATAAGATCATTGCCTGCTCCATCGACGAGCACGTCATGGCTTGCGTTCGAACCCGCCAAGTAGTCGTTGTCATCCCCGCCTAAAAGAGTTAACGATGTGGTTTCCCCTATCGAGGTCGAGTCCGAGGACAGGTCATCATCTCCGTCGAACCCCGCGACGACGATGGAATCTAGCTTCTTAGTGAAATAGCACACGACCCTTTTCGGACTAGAGTTTGCCAACGTGTAGTCACATCGGTTTCCGGTCGTGAGCATCTCTTCGGTGCCAGTCGTGTCAAACGATCCAGTAGTGAGGGTAAAGGTCACCGAATCTGGACTTGACCCGTTATCGCTATAGGTGAAGTCGAGATTTTCCCGGTTGGAGCCACCGCTGACATACAGTTCGAGAAATTTGTTGGCGGCCCAGCTGGTTCTGTCGGCCGCTACGAAAGCAACCCGAACCTTGTCCGGTTCAGTCGGTGGAACTACATGGGTTGGCCCGCTCCATGTTTCGTTGCAGCCAACGAAGTAGGGTCCAGAGCTACAGTAGTCGATCCAGGCGCCACCATCGATGATATTTGTACCGGCGCCACCATCAATGTTGTCACCGCCACCGTTGCCGAAGAGCCAGTCACTTCCGCCTTTGCCCAGAATCACATCTTGACCTCCGCCGCCGTCGATCATTTCGGCGTTGTCCGTGCCGACGATGTAGTCCGAAAATGCGGTTCCTACGATGCTTTCGAATCTAGCCAGTTTGGTACTGCTTGACGGAGCCGTGGCATCGACTCCTCCACCGTACTTCGGCTCGGAGTTCTTCGCGACGTTCGCACTGAGATCAAGATAGACGCCCCGCCCGTCAGTAGATGACGGGAAGTTTGTGTAAGTCGTAGGCAGCGAATCCGAAAAGCCTGGAGTTACGCCAGTCGCGTAGCTCAACGTGTCGACATCTGAAGCACCAGGAGAGGAGGACTCAACAATCGAATCATCGCTCCCGTCTCCCCGAGACCAATCGCTGCCCTGACCCCCTTGCAGCAAGTCGCCACCATGACCACCTGCGAGGAAGTCGTCGCCGCCTTCGCCATAGAGCTTGTCGTCTCCTTTGCTCCCGAAAAGAAGATCATCTCCTCCCCTCGCTTCAATTTCGTCGTTGCCGAAACCTCCGACTATCGTATTCGCGTCATTGTCGCCAATGATCGGGTCATTAGCACGCTTAGCGAGTCTGGTTTTCGCCTTAGATTGTGTTCGATCGACGACTTTCGCCAAGGCAGCGTCTACGGCTTCGCGCCCCAGCGCTCCAACAAATGGCTCTACAAGGGTTTCAAGTTCTCGGTCAACCTCGGTTTCCCGGGTTGGCATGCCGCCTCCTACGAGGTGGTCCTCTCCATAGTTTCCTTCGATCATTGAGGTCCCGTTGGCGAACACGGTGTCATCACCATCTCCTGCCACAATCCGGTGAAGGCCCGGAGCTCCGACAATGATGTCGTTGCCGCTTCCGCCGTCGAGTGACTTCGAGTCAGCAGGGGCGACGATCAGGTCCTCACAGCTACTTCCTTGGACCTTTCCGTCTTCCCGCGTTTCAGTGACGATGGTAATTTGACAACCCGTGGTCCTCGAGGCCGGTGGCTCAAAGGCGAGCGCCGCGTCGGAAACGGAGATGCTTCAGCTGGCTATCAGTGCGAAACCTGCTAGGAGACTGAATCGGAGCGAACGGCGGTTCGGGAAGAGATGCGTGCGCATCATGCGGCTCCTTAAGTGGTGCATTGACGAGTCGGCAATCAATGCCTAACCGATTTGGAGGTGAGATGCAAGTTCTAGTTCGAGGTCAGTCCAGTGTGATGGGGCAAAGACAGGGCTGCGGGGGCTCATCCGGCACTTCTGCGAAGATCGGACATGGAAACCCGATGCTCTGCGCCGCTATCGACATAGGCTCGAATACGACCCGAATCCTCGTGGCCGAGCCTCAGGACGGTCAGATAGCAAAGGTGATGGAGCAGCGGGCCTACACCCGGATCGGCAAGGCCCGGGACCAGAAGGGCCGAATCTCCAAGGAGAAGATCGAAGAGGTAGCCGACGTCGTCGATACCCAGGTCAAGCTGGCCCGTGAGGTCGGGGCCGAATCCTTCCGGGCAGTGGCAACCGCCGCAGTCAGGGATTCGAAGAACGGCGATGCCCTGGTCAAGTCGATCGAGGCCCGGGCCGGTATTCCGGTGGAGATCATCTCCGAAGAAGAAGAGGGCCGCCTTGCTTTCCTCGGAGCGACCAAGGCTCTGGGCCATCCGGCGGAGGGCTCGGTCGCTGTGGTCGACGTCGGTGGAGGCTCGACCGAGATCATCTTCGGATCGATCGAAGGCGGCGTCGAGAAGGTCATGTCCTGGCCGATCGGTTCCGGCAACATCGCCGACGAACTGATCGAAAGCGATCCGCCATCCGCATCGGAGATCCGGAAGATCCGCGATCGCGTCGAAGACGAGTTCAGGGGCGTTGAAATCGAGCAGCCGGATCAGGTCGTTGCGGTCGGCGGCAGCTCCACATCCCTCCGGCGAATAGTCGGTGTGGTTCTTGAGTACGAGACCCTCGAGCGGGGGATCCGTGTGCTCTGCGGTGATACGAGCGCCGAGGTTGCCCGCCAGTTCGAACTTGATCCGGTGCGGGTGAAGATCCTGCCGACCGGCGTTCTGATTCTCGAAAAGGTTTCCGAGCTGCTCGGCCGGCCGCTCCAGATCGGCAAGGGCGGTATCCGCGAGGGGATCGTGCTCGACATGCTGAACGGCGGTATCGATGTTTCGGAGCAGGCCGTAGCCGGTTGAAACCTGCCCCGGGCAAGTAGGCTCCAGCCCGATGCCCGATCGCTCTGAATCCGAAGTCGAGTCGAAGCCTGAGGAACGGTTTCGCCTTGCCGCCGCCCTCGTGCTCGAAGACCGGGTCGACCAGATCGCCGGACTCAGCCGTGGACTCCTGGATGTCTCTGACACAGAATCGGCGGAGCGCATGTGGCTCGCGACACGACGGATGCGGGCGGCTCTCGAACTCTTCAGTCCGTGTTTCACGAAAGCCGGCTACCGGGGCGGGCTTCAGGAAGTCAAGGCCCTCTCTCGGGCGACCGGCCGCCGCCGTGACATCGATTCCGTCCTGGAGACGGTCGGAGCAGTCGGCGAAGAAATGGGACCGGCCGAGAAGGAAGGGATCGTCCGGCTCTCCGAGCGGCTTCGCCGGCAGCAGGCGGATGCCAACCGGGCTCTCGCCCAAATCGTCCACGGTCGCCGGATGCAGGCATTCCGAGTGCGGATCGAAGACCTGACGGACGCCGCGGTCCTCAGCTCCGAAGGCGGCATGACCGACTCGTACCATCCGCTGGAGCAGGTTCCTGATTCCGCAACGGACCTGGTCGAGGCCCGTCTGGCCCGTCTTCGCAAGTGCCTCCCCGAAGCTCTCGAGCCTTATGCGATCAAGCAGCAGCACCAGATGAGGGTCGCTTCCGAACGACTTCGGTATTCACTCGAGTTGACCGCTGAAGCGCTCGGCAGCCGGGCGCACACCGCCCGGCGGGCAGCTCGTGGGCTGCAGGAAGTCCTCGGCGAGATTCGTGACTGTGATCTCGCTCTGCCCGAGGTGCGCGAGCAGATCCGTCTGCTGGAAGAAGAAGACGTGAAAACGATGCTCGATAGGGCCAGCGGTACCCGCGACCTCGATCCGGTTCTGGTCCAGGGGGCTCCCAACCGGTCGGCCTATCGTGGCCTGGAACTTCTGGCGATCCACCTGCTCTCCCGGAGGCAGATGTTGTTCGAGCGGTTCCGGCGCCTTTGGCTGGAACAGTCGCGCCAGGGCGTCTGGGTCGCGCTCGAGACTTCGTTCAAGTAACCGAAGTTCACAAGTCGATTCCTCGCAGGGGATAGGATGACGCCTTGCCCGAACTCAGCGATCCTTCCCTCTATTTCAACCGTGAGCTCTCCTGGCTCGACTTCAACCAGCGGGTTCTCGAGCTGGCCGAAGACGAGTCGGTGCCTCTGCTCGAACGGGTCAAGTTCTGCGCGATCTACGCCTCGAACCTCGACGAGTTCTTCATGGTGCGAGTCGCCGGGCTGTGGGATCAGGTGGACGCCGGGATCGACGCCCGCGGTCCTGACGGACTCTCTCCACGGGAGCAGATTTCGGCGATTCGAAGCCGCTCCCTCGAACTCGACCGCCGCCTCCGGGGATTGCTGGACGGCACGCTTCGTCCGGATCTGAGCGAACACGGCATCAAGATCGCCTCTCCGGACTCGCTCGACAAGTCAGAGCGCAAGGAGGTCGCCCGCCGCTTCGAGAACCAGATCTTCCCGACGCTGACCCCACTGGTGATCGGCCTCGGCAGACCCTTTCCTTACATCTCGAACCTCTCGCTCAGCCTCGCCGTCCTCCTGAAGGATCCCGAGACCTCGACCCAGGTGCTCGCCCGGATCAAGGTTCCAAAGGAGCTGCTCGGCCGTTTCATCCGGGTCGAAAAGGACGACGAGAACATCCTCGTGCCGATCGAAGACGTGATCGCCGACAACCTCGAGATGCTTTTCCCGGGGGTTGATGTGATCGAGCATGGTTTCTTCCGGGTGACCCGCGACGCCGATTTCAATGTCAGCGACGAAGCTGACGACCTGCTCGAAGCCGTCCAGGAAGAAGTCCGCCGCCGCCGCTTCGGCGAAGTCGTGCGGCTCGAAGTCTCGGACCAGATGGATCCGGTGCTCAAGGAGACCCTGGTCGAAGTTCTACGACTGCAGGAGAACGAGGTATTCGAGATCGGGGGAATGCTCGACCTGGCCGACCTCTGGGACGTAGTCAAGCTGCCCGGGTATCAGGACCTGCGCGACAGGCCGTGGAACCCGGTCACCCAGCCGCGGCTCCAGGGCGAGGACGGCGACCCGGTCGACATCTTCGCTGCGATCAGGCACGGCGACGTCTTCGTCCATCATCCTTACGACTCGTTCACGACTTCAGTCGAGCGGCTGATCGCCCAGGCGGTCAAGGACCCCGACGTACTCGCGATCAAGCAGACGGTGTACCGGACGAGTGATGACTCGCCGCTGGTCCAGGCATTGATCCGGGCCTCCGAGCGCGGCAAGCAGGTCGTCTGCATGCTCGAACTGAAGGCGCGCTTCGACGAAGAGGCGAACATCGAGTGGGCCAAACGGCTGGAGGAAGTGGGAGTTCACGTCGTCTATGGCATCCCGGGCCTCAAGACACACATCAAGGCCCTGCTGGTGGTTCGTCGGGAAGGGAACGAAGTCAGGAACTACGTTCACATCGGCACCGGCAACTACCACTCGACCACCGCCCGCCTGTACACCGACTTCGGGCTGTTCACCGCGGACGCAGAGATCGGTGCAGACGTGGCCGAGATGTTCAACGTGCTGACCGGCTATGCCAAGCCCACCGAGTACCGCCGGGTCCTGGTGTCACCGGACACGATGCGGTCGAAGATCCTGGCCGAGATCAACGAGACGGTTGAGGCTCACCTCGACGGCCGTGAAGCCAGGATCTCGATGAAGATGAATTCGCTGGTCGACCGGGCCTGCATCGAGGCGCTGTACGCCGCTTCGATGGCCGGCGTGCCGATCGAGCTCAACATCCGGGGCATCTGCTGCCTGAGGCCGGGTGTGCCCGGCAAGTCGGACAACATCAGGGTGGTTTCGATAGTTGGCCGCTTCCTCGAGCATTCCCGGGTCTACGCATTCAGGCGCGGCAACGATTCCAAAGTCCTGATCGGGTCGGCAGACCTGATGCCGAGAAACCTCGACAGCCGGGTCGAGCTGGTCACGCCGATCGATGACGAGACGGCGCGTGACCAGGTGCTGGACGTGCTGGAACGCTGCTTCGCCGACAACACAAATTCATGGGTGCTCGACAGCTCCGGCAACTGGTCCAGGCTCAGTCCCGAGGGTGGAGAGCGCCGAAACGTCCAGGACGAGCTCCGGGAACGTCATCAGGCGCTCGCCGCGATCGCGGCGCCTCTGCTTTCCAACTGACCTTCGGGCCCGTGCGGTGCTCTGGTAAGTTGGCCCGCTCAGAATGAGATTCTCACTTCTACCCCGAGACTCGACGTTCTTCGACCTCTTCAACGAGGCTGGCAAGAATTCCTTGCGCGCTGCCACGATGCTCGACGAGATGATGGCTTCCTGGCCCGAGGACAACGGCCTGTCCCGAGACATCCTGCTGTCCGAGCAGGAGGGCGATCGGATCACCCACGACATCATCAAGCGGCTCAACTCGACTTTCGTCACGCCGATCGACCGCGAGGACATCTACGGCCTCGCAACCAAGCTCGACGACGTCGTCGACTACATCGAAGAGGCGGCCGACTTCCTCGGTCTCTACAAGATCGAAGCGCCGATGTCTCAGGCGCTCGAACTGACCAAGATCCTCGTCGCATCCTGTGAGCAGTTGGCAATCGGTCTGGAAAAACTGCCGTCGTTCAAGGATCTCGACAAATACTGGATCGAGATTCACCGGCTTGAGAACGATGGCGATCGGGTTTCCCGGGACGCCGTAGCTTCACTCTTTTCCAATGGGATCGACCCGATGGTCGTGATCCGCTGGAAGGACATTTTTGCCGTCCTCGAGAAGGCAATTGACGCCACGGAGACCGCGGCGCACATTCTCGAAGGCATCGTCATCAAGAACAGCTAGGCACCCGTGGATGCCAATCTGATCCTGATCATCGTTGTTGTCACGGCGCTCGCCTTCGACTTCACCAACGGTTTCCACGACACAGCGAACGTGGTCGCCACCTCGATCTCGACCGGTGCGGCGTCGCCAAAGGCGGCAATCGCTTTCGCCGCAATCCTCAACTTCATCGGTGCTTTCATCTCGATTCAGGTTGCGGCAACCATTGCCTCGGACGTGGTCGATCCTGAGGCCCTGGCCGGGGCCGACGCGCTCAACGTTGTGTTCGCCGGCCTGATGGGCGCGATCGCCTGGAACCTGATCACCTGGTACTACGGCCTTCCTTCCTCGAGTTCACATGCCCTGATTGGTGGCATCGTCGGTTCCGCGCTCGCCGCAGTCGGTACCGGCGCGATTGAGATCGACGGCCTCGTCGGCAAGGTCCTCGTCCCCGGTGTGATCGCCCCGATCCTCGCTTTCCTCGTCGCGGCTCTCGCGATCAGCATCAGCTACCGCATCGTCAACAACCTGCGGCCGGGTCCGGTCAATCGTGGCTACCGGGTCAGCCAGATCGCCTCCGGTGGCCTGCTCGCGCTGGCTCACGGAACGAACGATGCCCAGAAAACGATGGGTGTGATCACCCTCGCCCTGATCGCAGACGGGACCCTTTCGGCCGGGTCGGACCCCCCGTTCTGGGTGATCTTCTCGGCGGCGACCGCAATCGCCCTCGGCACCTACAGCGGCGGCTGGAAGATCATCAAGACGACCGGCACCAAGATCATCAAGATGGATACCGCTCAGGGCTTTTCTTCACAGGGCGCCGGTGCGGCAGTGATCATGGCGTCGTCACACTTCGGTTTCCCGCTGTCGACCACCCACGTGATCAACGGCGGCATCATGGGTTCCGGAGTCGCCAAGCGCCTTTCGGCCGTGCGCTGGGGTGTAGCCGGAAACATCGTCACTGCCTGGGTCATGACTCTCCCTGCGGCGGCTGCAATTGGTGCTGCCATTTACGGAATCACCGTGCTGACCGGTGGAGGCACAGTTGGTCCTGTGATTATCAGCATCATCTCCGTGGTCCTGATTGCGGCGGCTTTCATCAGGCGGGCCCGACGCGGTGCTCCGGTGGAAGCGGGATGAGCCGATGAGCGTTCTCGCGACAATGGTTGACTGGCAGCAGCTGCTCGAGTCAGTGGTGGCCGGATCGGTCTCCGCGATCCTCCTGACGATCGTCGTCTCTTTCGGGATCCGTGGCACGGCGAAGTACGTCGACTACAGCCAGGAGGGCCGGACCGTTCTCGCCTACAGTTCACTTGCCGTAGGTGGGTTCTCCCTGGTGCTGACGGTTGCTCTGATCGTGTTCGGTATTTACCTGACTGCCGCCGGATGATGGTAGCGTCGCAGGCCCTCAGATAGGCTGGTTCCATGGTTGCGGCGCGCAATATCGCGATTATCGCCCTGCTTGCCCTGGGGGTCGCGTTCCTGCCGGGTGGCGGCGATTTCGCTGACGCCGTGCTCACTGCGATCTCGATGGCCTTCCTCGCCGCCATGAGCTTTGCTGCGTTTCGGGCCTACCAGGCCAACCGTCTCATGTTGCTGGCTCTTCCTGATTCTCGCCGGCTCGTCCTGTTCGCTGCTTTCGGCCTCGTGGTGCTCCTGATCGCGGGTGCTTCGATGATGTTCGGCACCGGTCTCGGCACCCTCGCCTGGTTGCTCCTCCTCGGTTCGGCCGGAGTCGCCATCTGGCTGGTCGTCTCGGAGGCGAAGAGCTACTGAACTGGCGCCTGCTCTCCTGGAACCTTTTCCACGGGCGCGACTTTCCTCCGGATCCCGGTCCGGCCGGTTTCTCGTGGAAAGTCCTCGGACGTCCAGTCGAGGGTCCGGACCACGTGCTGCTGAATCGTGATCTCTTCGATGAGTTCGCGGCATTCCTCGCTGCCGCGAAATGGGACATCGCCCTGCTCCAGGAGGTACCGCCGAGGTGGGGCGAGCGGCTGGCCTCCGCGACCGGATCCCAGCACCACCGTGCCCTGACCTCGCGCATCTGGATGTCACCGTTGATGGGCCCGATCGCCCGAATCAGGCCGCATCTGCCAGGTAGCTGGGAGGGAGGCTCGAACCTGATGCTTGTGAAGAACGAAAAGCCCGGTGGGCTGATCACCAACCGCCGCAACCGGACCCTCTGCTTGCGGCCGGAAAGGCGTTCACTTTCTTTCGTCCGGCTGGCCAACGGACTCTGCGTAGCTAACCTCCATGCGAGTACCGGGAAAAACAACGGGGAAAAAGACGTGCTCCGTGCCGCGAAGCTCGCAGTCGAGTGGTCCGCGGATGCTCCCCTGGTGCTGGGCGGGGACTTCAACGTCCGTCCCCGTTCGAGCCCGGTCTTCGAGGAGCTTCACCGGCAATACGGATTCAGTGAGCCGACCGAAGATGGGTCGATCGATCACCTGCTGGTACGAAAGGCCGAAGTGATCGAGCCGACGGTCAGCTGGAAGCCGGAACGCCGCGACGTGCCGGATCCGGACTCCGACCTCTCGATTCGCCTTTCCGACCATTCGCCCGTAATCTCCCGACTCAACGTGTAACGGGAGAACCATTGACCGACATCAGCCCCGAAAAGCCGTACCCGCCGTTCGAACTGGCC
>JBPPMT010000094.1:0-26601 GCA_051306195.1 Solirubrobacterales bacterium
ACGGGGATAGATGCACGACGAACCCAGGTACAGCAACTTGGTCGTGTCGTAGAGGTGAGCGGCATGCACCACGGTGCCGTGGATCATCATGTTGTCGTAGATGAACTCCGCCGGGCGCGTGCTGTTGGCCAGGATCCCACCAACCGTGCCGGCGACCAAGAACACGTACTCGGGCCGGTTCGCCTTGAACCAGTGCGACACCTCCGCCTGATCACGCAGGTCGAGCTCTTGGCGAGTGGCGGTCAACACGTTGGTGAAGCCCTCGGCCTCCAACTTGCGCAACAACGCCGAGCCCACCAGGCCACGATGACCTGCCACGAACACACGAGCATCACGATCGATTCGCATACGAGCCCTCCTCACGGTGAACCCACGACACTATCGACGGAGAGGAACACGGGAGTGGCGGCGAGCGCCGCGCAGGCGTCCGCGGGGTCGTCGGGTACCCCGCCCCGTCCCCCGCAGTGAAGGCCCCGGAAAGGTGACTGCTCTCGTGTCGACACAGTTCCGAAGGTGTAGTCGCGGTCCAGATCAACACAGAGAAGTTCGCGCCACACCACGGGCGATCCTCCGCCGGATCCGCTGGACTCGACGCCCAAGGCCTCGCACGCGGTCTTCGATGACAAGGGCCACGAGGGCGGTTCGATCGGCGAACGACAGGCCCGTCCAGTCCTGATTGTTCACTGCCATCGCCCGCCGCAGCGCCCGATCGATCGATTCGTCGGCGATGCCGTTCGCCTCCATGTAGTTGCGTACCCAACCCAGGAACACCGTCCGCGCTCTGTGCGGACCGGTCCAGTCGTAGTCGCCACGTCGCTGGGACCGCGCCGAAGTGGAGTCGTCGTGCTGGCGGTACCGGGCCCCGACGAACTCCGAGACGTACACCGGATACCGCACGAACAACTTCACCCACATTGTCTGGTCCTCGTAGAGATCGAAGGGTTCGAAGCCGCCGACCTCGTCGAGAGCCGCGCGTCTCACCATGACCGAACAGGTACAAGGGACCTGACCTCGACCCAGCAGCACCACCTCGTTGAGGAGCTTCGGCGGCCGGTGCACTCGGCGAGCCATCCTCCCCATCGGCTCCGTCCAGTCCCGATGTTCTGCTTCAGGATGCCACCAACGAGTCGGTCCGTAGACCACCATGCTCTCGGGATACCGCCGGAATGCCTCGACGTGGGACTCGATCCGACGCTGCTCGAAGACGTCGTCGGCGTCGAGAAACGCAATGAGGTCGCCGCCTGCGTGCTTGAGCCCGATGTTCCGTGCGACGGCGGCGCCCTGCGCCAATTCTGGCGGGCGCGTCAACAGCTGGATCCGACTGTCGCGACGAACTGCGGCCCGCGCGATGATCGCGCTGGCGTCAGTCGAACCATCGTCGACCAGTAGCAGTTCCCAGTCCTGATGGCTCTGGTGTTCCACGCTCGCAATAGCCTCCTCCAAGTACCGCTCAGCATCCAGGAACGGCATCACGACCGTGACCGTCGTCATCGGATCGGCTTCCTGCGAGCCACCAACTGCGTGGCGCGCCGCACGACCCAGTCGGAACGAACGCTCAAGAGCGCACGCTCGATCGCCAGCCGGTCACCGGCGCTCCCGAGACCGGTTCGAGAGACATACCTGCGCAGCCAGAGCAGATACCGAACGTGTGCTGACTCATTGCCGCCACGAGCGCTGGACAGAGCCGAGCTGCTGTGTTCGTGTTGCCGGTACTGCGCCCACAGCCGATCGGACACGAACACTGCCGAACCGAGCAACACCTTTGCGAAGAAGACCTGATCCTCGAACATGGACTCGAAGAGCGGCTCGAAGCCGCCGACCTCGTCGACCACCGATCGTCTCAGGAGCGCATTGCAGGTGGTGGGCGTCTGATAGACGTTGCGCAACAGATTCCTGAAGAGGACCGTGGGGAAGTGGACCTGGTCGGGAGTCACGCCGAGGTCGTAGAAGTGGTCGACGTTCGGACTGGTCGGGTCCCAGTGGTGCCAGATGAGGGTGCGGCCATAGACCATTCCCACCTCCGGATGTCGATGGAAGATCTCGAGCTGTTCCTCGAGTTTCGTCGGACACCACACGTCGTCGGCATCGAGGAACCCCACGTACTCGCCTCGGGCGTGGTCCAACCCCAGGTTCCGAGTGGCGCTCATGCCGTGCCGGCCACCGTCGGCGTGCTGGACCACGCTGATCCTCGCGTCGGCCGCTGCGTGGCGACCGGCGACCTCGAAGCTCGAATCCGTCGATCCGTCGTCGACGATCACCAACTCCCACTCCGAGAATGTCTGTTCCCTCACGCTTGTGATGGCGTCGTCGAGAAACGCTTCTCCGTTGTGGACGATGATGATTCCGGTCACCGCGGGCGATGTGGCCATCAGCTCACCTCAGCGACCGGATCCGCGCCGTGATGCGGGCAGCAAACCCCTCGAACGCCACCGTGATCATCGTGATCGGGGCCATCGAGACGAGCGACACTCCTTGCCGAACCAGTGCCATGTCCAACGCCCGTGACCGAACAGCGGACACCACGGCGGTCAGCCACGACTCGACGTAGTAGCGCTTCCATTCGGCCACACCGTCGAAGTACGCCGATAGGAGCCCGGCGGATCTCGCGCTCTCCTTCTGGCTGCGCAGCACGTCGAGTGCGGACCTCAGCATCATCGCCGAGTCGTGCGACATGTTGCTGCCGTGGTGCCGGTACTCGGCGAGGATCTCGTCACCATGGACGACGGGATGGCTGCGAACGATCCGAAGGTACAGGTCGTAGTCCTCACACGCAGCGAGGCCGTCAAGAAACCCCCCAACCTCGGCGACCACGGAGCGTCGATACATGACCGTTGCGTGCATCCCGATCCGGTTGCCGCGGAGAAAGTCGGCGAACCCATCGTCCGCTGCAAAGAACACGTGATCGCCGACGACGTCCAGATGCTCGCCGACGTTCACGTACGCACCGTACGAGAACGCCGCCTCGGGCTGCGCGAGAAGGCGAGCGGTGTTGATCTCGATCGCATTGCGTTTCAGGCGGTCGTCGGCATCGAGGAAGACCACGAAGCCCGATCGGGCGGCCCTCCAGCCGGTGTTCCGGGCGGCAGCGAGCCCAGACCTCCGCTGGCGAATCAGGCGGACGGTCGGGTGGCAGTCGGTGATGCGATCCGGCTGATCTGTGGATCCGTCGTCCACGACGATGATCTCGTCGACGGCCACCGACTGGGCGAGCACGCTGGTGATCGCGTCGTCGAGGAACCGCGCGTGGTTGTACGTGGTGATCACGACCGCGACACGGGTCGAACCATCCGATGCGTTCGTCACGACGATCGCTCGACCACCGGGTAGCCGGCGAACGCTAGCCACGCGACAGACCGTCGGCAGCCCTCGGCGAACGGTGTCTCGGGTTGGTAGCCCAGCACCGAACGCGCCGTGTCCCACGGCAGCTTGTACGAGCAGGTGTGCAGCAGGGCTTGTTCGAGTGAGACGCTCGGTCCGGGCGACGCGGGTCTCGGGGTTCGAGCGGCGACGTAGGCGGCCCGCAAGCCTGCGCGAAGCGGGCCGGGCAGCACCCGTCGCGCCCGCGACGACCGCAACCGGTCGAACGGGCGGCTTTCGGCGGCTGCCGCAGACGCCGCCGGCATCGGAAGCTCGAGCACGTCCAGCCCGAGAGCCTCGGCGATCGGACGGTACAGATCCAGCCAGGTGATCTCCTCCCGATCACCGATGAGCAGCGCCTGACGGTCTGCGTTCGGTGCCCGGAGCGCCCGTCGGATTGCAGCGACCACGTTGTCCACGTAGATCGCGTTACAGATCCCACGACCGCCGTCGACCAGGTAGGAACGGCCCGCCAGCATGTCGTCGGCGAGCGTTCCCGTCCACTGCGAGCGAGGCCCGTACACGATGCCGGGCCTCAACATGACGACCTCGGTGGACCCGGCGGCGCGACATTCGAGCCAACGACGCTCAGCTCGGACTTTCGCATGGTTGTAGGCGATCGGCTGACGGTCGGAGAGTGGTGTCGAGTCGACCGTGCCGGGTGCGGGTGACTGCCCGTGAACCGAGGCCGTGCTCAGGTAGACCACTCGTCGAAGCCCGGCAGATTCCGCCGCGCGGTAGATCGGCCCGACCGAACCGACGATCGTTCGCTCGTCGCCGGCGATGGCGATGACGGCCGATTCGCACCCAGCGAACGCGTTGGCGAGTGCCATCTCGTCGAGGGCATCGGCGATGCGCGCCGGCACGTCGAAACGGCAGGCGAGCGCGAGGCTCGATGGTCTCCGTACGATCGGAACCACGTCGACGCCTGCGAGATGGAGCGTTTCGACCGTCCGGTTCCCGATGAACCCGCCGGCTCCGAGCACGGCCACGCGTTCAGTCATCGGACGTCTTCCCCACCGGGACCATCCACGGCATCGACATCGCCGAACGGGACGAGTAGCACCGATCGATCAACGCAAGCGTCGCGAGCGACTCCTCACCGGATACCCGATCAGCTTCGGCGTCGTCTGCGATCGCCCGACGTAGCTGTTCGACGAAGGCGTCTTCGAATGTCAGGGCCATCGGGCCGAGTTCAGGTCCGTCGGGGCCGGGTTCGACGTCGTGGAGCACACACTCGGTCCCGACGTTGGAGCCGGTGAATCCGAACTCGTAGTGATTCGCTGCGATGGGGTCCCAGGAGATCCAGCCGTCGGCACCGGTGATGCGGTAACGGTTCGGCCGGGCCCAGTCGCGGCTCAACCGAAGGGTGGCAGCGACGTCCCCGAACCGGAGATCGACGAGACAGTTCGCCTCGACACCTCCCATCGCGTCGTCCTGGTACGCGACCGACGTGGGCTCGCCCAGCCACCAGAGGAGCAGATCGAGACCGTGTGTCCCGATGTCCTGCAGCACCCCGCCATTGCCCGCCTCCTTGGCGAAGTACTGCGCCGACCGGACGGGCCACGTGAAGGGACCACCCTCGAAGCCCTCGATCGACTGCAGCTCGCCCAGTGCTCCACTGCGGAGCAGTCGACGGATGGTGTCCGTCGCCGGGAACCGACGACGGACCATCCCGACGGAGAGGCGTCGCCCGGCTGCCGCTGCTGCCTCGACCATGGCGGTGCCATCGGCGAGAGAGGTGGCGAGCGGCTTCTCGCAGAAGACGTCGATGCCCGCCCTCAGCGCCTCGATCGACTGTGGGGCATGGTGTTGCGGGGGCGACGCGACGATGAGCAGTTGCGGGCGCAGAGCAAGGAGGCCTTCGAAGGTGGCGACCGGGCGCGTTCCGGGCACCCCATCGCAGAAGCGTCTCAGCGCCGAGGGGTCGGGATCGTGTGCTCCGACCATGCTGACGCTGCCATCGGCCACGAGGGCCGCGAGCGCAGGGCGATAGTAGATCTGGGCGACCGCTCCGCAGCCGACGATCGCGATCCCGACGGGCTGCGCGCCGACCCTCACGAACCGACCACCCACGGGAGCAGCTTGGCCGACTCGAGCAGGATCCTCGGCGAACGGCTCAGCTCCACCGCCCGTCGCAGATGCGCCCGGGCTGCTTCACGATCACCTGCAGCGCTGAGCTGCCGGGCGTTGCCGACCGCGGTCCAGGCGTAGGTCCGACGCGCTGTCCGTGCGACCTCCGCTGCCCGATCGGGCGGGAGGTACGACTCGATCATGTCGATGACCATCGCCGTGTAGTGGAGTTCCTCTGCCAGCCGGTGGTGCCTGCCGGTGTTCGACTCGGGGTGGCTTCGGTACGCGGCCAGCAACGACGGCTCGTACCAGACCGTGAAGTTGGCGGCGATCCGTACCCACATCTCCCAGTCCTCGGCGCACTGGAGGCGTTCGTCGAATCCACCGAGCAGCTCGTAGACCTCGCGCCGCACGGCGATGGAGGGCGTCACGATGTGCTGTTCGCCGGCGAGATGCACGGCCGCATCGACCAGCTCGCCGGCGTGGTCCTGACGCGGCTCGGAGACCGTCCGCACGTCGCCCGCCTCGTCCACGATCATCCACCGACAGAATGCTGCACCCACGGACGGATCACTCTCGAAACCCCTCTGCAGCGCGTCGTAGAAGCCGTCGAGCACGAAGTCGTCCCCGTGGAGCAGATGGATGTAGTGGCCACGTGAACGCTGCAGGCACGCCTCGAAGTTCTTGACGAGCCCCACGTTCTGCGGCTGTCGGAAGTACTGGACCCGTCCACCGCCGACCTCGCGGACGATCGCTTCGGGATCGTCGCGATCTGACGAGTCGTCGACCACCTCGATCTGCATGTGGTCGGGCCCGAGGTCCTGGTCCAGCACGCTCCGGAGCGTCTCGCCGAGCGTCGCTGCGCAGTTGTACGTCGGAATCATCACCGACCACGTGGGCCGATGGGAATCGGGGGCGACCTCTCGGATGGCGGCTCGCCACGAGGTCGCCTTCACCGCAGCCGCCATGCGCATTTCCCGAATTCGCGCCGACCGACGGCCGAGCCCACTCCCCCGGCGCGGAGGCACAGACGGAGACAGAAGCGGCCCATCGCCCGGTCGCCCTGATCGGCGAATACCCCGGCCCAGTCGAAGAAGTACCTGGTCGCACCCGCCCGCGCCCGATCGCGCGACCGATGCGAGAGCGCCACATCCATTCGTTCGTAGAAGCTCGACATCATCTCGAATCTCGTTCGCGTGGGCAGCGAGGAGAACTCGCCTCCGTCGTGGAGCCGGTACACGCCGACGGGTTCGTCGTCGAAGCCGATGTCGCCGTGTTCGGTGCAGAGGATGTAGAGCGGCCAGTCGGTGATCGGGAAGAAGTCGTCGTACCAGCTGCCCAACGAGCGAAGGGCGCCGACGCGCAGCATCCCGGCACACGTGGCGTACGGATTGCCCATCCAGATCTCGTCGCGCGTTGTGCGGGCGGCCTGGGTCGCCGGGGTCCAGCGATCTTCGAGTTGCCCGTCCCCCCGGTCCACCCATGCGTTGTGGAAGCACGCCGAGAGCGTGGGGTCCTCGTCGAGCCACGCAGCCTGCCGGTCGAGTTTGGAGGGGGACGTCCAGTAGTCGTCACCGTCGACCAGGCAGACGTAACGACCGTTCGCACTCCGGATGCCACGAGCGACGACTTCGTTGGACCGCAGGTTGTGCGCCGACAACAGCAGGCGTGCGCGGGGCTCGTGCTCGGCGAAGTCCGTGACGACCGCTCGGGTGTCGTCGGTCGAGTGGTCCTCGCTGATGATGATCTCGATCGACCGGTTCGTCTCCTGCTCGGCCACGCTGCGCAGCGACTGCGCTATGTACGGGCCGTGGTTGTAGGTCACCACCACGACGCTCACGTCGACAGCGCCTTCCAAAGTTCGGGTCATGGGAAGCGGAGCGCTCGTGCGAGCTGATGGGCCGACCAGTCCTCCACCTGCAGACGCGGAAGGGCCAGTACGTCGCAGTCGGTTCGAACCGGCGCGGACACGGTCGTGCAGGCCACGTCGAACCCGGCTTCACGCACGACTTCGACGGCGACGGGGTCGTGGTCGCCGAACGGGTACGCGAAGCTCGTCGGCATCCTTCCGGTCAGCACGGCGCAAGCATGGCGTCCCCCGTCGATCTCGGCCCGCTGGTCGGCCTTCGGCCACTCGGTGAGCACGGGATGCGTCAGCGTGTGTGAGCCGATCTCGATCAACCCCGAGTCCGCGAGCTTCCGCAGCTCCTCGGGTGTCATCGGACGGTGACTCTCCCGACCGCGGCGAGGGGTGCCGGTCTGCGCTCGCAGCTCTTCGATCGCCTCTTCGCGACTCGGTGCGTCGAGCGTGCTCAACTCATTCCAGAGTTCCATGAAGGCCGTTTGGCGGGCGTTCGCAGGAGGGTCGCCCGGGTGCCAAGGCCCGAACTCTGCGTCCCGGTCTCCCAGGCGGACCTCCGCCTGGCAGCCGCCGGATGACACCGTGAGGCGGTCCACGGGCGCATCGGCGACGATGCGCTGCAGGTCGTCCCACCAGAACTCTCGCCCGCTCCACACCGGGCCGGTCGTCACGAAGACCGTCGCCGGGACATCATGCGCGTCCAGCAGCTGCACTGCCGTCGACGCATTACAGGCATACCCATCGTCGAATGTGATCGCAATTGCTCGGGCCGGAAGCGCGCCGTTGCGGTGCCGGCGCCCGAACTCTGCGAGGGGAAGAACCTCCCGATGTCGCTTCAACCAGGCGAGCTGTTCGTCGAATCGACGCGGAGAAACCGTGAGCGCCCATGGATCGACGACCTCCTCGCCGATTCGGTGGTACATCAGCACCGCGGGCCGGGGAACCAGTCCCAGAACACGTCGACGTGCTGCCCTCATTCGAGTTCTCGGTCTCACCGAGCGCAAGCCGGCGACCAGGCTCCTCGAACGACCGCCGGCGACTCCCGACCGAGGAGAGGATTCGTTAGCCATCACTCGCACCCCCCGAGGTGATCGTCCAACCGGGACGTGGTCCAGTCCGTGGACAGCTTGATCAGGCGACGCTTTCTTCCCATGTCGTCACCTTCGACGAAGAATCCCAGTACATCGTCGTGCGCCTCGATCTCCTCGTAGGCGGTTCCGAGCCAGACGCTGATGACGTACTCACCGGGCGCCAGGACTGCCGGAAGACGACAGGCGACTCGATATCGACCTGGCGTGCCGATCTCAGTCGGACCTTGATCGCTCAGTAATTCATCGATGAGTCCGGTTCCGGTTCGCGTCCCGACGAGACAGCAGACATCGAGTGCAGGCACCACCTCGTTCACGACGATGTCGATGGTGATCCATGCTTCCGCACGAGTGGTCAGCGTGAGACTCTCCGTTCCATCCGCGTCGAGTAACGACACTGCCACGATCTGAGCTGATCTGCTCAGGTTCGGCTCGAAGGCCACCCCGTTCGAGTGCGGCGCCGCAGAGCGCATGTAGTCACCGATCACCTGCTCGGTCGGTCCGATCCTGCGCACCCTACCGTTGTCCAGCCAGAGCGAAGTTGCACAGAGACGTGCGATCGCGTCGAGATTGTGGCTCACGAAGAGCACGGTCCGGCCGCTGCGCTCCACCTCGTCCATCTTGCCCAGGCACCGCCGCTGGAAGTCGGCGTCTCCAACGGCGAGCACCTCGTCGACCAGCAGGATCTCGGCTTCCATGTGCGCCGCGATCGCGAATCCGAGACGGAGGTACATCCCCGACGAATAGCGCTTCACGGGCGTGTCCATGAACCGCTCGAGTCCGGCGAACTCGATGATCTGGTCGAGTCGGCTCGTGACCTGCCGACGAGTCATACCCAGAATGGCCCCATTGAGATAGGTGTTCTCCAGGCCCGTCAACTCGGGATGGAACCCGGTCCCGACCTCCAGGAGCGAACCGACGCGACCCCGGGTTCGGCACACGCCGGTTGTCGGTGCCGTCACGGTGTTCACGATCTTCAACAGGGTGCTCTTGCCCGCCCCGTTCGACCCAACGATCCCGAATGCGGTCCCCTCCTCGACGGCGAACGATACATCGAGGAGCGACCACAACTCCCGAATCGGTTCGGGGGGCGCTCCGCGAAGACGCCGCCCGAGCTTCGAGATCGTCTCTCGCAGATCGGTTCCCGTCCCGTGGTGTTCCCCGAGTCGGTATCGCTTGCTCACATGGTCGAGTTCGATGACGTGCGTCATGATCAGATCACATCGACGAATTCGCGCTCGCTCCGACGGAAGTGCAGCAGGCCGATCGCGAAGCCGACGGTCGCGGTACCGGCGGACAACAGCAGACTGGTGGCAGGCGGCAGATCGGTGTCGACGAGTGCGAAACGCAGCAGTCCGAGTGCGCCTGCGAGCGGATTCAGGTAGAGGATCGTTTGCCACTGGCTCGATACGAACTCGGGTGGGTAGGCGATCGGGCTTGCGAACAGCAAGAACAGGAGACCGAAGGAGATGAGCGCCATCGCGTCTCGATACTTCACAACGGTCGCACTCAAGAAGTACGCCGGTCCGCTCACTGCCAGCATCAGGAGGAACAGTGCCGCCGGAAGGCCGACCAGCAAGCCCCCGAGCGCAAATCCCCCGCCTGCTGCCAGCGTGACGACTGCCGCGATCACGAGGGCAACGCCGAGGTCGAGCAACGCCGGGAGCAGCGCCGCTGTCGGTGGCACGATCCGCGCCAACGGGACCTTGGTGAGGAGCTCCGAGTTGGCCAACAGTGAGTTGGCCGCGGAGTTCAAGCTCGCCGAGAAGTAGGTCCACGACGCGAAACCGACCATGGCGAAAGCGAAGTAGGACGGGCCGGAGATCTCGACAGCGCCGAGTCGGTTGAAGAGGATGGTGAAGGTGAGAGCGCCGATCAGCGGCTGGATGCCCGCCCAGGCGACGCCGAGGAACGCCTGCTTGTACCGGACTCGAAGGTCGCGCTGCGCGAAGAAGTAGATGAGCTCGCGACTGTTCCAGAACTGGCGCAGATGCAGCCCCGGCCAGCGACTGGTCGGGGCAGCGTTCACCACCCACTCGTCGTGACCCGAGTGGTGGACATGGGCGGCTCGGTCACCGTGGCTCACGAGCCGTCGCCACGATCGTGCCGGTCCGGCCCCTCGGTCGGCTTCTTCGCTCGAAGGGCGTGGATGAGGCTGTACTCGAGGTGATGATCGTCGAGCTCGGCCTGGGTGAATTCTCGGTTGGACATCCCGTGGAGAAATCCCACGGCGGCGAGTACATTGCCGTACGAGGTGACCTCTGAGTCGAACCCGCCGAGGCTTTCCTGCGCCATGCGACGGAGCGACAGGTGGGTGAAGGAGTAGTACCAGGTCGAGCCCCACTCACCGCTGTCCATGTTCGAGATGCCGGGCACGGTCAGGAGGAGCACGCCGCCGGGCGCCAGGATCCGGCGGATCGTGCGGACCGCCGCGGGGAAGTCGTACACGAGGTGCAGTGTCTGCGTGAGAATGATGCAGTCGAACGTGTCGTCAGGCAGGAACGAACCGTCCGAGATGTCGCCGGTGTACGCGGCGTCCTCGGCGTCGTCGACGTGCAGAACGTCGGCGCGCTCCACCCGGTCACCACCAAATCGGCGGGTGTACGAATCGTCGCCGACCTCCAGAACGCGCCCACGCACATCGGCGTCGTGCTGCTGGAGGAACGACTCGATGTAGTAGCGGTCGACCGGACCGCCACGGCCGTAGCCGAAGTCGACGGCGAGCGGACGGGTTCGGCGCAGGTCCCCGAACCGCACCCTTCCTGGAGGGGGGATCGACGTGAGCCCGAGTGCATGACGCATTGCTCGCAAGCGGTCGAATCGGCGCAGGTACGACCGGGATGACACCACCAAGCCTCCGTACGCCGAGCGCATGGTCATCGTCGGTCACCGCCTCGTGCCGCCACCGTGACGTAATCGGTCACCGCTCTTCCCTCTCTGTACGGCGCCTTGGCTGTCTCGACGACGCCCGGGCGCACACGCTGACCACCGGCCAGTTCATCGGGACTCCGCCGTAAGTACTTGAGTTCACGAAAGGATAGGTGCCCCCTCCGAGAAGGTGGCACCAAACTTGGGATGACTGCGAAGCGCGCCACCGGAGATGCGGCCCTGACTCGTCGGTGACGACGCTGCGCTGGGGCGCCACCGTCCCAGCGCAGCAGCTTCTTCGGGCCGACATGGCAATTGCTTCACCCATTCCGATCGGTGGATCACGGCTAAGCTCTTCGCAGGCAACAGAAGCGAGGCGGAAGGACGGGATGCGACTCGATCGGCTACAGAGGCGGCGTGCATGTCGGGCCGACAACCAGAACCATCAGCCAAAACGGATCGCGATGATCGGCTCGAGGGGCATCCCGGCCAAGTACGGGGGCGTCGAAACCGTGGTCGAAGTGCTGTCCAAGGGTCTCGCAGACAGAGGATACGACGTCACCGTGTTCTGCAGACGCCGCGACTACGAGCGGCAACCGTCGGTCGTCGACGGCGTCCGTTGCGTGTACCTGTGGGCACCCTCGACCCCTGGTCTCGGTGCGCTGGTGCACGCCTTCATGGCAACGCTGTGGGCCCTTCCTCGCGGTTTCGACGTGCTGCACTACCATGCGCTCGGACCAGGACTTCCAGCGGTGATCCCGCGAATCCTCACCTCCTCCCGGATCGTGCAAACGGTGCATGGGCGAGATGACCAGCGCGCCAAGTGGGGACTGCTTCCGCGGCTGATCTTGAGTCTGGGCTTTCGGCTCAGCGCAGTGGTGCCGCACGAAACGCTCGTTGTTTCCCGGCAGCTCCAGGGCCAGTACCTGCAACGTTTCGGCCGAGCCACGACGGTGGTGCCCAATGCAGTCCGACCGGTCGAACGACGTCCACCTGGCCCATTGCTCGAATCCTACGGCCTGGAGCCGCGTGGCTACCTGCTGTTCGTGGGTCGTCTGGTTCCCGAAAAGGCTCCCCACGAACTGATCCACGGTTTCCTGAAGTCGGGAGTCTGCGCCAAACTCGTATTGGTGGGCGGGACAACTGACGCTGCGCTCTACGCAGACGTCATCAACGAGGCCGCCCGAGCCAGTTGCGATGTCGTCATGGCCGGCCCGCTGTATGGCGGTGATCTGGCAGAATTGCTCGACAACGCAGCGATCTTCGTAACCGCGTCCCACCTCGAGGGCCTGCCGACCACAGTCATCGAGGCCGGTCGTGCAGGCGTCCCCTGTCTCGCAAGCGACATCCCGCCCCATCTCGAGCTGCTCGAGCCTGCGGGGCCGGGTAGAAGGCTCTTTCGAGTCGGAGATCTCGATGATCTCGCCGAGATGCTGGTGTCGATGTGGGCTCAGCTCGACACAGAACGCGACGGAGCCGCCCGACTCGCGCACGAATTCGACGCACGATTCAGTGTCGAACGCGCCGTGGATACTCATGAGATCGCATATGGGTTTTCCCGACAACAGTCTGGAGTCGAAGTTCTCACCGACGCTGCGACTGCAAACGATCGGCGCCCAACGGACAAAGACGGGAGGGCATGTGACCAGTGAGCCCCGAGTGATCAGAGTTGCGCTCGTCGGGCCGTTTCCCGTGGACCGCGAGTTGTCGAACGGGGTCGAGGCAGTGACCCACGGTATGGCAACTCTCCTGGCCGCCCGCCAGGATGTGGAACTGCACGTCATCACCGCGGTGTTCGACGGCTCGAGTTCGTCGCTGGCGAAGGATGGCTTCACCCTCCACACGGTCGGTTCGTCGAATCGACTCCGCCGGCTGACGTTCTACACGCGCGAACGTAGAGAAATCGGGAAGGTGATCACCAGAATCCAGCCCGATGTCGTTCACGCCCAAGGGGCGAACTTCTACGGACGCGCTGCAGTCTCGACCTCGGTGCCGACAGTGGTGACACTTCATGGGATGTTGGCTCACGAAGCCAAGATCGTCGATCCGCGCAGCAGTCGATCACAGCAGGCCAAGACGAGGATCCGGGGTTACTTCAACACTCGATTCGAGCAAGGGGTTCTCGATCGAGCTCAGCACATCATCACGATCAGCGAATATGTGAATGTGACGGTCGCCGGCCGAACAAGCGCGCAGCTGACGGCAATCGCCAACCCGATCGGACAACGGTTCTTCGACAACCCTCGACAGCCCGAACGCGGACGTCTGCTCTGCGTGGCCAGAATAGAGCCGCGCAAGGGGCAACACCATCTGATCGAAGCCGTCGCTCGTCTCAAGGAGCACGGCGTAGATGTCAACCTCCGACTCGTCGGCAAGCAGGCCGACGAGGGGTACACGAAGTCATTGCGAGACTTGATCAGCGCTCATGGACTCGCCGATGACGTCGTGCTCACCGGCGTGGTGTCCGAAGACGAACTGTTCGACGAGTATCGCCTCGCCGATGTCGTCGTTCTGGCGTCACGCGAGGAGACATCTCCGATGGCGTTCCAGCAGGCGATGGCGGGTGGCATCGCCGTCGTGGGGCCGGCGAACGCCGGCATCCCGTACCTCATCGATCACGAGGTCAACGGACTGCTCGTGAGCGGAACGGACCTGGGCGCCGAGCTGGCGGGCGCCATCGAACGGATTCTCACCGAGCCCGGTCTTGTGGAGAGACTCGGGGAAGCAGGAAGGGCGACCGCCTATCGTCGCTTCTCCGCAGCGCATATCGGCGACGACACCATCGATCTCTACCGATCGATGCTCAGCTGAAGTCGGGGAGTCGCGGTGGACCACTTCCACCGTTCGACCGACCACCCCGTTCCCAAGGTTCACGACCAGTCGAAACGTTCCCCAAGGTATTCGAAGAGCTCTTCGTTGTGCGGGGCAAAGTACTCGACGAGCTTCCTGCGGAGGTCGTCCTCGAGATCTGGATAGGTGTTCGTGTTGAAGCGCTCCAACTCGTCTGGCACCCAAGGCTCGAGGCCCAGATGCTGCTCGATCTCGAGCAGCAGAGCTTCCGGTGACGTGCTGAGTCGCTCATACTGGAGAATCAGTAGCTGTTCGGGCGGAAAATGAGCATGCCACCACTTGATCTGTTCAAGATACACACCGCGTCGGAGGTAGCAATGGTGGAGATACTCCTCGAGCGACCGGCTGTCATCAGCGAGAACCAACTCCAACTCGTCGGACAACTCGCCCAGCTCACGGTCCACCGCTTCCGAGAAGGTCGCTAGGTCCTCCCACGGGGTCTTCTTCTTGTTGTGGTGGAACGCCGAAACAGCTCGATCAACTGGATTCCGCAGCAGCAGGACCAATCGCGCCTCCGGGACCATCGCTCGGACTCGGGCAGGAGCGCGGGGGTTGGAGATGTACGACGGGCTTGCCTCGCCCGTGGCCGCTCTGCCAGCACGTCTGCGCACCGCTCCCATCCGAGCGACATTGGGGAACTTGGCTCGATACGACCTCTCGTCGTTGTCGAAGAACGAAGTGAAGTATTGCAGTTCCTTCTCGAAGGCGGGAACCACCTGCGGATGCTGCGCGAGGTACTCGTAGACCGACGTGGTACCTCCTTTGTGCACCCCGATCACGATGAAATCAGGAAGGACGCGCCATCGGGCCGTGGAGCGCCTCATCAGGTCACGCGTCGCCAGCGCCGACGCCCGAACAGAACCGGGGACGGCTTCCGAATTCAGGGATCGCCGAGCAAACTCTCTGATGGAGTGGCTCGTCGAGCCGAGGATCGATGAGGGTTCGAACTTCACGAGGTCTCCGCGACTATCCATCAAGACGATTGCGCCGGCTGGCC
Organism: Solirubrobacterales bacterium; assembly: GCA_051306195.1. Classification (GTDB taxonomy): domain Bacteria; phylum Actinomycetota; class Thermoleophilia; order Solirubrobacterales; family 70-9; genus 67-14. The sequence continues at coordinate 15,095 of JBPPMT010000094.1, forward strand.
GAAGATGCTCTCAGGATCCCGAGCAACGTCGGGTCGTTCCCAGGTCGATCGAAGACCCTCGGCGAACGGCACCTTCGGTTCCCACCCGAAGTAGTCGCGCATGCGCCGGATGTCAGCACAAAGATCTGGGCGATCAACGGCTCGAACCCTCGATGGATCGGTCTCGACATTGATCGGCGCTCCGCGTACCACAGCGAGTGTAGCGAGCACATCGTCGACCGAGTGGCTCTTGCCGGACCCCAGGTTGGCGGTCACCACTCGTTCTGCTGCGGGAAGTGGAGAGGTGGCTGCAGCTCCGAAGCCAGACGCAACGTCGTCGACGAAGACGTAGTCACGTCTCGGGTGCGTATTCCCGAGCCGAATCGGATCAACCCCCGTTTGGACCTGGTGAATGATTTCCGGGATCAGGTGCGGGTTCGTCTCCCCTGGCCCGATCACGTTGAAGAGACGAATGATCACGGCTTCGAACTCTCGCTTGCGCGCGAAGTAGGAAACCATCTGCTCGGCGTGCAGTTTGGTGTAGCCGTAGACATCCGACGGTGTGGTGTCGTCGGAGTCTTCCAAGTGTGCACCCGATTTCGGGCTGTAGACGGCGCCCGAACTCGCGAGAACGAAACGCGCGCCGGCAGGACATGCCCGCGCGAGGTTGACGGTCCCGAGGACGTTTGTCGAAACAGCGAGCGCCGGATCCATCTCACACTCCGGAATGAAGTGAATCGCTGCGAGGTGTACCACTGCGTGCGGGTCGAAGTCTCCGACGACGACAGAACAGGCGGCGCTGTCGCGGATGTCGATCGTCGATGTCGCGATCGAAGACAACTCCGTCTGCGAGAAGCGCCACGGCCCGTACCTGAGGCTGTCGAGAGCGAGCACTTCGTGTTGGTGCATCAACTGTCGGACGAGGGTGGTGCCAACGAACCCGTTGGCACCGGTGACGATGATTCTCATGAGGACTCCTGCGGCTGATGGTCTCGAGGAAGCTTGCGGACGGCTTGGACATCACGGATTGGACGCCCGCGTAGGACATCGGCCATGCCGCGCGCATTGCCTCTGGCCCGCTCGCGGTTCCTCTTCATGTTCGACACGAGGAACGTCGAACTTGAGACGAGAAACGCGATTTTGCTGAACCGCCTGCCGGCGATCAAGGGACGGATAGCGACCTCCCTGTAGCCCCATGCGCCATCGGACTGGGGCAGCGAGGTGATGTGCCAGACATGGGCGTCACCGACGCTGGCGAGTCGGTGTCCGTCGAGGTGGAGCCGATGGGAGAACTCGACATCTTCGCCGAGCGCATAGCCGAGAAACTGGTCGTTGAATCGGTACCTTCTGAGGACACTCGTCCGATACACCATGTTGCAGCCCATCAACCACTCGACGGGGCGGCTCGACCGTCGGGGCGGCTGGCTCGCCCACCCGGACCGATACACCCGGCCTGTGTTCATGCCGGGAATCATCAGGATCCCACGCAGCCAGCGCAGACCATAGTCGTGGTCATCGTCGATGCTGCCAATGGCTCCCGCGAGACGATCGTCCTGCTCGAATGCCGTCACCATCTTCGTCACGTAATCGGGGCGCAACACCACGTCGTCGTCGATGAACAACGTCAGGTCGCTGCGCGTTTCCTGAATCCCCAGATTTCGACTGGCCGTCAGCCCGGGAACCTCCTTCGTGAGGATCCGAGTGGTCCCGTTCGTCCGAGCGCAGACCTCGGTCGTCTCCATCCTGCGGCCAGGATCCGAGTCATCGATGACGATGATCTCATCGCACTTCGTCTCTTGCCAGTCGAGGCTCTGGAGCGCTCGGAGAAGGTCAACCGGCCGGTTGCGTGTGCAGATGACGGCAGTCAGGCTCAGCGACATCATTCCCGACCTCCTCGCGCCGCGGATCCTGTCGGCGACGGTTGGGTCTGGCGGCGATCACGTAGACGAGTCATTCGGACAGGTGCAGCGATGCACGCAGCTGAGCGGAATACGACGCGGCCGTTCAGTTTGGCGTTGTTCCTTCGGAAGCTCGGATCAGCGGTGATCGAGCGCCACCACAGTCGCCGCGCAGCAGCAATGTCGCCGCGTCGAGCGCTCGCCAGACCGTCGAGATAGAACTGACGAGCTCGACGGCGACGCAACGCCTGCTCGATGACGGCAAGTTCCTCGCCGCTGTGAGACGCCGCGAGTTCCGTCAGGAGATCAATGTCACCGACGAGGAGCTTGTCCTGTCCCGAAACGCTCGACGCGTCCTTGCGGTACAGCGCCGTGACCTGATCGGGTATGTGAACCCGCGCACCGGTTTCGATCATGCGAATCCAAAGATCCCAGTCCTCACACCTGATGTTTCGAAAGCCTCCGGCGGCGTCGTACAGCGCTCGATCGAACAGGGTTGCCACGAACACGAAATTCTCGCTGAGGATGGCCAGCCACTGCTCGTCGGGTGGGGGTACCGGAACGAGGTCGGAAGTTGGGAGCATGTCGAGGTAACGGCTCGGTCGCCAGAGCAGCGCGTTGGCAGTGATCAGGCCCCCATGCAGCTCGTACTCCCGGCGCATGACGGCAAGGTGGTCGGGAAACCAGTGGTCATCGGCGTCCAGTAGGGCGATCAAATCACCCGAAGAGCCGTCGATCCCGGCAATCCTCGCACCGCCGGCCCCCACCCCTCCACCGACGTTCTCGGCAAGCCTGACGATCTTCAGCGGCAGCAACGATGACCAACGTTGTGCGACCTCGCACGTGTCATCGGTCGAACCATCGTCGACGACGATCACCTCGTCGGGCGCATTGGTCTGCCCTGCCACGCAGGAAAGGGTCGCATCGATGATGGGCGCTGCGTTGAAGGCCGGGATGATGACGGACAGCGAGCTCATCAGTGTCTCCCGAAGCCGAGCTGTTGCGGTCGGTCGCCAACCTTCCGCGCTGGGGCGCCTGCCCAAATCTCCCATTCCCCGGTCGACTCCAGCACGACGGAGTTGGCGCCGACAACCGTCCCGCGTCCAACACGCAGACGTCCCCGCTTCCCGATCACCTTCGCCCCGGCACAGATCCAGACATCATCTTCGATGTCGATCCCTGCAAACGGCGATTCGGACCGCGGCATCCATACGTCGGATCGGCCCACAGTGACTCCCTGGAACAGAACGACACGATCCCCGATCGTGGTGAAGGGATGGATGACCAGCCCGTACCCGCCATGGCGAATAGCCAGGTCGTCGCCGATCTCGACTTCATTCGGGATCTCGATTCCAGCCGTCCATCGGAGCAGGCGATGCGCCTGCGGGCCGATGAAGCGACGGCGACGGGCAGATATCAGGAGGTGTGGATCGAGAAGACGCATATGAGATCGTATCGGCCGTTGGCCACTTCAGTTGAGCGCGGTCGCTTCGAAGCGTTCCCAGCGGGACCCACCATCTTCAGCGCCCGAAGACGAATAGGTCCGCAAACCCACCTTCGTGCGCGACCCGAACGTCACCGCATCAGCACCAGACAACAGATACTCGAACGCCAACGAACCATCCACGAACACCCGCACAACCGACCCCACCACATCAACACGCAACACGTACGACCCACCCAACACCAACCCCATCCCGTCCACCCGGGCCAACTCCCGATACGCCCCACCATCCACCTTGAACAACGACACCCGATCGTGCCCGTCACGACGCACCAACGACACCAACAACTGATTCCGACGATCCAACGCCCGGAAAGACACCCCCGGCGCCGCGCGCCCCAACGACAACGTCACATCCGCCACGACCGACACATCCACCCCAACATCCAACAACGCCACACCCTCACCAGATCCGCCAACCGCCACCGCAGCGCCACCAGCCACGCCAAACCCCGCCCCATCCAACTCCCACACACCACCCACATCCGCCGATCCCAACCCCACCGAATCCCCACGCTCGAAGCCATCCAACACCCCCACCCCCGACGGCACCACCGTCGTCGTGGTCGTAGACGGCACCACCGTCGTGTCGAGTTCAGCGATACCCTCGCGCCACACTCCAGCGAGCTTTGCGAAGCCGGCTGACGTCAGATGCAGCGAGTCCGACAGGTCGGCGAGCGACAGCGAAGCGGCCCCGTCGACCAGTGAGACGTTCCGCCCACCGTTCCTCAGATCGTCCACAAGGGCTGGAAGAATCTCATTGAACGTTGCGGTGCGCTCGCCTCCGACCACCGATGTCTGGGGAGGCAACGTCGAGACCACGACATGCAAGTCCACATCGAGGTCCGTGAGTTCGACGAGTAGGGCGCGAAGGCGTTGCGACGCAGCGACCGGGTTTCCGTCCGTCGTGGTCCCGAGCTTCAAATCGTTGGTTCCGATCATGAGCAACACGATGTCGGCGGGGTTGGCAGACAGCCAACCAGCCACGCCGGCTCGGAGGCCGTCGATCGTCGAGCCAATGTGTCCTTCGTGGTCTTTGTCGAGAAGGTCGCTCGGACCGTTCGACAATGATCCGACGAAGTCCACCGCGAAGCCGTCGGCGTTCAGACCATCTTCGAGTGCGATCCGGTATCCGCCGGGCACGTTGAACCCATCGGTGTTCGAGTCACCAAGGGGCATGATGCGAAGTGGGGCGGCAGCCTCGGACTTCGAGGAGACCACCGCGAGCGTCGCGGTCGTCGTGAGCAGCGTGAGGGCCAGCGCAAGGGCTGCAAGCCGGTTCACCGCTGCCCGGGAGCTCACTCGCCGTCGATGAGCGATCGCCCGGTCGTGGTGGGTGCTGCCGGCACGCCGAGCAGGTCGATGACCGTCGCGGTGAGATCGCGGGGTTCGAAGGATCCGAGGTCACCCACGGCGCCATCCGGAGTGGAGATAACGGCCCAGCCATGAGGCGTGTGCTCCCCCATGCGCATCAGAGGGCAGCGTCCAACGGTGCCGACATCTGGATGGTGGACGACATCGGCGACGTGCGTGAAGCTCACCACGAGGTCAGGCGCTGGCCCGATTGCCGCCATCGGATCATCCTTTCTCAGCCTCAACACCTCGTCGACAACAGGCTCACCCGTACGAGCATCGGTGATCTTGCGCAGAAATGTCTCCACCTCATCGCAAACACGATCGTAGTCAGCCTCGGCGATCACACCATCTCGCTCTCGCCCCTTGACGTTGAGCCGGATGTGACAGTCCGAGAAGGAGGGGATGACGAACGCCTGCATCTTCGACCAGTAGGGCCGGTACCAGGACGTGGCTACCACTGCCTCTGACTCCTGTCGCGCTGCCTCAGCGAACAGATCGCGCGATCTATACGGCGCCGGCGAGCGCAGCTGCATCTCCCACCAGTCGGGGCGGCGCCAGTACAGCTTCTCGAAGCGACCGAGTGCGGACATAGGCAGCAGATGCTTGAAACGGCGGACTGCGCGCTTCGGTATGGAGCGCAATCCCGACGAGGTCACCGGGGTCGGGTGCACCAATCGACTCTCGAGGTAGTGGCGGGCCAGAACGCGCTCGTTCAGCACCAACGGGCCTTCCTGTCCATCCCACGGCTCGAACTCGATCATGGGTGACCCGAACGTCTGACGATGCAAGATCTCGGGGATCAGTACGCCACCGAGGGCGTCGGCACGGTTGGACTGCATCCCGTGGCAAGCGAACACGACCACCGTGGTCGATTCGTCCAACTGCTCGACCAACTCACCGATCGCGGTGTCAACGTTGGTGAAGGTACGGCGCAGATGATCTGCGGCACTTTCGCCGTACGGCGTGTCGTGCAGCGGGTGATCGTCGATGACTCCGTGCAAGAACTGGTGTTCTCCCACGTGGGTCTCTGCAAACACGGTGAAGAAGAGGTCCCAGTCGGGACTCTGTTCCTGTAGCCAGCTGCTGATCTCCACACGTTGGCGAATACCCTTGTCCATCGCATCTTGGAGGTTTGCCAGGTACGTGTCGTTGTGCCAACCGGTGTGCCCGTCGCTGAGCAGTGCCTCATGTACCCCGAATTTGCGGTCGACGTCCGGCAGCACATGGTTCGGCTGGGACGCCGACGGGAACTGCGCAGCGTGGGCGCCCCACGCGGTGATTTGGATGCCGTGCACGTCCTCGACGATGACGCTGTTGGGGACGTCGAACACGATGGAGGTGAGATCCGGCCGAGCGTAGAAGTAGGTCCCGTGATTCGACCGCTGATACCAGGGGAGGTACGTCACGGGATCAAAACCGACGATCGACCAGTACTGATTCTCATCAGCCGTTCGTCCGGTCAGGACCTCGGCCCAGCGACCCTCCGCCTTGAATGCCGGCGGTGCCTCCATCAGACCAAAACGGCCCTTCGAAAGCAGCTTGTCCAGGTTCGGCATCTCGCCTTCCCGAACGAACTTCTCGACGATCCACCACTCAGCGGCGTCAAGACCGATCATCGCCACGCGCTTGCGCATGATTCCTCCTTGTCAGATAACCATTCTTGCCGATCACGAGACGACCCGCCATAGAGACTCGTTCAAGATCTGTGCTTTCGCAACACTCAGAGCGTTCCCCTCCTTCACCCAGCGCGAATCCGAGCAGTCAGCCAATCTGCTCAACTCGCTCAGGCCTTTGAACAGGTCCGGTCAGTGATGGCTGAAGCGTCGATCGAGGTGGGCGGGCCGTCCTGTAGCCCCACGTGGTCGCCGCAGCCAGCAGCCACCACGCCGCCGTCTGATTCAGCAAGTTCTCACTGAGGGCCTGGGCCAAGAACGCCAAGGCAACGGCGATGGCCGCTACCGCGACCGCATCGTCCCAGTCCGTCACGGCGGCGCGGCGCCGAGCACGCAGAGCAGCCGAGAAAGCGAGACCGGCACCGAGGATCGTCACGAGCCCGAACGCTCCGAACTCGACCCAGACTTGCACGAAAACATTGTGGGGCTCTCGCGCTTCCTCCTCAGTGGCTACGACGACCTGCGGCCCGATGCCAGTGAATGGACTCTCTGCGCCGAGAGGGATCAGATACTCCCAATACTGCAGCCTCCACTGCCAAGAGTTCTCCGGGACACCTTCGGGAACCCACTCCTCCGAACCGCCCAGATCGGAGAGCCGATCGCTGACAGACGGAACGGCGACCACAGCGAAGCCGGCGATCACGACCAACGAGATGACGATCCACCGACTGCGACGTAACCCGAGGTACAAGACTCCGACCACGAGTGAGATCCAACCGGCACGATGGAACGTGTACGTCAGCGTCAGCCCGAGCGGAATGAGTGCGACGAGCAACACGATCCGGCGGCTGCCCCGGGCGGTCGTGGCCAGCGCTGAGACGACCAAGATCACCGGTACGAGGAACGTTCCATAGGGACTTGGGTGAGGAAACGGGCCGCTGATCCTTCCGTCGTCGGCGCCACCACCGGCGATCTGTACCAGTCCGACGAGCACCGGGACGATAGCTGATGCGAGTACGACGGCCAGAAGCACCTTCACTCGTGCAGGTTTCTCGGCGAGAAGCTGCTCGAGGACGAGGAACATGACGATGCCGGAAAGGATCTCGAGCACCGCTGTCGACGATTGGCTCCTGAGCTCGGAAGTGAATGCGCTCAGCAGCGCTGCACCAGCGAAGGCGCCGAGCCACCAGGTCGTGCGACTGAGCGGGAAACTGTCGCCGAAACGGTATTGCACGATCAACCACAACGACCCGACCACCAGGAACATCGCAGCTGCCATCGCCCCGGGACTCAGCTCGCCGGCGCCCAGAAGGTCGAGAGATGGCCGTATTGCGATGAGAATCCACACGAACACCTCGAAGCGCGACACGGCAATCAGCGACAGCGCGACAGCGACCGGCACCGACCCGGCGAGCACCAAGATCAGTGGATCGATGCTGCTCATACCGGCAGCAGCCACTGCTGCAAGCAGACTGCCGACGCAGGCGAGGACGATGACACTCGCCCACCGCACTGTCGAGCGTGTGTTCAGCACGGGAGGCGGCCACATCTGGTTTGCTGGAGTCGATGTCATTGCGGACCTGCCGAGTTCCGTCGTCGCCCAACCATGCTCGCCCCAGAGGTGCGCAGATCCCGAACGGCCAAAACGGGGTCGAGAGATCCAAACACCGACACTCTTCCAGCGGACGCAAACACCAGCACATTGACCATGAATACCGTGGCGTACGACGCGGTCGAGGTCAGTGCGGCGCCCGTGATACCGAGCGGACGCAGCGTCAACAGAAGGCCCCCGACCGTCACGATGACCCCCGCACCGTTGGCAATGCTCGTTGCACCGGGACGACCGAGAGCATTCAATCCGCTCGACAAGATCTGGGAGCACGCCAGCAGCACTGCGCCGGGCAACAGGATACGCAGCGGTCCAATGGCATCCGAGAACTCCTGGCCGTAGAGCGTGGTGACGAGAATGGGCGCGGTGAGGCCGACGACCGCTGCGCTGACAGACGCCGCGACGAAGACACTTCGACACGCCCGTTGAGTGATCTCGACGCCTGCCTGCGATCCGCTGCTTGCGGCTGCCGGGAACACGACCATGCTGAGGGAGCCGAAAAGCCCAGTCACCATCGTGGCGGCGCTCACGGCCACAACATACTGTCCGATATCGGCGGCAAGCACCACGGCAGGTAGGACCACGACGTCAAGCCGGGCATTCGTGAGAAATCCGATCGTGCCTCCGAACGAACGTGCTCCGAACGACCCTGCGCCAAGCACCAGTGCCCGGTCGGCGCGCCCAACGCCGCTCTCGCGGTAGAGGAGCCACCAGGCAACGATCGAGGGAAGGGCGAAGCTCGCGATCTGAACCATGAGCACGGAACTCACCGATGCGGCACCGACAGCCCACAAGGCGGCAAGCCCGATCGCATACAAGAACGGTTGAGCGATCCTCATCAGGTTGAGTTCGGTGAACCGGTGTCGAGCTGCCAGGAGCTTACCGAACGTGAAAAAGGCGAGGTAGGGCAGAATCCACACCATGAAGATCCTCGCCTGACCAGGAACACCAGGATCCTGAGCGGCGAAGCCAGGACCGATCAGAAACTGGGTGACGATGATGCCGAACAACGCCAGCACGAAGACCGAGATCGACGCTGCGGCCAGTACGGAGGCAGATCGTCGGCGATCCTTCGACTCGAGAAAGGCCAGCCCCTCGCGAAAGCCAAGTCCGCACAGCATTGCCGCGACGTACGCCCACGCTGTGATTGCGCCGAGCACGCCCCTGCCGTCCGGCGAGAGCAGCCGAGCCGAGAGGACGCCCGTGAACATGTTGAGCAGGAGCACACCGCCACTCGAGCCGAGCGTGAGCACGTAGGACCGTGCGAGCGGGCGTGGTACTGCGAGGTCAGGTGCTGAGCCAGTCCTGGACCCTCGAGACTCGGTACCCGTCGGATCACTCATCGACTATTCGTCTGAGCGTTCCGGCGTCGCCAGGCCGGCGGTCTCTCGACGCCGGGTTCCCGTTGCGGTGAGGAGGACAGCGGCTACCACCAAGAGCAGGGCGAGGACCCCAGCAGCGACGGCAATACGCAGCACATCGGTGGTCGAGGACGCACTCTCGACTCGTGCGGATTGCAGGATCGGGGCGGCCGCGAGATCATCACCGGTCGTGGAGAGCTGCTGAAGTCGCAGCGATGCGGTCGCGCCCGAGTTCACTCCGAGGTCGAACCGTGCCCGAGCGGCCGTCCACGGCAGCAATTGCTCCTCGATGGCCTGCAGTTCGGCCTCTTTGGTCCCCAAGGTGTCCACCAGTGCGGCTCGGACCGCTGGGTCAGATGCCGCGGCGATCTGATTGCGGAGCGACAAAAGGTCACCGCTGCGCCGCGCCGCTTCCTCGGCCAGGTCCGCTGCGCCGGCTGCCAGTTCGAGGGCGCGCAGGTTGCCAACCGAGCCAGCCACGAGTTCGTCGGCAGCAGAGAGCTGACGCGTGACAAGCCGCTGCTCAGCCTCGATGACGATGAGCAGAGCCTGGCGCACTCCAGCTTCGAGGCCCTCTTGGGCGTTGGTCTCCGAAGCAGCGACAAAGGAGACGCTGACGTCGCCGCCTGCTCCGACGCGATTCGAGGCGATTCCTTCGGGATCGCCGTCAGGCGCCTCGCCGAACAACGCGTCTGCGACGTCCTGGGACCGCAGTGCGCTCTCGAAGTCGTCGATTCGAACGGTGATCTCCTGTGCGGAAGTCGACGACACGAACTCCTGGATCGACAGTGTCCCTTGCGCTACGAACTCTTGGTCAGCACGAGTCGTGAAGAGAAACGCGGCACCGATCGCCGCCACAATTGGCAACACGACGATTGCCACCCGGGTGCGCCCGCCGAATGCATCCTTGAGTTCCACCGCGTCCGAATATACCGACGTGTTGCTAAGTTCGGGCCGGTGACTGACACAGTGAACCGGCCCAAGTGTTGCTTCGTCGTGCAGGCTCATCGGAATCCCAACCAGCTCGCCCGGCTGGTGAGAGTGCTCAAGTCATCGAGCCCGAGCGCGTTCGTTGTGCTGGCGTATGACAATTCGTCGGGTTCAGCAACGGCTGCGGAATTGGATTCGATCGGAGCAGACAGCCTCCGGGTCACCGAGAGAACGATTCGTCGCTCCGATTACTCGATCATCGAGCCGTATCTGACGAGCGTCCGCCAGTTGCTCGACGAGCAGGTTCCGTTTGATTGGGTCTTCTACATCACCGGTCAGTGCTACCCCGTACGTTCGATCAACACGATCGAGCTCGAACTCGCATCCCAGTCGCACGATGGGTTCCTCGAACACTTCGACCCTCACGACAAGGCGAGTCCATGGGGGGACGAGGGGCCGTCACGGGGCAGGCTGCGACGCGAGCGCCGCTTCCCACGCTCTCTGCGCACCATGGCGCGGCCCGTGGAGGCCGCAATTCGCCGCATCGATCCGAAGTACCGTTTTGTGCGGCTCGACATCGCGGATGGCGAACCAGTCCTGTACCGGCCGACAAGACATGTCCCGTTCGATGATCGCATCAAGTTCGTCGGCGGCAACCACCGCCACGTACTGACTCGGAGGGCAGTGACCGCCCTCGTCGAGGAGATCGACAACAATCCTGGGATCATGAGTTTCTTCAAGGCCTCGATGCACCCTGAGGAATCTCTCGTTCAGACGCTCTTGACCCATCGCAGCGATCTTTCGTTCGTCAACGACTACAAGATTTATGACGATTACACGACGCAGGTGAGTGGGCACCCGCGAAACCTCGACATGGACGATTACGAACTCATGGTGTCGAGTGGCAAGTTCTTCGCTCGGAAGTTTGCCGCCGACAGTCCAGTTCTCGACCGACTTGATTCGGAGATTCACCATCTCTGATCGCTCGCGGGTCTCTCGCACGAGAGCCGTGGCTGGGACGTTGTCGCTCCTGTACTGGCGCTACTTCCCCGGCGCAAGACCCAGTCGTCGAGCCGGAGCGTACTTCGGGCCTCGTTCAGTCAACTGACTGGATGTCCGCGTCTGGCCGACGAGGGGTGGCGGGTAGCGGCGGATCAGATCACCGTTCATCTTCTCCGGGTTCGGTGTCGTGCCGTTGAACCAGGCAGTGAACGAATGAGCCGTGAACGTGTTCCACTCCGATGTCACGAACTTCAT
>JBPPMT010000052.1:0-16720 GCA_051306195.1 Solirubrobacterales bacterium
AGGCGGGCCTGCTCGGCGGCGTCGAGACCCTTGAAGTTCTTGGGCAGTCGCGGCCGGTAGTAGGTCGTCTGGCCGATCCACTTCTCCGGTGCCCCGAGGATGATGTCGTCCGGGGTCAGGTTCTTGGTCGGGATGGCCTCCACCTTGCCGATCCCGTCCTTGACCCCGGCGGCGAACTTGTTGATCGGACGAGCCTGAATCTCCATGTCCACGCCAAACTTCTCTCCGCCCCGTTTGGCGATGTCCTGGAACCGGTCGATCTGCTTCTGGCTGAGGTTGCCGAGCATCGGGGCGTCATCAAGTGCCTTCGCGCCGGCGCCGGTCAGTCTGGTCGCGTCGGTAACCACCTCTGCGGTTTCGGTTGCCACGCCGGCTGCGACCCGGGATTCGCCGACCAGCTTCATGCCCTGGGCGATCTTCCCCCCGGCCATCTCTTCCATCCAGCCGACCGCGATCTCGCCTTCGATCCGGCCGAGCAGCTTGCCGAACTGGCGGGCCCCCTCAATCGGGTCCCGCTTCATCGTGTCGTCCCAGTTGAGGATGGCGTTGGAGAGACTCACGTCCACCTTCTTGAGGACCGCGGCCGACTCGTCGTAGAGCTCGGGCAGGTCATCCCAGGTGGCCTTCCACTGCGAGGGTGACTTGTAGAACTCATAGGCCTCGCCGAGGACGCCGGCGGTGACCGTTCCCGCCTCGCCGAGCGCGTCGGTCATCTCCATCGCCATCCTGGCCCGGTTCTCGTCCGGGGAAAACAGCCACTCGTTCCAGTAGGAGAACGGAACCTTGAAGGTTCGATCGAGCGCCTCGGCGCCGACCTTCTCCATCTCGTCGGAGAGCGCACCGTAGAAAGAATTGAAGACGGCGGTCCGGTTCGCCTTGCCGCCAGTCTTGTTGGGGAAAGCGGCCAGTGCAGAAGCGGGCATCCCGACCGCGGCGGCCAACGCGACCTCACGTCTGGTCGGGTTTCGCATTTTTGCGGGAGTACCCTTGAGCCGCTTCTTGATGATGTCGTTGAGCTCCTTGAAGAGCTGATCCCTCTTGCTGTAGGCCTGATCGGCCAGCTTCAGCAACATGCCGGCGATCATTCCCTGCATCTCCTGGATGTCAGGTGTCTTCAGTCCAGCCTCGATCAGCAGGGCGGCAGAAGTGTCGAACTTGTTGCCTTCCTGATCGGTCCCCCGGACCCTGGTCTGCAGCAGGCCATTGCCCGGTGTGTCGATCGCGTAGGCGAAGACGTGCTCGGACTTCTGGCCGGGGTCCAGTGCGGTCGGGAAAGTACCGGTGGGCCCGAAGATCCGGGAAAGGGTCGGGGCCGGGCCGCCCAGAACGGGAACGTTCCGCAGGACCAGGCCGGGAGCCGGCGGATAAGTGATCGAGCTGACCCTGGTGGTGCCTGAACCACCGAGGTGCTCGACCGTCATCTTCAGGTCGAAGACGTCGTTGGTGCCGACGGTGACCGGCTCGAGTCCGACTTTGAGTGGCTGCAGCGGGGTCAGGAGAAAGGCCCGGGTGGTGCCGCCGATCTGGCCGACCCCGACGATCTGGCCGTCGTCATTGATGTCACGGGCGGAGGTCAGGGTCCAGCCACTGCCCGGCGGGATCAAGGTGTTGAGATCAACGATCGGCTTGCCCGGTTCCCGGATGATCGCGCGGGTCTGGGTGCCATTGAAGGAAGAACCGACGATTGTGCCGTCAGGGGCGATCGCGTTTGCTGACGAGTAGCCGCTCAGCGTGTTCGGGGAAGCGATCGGCTGCATCCCGCTGCCCGGATTCCAGGCAAAGGCACGAATCACTCCAGGCGCGACCTCGGAGTTGCCGACCACGGTCCCGTTTTCATTCAGGTCCAGCGCGTCGGACTGGGTGCCGGTGCTGGCCGGGAGGAGGCCCAGGTCGAGCGGGATGTCGGTCTCGTCCTGCCAGAGAGCGGCATGCGGTCCGAGACTGCCGGCGATCCTTCCGTTGTTGGCGATCTCCCTGGCACTGCCCTGTCCGGCCCCGGGCAGGCGGGTCGCGTCGCCATTTGGTGCCCAGACGGTGGGAGCCATGACCTGCGGGCCGGCGGAATCCTCGATCGTCGAAGTGCCGACGATGAACCCCGGGTCATTGATCCCGTTGGCGAAGGACTGGTCGTTCGGGTCGACGTCACAACCCTCACCGCAGATGGCTTCGCCGGCCGCTCCCACGTTCTGGGCAAACCCGCTGGCCCAGCGGTTCGCATGCCAGAGGAAGCCGAATGCGTCACCGTCGGAGTGGGGCCCGGTGACCGCGACCACATCGGTCGAGTTCACGTCCGGACCGGCATAGGAGACATCCGGGGTCAGCAGGTTGATCTTCTCCATGCCACCGCCCGGGCGCCAGAGAAAACCGAAACCGGCCGAGTTGCCGACCACGTGGCCGCTGTCCCCGACGGCGGTCGCCTCGGAAGCGGTGCCGCCAGGCAGGATTCCGAGGTTCGTCGCTTCGAATCGGGCCCCGTCTGCGGCGGGGGCGCAGGCCAAAGCCAGCCCGGTCAGGGCCAAAGCAACCAGTGGCTTGCTGCGCATCCCAATCCCTCCAATTCGTTCCACTCCTAAGTTTTAAAACTAACCGCCCTGCCGCAGGGGCGCAAGTAAGAGCGGGCGTGGGGGCCGTCGCCAAAGCCCTTAACACAAAACCCCCTGGTGGGAGGGGGCGTGAGTCGGCCTTGCGGCCATAGCGGGGGCCGGCTCAGTTGGTCTCACCCGCGCCCGAAGTGATGTGATCAACCACCTTCGCGAACTCAGCTGTAGGTGAGAAATCCACGTACTCCGAGTCCTCCAGTGCTTCGGGAGCGTGGCCCGGCGCCCAGTAAAAAGCCTCGCCAGCAACAAAGTCCTGGTGGCCGACGGTCGTATGCATCCGGACGCGCCCCTTGAGCATGTAGCCCCAGTGCGGGCACTGACACAGGTCGTCTGGAAGGCCCTTGGTGGCCGGTCGCAGGTCAGCGCCGGCAGGCAGGCGAACGAAGCCGACCGAGGTTCCGTCCTGGTCCAGCAGCCTGACTTCGACCTCGCCATCGGCGATCACGATCGGCACGTCTTCGCGTGGAATTGCTCTCATTTTCCGAATCTCCTTGCTGTCTATCCGTACGAACGGGTTACCTGCTCGCGTGGGATCGGGCTAGTGGACAATTGCCAGCGCAGCGCGCTGTCGGGAGAGAGCCGGTACGGCGAGGTTCGATCATTGATCGCGGTCGAAGAACCGACGGTCGCCTGTAGTCATCACGCTACTTCATGCCTCGGAAATATCAAGCCCGTTTGACCTGCGACGATGAGATCCGTGGCTCGCGGATGCCTACTTGGGTCTCGACGTCATGATGCGAGCGAAATAAACGTCGACATTGTTCATGGTCGGCTTACCCATCGGCATTGCGGCAACGATGCCGTGAGGGAGACGCGCGGCGCCCTCGTAGTCGCCGAGGAAGCAACACGGCCGGGCCTTGCTTCCAGCGGTCAAAAGGTTGAACGGCCCGGCGACGGCGTGCTGGCTCCAGCGACGACCTTGATTGCGGGAAATGGCGACCTTGAGGCGCGTGGGCCAGTTACCGCTCCTGCTCTTCGGGGCGATCTTGTAATAAACGACCCCGACCGTGCCATCCCCGGCAACTTCGACGGTCGGCAGCGCCGCCTGGCTTCCGACCGGGAACCCGCGGGCCTTCCAGTGGCGGCCGCCATCGGTTGACCGCGCCACTGCGATCCGCGAGGATGCGTTCGTAGTGCCGGGCCGCAGCCAGCTGACGTAGACATCGCCGTTCGGCGCGACGGTCTGCGACGGGTACGTGTCGTAGGCGTTCATGGTGAAACCGCTGACCGGATCGTTGACGTCCCGTCCGGTCGAGGTTCCGATCTTCACCGGCGCACTCCATGTCCGGCCGTCGTCCACGGAGCGGATCGCCAACTGCTCGGTCGGGACTTTCCTGACGGCTTCCGAGTCATTTCCGGAGAGATCGCTGGCAACGACCGCCATGATCGCTAGCAGCGAGCCGTCGTCGTTGACCAGGATCTTGGTGATCCCGGGCCAGCTGTTCGACGTCTTCGGGTTGTAGAGAGTCCGCGGCGTGGACCACGTCTTCCCGCGATTCTTCGTCGTCGAGAGCACGCTGTAGCCGTGCAGGAAGTCGGGAGGCAGTCGGAGGTCGTAGGCGTAGTAGGCCTTCTTCGGTTGGCGGGGGTGCGGCGTCAGGCGCGGCAGGTCCCAGAACTGATCGGTGGCCGGCTGGACCACGCGTGGGCGGTTCCAAGAGAATCCACCGTCAAATGATCGGGCCGCGAACATGCTGGTATTGGCCTTCTCCACGTCAGCCACGTCGGAGACCACAATCGCCGTGTGGTAAGCCATGCGCCCGTCGGCGGTGAACGCCACGCCGGGGTCGCTGGCAGCCTGGAAGGCGCCGCCGGTGCAGGCGGAGAGTGCCGGAATCAGGACACGAGAGAACGAGTGCCCACCGTTGCGCGAAGCCATCACGGTATCGGTCGCCCGGCCGTCCTGGATCCACGAGACGAGGATGCGTTTGGGATTGCGTGGATTGACTGCGACCGAAGTCTCCTGTGCGAACCCTGGGCTGAACCCGGGGTTGGCCAAAGCGCAGGGCGCCAAGGGGGAAAATGGGCTCGGTGGCGAAATCCTCTGCGTCTTGATGCTCACCGATGCAGCGAGCCCCGGCTCTGACGTCGCTCCGACCAGGGCGAGTCCCGAAAGCAAAGCCAGACCGGACAAACGCGCCCACCTTTGGCACCCCACCCATCCGATCGCCGAAACCAAGCTCATAACTGCAGCCTATTCGACTGACCCGCTTCGAACGGTGTGTTGTGAGTTCTGCAGCGTCTCCGAGGACGTTAAACACAAAACCCCCTGGCGAGAGGGGGTGGTGTGTCGTCCCGAAGGACATAGCGGGGGCAGGATTCGAACCTGCGACCTTCGGGTTATGAGCCCGACGAGCTACCTGACTGCTCCACCCCGCGGCGGAATCGACCATTCTAGCATTGAAAGAACGGCGTGCCCCGAGGGCGAGTCGGTAGCCACAGAACTTTCTACGGCTGCTGGGTCGGCCGAATCAGGATCTCGTTGAGAGAAACGTGCGCCGGGCGGGTGACCGCGAACTCGATCGTATCGGCGATGTCGTGGGACTCCAGCCGGGTCATGCTGGTGAGCCGTTTCTCGATCTGCTCCCGGACCCCGTCGCGGTTGTGATCGACGAGTTCGGTCGCCACCGCCCCGGGCTCGATGATCGTGATCCGCACGTGGTCTCGGCTGACTTCCTGGCGAAGTGCCTCCGACGCCGCTCCGACTCCGTGCTTGGTCAGGTTGTAGACGGCGGCCCCGGCGTTCGGCACCCGGCCGGCGACCGAGCTGATGTTGACGACGTCGGCGACCTTTCGTTCCGAGGTCTCCGCAGCATCGTGGAGGTGGGGCAACGCGGCGTGGGTCACGTAGAGGAGACCCTTGAGGTTGACGTCGATCATCCGGTCCCACTCCTCCGTGGGCGCATCTTTCATCGGTCCGAGCAACATCACGCCGGCGTTGTTGACGATGATGTCCAGTCGGCCGAAGTCGCCGACCGTGCGCTCAACCGCATCGATCGCCTGCTGCTGGTTGGTGACGTCGGCTTCGATCGCCAGTGCGGTGTGGCCGTGACCGGCGATTTCCTGAGCCAGCTTCTCGATCCGCTCGACCCTTCTCGCGACCAGGGCGACCTTTGCTCCCTGAGCCGCGAGGCTCCGGGCGGTTGCTTCGCCGATTCCACTGCTCGCTCCGGTGACCAGTGCCACCGTGCCTTTCAATCTGTCTGACATCTCAAAGGACCTTTCATAGCTTTCCTCTCCAATTTACCCCTGGAGTGCATCCGGCAAGCAAGGCCCTATCCTTGCCGCTTGCTTGATTCTCTGGATTCCATCTCCACTTCGCCGAGAAAAGTCGCCGTCATCGATATCGGCACCAACTCGACGCGACTCCTGATCGCCGAAGTCAACGAGGGGCGGGTCAGGGAACTCGAACGCCGGACCAGAGTGACCGGACTTGGCCGTGGTGTCGACCATTCGGGGCAGCTCTCCGTCGAAGGCATTGAAGCGGTCTGCGAGGCAATCACTGACTACGTCGAGGAAATCAACCAGCTCGGGGTCGAGTCGACCTCGGTGATCGCGACCAGCGCGGTGAGGGACGCCGAGAACGGAGACGCCTTCGTGGCTGAACTCCGGGAACGCTTCTCACTCTCCGCCCAGGTGATTGCCGGTGAAGAAGAGGCCCGGCTCACCTATCTCGGCTGCGTCTCCGAACGGACCGGAGGCGAGAACCTGCTCGTGGTCGACATCGGGGGCGGCTCGACCGAGATCATCATCGGCACCGGCCACCAGCCCGATTTCCACACATCCCTCCAGGCCGGCGTGGTGCGCCACACCGAAAGGTTCCTGACCAGCGACCCTCCCGGTGCCGCCGAACTCGAGAAGCTCGCCGCCGACATCAAGAAGCTGATCACCGAAGCGATCGAAGGTGAAGACATTCCGCCAGTGGAAGCGGCAGTTGCTGTCGCGGGCACGCCGACTTCACTGGCCTCGATCAACCTTGAGCTGGACCCCTACGACCCACTCGCGGTCGAAGGGCACCGGCTCCCGCTGAGCACGGTCCAGTGGTGGCTGTCGAAGCTCGCTTCGGTGCCGACGATTGAACGTCAGCAGGTCGTCGGACTCCACCCCGACCGGGCAAGGGCGATCGTCGCCGGCACGGTGATCCTGATCGAAGTGATGCGGGCCTTCGACCTGGACGAGGTCGAGGTCTCCGAGCACGACATCCTTTACGGCGCTTCGATCGAGGCCGCTACTTCTCTCTGAGCCGGGCCTTTTCTTCGGCGAACTCTTCGTCGGTCAGGGCGCCCTTGCTGTGGAGCTCGGCCAGGCGCTCGAGCCGGTCGAGCCTTGTTGTCTCCGGGTCGGCGGGTTCGGCCGGCATCACCTTCGTGGCCGATTCGCCGGCAGCGTCACCGGACCCCGACTTGTCGCCACCGAAGCCCGGCAGGCTCTTCGAGATGTCCTTCGGGCGGTTGGCCCAGGCGTTCTTCGCTTTGTCCCTCGAGCGCTCGAAGAAGTCGTTGACCCCGGAGAAGTCCGCGTCCGGGTTCTCAAGGATCAGCTGACGCCGGAAGAAGTAGGTCGCGGCGACGGCCATCGCCACCATTGCCAGCCTGACGATGAACCCCCTCTGGTCACCGGCTCCGGTGATCAGGAAGATGAAGGCCACCAGTCCGAGGACCGCGTAAACCGCAACCGGGTACCGGCTGAACGGAACCGCCAGGAATTTGCGGGTTGATCCGGCCGCGGCGTTCGGCGAGATCAGCCAGGAGATGATGATCAGGCCGAAGGAGGCCCAGATCACGTTCCAGGCGATCGACCTGAGCAGGTCGGTCGCGATGCCATAAGCGGCTTCAGCGGCCGGCTGCACATCAACCGCCGCAAGTTCGGGAACCAGGATCCCACCGGCTACGGAACGAAGGATCAGCACCAGGACCGAAGAGATGATCAGCGTGATCGCGATCCAGAGCAGGGTGAGCCAGCGGTAGCCGGGCGAAAGGTAGATCGCAAGAGTGATCAGGGCGAGGACCAGCAACGCGGCGATCAGGGCAGTGCCGTGGATCAGGCTGGCCACGGTCTGTACTGTCGAAAGCTGCTCTGAATCGACGATCTCGATCTCGCCCACGTCGGTCGGAATATTGTCACGCGCCTGGTCGCCGAGACCGACTTGGTTGGCGATCTCGACGATCAGCGGCTGTAGCTTGAGCTGAACCTCTCCACCCGTCGTACTGAGGACCTCGCTCTTGTCTTCGATGATGTTGATCAGGGTCTTGTGGGCGGCGATGTTCGCGTCACGCCACAGGTTCTGGATGCGTTTGTCCCCGAGGGCACGCTGGGCACCCTGGTCGGCGACCTGACGCAGCGCGCCGGCGGCCACTCCGGAGAGATCCTTGGTGTCGCCGGGCAGCACCTTCTTCAGTTCGGCGTCGACGTCGACTTCGGCATAGAGCTCATCGATCGCGTAGGTGGCGACTGCTGCGCGGATCTCTTCGTCCTGGAGCATTTCGAGCGAAGTGTCGCCCCACTCCTGTGAATCGAAGACCTGTCGGTCAACCCACGTCGCGAAGATCGCTACAACCGTGATCACACCAACGAGAACCGTGAGAAAACGGACCCAACCCCTATGCGGTCTCTCTACTGCCAACGCTTCCTCCTGGGACTCTCTGTTTACTGATGCGCTCTTTATGGACCCGACTAAAATACCCGGAGCGGGATTCGAACCCGCACGCCCCCTGAGGAGCAGCGGCTTTTAAGGCCGCGGCGTCTACCATTCCGCCACCCGGGCAATAGAATCGTAGAGGCATCGACAAGCTTTAGTCGATTAAAGGTTTAATCTTTAAGAACCGCTACATATGTCCGGTTACCTTGTTGTTGTAAGTAGCTGTCCCAGTCAACGAGGAGAATCTTGGAAGCATCAGCGCTTAGCCACGCAGCACGTCGCGGACTACTGACCCGCAAGTCACCCCTGCTCAAGCTCAAGGGTGATGAGCAGCTGATCGCGCTAGTCCGGAGCGGAAACTCGGGCGCTTTCGACATCATCGTCGACCGTTATCAGGCACGGCTCCTGGGATTCTGCCGCCAGATGATCGGTTCGACCGAGGATGCCGAAGATGTCCTCCAGGAAGTCTTCGTCAACGCCTACAAGGCGATGATCGCCGACAACCGCGAGATCAACCTTCGCCCCTGGCTCTACCGGATCGCCCGCAACCGTTCGCTGAACCACCTGCGGAAGCCCAAGGCCGACGCTCAGGAATCGATGGACATGGTTCCGATGGTCGCCGAAGGTGGAACCGCCGAGAAGGTTCATAACCGCGAAGAGTTCCGCCAACTCCTCAAAGACGTAACCAAACTTCCCGAGACCCAGCGCGCCGCCCTGCTGCTGCGCGAGATCGACGCCCTCTCATACGAAGAGATCGCCGAAGCCATGGACACCACGGTGCCTTCCGTGAAGTCACTGCTGGTCCGGGCACGAATTTCACTCGCCGAAGCCAGCCAGGCCCGCATGCTCACCTGTGGTGAGGTCCGGGTCGAACTCGCCGAAGCCGCCGAAGGCCTGGCCAAGGCCTCCGGCCCCGTCCGCCGTCACGTCCGTGACTGCGAGGAATGTTCTGAATTCCGCAAGCAGCTCCGCTCCGACACCAAGGTCCTGGCGATGCTGGTTCCGGTTGGTCCGCTGCTCGCGCTCAAGGCCGCCCTCGGCGCCAAGCTCGGATTCGGTGGAAGTGCCGGAGCCGGAGGAGCCGCCGGATCGGGTACCGCCGCAGGTGCCGGAGCAGGTACCGCCGCCAGCGCCGGAGCAGGAGTCGGCGGAGCAGCCGCAGCTTCCGGTGCCGCGATCGGCGCCGGCAGTGCCGCTTCCGGACTCGGAGCCGTCGGCAGTGCCGTCGGTGCCAAGGCCCTCGCCGGTGTCGTCACCGCCGCCGTCCTTACCGCCGGTGCCGTTGAGGTCAAGAAGAACGTGACTTCCAACCCGGTCAACGAAGGTGTGAACGCGCCCGGCAAGACCGTCGCCGCCGCTCCGGCCGTTGCCGAGCCCGAAGTTGTCAAGGCTTCCGCAACCGAACCGGTTGAAGTTGCCCAGGTCGTGAACGATGACGTCGCCGAGGTTCCCCCGGCCGTGGCCGAACCGGTCGCCGAGGCTCCGCCCGCTGACGCTCCGCCCGCCGCCGAAGGTGAAGTCGTAGTCGAGGAGCCTCATACGGCCACCCCGGCACACGAGACTGACGACGGACTCGTCGGCACCGTCGAGGAGGTCCCGTACGAGCCGGAACCGTCAACCGATCCTTCGGTCGCGGATCCGTCCGAACCGGTCACTTCGCCGCAGGCTCCGGCTGAACCGGTTGCTCCGACCCCGCCGGCCGCACAGCCTTCAACCCCGGTGCCTTCAACTCCGGCCCCGGCCCCCACGCCGCCGCAGACCCAGCCGCAGGGCTCGGCCCAGGGAAACTGATTCCCGGCCCCGGCCGTCGTCGAGCCATCACCAGCCTCTAACTGAAAACCAGTGACCGTCTTATTCCCCTCGTCGAGGGGAATAAGACGGTCACCCTTTCGTTGGGGGTCCTAGAGGGTCGCGGGCTGGCCCGGCTCGAGGACCAGGGCTTCCATTCCTTCGTCCGCCAGGTCCTTGCTGAAAGCACCGACATCGGTCTCGATCGGCGGGAAGGTGTTGTAGTGGATCGGGATCACCCGTTTGGCACCGATCAACTTGGCCGCATAAGCCGCGTCTTCACGATCCATCGTGTAGTGGCCGCCGATCGGCAGCATCGCGATGTCGACCGCGTGGCGCTCGCCGATCAGTTCCATGTCGCCGAAAAGACAGGTGTCGCCGGCGTCGTAGATCGTCAGGCCGCCCATCTGGATGATCAGGCCCGCCGGGACGCCCATCGCGGTGCCCAGTTCGGCGCTGAAGGGACGTTCTGCCGATCCGGGGGTGGTGTTGGTGTGCCAGGCCGGGACCAACTTGATCGAACCCCAGTCGAAGCTGACCGTACCCCCGAGGTTCGGGTCACTGACGTTCTCGACCCCCTGTTACTCGAGCCAGTTGGCAAGCTCCACCATGGCGACGCAGTGCGAGCTGTTGCGCTTGGCGACGGCGACCGCGTCCGCCACATGGTCGGCGTGACCGTGGGTCAGGGCGAGGTGGGTCGCGTCGACGTCATCCGCAGTGACATCAGCGAGTGGGTTGTTCGGCGCGAGAAACGGATCGACGATCAGCGTGGTCTCGCCTTCGATCAGTTCGAAGCAGGAATGGCCGTGGTAACGAATGTCCATGTCTAACTCTCTCCTTTGTCTGAATCCGGGGTGTGCGCAAGTTCTGTTCTGAGTGCCCAGCCGACAGCCACTCCGACCATCATCCCCATGTGGGTCTCCTCGGAGAGCAGGGCGCGAATCGCCTGGATCCGCTGCTCTTCGTCCGGCATGGTCGCCGCCTTGAGAGTCTCCGACTGGTGGGACTGGCCGAACCAGCCACCCTCGCCGAGCGCCGTCACCAGCACACCCTGGAGGTCCGGGGCGACCGTCTGGATCACCCTCTCGGCGTCGCGGAAGGCGTCCGGGTCCGACAGCCGTTCGACGGCCAGCTTCAGTTCTTCTTCGGAATAGTTGTCGCTCATCGCCGGACCAAGGTAGCGGCCAGTCCCGCGAGGGCTCCGACCGCTCCACCGGCGAGGCCGCTCCAGACGTTGGCCGACGGCACAACCACGGGCAGCAGCAGGATCACCGCGACGCAGACCAGGACCCCGATCACGTCGGGACCTTCATCATCGAGATCCCTGGTTTCGCTCCTGATGACCACGTACCAGGCGGCGATCGCTCCGAGGGCCATGCCGTTGCCGCCGGCGATTACCTCGAGCACGCCCCGCTGTTCTTCGACTCCGTAGGCGGCGAGCATGCCGAGCGAACCGCAGGCCATCAGCATGATCAGGGTCGCGAACGAGCCGAGGCGCCGTTCAAGACCCGGCGCAAACATGACCACGGCCAGCGAGACGGCAAAGAGGTAACCCACGCTGACGTAGGCGAATGGTGCCGAGACGAACCTCCACCAGCCGGAATCGAAAGGAACCACCAGCGCACCGAAGGCGTCGATGTCACCGCCGGTAGCGATCCGCATGAGCATCGCGATCGCCGGTACGAGGATTACCGCGTAGGTCGCCAAGGGACGGCTTCCGTAGTTGACCTTCTTCTCCGCCTGGCGTTCGCGACGCTTCTCGCGGCGGGACTTCTTGGCTTCGAGACCACCGTTTCGCCGCTCGAGTTTCGGGGCCCGTTTGCGGACCCTCGTGCCGCAATACGGGCACTCGGTCACGTAGGGGCTGACCTCGGCCCCGCATGACTTGCAGACAACTCTTAGCTCGGTCTCACTCATGGCTCGGTCTGACGAGGATATCCGTACTGAGTCTCCGCGCCATACCGAACCCGTGAACTGAGCTGAGCATTGGCATACTGCCCGTATACACAGTCTCCGAGGAGGACAAGCGAAGTAAATGGAAGCCAACAGCCTGACTGAACAGAAGTCCCTTCTAGCGGTGCTGCCGCCCGGCAAGAAGGCCCGCCTGCATCGCCTTCTTTACGAATTCGGTCCCGGAAACGGCACCCTGATGCTGCTGCCGATCGATCAGGGCATCGAGCACGGCCCGCGTGACTTCTTCCCGAATCCCGCTTCCAAGGATCCCGAGTACCAGTTCAAGCTCGCCGCTGAAGCCGGTTACTCCGCCCTTGCCTGCCAGATCGGCATGGCCGAGAAGTACTACCCGGACTACGCCGGATCGGTTCCGCTGATCCTCAAGGTCAACGGCAAGACGGACATCCCGTCGTCAGCCAAGGCTTTCTCTTCCTGCAACGCAACCGTTGAAGACGCGGTGCGCCTCGGTGCCGATGCGATCGGTTACACGCTCTACGTCGGTTCGCCGCGCCAGGACGAAGACCTCGCCCAGCTGCGCCAGGTCCGCCAGGACTGTGACCGCTTCGGCATGCCGCTGGTCGTCTGGTCCTACCCCCGTGGTGAGGCCGTCGACGCAAAGGGCGGCCCCAACTCCTTCTACGCGATCGACTACGCCGCGCGCCTCGCCATGGAGATGGGCGCCGACATCGTCAAGCTGAACATGCCGAAGGTCGGCCTGGACACCGATAAGGACGCCCAGCCCCCCTACAACGACATGGACATCAGCCAGGAAGATGCCGTTCACCAGGTGGTCGCATCCGCTGGCCGCTCGCTGGTCGTGCTCTCCGGTGGCTCCAAGGCCGACGACGAAGTCGTGCTCGGACACACCAAGTCGATCATGGACGCCGGTGGATCCGGAGTCATCTTCGGCCGGAACGTCTGGCAGCGTGAGTGGTCAGAAGCGCTCGAGATCGTGGGACAGATCAAAGAGTCGCTGCTCGCGAACGTCAAGCGCACGCCGTAACAACCTGAGCGCCTGTAGCCGGCACAGGTCGGCCCGCGGGGAAACACACGCGGCTGAACCGGCAGTGCCGGTTTTGTCTGGTTATGTATAGACCGATATGTGACTTGGGTCACACTTATCGGGGCTGATTCTTTGCTGTGAGGGCTCGCATAGCTACTGCTCATGGGAAACTCGCAGTTCCTGGCTGAATCGGTGTCCAAACCGGCCGACACCTTTTCACAAAATGCAAGTTGCGCTTGGGGTTAGCTTTGCTACGGTCGTAGTTGGCCCCATTTCGTATTTGCGGCAATGTGGGCCATTCGATTATGAGAATGCGCCAGAGCCTAAATCAGTTTGAAACCGCCTTCGAGCAGCAGAAGGTGCTGGAACAGCGACGCCGTGAGCAGCTTCGTCACCGCGCCGCCAACCGGTCGCGCCAGCGTCGTGTTTCAAGGAGTCAGCAGCAGGGCAAGGTGCGCTTCAGCGTGCTGGCCGTGAGCCTCATCGGCACTGTGGCCGTGGTCACGATTGCCATGTTCGAGGCGCTGACTTTCTTCATGTCCTAGATCCCCGATCGGGGATCCGCATAAACATCGGGGCCCCAGGGGCCCCTTTTTCATGCCTCGGCGTCGGAATCCCCGGCTGACCCTTGAAGGTCGGACGTCGGCGTTCCGGTTCCGCGATCGGCGATTACTTCCTTGCGGAAGACCTCAATGTCCCGGGGTGCTGTGATCCCCAGACGAACCTTGTCCCCGGAAACGCCGAGGACCATGATTTCGACGTTATCGCCGATAATGATGCTCTGCTCTCTTTTACGGGTAAGTACAAGCATCAACGCTCCGTTCGAAAACTGTCTGGGGTTTGGACCACTACCTAATAATAGGTACTCGCCCCGTCGATGAACATACATGTGCGGTAATGCGGGAACAACCGGGCGACTTTCGAACCGGCGAGGTCGACGGGGCAAGCGACGCAGACCGGACCGGGTTCAATACACTCGGCCTCGTTCCAATGGCCCGTCGCTCACTCCGTCCACAGCTGAATCAGATCCGAGCCTGGGTACACCAGGGTCGTACTGATGCGTGGATCGCCCACCAGCTAGAGGTAAGCGCCTCCGAACTGCGCGAGTTCCGCCGCCAGCATGATCTCGCCCCGAACGGCGAAGGCGACGGTACAGCCGAAGTCGATCTCCGAGACGAGATCGAAGCCGAGATCGAAGCGGCTGCCGCTGAAGAGGAGGCCCTGGCCAAGGAGAGGGAAGAAGCCGAAGCCGCCGAAGCCGCCGCTCGCGGACCCGAAGGCGACGCTGAAGGCGACGCCGACGGAGATACCGATGGCGATGGCGACGAATCTGATGGAGGCGAAGCCGAAGGACGTCCCCGCCGACGCCGCCGGCGAGGTCGCCGTGGCGGTGGCCGCACGCAGAGCAACGAACTTGAAGGAACCTTCGACCACGGAGAGGAGGGGTACGGCCTCTGGCTCGACCCCGCCATCCAGGACCTACCGGCCTACGCCGAGAGCTGGGCAGGTAACCGTGACGTCAAGGTCACGGTCGAAGAAGACCAGATCATCATCCGCCGCGCGGAGTAGTCACCGGTCGATTTCGACCCGGCGCCCGCCAGCGAAGTCACTCGCCGACTGGAGATGGAGCCAGAAGGCAGCGTCGACCAGGTCCTGGAAGTCGGACATGCCCGGATCAACGCCGCTCAATTGTGAAGCCCAGTCGGTGCCGGCTCCGTATAGGTCTGCCAGCTCACCGGCACTAAAGGTGGCCCCCAACCGGCGGCGCAGTTCCTCGCGGACGGGAACCGTCACCTGATCCCCCCGAAGTGCGCCCAGGCGCTCGAGGTCGCGCAGGCGGCCGATGCCAGCTTCCCATTGGAACATGGCGTTTTCGAGGGGATATTTCATTCGCTTGTAGCCCGCCTTGGAGGTCAAGAAACTTCGCCGGAGCGCGGATGCTACCCGCACGGCCAAACGGAGAGCAGGATCTACGGTTTAGGCTGTTGGCAGAGGTGCCCCCGCCTGGCGGGGCGAGCGATGCGGAGAACCTTGACCAATTTCCTGTCTAAAAGTGCCTGCGGATGTGGCCTGATACTGATCTTCACGGGTCTTCTTTTGCTGACCTCGCCCACACCCGCAACAGCCTTCAGGATCGCGGCGGCTGGCGACATCAGCTGTCCCGCTGAAGCGACCGCAAGAAATGCAATCAATCCAGGCGAACCTATGCCGAGTCCAGCCAGAGCTAAATGTCAGGGCAGGCGGGTGGCCCAGGTGATCGCCGGGGAAAACCCCGAGATAGTGCTGGCGCTCGGCGACTTGATTCAAGGCCAGACATCAGAGGTCACGGCATACGACGACTTTAACCTTGCCTGGGGGCTGCTTGGTGAACGGATCGCAGCGACCGTCGGTAATCACGACTACTACCGCGATTCGTTCGGCCGAAATACAGCTGCCGGGTACTTCGCGTATTGGATGAGGCAGGGGGCGCCAGTCTGGCGCTACGGACAGCCGAACCTCGGGTGGAGTAGTTGGGATCGGGGGGAATGGCACATGGTCAACCTCAATTCGAACTGCTCGATGATCAACTGTTCGCTCACCGGGCGTCAGTTGAAGTGGCTCACCGACGACCTGGAATCCAACCGCGCGCGGCGGCAGACGAAATGCGTGCTTGCCTACTTCCACCACCCTCTCTTTTCTGCAGGCGTGGCCCGCGGGCGGGTGCCCAGCGGATCACTCCTGCCCAACCTCTGGAAGGTCCTCCACCAGTACCGGACCGATCTTGTGCTGAACGGACATCAACATTTCTACGAGCGCTTCCGGCCACAGAACCCGAGTGGTTTTCCCGACCCGACCGGGATCACCGAGATCATCGCCGGAACGGGCGGTAGCTCGACTTTTCGGGTTACCGACGAAAGCGGAGGACTTGCTTCGAATTCGGCCGCTTCGTACCGCGGTCTCGGCGCGCTGATCCTCGATCTCGACGCCGGCAGCTACAGCAGCTATTTCCGCGATATTCAGGGTGGCATTCACGACCAGCAGCCGAAAACCAGGTGCAATGCGTCGAACCCCGCTTGAGCCACACCGAATCGTTCCGACGACTGATTGTCCTCTGAAAAAGTGACCGCGAGAAGCGCACTCTGGTCCGGCTTCAGCATTCTGAACCTCTGCCTCTTGCTTTGCGCCGGCAACTCCTCCGCTGCCCTGAAGGTCGCCGCTGCCGGCGACATCAGCTGCCCCGCCTCCTCAACTGCCAGGAACACCTTGAGACCAGGGGTCGCCAAGCTCCACCCCGCCGCCGAGAAGTGCCAGGGTCGGCGGGTGGCCAAGTTGATCAAGGCGGGCAAGCCGGATGTTGTTCTGGCGCTCGGTGACCTGATCCAGGGCCAGACGTCCTACCGGGACGCTTACGCCGATTTCGACCGGGCCTGGGGTTCCCTCGGCAAGAAGATCTTCGCCACCGTGGGCAACCACGACTACTACCGGAAAAACAACGGAAACTTCACGGCTTCGGGCTACTTCCGCTACTGGAAGTCAAAAGGCGCTCCCTCGCGGCGGGTCGGCAAGTACAACCGGGGCTGGACCAGCTGGAACCGCGGCAAATGGCACATGATCAACCTCAATTCGAACTGCTTCGCGGCCGACTGTGCTTTCACCAGCCGACAGCTCAAATGGCTGGCCCGGGACCTGAAAGTGAATCGGGCCAATCCGAAAACCGAATGCACCCTGGCCTATTTTCACCACCCGCTGTTCTCGGCC